>NZ_CAUPZX010000008.1:0-48034 GCF_963515875.1 uncultured Gemella sp. | reverse complement strand
ATTTGTACATTTTTATTTTGTCAAAACTGTACATTCTTATTTTATCATTCTCAAACTACTCTACTCTACACTATATTCCTCTTTGTTTTTATACATTAAAGTGATAAAAAAGGATTGACCCGATAAAATCTTGTTTCTACAAAATTACGATTTTCAAGTCAATCCTTTTTTATTATGCAGCTCTTCTATATCCTGCTTTTTGAGCAGCCTCTTCTGAGTTGAAGACTAATAGGTTTTTTGCTGCGATATTGTTATAAGAAGGATGTGTCGGTGTATAATAATATCCATTCTTTTTACTTGCTCTCACTATTACTTTCTTGGGTTGTTGTAATTGTGCTTGTGCCTCTTTCTTTTGGGCTAATTGAACAGTCTCATTTTTTTCCACATCCTGCTCATCAATTCTTTTTTTAGGTGGTGGAGGTGGCGCTACTTGTTGCTCTTTCTTTTCAGAGTCATTATCCGCTGATGACTGTTCTTCTATTTTTTTATCACGTTCTTCTTTTTTCTCTTGGAAAGTTTTTCTTTGTTCTTCTTTTTTAGCATCACTAAAGTGATTAGTCATTAACATTGTTAACGTCATTACTAGTGCACTCACAGCTCCTAAAACTACTTTTTTCAAACGTGTTTTTCGTTGAATAAGTTTTACAATAGGTGGGCACAATAATACAAAGCTTAATATGAATACAATACTAGCATAACCTATACCGTGAGTAAATACCATACTAAGCGATATTATCATAAATACTAAGAAGATAAACCACAAAATAACTTGTCCATGTTCTCTTATGAATTTATTCACAATATTTCTCCTTAAAAATAATCACTTATCTATTTTAACACTTTCTTTTCCAATAAACAATTATTTTTATAAATAACTTTTATTTTAGCGAAATATAAAGGGATTACCAGGAATATATTTGTATAAAGTCTATAATTATTTTCTCGAAATAACCATAGCAATCCCTTGCCCTCCACCTATACAAAGTGAACATACTCCTTTTTCCTTGTTATCTTTAATTAGTGCATGCACCAAAGTAACCAAAATACGACAGCCACTAGCTCCTATCGGATGCCCTAGTGAAATTGCTCCACCACGAGTATTAACCTTACTTTCGTCAAGATTTAATAAGTGCGTTACAGCTATTGATTGTGCAGCAAAAGCTTCATTCATCTCAAATAAGTCTATGTCTTCTATATTTAAATTTAGTTTTTCTAGCACTTTCTTTGTTGCCGGAACAGGTCCTAAGCCCATTACCTTATTATCTAAGCCTGCTGATGCATAGCCTTCAATATAACCTAGAACGTCTAACCCTAACTCTTTTGCACAATTTTCACTCATTAATATTACACAAGCAGCTCCATCATTTATACCTGAAGCATTCCCTGCCGTTACTGTTCCATCTTTCTTAAAAGCCGGGCGTAATTGGGCTAAACTTTCCAAAGTAGTATTAGCACGAACAAATTCGTCGGTGTTAAAGCTAATTTCCTCTCGCCTAGTTTTAACAATTATCGGAGCTATTTCTTCTGTGAATAAGTTATTTTCAATTGCCAAAGCAGCCTTTTTCTGACTTTTAAGAGCAAACTCATCTTGTTCCTCTCTCGTTATATTATATTGCTGAGCTATGTTCTCAGCCGTGATACCCATATGATAATTTTCAAAAGCATCAGTTAACCCATCATTTATGATAGTATCTTCTAATTCAAAACTACCTAATTTCTGACCAAAACGTGCATTCTTCGTATAATGAGGTGCTGCACTCATATTCTCTACTCCACCACAAATTACTATATCATTATCGCCCAACATGATTGACTGAGCTCCTAATACAACACTTTTCAAACCAGAACCACATACCTTATTCACGACAAAGGCACTCTTCTCTTTTGGAATACCAGCATTTACTGCAATTTGTCGTGCAACATTTTGCCCCAAACCAGTTTGTAACACATTACCAAATATTATCTCATCAACAAGATTTGGATCAAGATTTATACTTTCTAATGCTTGCTTTACAAGATTCCCACCAAGTCTAGCTGCTGGAACATCTTTTAAACTTCCACCAAAACTCCCTATAGCAGTTCTTTTAGCACTTACAATAGCAACTCTATTCATGTATTTTTCTCCTAAGTTTGATTTTTTAGTATATTTTACTATAAAAACTACAGTTGTTCAAATAATGTATATGACATTGGTTATGGAGGTCCTACTGATACAATCTTTATGCCAGTTGAAAAATGGGAAATACAAGGAGATAAAGTTCTAATTCCTTTTGAAACTATTGCCACAATAAAACCTACAGGGATGATGACACTCCGTTTAAACAATAAAAATTATGAGAGCGGAATTGATAAAACAATATACTACATTGAAAAATTCGAGATATACTAAAATTAAAAGAGGGAAGTGACTCGGGAAAATCTTGATTTCAAGGAAATAAGATTTTATCGAGTCATCCCTTTTTGTACTAGTTATTATATTTTTCTACTATTTTCTTAGCACTAGCTAAGTTCATATGTTTTTCATTTCTAAGTTCTTCAACAATTAACTCTATATTATCATTAGAAGCTCCAGCCAATATCGCTAAAGATTTTGCATGTAACTTCATATGCCCTTTTTGGATTCCATCACCTACTAACGCTTTTAAGGCCGCTAGATTTTGAGCTAAACCTACAGAAACGATTATACTCGCCAGAGTTTTAGCGTCCGGATTGTTTAATAATCCTCTTGCGACTTTTACTGTAGGATTAATTCCAATAGATCCTCCTACACTTGCGACTGGCATCGGTAGAGTAATCTCTCCAATAAGCACACTGTTTTTTTTATCACAGTACCATTTAGAAAGACCTTGATACTTACCATCTTTAGCTGCATAGCTCTGACACGCCGCTTCTATAGCTCTCCAGTCATTTCCACTCGCTATAACAACACTATCTATCCCATTGAAGATACCTTTATTGTGAGTAGCAGCTCTATAAACATCGGCTTTTGCGAATTTACTAGCAAGCTCAATTCTTTTTGCGAGGTACTCTCCATCTTTACCTAAGTTTTCAAATGGAATAGCACATTTTGCGGTAACTAGTGAGCGTGTCGCGTAATTCGATAATATCGCCATCAATGCAACACCTTCAGTTAATGATTCTAACGAAACTTTAAGTGCCTCTAACATAGTATTTAACATATTTGCCCCCATCGCTTCCAGAGTATCAACGACAAGATAGACAACTACAAAATCCGTTCCATCTTCTGATAAAACTTTAACCTCAATATCATAAGCTCCCCCTCCACGTGCTACGATAGATGGATATGCTTCATTAGCTGTTTTTAAAAGTAATTCTTTACTTTGTAAAATACATTCTACAGCTTCATCAGTATCAGCTATATTATATAATGCTACATGACCAATCATTTTTCGGTCTAGAACTTCTGTCTTAAAACCACCTGATTTCGCTACTATTTTCCCAGCATTACTGCAAGCAGCAACTACCGATGGTTCTTCTGTAACAAACGGTACTACGTATTGTTTTCCATCAACAATAAAATTTGGCACAACGCTAAACGGTAGAGAAAAAGTTCCAATAACATTTTCTACCATGTTATTAGCCGTACTAAAGTCTAGAACTTCATTATTTTTAAGAAATTGAAAATGCTCTTCACTTAAAATATCAGTTTTCTCAACAACCTCTAAACGTTCATTAATATTTTTTTTATAAAATCCACTCCAAATTTTTTCCATAGTCCCCTCTTTTAAAATTGTTTTTTATATATTCTCTTATGATTTTCTATTTTTTCTAAAATAAATTTACTTTCATCTTGAATATCAGAAATATCTAGATTACCCTCTTCATCAACAGTAGTATCTCTAAAGAACATATTCTCATATTCTTCTATTGAAATACGTGTTCTGCTAGCGAAGTCCTCAAAACGATTATCTCTTAACTGCTCCTTGTAACCATCCACTAAAGTTAAACTAAATACTTCAGCAACTGCTCCACTACCGTAACTATATAAAGCAATCTTATCTCCAGCTTCTAGAGTAGTGTTATTTTCAAGAAGTGATAATAGTCCTAAGAATAAAGATCCTGTGTATATATTACCTACTCGTTGGCTATATAAGATTGACTCATTAAAACGAGCAAGTAGTTCTTCTTTCTTATTCTCTTCAGCTTGTTCTAACAACAAATTTAAACCTTTTAATCCTAACTTAGGATATGGTAGATGCAAACATACTGCTGAAAAATTCTCAAGACTATTTTTAGATTTTTCGATAAATCTATTCCACGTAGTTGTTAAGCAGTCAAGATACTGTTCAGTAGAAAATCTCCCCTCTACAAATGCATAATGAGAATAATTTGGACGCCAAAAATCCATAACATCACGAGTTAAACAAACATTATCATTATTAAATTCTAAAATTCTTGGATTACTACTCACTACCATCGCACAGCTACCAGCACCTTGTGTAGACTCTCCTGATGATTTAACTCCATATTTTGCAATATCACTAGCAATAACCAATACTTTTGATTCCGGATTATTCATAACATGATTTTTAGCGAAATCTAAGGCTGCTGTTGCACCATAACATGCTTCTTTAACTTCAATAGCACGTACAAATGGTTGAATATCCAAAAGTCCATGGATAAATACCGCAGAAGCTTTACTCTGATCAATTCCTGATTCTGTTCCTACGATAATCATATCAATTTTTTCTAAATCATCTTTATCAAGTATTTCAAAAGCTGCCTGTGCTCCAAGAGTTACAATATCTTGAGATACAGGAGGAATACTCATTTCAAGTTGTAATAGACCTTTAGTGAATTTGTCAGGTTCTATTCCACGCGCTGTTGCTAAATCACGAATATCTAAATAATAACTTGGCATTGCAAAGCCAAACTTATCAATTCCTATTTTCATTATCAAATTCCTTTCGATTAGACTCGATTTATTTATCTATACAATTTTTCCAACTATATTATACTATTAAACATTTAAAAATTAAAGTTTAACAAATATAAACTTTCAATTCAAATTAAAATATTTCATGCAAATACTATTGTATAAAATTTTCACGAATTAGTCCATAGATAGCCATTAAAAATTACAAATCTTATGCTTTAACTAATATAAAATTCAAACAAAATATATCTCGAGCAAGCACGATATTAATTTATAATTTTTTTAAAATTTAGAATTTTAGGTGAACCTCTTGTATAAACTCGATTTTACTAGCATTTTCAGACTGAAAAATAGTTTCTTTTTAATAAAAAAATTTTTTTGTAAGCATTTTTGTTGTTTATTTTTAATATTTTTCTTATAATGGTAATATATTAAAAAAACCCCGGGAGGATTATTACTATGACATTTAAATTACCTGAATTACCTTATGGATTCGATTTCTTAGAGCCAGTTATCGATGCTAAAACTATGGAAATTCACCACGACAGACACCACGCAGCTTACGTTAACAACCTAAACGCAGCTTTAGAAAAACACCCAGAATTCGAAGCTAACTGCATTTGTGGGTTATTAAAAAACATTGATAGCGTACCTGCTGACATCCGTCAAGCTGTTATCAATAACGGTGGTGGACATCACAACCACAGCCTATTCTGGAAATCTCTAACTAAAGCAGATTCTTCTGAATTCGCTGGACTAGTTAAAGAAAAAGTTGAAGCTGAACTTGGTGGATACGAAGAATTCGTTAAGAGCTTCTCAGCTGCAGCTGCTACAAGATTCGGTAGTGGATGGGCATGGCTTGCTTTAGATAAAGAAGGTAAACTAGTTGTTACTTCTACAGCTAACCAAGACTCTCCATACTTAACAGGTCTTACTCCAATCCTTGGATTAGACGTTTGGGAGCACGCATACTACCTAAACTACCAAAACCGTCGTCCAGACTACATTAAAGAATTCTTCCGTGTTGTAAACTGGGATTTCGTTAACGAACGCCTAGCTAAACACTTAGAAAAATTAGGTAAATAATTACATAGATGAAAAAGCTGTCATATGACGGCTTTTTTATTTTTTATAATTTAGTCTTTCTCTCTTAATCAACTCTTATCTGGTCTTTTCATTAACCTAATTTAATGACAATTTTAACTTCATATTGTATAATGATAAGCACTCTGTTTGAATATACAACATATTCTTACATTTGTTATTAAATTGATTAAAGGAGAATTGATATTGAATAATTGGAAATTTATCGCTGGCTTCATCGGGGTATTCGCAGTATATGAAATACTCGTATTCCTATTATGGCTAGGCTTAAAATGGATGATTTCACCTTTTGTTTCCACTAAGGCTAAATTAGCTATCGGTATCACGCTATTTATTATTGCTAACTTTTCTATCTTAGCTTATATGCTAAGATTAGGTGCACCATGGATAAATTATGGAAACATTTGGTACTTTTATTTCTTAAATGGTGCTGTCATAGGTATAGTTTTATTAATCATTAAATTTTTACTGAAAATCTTTAAGTTAAACCTTACTCAAGGAATTAGTTTAAGCATAACTACTCTATACTTAATAGGTATGACTGCTCTTGGTTTATTTTGGGCATACTCGCCTACTGTGATTAATAAGACTATTAAAGTAGACAAATATCTTGATAAACCTATTAAAATTGCTATGGTCTCTGATCTTCATCTTGGAACATTTTTCTCAAATCCTCAACTTGAAAAACTGAACAATATTGTTGATAAGGAGAAACCAGATGCTGTAGTTATAGCAGGAGACCTTATGGATGATGATATGGTTATATACAAAAAGCGTAATATGCAAGAAAATCTAAGTAAACTGAAAGCTCCACTAGGTGTTTATACTACAATGGGAAATCACGACCGTGACGCGCTAGAAATAGTAAACGAGATCAAAAAGACCGGAATAATCCCACTATTTGATGAAAGTATTACACCTAATAATGATATAACTTTAGTAGGTCGTAAGGATAAGAGTGTCAGTCGCGATAGACTTGATACTGCTGACCTTCTTAAGAGCGTTGATTTAAGCAAAACTATCGTTCTTGTGGATCATCAACCTGATGCTATTGATTATCACGCCACCTTACCTATAGATGTTCAACTCTCTGGGCATACTCACCGCGGACAACTATGGCCGTTAAACTTTATCACAGATGTAGTTTATACCCTAGATCATGGCTACGCAGAGATTAATGGCAAGCATTTCTTCACTTCTGCTGGTTATGGTTTCTGGGGACCACCTTTCAAAACTTCAGCACGTAGTGAAGTGTGGATGATTACAATCGAAGGAAAATAATTAATTATATAGAAGAAACTCAACAATCGGATTCATAAAAATCGATTCATTGAGTTTCTTGTTTTTCCTATCTATTTTTTTTGAAAATCTCTATTAGTTTTTTTGCATCTTTTCCATTTAAAAAGTATGCTTTTCTTAATGCTGCCATATTAAATGCATCATCTTGACTTAAGTTTATAACTTTTTCTAATTCTTTTTTATATGCTGGTGTTTGAAGTCTTTCAAATGCTTCTTTACTCTTCTCATCACGCTTTTTTATCTTGTCTCTTGCATTAGAAATCATCGCATAGACAAATATAAATCCTAGCATGATATATAATATATTCATGTTCATCGCAATTACTTCCTTTGTTTTATTCTATATACACATTATATAAGTTTTGTATGCGATTGTAAATATTTTAATTAACTTATTTCTTCTTAACTCCTTCTAAAAATTGATTTTTCTACTATAATTTGTTATGATAAAGTGTACTTTAGTTAAAGGATTATTGAATAATGAAATTTTTAACAAATATTAACGATGAAAAATATACTGAATTTATAAAAAATCACAAACATGGTAATATGATGCAAGCTATCGAGTGGTCTCACATTAAAAACACATGGGAGGCTATAAGAGTAGCTGTCGCAGATAAAAATGACAATATTGTAGCGGCTGTTCAGATTCTAACTCGTCAAGGATTATGGTATGCACCACGTGGTCCAATTCTTGATTATACTAATACTGAGCTACTTAATTTCTTTTTAACTAACCTTAAAAAATTTGCCAAAGACAAAGGTGCTAAAATGGTTAAATTAGATATCCCTACCGCGGTAAAAGATGAGAAGTTAGCGGTATTTAAGGATTTTGAGGTAGATAGAGAGAACAACACTCTTATAAAAGTATTCAAGGAGAATGGCTATAAACACAAAGGTTTTAGCCTTGATATGAGTAGCACTATTCAACCACGTTTTAACACAGTTACGAAACTTGAACAGGAAGTCCCTGATCTTTTTCCAAAAGATACACGTCGCTTAATTCGTGATGCAGAGAAAAAATTCGTTGAAGTTAGACGTTGTAGTAAAGAGAATCTTGATGACTTTCTTTTCGCCCTAGCTTGTACTGAGAAAAGAAAAAATATCTCATTGCGTGGTCGTGAGTATTTCGAAAACTTACTAGATACTTTTGGGGACAATGCCTTATTATACATTTCATATATAAATGTAGAAAAAGCTGTAAATGAATGCCATTCTAGAAAAGAAACTATTGAAGCTGAAATTGAAGCTCTTGGAGAAAAATCACCGAAGAAAAAACGTACTCTTCTTGAGCAAGTAGCCGGAATTGAAAAGCTAATCGTTCTATTTGATAGCTTAGAGATAGAAGATAAAAGCAAGGATCAAGTTATAAGTGCTGCGATTACTATCGCTTATGGTAACCACGCAGAAATTATTTACGCTGGTATGAATGAGGATTTCGCAAAACTTCCTGCCCAGTATAAAGTCTTTTCTGATACAATGAAAAAAGCTCAAGAAATGGGTGTTAAAGAAGTTTCTATGGGTGGAATCGAAGGAGATTTAAACGACAGTCTACTTGGTTTTAAATCAAAATTCGCTCCAAATATCGTAGAATACTACGGAGAGTTCGATTTAGTAATCTCTCACGTATTCAATTTAATGTACAACTACGGATTACCACTAAGAAGAAAAATATTAAAACTAATCAAAAGATAAAAAAACAAGTCTGTAAATCATCAAGGTTTACAGACTGTTTGTTTTAATCTACTATTTTAATATATATAAAAAGAAAATTTTTATTATAATTTCCAAGTAATTTTGTTCATTATCCATCCAAATATAACTGAAACAGCTGCAATAATAAAGATTATATGTAATCCTTGATATGAGTGTTCTATACTGTTAATGCCATTAACTTGACTAGCATATACTAAACCATAGATTGATGCCATAAGAGTCTGGCCTAACGTTCTTAATAATAAGCTAAAAGTAGTCGCTATATTAAGTTGTTCTTTAGGTACAACTTCTTGGAATGCTACTTGTGCTGATGGGAAAATCAAACCATGGCCAAGTCCAAGGAAAGCACCATTAATCGAAATATAGTAATAAGAAACACCTATTGGAGCAAAGGCCATCATAAATACTGAAACAGCCATCGCCATAAAACCTATATTTATAAGTTTTTTAAATGACAATTTACTTATAAATTTAGCAGAAAATCTCGTTGCTAACATAACTGCGATAGAACTAAAAATCTGTGTCCCACCTGCCATAGTTGCACTAGTTCCTAATACAACCTGCGCCCACATTGGAGCGTAAATACTATATCCGATAGCAAAAGCATAGACCAACACCATAATTAAGTTTTTCGTAATGTAAGACATATTCTTTAACAGACTGATTGGCAGAATCGGTTCTGTTTCCTTTTTTTCCCACTTCCATAGTATATAACTACTAACAATTACAAATATTGCTAGTAAACTATTCATAAATATATTAAGCTTCGGAAGATTACTAATCCAATAAAGAATAACTCCCGAAATAATCACTAATAGTCCACTTCCAATGTAATCAACTCTTGGTTTTTGTGAAATTACAGTTTCCTTATAGAAAATTTGGATTAATACTAAAGAAACTACTGAAAATGGAACAAGGCTAAAAAATATCCAAGACCACCCTAATACATCGACTACAAAACCTCCAGCAATAGGACCTAAGATACTTGCCACACCATAGAAGGCTGTTACCCATCCTAAGGCAACGGCTCTTTCTTTCGCGTCAGGAAAAAGCTTAGCATATATTACAAAAGGAATAGAAATCATTCCTCCTATACCAATACCCATTAATCCTCTAGCAAATACCATCATCCAGATATTTACAGAAAATCCCCCTAGTATAGAAGCTATTGCGAAGATTAAAATTGATAATTGAAATGCTTTTTTATTACCTATTACTTCTCCAAGCTTACCCCAAAGAACTGTTGTCATAGCTATAAAAAATAATAACATGGAAGTTAACAGACCTAATTGATTTATACCATTTAAATCCTTAATAATTTGCGGTAATGCAGTATTCAACATTGTTGTATCAAGTCCACCTATAAAATTAGCTAAAAGCAAAGCTATCATAGATAAACGTTTTTGAATTTTCGTCATTGTATTTCCTTTCATTCTTTTCAATTTATTTTCAACACATTTATTTATTATATACTATCTTTTCTATTTTCGAAAGATTAAGTACCGATATAAAAATTAAAAGAGCTGTGCTCTTGATGATTTCACTAAAATCACAACTATTGAGTCAGCTCTTTATTTAATTATATTTTTTTAACGAACTCAGATTTTAGTTTCATAGCACCAAAACCATCAATTTTGCAATCGATATTGTGATCTCCATCAACTAATCTGATATTTTTAACACGAGTTCCTTGTTTTAATGTAGATGAACTACCCTTAACTTTTAAATCTTTAATTACAGAAACTGTATCTCCATCTTGAAGTACGTTACCGTTAGCATCACGATAAACTTTCTCCTCTTCTGCTCCACTAGCATCTTCTGGTGACCATTCATGAGCACACATAGGACACACTAGCATAATCCCATCTTCATAAGTATATTCACTTTTACATTCTGGACAATTAGGTAATGTCATTGTTTTCCTCCATAATATTTCAATTTTGTACAAGGGATATTATACCAT
Organism: uncultured Gemella sp.; assembly: GCF_963515875.1. Classification (GTDB taxonomy): domain Bacteria; phylum Bacillota; class Bacilli; order Staphylococcales; family Gemellaceae; genus Gemella. The sequence goes on along the minus strand of NZ_CAUPZX010000008.1, from coordinate 37,055 downwards.
AATGAGATATAATATCAAAATAATATCAAACAACTTACTCTTTCAAACCTTGATGTAATAATAATTCTAACAAAAAAATCTCTTTCCTAAAAATTTTTTAAAAAATCGTCTACTTTTGTAGGCAAAGTACTTGAATTTTTTTTAAAGAAGTAATAAAATATGTATTAAAGAGTTAATCACATTATATTTATTTGCGATTATTCTAAAATATAAAATATAAACAAAAATTTAAAACAAAAGAGGAATCAAATTATGGTTAAATATGATTTATTAGTAGTAGGATTCGGTAAAGCCGGAAAAACTTTAGCAGCAACTTTCGCTAAAGAAGGGAAAAAAGTAGCAGTAGTTGAAGAAAGTAGTGCAATGTACGGTGGTACTTGTATCAATATCGGATGTATTCCAACTAAAACTTTAATCGTAGCTGCTGACAACAAAAAAGACTATACAGAAGCTAAAGCTACAAGAGATGCTGTTGTATCTAAACTTAACGCTAAAAACTTCGCTATGTTAGATAGCAGCCCTAACATCGATGTATACACTGCTCACGCTAAATTCGTTTCTAACAAAGTAGTAGAAATTTCTGCTAACGGAGAAACTAAACAACTTGAAGGTGAAATCGTAGTAATTAACACTGGAGCTAAAAACAACGTGTTACCAATTCCAGGATTAACAACATCTAAAAATGTTTACGATAGCACAGAATTACAACAATTAGAAAAAGCTCCTAAAACTCTAGGAATCATCGGTGGAGGTAACATCGGATTAGAATTCGCAAACCTATACGCTCGTCTTGGAGTTAAAGTTACAGTTATCGACTTCGCTCCTGGAATCTTAGGAAGAGAAGATAAAGACATCGCTGAACTTGCTCAAGGATACCTAGAAGAAGCAGGAATCGAGTTCAAATTAGGAACTGCAACAAAAGAAATCCGCAACAACGGAGAACTTGTAGTTGTTGATACAGAAAAATATGGTGAGTTAGAATTCGAAGCAGTATTACACGCAACTGGACGTCGTGCTAACACTGAAGGATTAGGATTAGAAAACACTGACATCGAATTACGTCCAAACGGAACTATCGTTGTTGATGAATTCTGTCAAACAGCTGTAGAAAATGTATTTGCAGTTGGTGATGTTAACGGTGGATTACAATTCACTTACGTATCATTAGACGACTTTAGAGTAGTTAACGGATACTTACACGGTAACAAAGAATACACAACTGCTGACCGTAAAAACGTACCTTACTCAACATTCATCTCTCCAGCATTATCTCACGTTGGATTACACAAAGAAGAAGCTGAAGCAGCTTACTCTAACGTTGCAGTAGCATCTCTACCAGTTGCTAATATGCCAAGAGGAGCTGTTAACCAAGATCCACGTGGATTATTCCGTGTAACTGTAGACAAAGATACTAACTTAATTCTTGGAGCTACACTATTCGGTAAAAACTCAGAAGAAATTATCAACTTAATTAAAATGGCAATTGATAACAAAATTCCATACACTTACATCAGAGATCAAATCTTTACTCACCCAACAATGGCTGAGAACTTAAATGATTTATTCAAATTAATCTAATAACTATAAAAAGCTTAAAATCTCAATAATAATTTGAGGCTTTAAGCTTTTTTTATACTAGAAGTACCTCGAAAAGTGTGATTTTAAAGAAATCGATTTTATCGAATCTCTTCCGTAATGTTTATTAGTTATCTAAGAGTCATTATAAAGATAATTTAAATATGAACAATCCATTTCTCCTATTACGTCTCATATAAACTTTTTTAAAAATTAGAGCTTTTTAATTAGTACCATTTTAATTTATTAAAAGGAATATGTCTTTTAGCCCTTTACAAGGTATAATTTTTCTTGTATAATGAACACATGTCTTTTTAAAAAATACAATGAAAAGGAGATAAGACAATGAGTTATTATAAAAGAATTCCATTAATAGTAAAACTTATTATAGCTGTTACTTTAGGGATAGTTTTAGGAAGTACTCTATCTACATCAATCATTAGAGTATTCGTTACTTTCTCATCAATTTTCAGCTCATTCTTAGGATTCACAATCCCACTTATTATCGTAGGATTTATCGTACCAGGTATCAGCCAAGTATCTAACAACGCTGGGAAATTACTTGGACTTTCAACAGGAGTTGCATATATTTCTACTATTATCGCAGGAACATTTGCATTCTTAACAGCACAAGCAGTATTACCGAATATCTTAGCTAATGCTACATTACAATCATTCAAAAACCCAGAGGATTTATTATTAAAACCTTTCATCGAGTTTAAAATGAATCCGATTTTTGATGTTACTACTGCTCTTATCATCTCATTCATCTTAGGAATTGGGATTTCAGCAACACAATCAGAAGGATTAAAACAAGGATTTGCAGACTTCGGAGAAATTATAGAAAAATTACTTGCTTCTGTAATTATCCCACTTCTTCCATTCTACATTCTAGGTGTATTCATGAATATTACAGCTTCTGGTGAAGTATTCAAAATCTTAAAAATCTTCGCTATGGTATTTGTAATTATCATTATTATGCACATCGCGATTATTATTATCCAATACACAGTAGCTGGATCAGTCAATGGTAAAAATCCATTTAAGATGCTTGTAAATATCCTACCTGCATACATGACTGCAATCGGTACTCAATCATCAGCTGCTACAATTCCTGTAACACTTAAGAGTACTAAAAATATGGGTGTTGATAAAAATATCGCAAACTTTACTATTCCATTATTTGCGACTATCCACTTATCAGGAAGTACTATTACTTTAACTACATGTGCATCTGCAGTATTCTGGTTACAAAACGGTGCTGCATTCCCATCAGCTGCAGTAATGATTAAATTCATCTTACTACTTGGTGTAACAATGGTAGCTGCACCGGGAGTTCCTGGTGGAGGAGTTATGGCCGCTCTTGGATTATTACAATCAGTTCTTGGATTCAACGAGATCATGTTATCTCTAATGATTGCATTATACATCACTCAAGATAGCTTTGGTACTGCATGTAACATCTCTGGAGACGGAGCTTTATCAGCAATCGTTGATAAATTAAATAAACTTTTCTTTAAAGAAGATTTGAATCAAAAAGTATAAGAAACTATCCCACAGACGCAAGTTTGTGGGATTTTTCATGACTGAAAAACTGTTGGTTGAAGACGTCTCGCACCACAATCAAAAGAACAAGTGGCAATAAAATTTAGTTTATCAAAAAAGCAGCTCTTTGAACTTAATCTCCGAGCCACTTTCATTATTCTATTTAAGTTTATATCTTAGTTTCACCGGATTATGATCACTATATCTATACTCTTGATTTAGCGTTTCTACTCCAAGTACCTCAATATTATCACTAGCAATATAACCATCGATAATAAAACCATATGTTCCTTCACTATCTCTCACATAAGGTTTATTATTAAGTCTTGCAGAATTTTTACTCTCATCATACACTAACTTAAAGCCACTCGGTAATAAACTCTTATCAAAATTTTCAGCACGCCAAAGCTCTTTTGGCACAGTATTAATTTCATCTTTTGTTAAAGTTTTTAACGACTGATTGAAATCTGCTCCAACTAACACATAATTACCTTTTTTATACTCATAATCAATAAATTCAAGAAGTTGTTTTGTCTGAGCAATTTTTCCAGAATTTCCCTTATCATAAGCATCAAGATGAGCGTTAATTAATATTAAATATTTATCACTATTTTCAATTTTCGTATAAACAACAGAAAATCCACGTTTTAAATTCGCTAATCTCTCAGGAAAACTAAATGGAATTGCCATTTGAAATCTTCTCGCGTTCTCTATTTTAAAATTAGTCGCAGTATATATACCACTTTTCACCTTCCCTAGTGGTGGCAATGGATATGGTATATATCTAACCTTGAAATTATACGCTAAAATACTATTTAAACCCAATTTTTCATCAAAAGCTGTAACCTGATTAATATTATAACTACGCTTCGAATCTTCATCAATTTCTTGAATAAAGTTAACATTCGCATTCTCATTTTTAACTATTTCTGTAATGTTTTTCAAATTGTCTTCAACATGGTTTTTATCTAATGGTAGTACCATTTTTCCACCATCCATGAAAAAATCTTCATCTTTATCAAGGCCAGCATATCCTATATTCCAGTTAAGAGCACTATATTCTGTCCCTAACTTTGCGTTTTCTGAAACACCCTGTTTAGTAACCGGCAAACTCTCAACACCATTTGGACTATATTCAGTAGCCATCAAGTATCCAACTAATCCTAAAAAGCCTAATACCCCTACTAACAACAAACTCACTATAAATTTTAATATTTTTTTCATCATCAACCTCATAAAAAAGGAGCCTCGACAAAATCACAGTTTTCGAGTCACTCCTTAATACTTTACATTGTAATCTATTAATTTTTCTTATTATCTGGTAATTGTGACACGATAATCCCTACAAAAACAATAAGCATACCTATTCCTTCTCGTAAACCTATATGTTCACCAAGAATAAGTACTCCACCTATTGCAGCTACAACAGACTCTAAACTTAATATTAAAGATGCTGTATGCGGTGGAACATTTTTTTGACCAACGATTTGTAAAGTATATCCTACTCCACTAGAAAGTACCCCTATCGCAAGTAATGGCCAAATTACACTCATAATATCTGCAAAAACTATCGTTTCCTTAAATACTGCAAGAACTAAGCTCAACACAGATACAACAACTAATTGGACAATTGATAAAAACATAGAATTAACCCTAACAGCAGAATAATCAATAACAATAATATGAATACCAAATAAAATAGCACTAACTAAAACTATAATATCTCCCATCTCCAAGGCAAACTCTTCTTTTACTGATAAGAAATAAAAACCAATTACCGATAAAATTAACCCTATTATAAAGAATTTATTAAGCTTATTTCCTAAGAAAACACCGATAAACGGAACTATACATATATATAAAACTGTTATAAATCCAGCCTTCCCTGCCGTTGTCATACCGATTCCAATTTGCGAAATATACATTGCAAAAAATAGTACAATCCCACAGATTCCACCTAATAACCAACTTTGCTTTTTCGTCGTTGGCTCAGCTAACATTTTCGGATCTTGACTCTTATATAAACTAGGAACTAACACCGCAACAGCTCCAAGAAAAACAACTGCTATTATTGATCTTATTCCTACCACTGTTAGTGGTCCTAATACCTTACTCGCTATATTTTGCCAAATAAAAGCCAGACCCCAAATAATCGTTACGATTATCAATAATAATTCTGAAATAAATTTTCTCATTAATACACCTTTCCTATACTTATTTTATGAATATCAAAATTCTAAAAGTATTTACTATTCTAGCAATAAATACATTACACTTTTATAATTTTATATGTTATTTACAAAAATTTCAACTATTATCTATCGCGTATGACAACTAATAGAATTCCAAACATTTTTAAATATTTACAAGAAAATACTAATATCTTAAAAAAAGACATAGACGACCGTAGTCATCTATGTCGTATATTATTTTTATTATTTAGCACCTTCGTTAGAAGTTAACTCAATATCATAAAGTTTGAATTGGTTTTTCTTAACTTTAGCTAAATCGTATGCTTTAACACGTTTGTTGAAGAATGAAAGGCTAGTATCCCAGCTTAATGGGAAGAATGGTAATTCTTCAGCTACTTCTCCATCAAATTTGTTGTAAGCTGCTTTTAATTTAGCATCATCAAACATATCGTCAGTTGCTTGAGCTTTAAAGCTGTTTTCAAATGCTTCAGTAGTGTAGCGGTATAAGTTTAATGGAGCTTTTTTACCTAGTAACTCTTGACGGTTAGGGTTTGTTCCATATTTCCATGCACCTTGGAAGATATCGATTGATGGATCATCCGCTTGTACACGTTGAGAGAAGTCTTTTGGAGACATAAGTTTTCCATCTACTAATTTAACATCTAATCCTACTTCTTTCCAAGATTTTAAGAATACATCTGCTAATGCTTGGTCATATTCTGCTCCTGTGTTACGGATAGCGAAGTTGAATGAAAGTTTGTTTCCGTTTTTGTCCTCACGTAGTCCGTCACCATCTTTATCTTTGTATCCAGCGTCATCTAATAATTTTTTAGCTTTTTCTACATCTTTTTTAGCTGCAGTTGCATTTTCGTTTACTAATTTACCTACAGCTGCTGGGTACATACCAGATCCAGTTGGAGTGAAACGTAATCCTTTGAAGATTTTTTCATTGATTTGGTCACGGTCAACTGCATATAGGAATGCTTGACGTAAGTTTTTGTCAGCAAGTTTAGAGTTAGGATCAACTACGTTTTCACCTTTAGCTTTGTCGAATTTACCTAGTTTGAATCCAACATATGACATGTAGCGAGAAGTTTCTCCTAAGAATGTTCCGTTCTTGATGTCTTTAGCTCCTTCATAGACACTTGGAGTAACATCTTCAATCATGTCTACTTCTCCATTTTTGATTACTTGGCTAGCTTGAGCTGGAGCTACTGTTTTGAACTCGATTTTTTTAAGTTTCATTTTATCTTTGTTGTAGTAGTGAGGGTTTTGTTCTGCAAGAACACTTTCTCCGTTTACTACTTTAGTGATGTGGTAAGGACCATATGATAATGGTTTTTTATTTAAGTCTGCTTCAGCAAATTTAGTGAAGTCTTTAGATGCTTCTTCAACTTGTTTTGCATTTAAGAATTCACCAACAAAACCTTCACCCCATAACAATGATGGACGTACTTGAGTATATTTAATTACTACAGTTTTATCGTCCTTAACTTGTAAACCAGAGATCGTTTTTGCTGTTCCTGCGTGGTACTCTTTCATACCTTCAACAAACTCAAACGCAGCGTTATAACGAGTATTTGTAGTGAATTTAGGGTTACCCATAAGCTCATAAGTAGCCACGATATCTTTTGTTGTTAAAGCTTCACCGTTACTCCATTTTACTCCATCATGAATAGTTAAAGTAACTTCTTTTTTCTCACGATCTAAGTGGAATTTAACTGCAGCGTTTGCATCATCTTGAACAACACGCCCTTCTTCATCAGTAGGGAATGTTCCACCCATTACAGCTAAGTTCACGAATTGATCTTCTGCCTTATCTGAAAATACTGGGTTAAAAAGACCTGTTAGTGGCTGTGGAGATAGAATACCATATTTTAATGTTGCTCCATCTACAGCACTTCCTCCGTTATCAAAACTTGATTTAAATTCAACTTTTGGCTTAGGAGCGTTTTTGTTTCCAGTATTATTGCTAGCACTTGAACATCCAGCTAAAATAACTGAAAGTGCCATCGCCGAACTAAATACTTTTAAAAACTTATTCTTTTTCATTTTATTTCCTCCATAATATATAAAAACTTATTTTCAATTATTTATGAAATTATTCTAACATCATTTTAATAATAAGTCAAGCGAATTTTCAGAAAATAATATAAAAATAACAAAATTCTCTTTTTAAATTTCTGTTTGTTAGTTTAAAAATATAAATTTAATATCAACCAATTATCTTGTTTATTATTATTTATTAAAGAATCCATTATCTTGTTTACATATACAACAAGGATATTCTATGTATATAATATATTGTTCTTCAAAATTGTATTTTATTAAAATAGTATATTTATTTTTATATAAAAAAGAATGACCCGAAAATCGTGATTTCATAGAAATCAATTTTATCAAGTCATCCCCTGCAAGGTTTATTAGATATTCAAAATACTTCTATTAAGAAGAATTTAAATATCAATAAACCACTGCGTCTATTATTTCTCATATAAATTTTTATAGTTTAGGGCTTTTAGACAGCCCCTTTAAACTTAATATAAAATTTTAAAATTACCCTTTAGCACTATCATTAGAAGTAAGTTCTAACTCATATAGTCTTTGTTCACCGAAAGCGTATTTCTTAACATCGAAGTTTTTAATACGTTTATTTATCCAAGTAATGTCTGTACTCCAACTAAATGGTAACCATGCCGCTTCTTCAGCATAATCTTTATCAAATTTTTTGTATGCTTCTTTTCGCTTAGCATCATCTAGCATTTCTTTTGAATTGATTGTTTCTAAATCTTTTTTAAGTACATCACTCATATATCTTTGATAATTAACTTTAGCTTTATCACTTAATAAACGTGCTGGATTCGGATTAGTTCCTAAGCTCCATGCCCCTTGGAATAGGTCAATAGATGGATCATCACTTGTTACTCGTTGTGTCCAATCTTTCGATGACATTAGTTTTCCGTCAGATAGTTTTACATCTAATCCTACTTCTTTCCATGATTTTATAAATGCATCAGCAAGAGTTTGGTCATAGTCCTGACCTGTATTACGAATTGCAAAGTTAAACGTTAGTTTTTTACCATCTTTATCTTCTCTCAATCCATCTCCATCAACATCTTTAAGCCCTGCTTCATCAAGAAGTTTTTTCGCTTTTTCTACATCTTTTTTAAATTTGAATCCATCTTTATCGTAATAATCTTCTGAACGCGTCGGATAAATTCCTGAGTTTGTAGGTGTGAATCGAAGCCCTTTGTAGATTTTTTCATTTAATTGATCCCAATCTACCGCATAACCAAATGCTTGACGTACACGTTTATCAGCTGCTTTTGCATTTGGATTTACCTTAACTTCATTTTTATCTTTATCCCATACACCTAGTTTAAATCCTACGTATGAAATATAAAAATCTGGTTGTCCTAGTAACGTCCCATTTGAATAATCCTTTACCGCACTCCATACATTCGGCGTTACTTGTGACATATAGTCAATCTCACCATTTTTTATTACAGAGCTCGCTTGAGCTGGTGCTACTACTTTATATTGGATTTCTTTTACTTTTACAGCATCTTTTTTATAGAAATATGGATTTTGTTTGGCAAGTACACTCTCACCATTTACTACTTTGTCTAAATAGTATGGTCCATATGATAATGGCTTAGTATTTAATTCCGCTTCTACAAATTTGCTGAAGTCTTTTGACGCTGCAGCTACTTGATCTTTATTAAGGAATGTTGTTATAAATCCACTACCCCAAAGAAGAGCCGGCTTTACATCTTTATATTGAATTACAACTGTTTTATCGTCTTTTTTAGTAATACCTGAGATTTTTTCAGTTTTACCTTCGTGGTAATCTTTTAGACCTTCTATCGTTTCAAATTCACTCTTATAACGAATATTATCTTTATACTTAGGGTTAGCCATAAGCTCATATGTTGCTATAATATCTTCTGCAACTACATCTTGATTATTACTCCATTTTAAATCTTTACGGATTGTAAGTGTCACTTGTTTTTTATCTTTATCTAAATGAAACTTAACCGGTGCATCTTCATCATCTTCTTTTAATTTATATGAATGGTCAAAGGCAAATGTATGCGCCATTGTGTCTTCCATTACTGCATTATCTGTTGCTTGTAAGTGAAACACTGGGTTAAACATACCTGTTAATGGATCCGCACTTAAAATACCAATTTTCAATATAGAACCACTTACTGCGCTTCCACCATTTTCAACCGATGTTTTAAATTCTACCGCTGGTTTACTTTCTTTTGATGATTTTGATGATGTTGAACATCCTGCCAAAATAATTGATAGTGCCATCGCTGAACTGAATACTTTTAAAAATTTATTTTTCTTCATCTTTTCCTCCAATATAACATTAAATTACTAATAATTAATAAAAAATTTAAGACGAGGTATCTTTACCACATTAAAGCACGATACTTCACCTTAGTACTATGTAAAATTGTAGCTCTACATATTTCATTAATGATGCAGGAATGACTCAAAATTCATGATTTAAAAGAAACAAGATTTTTTAGAGTCATCAAAGTTTATTTTGTACCTAAAGAACTTTTATAAATCAAATTTAGATATCAATACATTATTCCTATGAGTTTCATATAATCTCTTTTAAAATTTAAAGCCTTGGGTCATCCCCTCTTAATAAAATCTTCTTTTAAAAAGTAAAAAGCTATAATTATTTTCTAAATTAATATTCTAATAAACTCAAACAATATATTCACCTTTTCAAAAGGAGAAAGGACTGAAATCAAAACCTTTAATAAAGTTCTAATTTTTCGTCCCCTCCAAAATTAATTGAAAATAAAATGAAATATAAGTTTATTAGGGAGAATTCAACTAAGTACCCTTAGCTAAATCTCATACCTAAACTAGATTAGTTTTTCGCTGGTGCATCTGCAGTTAATTCTAATTTATAGATTGTTTGTTCACCAGTTTTTAGTTTCGCTAAATCGAATGTTTTAACACGTTTGTTAACCCATGTCATAGATTGTTGCCAGCTGAATGGTAACCATGCAGCTTCTTCTCTGAATTGTTTATCGAATTTTTGATATGCTTCTTTAAGTTTAGCATCATCAAACATGTCGCTACTTCCCATTGCAGTTAATGACTTATCTAATTCTTCAGTTGTGTGGCGTTGATAATTAAGTGGTGTTGTTTTACTTACTAATCCACCTGGGTTTGGATCACTTCCTAATCCCCAAGCTCCTTGGAAGATATCGATCGCTGGATCATCACCTTGAACACGTTGTGACCAATCTTTAGGTGCCATAAGTTTACCATCTACAAGTTTAACATCTAATCCTACTTCTTTCCAAGATTTAATGAATGTATCTGCTAATGTTTGGTCGAAGTCTTGTCCTGTATTACGGATAGCAAAGTTAAATGTAAGTTTGTTACCATTTTTATCTTCTCTTAAACCGTCTCCATCTTTATCTTTAAGACCAGCTTCATCAAGAAGTTTTTTCGCTTTTTCTACATTCTTAGCATATTTTTCACCTTCAGGATTGTAGAACATTTTAACACTTGGTGGATAGAATCCAGAACCAGTTGGTGTGAAACGTAATCCTTTGTAAACTTTTTCGTTGATTTGATCCCAATCTACCGCATAACCGAATGCTTGACGTACACGTTTATCTGCAGCTTTTGCATTTGGATTTACTTCTACTTCACCTTTTTCTTTGTTGAACTTACCTAGTTTGAATCCTACATATGAAATATAGCTGTCAGATTCTCCTAAGATTGCTCCGTTTTTCGCATCTTTAGTAGCATCCCAGATACCTGTAGTTAAACGGTCCATTAAGTCTACATCGCCGTTTTTAAGAACTGCACTTGCTTGAGCCGGCGATACAACTTTGAACTGAATTTCTGGAATTTTTACATCAGCTTTTTTGTAGAAATGAGGGTTAGCTTTCGCTAATACACTTTCCCCGTTTACTACTTTGTCTAAGTAATATGGTCCATAAGATAATGGTTTTTTATTTAAGTCTGCTTCAGCAAATTTAGTGAAGTCTTTTGATGCAGCATCTACTTGGGCTTTGTTTAAGAATTCTCCAATGAATCCATTACCCCATAATAATGCTGGTTTGATTTCTGTATACTTAAGTACTACAGTCTTGTCATCTTTTTTAACTACACCAGAGATATTTTTTGCTTTTCCATCGTGATAGTCCTTCATACCTTCAATTACTTCGTATTCATCACTGTAACGAACGTTTTCAGTATATTTAGGATTCCCCATTAACTCATATGTTGCAACGATATCATCTGCCTTAACATCTTCTCCATTGCTCCATTTAAGATCTTTGTGAATAGTTAATGTAACTTCCTTTTTCTCACGATCTACGTGGAACATGACCGGTGCTTCTTTATCATCTTGTTTTAGGCGGTTTGCATCATCAAGTGGGAAAGCCCCATTCATTGTATACTTCATTACATCATTATCTGTTGCCTGTAAAGCGAACACTGGGTTAAACATCCCCGTTAATGGATCTGCAGAAGCGATACCGATTCTTAATTGTTGACCACTAAGTGCATTCCCACCATTGTCTACAGCTGTCTTGAATTCTACAGCAGCTTTTGTTCCTTTATTTGTGTTACTTGCGCTTGAGCATCCTGCAAGTAACATTGTGAGAGCCATAGCTGAACTAACTACCTTTAACATTTTTTTCTTTTCCATTATCTTATCCTCCATGCTGTATTAAATACAGCCTTTCTTAAATATTATTTTTTTTAGCAATTATATCAAAAAAAAATATTTAAGTCAAGTAATTGTCAGAAAATTTTACAGTATTTTTTTACTTATTAGATTTTTTAAAAATTGATACCTTTTAATCACTAGAAATAATTATTATTTTCAGCATTACTACCATACTTCAACATATATCCTCTATTGTATCTTCTTAGGTTTAGAATACAAACTTTTATTAAGTACTAACACTCTTTTGGACATACTACTGTAACAATTACCTTAAAACAGTTATTACAAAATCATAGCTACTCCGTATTATAAAGTAAATAAAGAAGCCATGTAGAAAATTCTACATGACTTTTTAATATTATAATCTTTGTCTAGCATCTAAACTACGTCTCAATGCACCACCGATAGAGTTAATACATAAAACTATAATTAAGATAGAAAGGGCTGCTGGTAACCAAATATACATTTTGTTAATAAGTACGTCTGCATCTTTTGCGTAAGATAACATAGTACCAATACTTGGTGTCCCTGCCGGAAGACCGAATCCAAGATATGTTAAACCTACCTCAATACCCATATTAGCTGCTAATGATAATGTAGCTTCTACGATAATGATAGAACTAATATTTGGTAAGATTCCTTGTAACATGATTTTCCAATCAGGTGTTCCCATAGTTTTTGAAGCTAATACATAATCACGACGTGATTCTGATAAAGCCTTACTACGTACTAAACGAGTTGAGCTCATCCATGCGAATGCTGATAAAATCAAGATAAATAGTACTAGACCGTAATCACGTTTGATACTTACGAATACGATGATTACCATAAGTGTTGGAATAATTACCATAAAGTCTACAAAACGCATTACTACATTATCAACACTTCCTCCGTAGTACGCAATAACTAAACCTACAGCAGTACCAAATCCGATAGTTAATACTGTTACCGCTACTGCGATAAGAATCGAGTTAAGCATACCCATCATAAGCCATCCAAATACTGAATGTCCTCCTACGTCTGTACCTAATAAGAATCCATCCTCACCAGGTTTTAAGAAAATATTTAATAAATCTACATCAAAATAAGTACTGTATACTCCACTTACACGAATGTAAATATTGAAAAGTACTACGAATACTAAAATAGCACTTAACGTAACTAATGCTGCAAAGGCACCTTTGTCTTTTTTAAACTCACGAGCTACAACTGAAAACCCAGAAGGAGTCTTAGTTATAACTTTTTCTTCTTTTGCTTTTGTCATTATTCAACTTCCTCCTAGTCTAATTTAATACGTGGGTCAACAATTGCCATGATAATATCACTTAAAGTACTACCAAGTAGTGTTAAGAATCCAGAGAATAACATTAATGTTGTTACAACACTATAATCTCTATCTTGAATACTTTGATAGAACAATTGTCCCATTCCAGGGTAACCAAAAATTGTTTCTACGAAGATACCACCACTAAATAATCCAGTAATAGAAAATCCGAAGAATGCTGCAATTGGTAAAATAGAGTTTCTGAAGATATGTCCAGAGTAAACTTTTTTAACTGGCACACCTTTAGAACGAGCTGTTTTTACATAATCACTTTGTTTTGCATCAATAACTTCATTACGTAAATATTGAACAGTTGATACTGTTGATAATAATGCTAAACAGATACCCGGTAAAACTAAGTGTTGCAGTTTATTGATATAGTATGAGAATGTCCCTGGATCAAGGTTAACATCTACAGATCCACTTGTTGGGAACCATCCTAATCCAAAACCGAATAACGCAATCATAAATAAATATAATACGAATGATGGTATCGCTAGGAAGAAGAAGTTATAAAAGTTTACGAATTTATCGAATTTAGAACCGTTATAACGCCCTGCATACATCCCCATAGGAATAGCGATTGAATACATTAATAATGCCGTAAATAAAGACAGGTTAAATGTATTGAAAATTCTTTCTCCTAAAAGTGTACCAACCGATTTACCAGTAGTATAACTTAGTCCAAAATCTCCATGCATGAAGTTTTTTAGCCAAGTTAGGTATTGTTGATACCAAGGCTCATAGAATCCACTAGCTTGTCGAATAGCTTCAATTTGTTCTTGAGAGATCTTTGGATTTTCTGCAAGACCACTAAATGGATCCCCAGGCATAAGCTTAGCAAGCCCAAACACTAATATACTAAGGATGAATAATTGTGGTATCATTACTAAAACACGTTTTAAAACTACTTTCCACATTACACTTCTCCTCCTTTCATCGCTACATAGTGTGTATCTGTTAATTTTTTAAGTGGATATACTCTTCCATCTTTGTCGAAATAATCATTATAATGTTTTTGATATTCTTCTTCAACAGCTTGTCTAATTTCTTTTACTTCTTTAGCTTTATCTAAGTTTGTACTTGGGATAGCCGCAATAAGACGTTTTGTGTAAATATGTTGTGGATTATTATAAATGTCCTCACGAGTTCCACGTTCTACTATACGACCACGGTACATGATATAAATATAATCACACATATGTTTAACAACACCTAGGTCGTGAGAAATAAATAGATAACTTATATTAAAGTCTCTTTGAATTTTTTTCATAAAGTTTAATACCTGTGCTTGAACTGAAAGGTCAAGTGCAGATACCGGTTCATCGGCTACTATTAAACGAGGATTACATGCAATTGCACGAGCAACCCCTATACGTTGACGTTGTCCACCTGAAAATTCAAATGGATATTTGTACAGTGCCTCTTCTCCCATACCAACTATATTAAGAAGTTCTAAGACTCTATTTTTAGTTTCTTCTTCAGATAAGTTATCAAAGTTATTAATTGGTTCTGCAATAATATCTATAATACGTTTCTTAGGATTTAAACTAGACATTGCATCTTGGAAAATCATTTGAACATCGCGATTATATTTAATTTTACTACGAGATGCTTTTTTAGTAACATCTTCATTTTTATAAATAATTTGTCCATCTGTTGCTTTTTCTAAACCTAGAACCACTTTACCAACTGTAGTCTTTCCACTACCACTTTCTCCAATTAGTCCATAAGTTTTTCCAGCCTCTATCTCAAGATCAACACCATCTACTGCATAAACATGATCTTTAATCGTATTGAAAAATCCACCACGAATAGGATAATGTACTTTTAGATTTTCAACTTTAAGCATTGTTTTCCTCCCTTTCAAATTCAAAGTTTTTATAACATGTGCAACGTACATGATGTCCTTCTTCTACTTCATGTAGCGTTGGATTGTGTTCGTGTTCTTCTTCTTTCACCCAAGGAATACGATTAGCAAAACGGCATCCTTGTCTATCTAGAGTTTTTAAAGAAGGCACCATACCTTGAATAACATAAAGTTCGTCTCCTACTTCCTCATCATCAATTTGAGGAATACTACGTAATAAACTACGAGTATATGGGTGTTTTGGATTTTTAAATATTTGTTCAGCAGTTCCAATTTCTACTACTTCTCCTGCATATAATACAGCTACTCTATCAGCCATTTCAGCAACAACCCCAAGATCGTGAGTAATTAAAATAATTCCTGCGTGCATTTCATCCTGAAGCCCTTTAACAAGGTCTAAGATTTGTGCTTGAATAGTAACATCTAGTGCTGTCGTTGGCTCATCTGCGATAAGAACACTTGGTTTACAGCTCATCGCCATAGCTATCATTACACGTTGACGCATACCACCTGATAATTCATGTGGATACTGTTTTGCACAACGCTCTGGGTTTGGAATACCAACCTGTGTTAATAATTCGATAACACGTTTTTGTCTTTCTTCCGCACTTAACTCCGTGTGATAAATTAATGCTTCTTCAATTTGTTTTCCAATTCTGTGTAATGGATTTAATGAAGAAAGAGGATCTTGGAAAATCATTCCAATATCTTTTGTTCTAATTTTATTCATTTCATCTTCTGTTAGGTCTAACAAATTCTTTCCATTGAAGATAATCTCTCCCGTAGATTTCGTTAAATTCTCATTATGAAGACGCATAATAGTAGTTGCTAACGTAGACTTACCACAACCACTCTCACCAACGATGGCTAATACTTCGTTTCTATATAGGTCCAAACTAACTTTATCAACAGCATTAAAGTAATCATCTTTAATTCTAAATGCTGTCTCTAGATTTTTAATCTCTAATAGTTTTTCCATTCACCTATCTCCTTCCAATAACTTTCATATAAAAATAAATACAAATTCAAAATTTAATTTCTTGTGTTTAATATTGTTCTATAAATTATAACTTTTTTAAAAGCTAATAATTTTTAAAAAATGCATAATACTATATTATAAAATTTTTCGAAAAAAAGCAATAAAAAAGAAAAAATTCATAGTAAAAAAACTAGAATTTTCTGACTATTTACAGAGGATGCCTTCATCCTCGTATATAAAACATACCATTAATATTCAAAACATCTACAAATTAATCGCTAGCTATACTAGAGAATATCGACATACACGTTATCCTGCACATCGATATTCTTCTAAATTTCTATAATTTTTGTTGGGATCACTGGATCAGTGTCCATTATAACTATTTTATTATTACAATCTATAGTCTTATCCGCCTCTAAAACACAATCTATATCCTTGTGTTTAAGCGTCATATCCGCTGCCATGCGGGCAAGTTCTTTAGTATTATTTTGTTCACTTAAGTGAGCTAAGAAGACATTTTTTGTATTATCTCCTACTATTTTCGTTAAATAATTCGCAGAGTCCGTATTCGACAAGTGCCCCATATCTGATAGTATACGTTGTTTAGTTGACCATGGATACGGTCCACTTAGCAGAACATTTTCCTCATGATTACTCTCATAAACAATCGTATGAGAGTCCTTCACATAATCTATCATCTTATCAGATACATATCCCGTATCTGTAAGGATACTTACTCTTTTCCCTTCACATTCGAAAGTGTAAAATTGCGGATTAATTGCATCATGACTGACACCAAAACTATTAACAACTACATCACCAAAAATTTTACTTTCCTCTTTTTCAAAATGATACTTAAGATCCGAGCTAATTTCACCACATTTCGTCATATTTTGCCAAGTAAGCTTATTAGCATACACAGGTATATTATATTTTCTAGCTAAAACTCCTACTCCTTTAATATGATCTATGTGCTCATGAGTTACAAAAATTGCGTTAATGTCTTTAATATCTCGCTCAATCTGAGCTAAGTTCTCTATTACTTTTTTCCCAGTTAGACCAGCATCTACTAAGCATTTAAAATCATTATGCTCTATATAGATACTATTTCCACTACTACTGCTGGCTAATACCGATAATTTCAAATTGCACCTCCACATCGAACTATGTACTGCTATATTATATCACTTTTTCAAAAAATTTTTAAGATAAAAATGGGAATGACTCAAAAATCATGATTTCGTAGAAATCAATTTTGTCGAGTCACCCCCACTCCGTTTATTAGATATCTAAAAAGCGAGTCAAGATATTAATAAACCATTGTATCTATAAATTTCTATATAAATTTTTTTGTAATTTAGTATTCTTAAACAGTACTATTTTTAAAAATTTTTATCTATTATTCTTTTGCTGATAAAGCTGCCATAGTAATGTAGTTATATGGCTTGTTAAAGTGTGGCAAGAAGAAAATATCTGTAAGAGCAAGCTTTTCGATAGTTACTTTCTCTTGGATAGCTAATGAGAATAAGTGAATTCCCATTGAAATATCTTCTTTAGATGCAATTTGTGCTCCTAAAATTACACGACTATCTTTATCGTATACTATTTTGATTTTTACTTCATGGTTATCATGTTCAATAAATTCTGGTTTTTGTAAGTCTGTGTATTCTGTTACAGCTGCATTATAACCAAATCGTTTTGCCTTTTCTAATGTTAAACCAGTAGATACCATTTTCAGATCATAGATACAAATACCATTTGAACCTTGAACACCTGCTGATTCAACTACATCTCCATCACCTCCAGCATTTAGAGCTGCAACTAATCCAGTACGAACTGCGTTAGATGCTAAGGCAATGTAGTTAGTATCTCCAACTGCGTTATCATATACAGTTGCACAATCTCCAATAGCGTACACGTCTTTTATGCTTGTTTCTTGTTTTTTATTAACTAAGAATGCACCATTACGGAATAATTCAATTTTCCCATCACCTAGTGCAGTATTTGGACGGAAACCTACAGCTAATACAACCATATCTACATCGAATGTTTCTTTATCTGTAATTAATCTTTCAACTTTTCCGTCACCTTCAATAGCTTCTACCTTTTGTCCAAACGCTAATTTAATACCATGTTCTTCTAGATTTTTCTTCATTAAATCTGAAAACTCAGGATCATAATATCCAGCAAGACATGTATCTACTATATCTACTACAGTTACTTCTTTTCCTAAACGTTCAAATGCTTCTGCAAGTTCTACACCAATATATCCTGCACCTACCACTGCTACACGTTTGATATCTGGATCAGCATTAAGTTTATTAATTACCTCTTCAGAGTTTTGGTATAACTTAACAAATTGCAAATTCTCTAATGTAGCTTTAAACTCTCTATTCCCTGGCACAATTTCTGCTCCTTTAATTGGAGGTAAGATAGGTGTCGATCCAGTCGCAAATATTAGTTTATCGTAACTTTCAACGTGTTTTGTTTTCCCATCTAATAGTACGTGTACTTCTTTTTTGTCATAGTCAATAGATTCAACAGGAGAGTTCATATATACTTTTGCTCCTGCTTCTTCTAAAGATTCTTTACTAGCATAAAACAATCCTTCTGGACCTGAAATTTGCTTTCCAATCCATAGAGCCATTCCGCATCCTAAAAATGAAATATTTGAGTTTTGGTCAAAAACTACCACTTCATTTTTATCACCATACGTTGCTAAAATTTTGTTAACACATGCTGTTCCTGCATGGTTTACTCCAACTACTACAATTTTACTCATTTGTTCATACCTCTTTTCTTTATTCTATGATAATAATTATCACTATCAATATTTTACAATAAAAAATACGAAATATCAATAAATATATCATCTAAATAGTAATAAATTTAACCCATTTAATCTGTTATAAAAATTACAATATCGCTGTTCTAACAAGAAAAAACAATCAAATCTTTATTTTCTAGATGAGTATTTTTGAAAATATATATTGTATTATACTTGATGAAAAATCTGTTATAACAGTATAGATTTCATCCAAGAAACTGCACCCTATTATAGAATTATCATTATCCAACAAGAATTTTCTTATAATTTTCCGAAAATTTTTAAAATAACTATTGATTTTCCGAATAATAGTGTGTATAATAAAACCAACAAAAATGATTAGGAGGAACTACAAATGAAACAAACAACAACTTTAAAATCTTGGCAAAACTGGCGTAGATAATGTTGTGTGTATGTTTTTGTGACGTAGACACAACTTTAGTGTACTCTAAAAAGTGTCTATGTCGGCTGTAGAAAAATCGTTTTAAAATCGTAAAAAAGGCCGTGTGGATTTATTCTATACGGTCTTTCCTTTTTAGAGTAACACAAGTGTATTTATTTTAAAATCTTATTAAAAACTCGAAAGGAAATAAACAATTATGACAAACTTAGAAAATAACTTAAACAACTTAAAAGGATACTTTGGAGAATTTGGAGGAAGCTTCGTACCTGAAGTTGTACAAAAAGCTCTTGATGAACTTGAGGCAGCTTATGATAAATACAAAGATGATGAAGAATTTTTAGCAGAATATACTCACTACTTAAAAGATTACTCAGGACGTGAAACTCCATTATACTATGCTGAAAGTTTAACAAATCACCTTGGAGGAGCAAAAATCTACCTTAAACGTGAAGATTTAAATCACCTTGGAGCACACAAACTTAACAATGTTATTGGGCAAATTTTACTTGCAAAACGTATGGGTAAAAAGAAAGTCATCGCTGAAACTGGAGCAGGTCAACACGGTGTAGCTACGGCTGCTGCCGCTGCAAAGTTCGGTATGGAATGTGAAATCTACATGGGAGCTCTTGATGTAGAAAGACAAAGATTAAATGTATTTAGAATGGAAATGCTAGGAGCAAAAGTTCACGCAGCTCAAGAAGGAGAAAAAACTCTTAAAGAAGCTGTTGATGCTGCATTCAAAGCATGGATTGAAAACATCGACGATACTTTCTATGTACTAGGATCTGCAGTTGGTCCTCACCCATATCCTACTATCGTAAAAGATTTCCAAAAAGTTATTAGTAAAGAAGCAAAACGTCAAATCCTAGAAAAAGAAGGACGTCTTCCTGACTTAGTAGTAGCTTGTGTAGGCGGTGGATCTAATGCAATCGGTGCTTTCGCTGAGTTCATCCCTCACGAAGAAGTAGCATTACTAGGAGTTGAGGCAGCTGGTCGTGGTCTTGATACAGATCGCCATGCAGCAACACTTACTCTTGGTACTGTTGGTGTTGTTGACGGTATGAAGACTTACGCATTATTCAACGAAGATGGTTCAGTAAAACCTGTTTACTCAATCTCTCCAGGATTAGACTACCCAGGTATTGGACCTGAACACTCATTCCTAAAAGATGCAAAACGCGCTGAATACGTAAGTGCAACTGACGATGAAGCTGTTGATGCTTTACTTCTATTAACTAGAACAGAAGGAATTATCCCAGCAATCGAAAGCTCACACGCTCTTGCAGAAGTGATCAAACGCGCTCCAAAACTAGATAAAGATAAAGTAATTATCGTTAACGTATCTGGACGTGGAGACAAAGACGTAGCCGCAATTGCAGACTACTTAGAAAATAGAAATAAATAAGATAAAAACATCGCATACTAGGTTTTCTAATATGCGATGTTATATTATTTACTTTAGTAGTATTACTAACTTCATCAAATTTCAATAAATTTAACTATGACCTTATTTATTCATTGAACTTCTTAGATATTTATGTTAAAATAAAATCATAAAAGAGAGAGCCGTTTTAAAGACGGTAGCTCGAATAAGATAGTTTTAATAACCATCTAACCGGCTAAAGTTAAAGATGGTTATTTTTTATTGTCATTTTTGAACGCTGTTAAGCACACTCCAACTATTGTTGCAATCAATAGATTTATACCAATAATAGTTTGTACTATTTCGTAAGGTGACAACTTGCTACTCCTTTCGTCCAGATTTTGTTACTTATGAGCATAAGCACCATCTCCTTCCATAGAAAAGTAGCCACCATCCATATCGGAAGCTTTACACTCCCTAACTTCTCTCTCCGATTTTGATTATATCAAATTAAATTTAGATAATCAACTATTTACAAGTATTGATACACCAATGTTTTCAACTTGTTAATAATAGTAAATTTTATTCGTAAATTAAACATATTCTAAAAAAATCCATAAAAATAGAAACAAATAACAACAAAACATCGCATACTAGGTTTTCTAATATGCGATGTTATTTTTTATTATTTTTTGAATTTCTTATGTAATTCTGTATAGAATAATAATCCTATTAACGTTAAGGCTATTCCTCCCATAGCTAATGATGTTTGTGAGATTAAAGTACTTACTAAAGTATAAACTCCACCAAGAATAGCTATTATAGGAACTATTGGGTATAAAGGCACTCTATATGGTCTTTCTAATTTCGGTTCTTTTTTACGTAGTATAATTACAGCAAGGAATGTTGCTGTGTAGAAGAACCACATTACGAATACTAATAGATCAGTTAACATATCAAAACTACTTGTTAACATCATTAAAAATGCTATTACTAAAAGTAATAATCCTGCATTTACTGGCACAGCGCCTTTGTTTAACTTCGTCCATACATTTTTAAATGGAATCTGTTCACTCTTTGCCATTGCATAAGGTACTCGAATCCCAGCCATTGAGAATCCGTTAATCGCCCCATATACACTTATCAGTATACCAATTGTGATAATTTTACCACCAATACCACCGAATAACTTTGCAGCTACTTCACTGGCTACAGTTTGATTACCTGCAACATGATCTAATGGTAAAGTCATAAGGTAAGCAACATTTATAAGTACATATACAACCATAACAACTGCAAGTCCTAAGAAAATTGCTCTTGGTAAATCTCTTTTAGGGTTTTTCATCTCTCCTGCCATACTTCCTACATTCGTCCAACCTTCATAGGCAAACATCGCAGCAAGTAAAGCTCCACCTAGTCCACTAGCGAATGAAATATCTTTCCCCGCTTCTACAGGGAATAATTGCAACGGTTGTGAATCACTTTGGAATAATCCAAATGCAATAATTACTATTAATGGGATTAATTTACAAATGGTAGCTACCGTCTGAATCATTCCTCCAATTTTTCCACCTAAAAAGTTTAAAAACATTAATGATGTTGCAGCAGCAATGGCTATAGGAAGATGCCACGTTTTATCTAAATTTAATAAATTTAAAACTTGTGTAGAAAAGATAACCGCAAGAGCCGCTATCATCGCAGGGAAATAAATCACCGACTGAGCCCATCCTAATAAGAATGCTGCAGTTTTCCCATAAGTTCTCTCTATCCAAACGACCATTCCTCCTACTTCAGGAATAGATGCCGCAAGTTCTGCAACAGTAAGACCGGCACAGATAGTAATAATACCAGCAAGAACCCACGCTAGTAATCCTAGACTCATCGTCCCTGTAGTTTTATAAATAACAGCAGCTTTAAAAAACACACCTGCTCCTATTACTGAACCTATTACTGTCATAAAAGCCGGCATAAAGCCTATCGTTCTTTTCAGTTCACTCATTAAATAATCTCCTTATTTCACATAATTTTTTATACTTAATTATAACCTTTTATACAATAAAAATAAAAAAGAAAAGACTCAAAATTTGAATTTTTTGAATCTTTTCATCAATATTTTCTCCTATTTACCAAATAACAACTTGAAGAAGTTTAATTTTTGACCATATCTTAATGTTGCTAATCTATATACTTTAACACTCGCAAATGCTACAAGTAATGTAGTTACAGCTAATATACCATAAGATAACCCTAATTCTTGAATAGAAACGTGACTTATCGCATAACGCGTAAACATTACAAAATATGATGTGAATGGAACATATGATAAAATCTCTGCAATTTTAGTATCTCCACTTGAACCCATAATATAGTAATTCGCAAAGAATGCACCCATAAATGTTAACATCGGTAAAGTTATCGCTCCGTTGACATCCTCAATCTTACTAACTAGTGAAGCGAATGCCGCATACATGAACATAAACATTACAAAGCCAGTTAAAGCAAACAGTAATCCTACACCAAGGACTTTCAAGTCTATGTTTTCTATAATGTGTTTAATATTATCGCTATATCTAGAACCATTAATTTTTAGACCTGCAAATAAACCACCTATGATTAAGCCCATTTGAATAAGTACCGCAACAGATAAAGCTAGTACTTTTCCTAAAATTAACGTTCTAGGATTTACAGTGACTACTAATAGTTCCATAGCTCTATTACTTTTTTCTTTAACAACATTTGTTGCAACTACACTACCGAATTGAATCACTGTCATATAAACGATGAATGTAAGCGCATAAACTACTACAACATTTACTACTTGAGTTTGAGCATCAGAATCTCCACTTACGTTCACAGGTACAGGTTGAGGTAGATGTGATTTCACGTTAGTTACTTTATCATAATCTAAACCATTTTGTTTATAGACTAATTTTTCTACATTCTTTCCGAAAGCTTCTTTGAATTCACTGCTATCTTTACTAAAGATAGATTGTCTAGATAAATATTCATAACTATCTTTAGTTAAAACGATACCTTCATCTAATTTTTTAGCTTTAATGTCTTTTTCTAAAGCCTCTTTACTATCGTATTTTTTAGCTTCTTTTAGATCATCTAATTTAATATTTGCATCTTTTACAACATATGCACTACGCGTGAAATTATCGTTACTATCACCTTTAAAAAGATTACTGTTCGCAATCGACGGTATGAATGTTATACCTATAGCTATAATGAAATATACTGCCATAATAACCTTTGTTGATGTTTTTGCAAAAAATTGTTTTAATTCAAAATTAAATACTGTACTAAAATTTTTCATAATTACTTACCTACCTGTTCTTTGAAAATCTCTTCTAACGTTGGTTTATAAAGTTTAAATTCTTCTATATTAAACGTACTTCCAGCTAATCTTGCTAAAAGTTCTTTTTTAGCTCCTTCTTCTTTAAAATCAAGAAGCACTCCCTCTGGTACTAATGAATACTCAATATCTAGTGGTACAGCTCTAAGATTAGCAAGCAGTTCCTCTTTCTCAAAACCACTAACACTCAAGATCATTTTTCCGTGTCCTAATTGTTTTTTAATATAATCTAGATTACCACTTAGAGTAATTTTCCCTTTTTCTAGTATATTAATATCCTCACAGAATGTTTCCACAACTGGCATTTGGTGAGATGAGAAAATAACAAGTTTATCTTTTTTAATAAAATCTGTAATTATTTCTTTTAACTTCGATACATTCACCGGGTCTAGTCCACTGAACGGCTCATCAAAAACAAGAATATCTGGATCATTCATTACACTTTGAATAATTTGAATTTTTTGTGCATTACCTTTAGATAATGTTTTTAGTGCTTGTTTATTATCTTCTAATTCAAAGTACTCTAACCATTTTTTCGCTTCTGTTTGCGCGGCTTTCTTCTTCATACCTTTTAACATTCCAAAGTACGTAAGTTGATCTACTAGTCCAACACCATCATACATCCCACGTTCTTCTGGTAAATACCCAATTTTCACCTTACTGTGATCTAAAGGTTTCCCATCTAATAAAATCTCACCTTTATCTGGCTTAAATATATCTAACAGTATTCTAAAACTTGTAGTTTTACCACTACCATTTCGTCCAAGGTATCCATTAGCCACTCCACTTTTTGCCGTGAAGCTAACCCCTTTAAGAACCTGCTTATTTCCAAAACTTTTCTCTACATTTTTAAATTCTAAAATCATAGTCCATACCTCTCTTTCTAACTTTTTAAAAGTTAAATTCCCTTTTTATTCTTCATTATTTTTTATTTCTTTTGTTAACTTAAAATATTTCGGTAAAAACATTCCAAGTCCACCTATACAGTAACCAAATATACCACCTATTAATCCACCTATTAACATGGCTAGTATATCAGGTATTCCACTATTAATTACCCATTTAATATTAGTAAAATACAACACCCCTATTATATTTATTAAAATAAACAAAACTATAAATCTCAACAATCTATATTTAGCAATTTCTAATTCCGTCTCAGTATCAGTATATATCGGATACGAACTCGAAGTTCCTTCAGCTAGCCTAAACAAATTATAAACTTGAAACTTATGAAGCTTCCAACCACTCGCTTTATAATACTCTTCTATCTCTGGTGTAAACTGTTTATCAAAGATAAACTTATATTGCTTATCGCTAGTCTCTGTGACTTTCTTCATTCTAATTGCCACTATAGCCTCTTTATCATATTCATATCCCTCAGCAGCAAGGAGATTCATTTTATCCGCTACTTTATCATAGCTTATAAATACCGGAACATATTTATACTTCATAAATTCAATCCTTTCTTCTCTTCAAAAATAAATATTTTATAAAGAACGCTATATTTACAGCACCTAGTCCTAGACCAAATCCAAAAAACATTCCTAAAATAAAATCTATTACTTCAGATGCCATTAAAAATTCATTTATTATGTGCGCCACCAAAGCTATAAGAAAGCATCCTAACATGATTTTCGCATTAAATCTTATTCTATATAGCCACATGTATTCTTCACTCAAATTATCTGTATATAATGTAGTTGCCGTAGGTTCACCACGTAATATCTGCCAAAAAATACCATTTCTAACTACTTCCCAGCCATTAAATCTGTAGAAATCTTCACGTTCAACATCGAA
Organism: uncultured Gemella sp.; assembly: GCF_963515875.1. GTDB lineage: Bacteria > Bacillota > Bacilli > Staphylococcales > Gemellaceae > Gemella. Next base: position 11,095 of record NZ_CAUPZX010000008.1, on the reverse strand, counting down.
CTTTTTATCATATACCAATTCGTATTTATAATTTACTTTTTCTCCTTTTTCTAATAAAATTAAGAATCCCAGAAACTTTTTAAAGTGCCACCCTCTACCACTATATCTTTCTATCTTTCTCATGAGTCTTTTATTTGTTAAAGCGAATGTATGTATCACCTTATATTTACTCATCACTTCCACCACCTATAAACTTCTTAGCTACATCTAGTAAAAACTGTCGAAGTTTTAAATTTTCCCCCAAAACTTCCATACCTTTTGGAGTGATATGATATTCTTTTTTGGAATTATCAATTTCTTTATCTTCTATCCAGCCTACAGAAACCATCTTACCTAAAGTCGTATACATTGTCGCAGGGCCAATAATAATATTATTATCTGTAATCTCCGCAACCTTTTGCATTATTAAATAACCATGGATAGGTTCTGTTAAAACTAGAAGTGTAAAAAATATACTATCCGTTAATTCGCCCGTTTCATAAGGGCTTAACTTCGCCATTTTATCCCTCCTAACTTAATTAGAGATAATTTTTATTTATATCAATCATCAATATATCTATCTTTGATATAATTATATATCCATCATTGATATAAGTCAATAGATAATTTATGATTTTCTCAAAAAATATTATGGATTCATAAAATAAAAACAAAAACATCCTCTTTATCACATTCTATTTATTACAGATATTTTAAAAATATGCTTATAGTGTAGTAATATACTTTATTATATGGTAGAATAATCCTATAAAACTAAAATTTATTGAAATAGACTATTCTCGTCTATTTTACTTAAAGTTAAGGAGAGACACATGACAAAATCATTAAAAAAATATCTATTGATTATTGCAACAGTTATCCTGTCAGTTACTTTAGCTGCTTGTAGCACAGGCGCTTCTACTGAACAGATTATCAATAAATCAATAGAAGCATCTAAAAATCTAAAAAGTACAGACTTTGTAGCAACTAACAGCTCTGAAATCTTAGTCGGTGAACAAACTCAAACAGTCGAAAATACTGTGTCGGGTTCTCTAATTATCGATCCATTTTCAATGAAAGCTACTACAGAAGTAAAAGCTCAAGATCAAACTCAAACACTTGAACTTTACATTAAAGACGGTACTGCTTATGCAAAATCAACAGGACAAGATGAGTGGGTAAAAAGTGCAAACAACAATATTACGGCTCAATTTGAGAACCTAAAAAAAATTGCTAACTCTGAACAAATTTTAGATTTCTATAAAAAAATCAGCAAAGATTTCAAGAAAACAGAAGAAAATGGAAACTACGTACTAACATTCACTGGAAGTGGAGACCAATTTAAAGAACTTATGGTAGCCGTAGCTAACGCATCTTCAGGAAATGAAGTTAATGCTGAAGCATTTAATAACGTAGAATTTAAAAATGTTTCAATCAAACTTGTTGTTACTAAAGACTTCGCTCCTGTTACTAACGAAGTTACTATGGAGCTTGCAACTAAAAATACTCCAACTCCTACAACGATGAAAATTAAACAAAACATCAAATACTCAAATGTTAACAGTGTTAAAGAAATCAGCCTACCAAATCAAGTAAAAAATGCTAAAGAAGTAGCAACTGATACTCAAAAACAACAATAATAGACTAAACCTACTTACCAATATGGTGAGTAGGTTTTTTTATTGAGATATTAACTTACTCTATATTCAACATATAAAATTTAGAGTTAAATTATTACTAGAAACTTTTTAAATTTAATCATTCAGTATTAGAAATCCTTTGATTTTACAATAATCTTTTCATTTAGTATAATAGTATATACGATAAAAATTAGGAGGTAAATTTGCATTATAGTTATAGCGCCCGAACTAAGTTCTAAGGGTTAAATTGAATTTAGTTGACGAGGAAAAAAGTTATCGAAAATTCGGCGGATGCTTTTTCGGAACCAGAGAGTTTCGTTAGATAATGTACAATGGGGTAGATCTTAATATTTCTAGGAACGAAGAGACGACGAAATATTTAGATATAGCGTATGCAACAGCAACTTAGTTTTTAAGGAAGTATGACGCAAAAAACTTTAGTTGCCACTGCTGGGGTGTACCTTTGTATCTTTAGGAACGCAGTGACGACAAGATACTTACAGTGGCTACTAACAAAATATTTCGTCATTTCATTCCTTATATTTTGAGTAGCTGTTGTCTAAGTTACTCGATAAGGTTTCTTTTCATCTTCTGGATTCAAGAAACCTAACGATTAACTCATAGGTGCAGCGTATGCAACAGCAACTTAGTTTTTAAGGAAGTATGACGCTAAAAACTTTAGTTGCCACTGCTGGGGTAGATCTTAATATTTCTAGGAACGAAGAGACGACGAAATAGTTAGGCAAGTAAAAGTGTAATATTTCACAAAATCTGTTAAGTCGCTCCCGACTTAGTTTTTAAGGAAGAATGACGTAAAAAACTTTAGTTGCCACTGCTGGGGTGTACCTTTGTATCTTTAGGAACAACGGTGAAATACCCGCCCTTCAAAATCATTATCACCTCTCTATAAGCTCATTATGTCTTCTTTCAAGATTTACATAAACTTAAAGAAGTATAATATATTTGAGCAAAGGTATAAAACTTTATAGTACTTTCTATAAAAATAAATTAAAGAAAAAAGCGAGGAATTTTTTATATGTGTGGAATTGTAGGATTTGTTGGAGAAGCAAATGGAGTTAAATTTTTAATCGATGGACTTATCAGTCTTGAGTATCGCGGATACGACTCAGCTGGTATTGCTGGTGTCGTTAACGGGGAGGCTAGCATTACTAAATCTGTAGGTCGTATTAAAAACCTAGAAACCCTAATCCCTGAAGGTCTTCACCTAGAATTAGGTATTGGGCATACACGTTGGGCTACTCATGGTGGAGTTAACACAACTAACTCTCACCCCCACCAAAGCTTCAACAAACGTTTTATTTTAGTTCACAATGGAGTTATTGAAAACTTCCAAGAACTTAAAGAAAGATTTTTCAAAGGTGTAAAACTCGTTTCTGAAACTGATACCGAAGTTATCGTTCAGTTAGTACAAGTTTATAGCAATCGTGGTCTTGATACTAAAGAAGCTTTCAAAAAAGCTGTATCTAAGTTACAAGGATCTTATGCACTTTGTTTAATCGACACAGAAGATAAAGACACATTATATGTAGCAAAAAATAAAAGTCCACTTCTTATCGGACTAGGAGAAGAAAACAAAAACTATGTTGGTAGTGATGCTTTAGCAATGATTAAATACACTAACAACTTCTTAGAAATCAATGATGGCGAGTTTGTTATTGTAAAAAAAGATAGCGTAACTATCGAAGATAAAGAAGGTAGTACTATAGAACGTGACAGTTTCTCAACTAACTTAAACGCTGGAGAAATCGATAAAGGTATCCACGAACACTATATGATTAAAGAAATTCATGAACAAGTAGGAGCAATGCGTAATATCATCTCTCACTACTTTGACGGACATGATGTGAATATTAATAACGAAATTGTTAAAAACGTAAAAGAAGCTGATAGATTATACATTATTGGATGCGGTACTAGTTATAATGCAGGTTTAGTAGGAAGAAACTATTTTGAAAAATGGGCCGGTATCCCTACAGAAGTACACTTAGCATCAGAATTTGCTTATAACGTACCATTATTATCTAAAAAACCAATGTTTATTTTCCTTTCTCAATCAGGAGAAACAGCCGACCTTCGTGCCGTGCTTACAAAATTACGCAGTGTAAATGAGAATTATAAATTCTTAGTACTTACTAATGTTGATGCTTCAACTCTATCTCGTGAATGTGATTATACATTATTACTTCATGCAGGTGTTGAAATTGCCGTTGCATCTACTAAGGCATATACTGCACAAATCGCAACATTAAGTATACTAGCATATGAGGTTGCAAAACAAATTGCTAAACAACCAAAATTTAATATTGAGAAAGAATTATCAGTAATTACTTCAGCAATAGAATCAATTTTAGATGATACTAAAACTATCAAAGACTTAGCTAAAAACTTATTCACAGAGCGTAATGCATTCTATATCGGACGCGGAATCGACTACTACAGTGCATGTGAAGCAGCTTTAAAACTTAAAGAGGTTTCTTACATTCAAACAGAAGGATTTGCCGGAGGAGAATTGAAACACGGCACAATCGCCCTTATCGAAGAAAGAACACCGGTAGTAGCTCTTATCACAAGTGCTAAATTAGACTTAAACACACGTAGTAACGTAAGCGAAGTGGCTAGCCGCGGTGCTAATACTCTAATCATTACATTAGAAAAATTAGCCCGCAAAGGCGACTACGCAATTCCAAATGTAAATGAAGATCTTGCTCCAATCGCAAGTATCGTAGTTACACAATTATTCGCATATTATGCAGCCTACACTAAAGGATTAGACGTAGACAAACCACGTAACTTAGCTAAATCAGTAACAGTAGAATAATAAAACAATAAATAATTAAAGCGGGAGCATCAATAAATAAATTTTGAAAATAACGATTTTTGAGTCACTCCCGTTTTTATCTATGTTAAAAAAATTTTTTAAGACTTTTCTCTTTACAACTAGTTTACTTCAGTTTATAATTAACCTATAATAAATAAATTATTTATCTTCGGGGCAGGGTGAAATTCCCGACCGGCGGTTAAAGTCCGCGAGCGAAAGCTGATTTGGTGAAATTCCAAAACCGACAGTATAGTCTGGATGATAGAAGATATAGAATTAATAAACTTGCACATATAACCTTACTGCATATGTATATTTGTCATACAATGTATTGTGCAACGCTTATTTTTCATACCTTTCAGTCCCGCTTTAATTTTTTTAAAGTGGTGTTTTTTATTTCTAATGCGTTTTAAATCACACCCTTTCTAAAATTATATTGCGGTTATTTTTTGCCTATGAAGATAGGAAAGAGGATTTAATATGTACAAAAAAAATGTTCATTCGCTTGTTTTAAGTGGAATGCTTGCAGTTATTGCTCTACTTCTATCTTTTTTTAGTTTTGCTGTGCCATTCTTGCCACCATTTCTAAAATTTGATTTCACGTTTATACCACTATTCATGGCGTTATTGTTATTAGGTTATAAAGATGCACTTTTAGTGTCATTCTTAAAAAACTTTTTGCACTTCGCCTTATTGTCGCATGAACCAATCGGTTCAATTGCTAATATCGTTGTAGAATTTACTTTTATTAGCATTATCGTATTATTCTACAAAAAAGGTACTACAAAAACTATTATTGGCGGTGTTTTAGGGACTTTAGCTATAACATTATTCATGTCTCTACTTAACTATTTCGTATTACTTCCAGCATACGGATATATTATGAATTTAGCCGATATCTTAACTAACGTGAAAACTATTGTAGCTGTTGGTATCGTTCCATTCAACCTACTAAAAGGTGTTTTAGTAACTATTTTATTCTTCGTTACTAAAAGTGTTTATAAATCTATACCAGCTAGCATTCGAAGCCGTTTCGCATAATATTATAAAACCAATTAAATTAACCATGAAAAATCATCCATTACATTCACCTTACTGTAATGGATGATTCCTTTTTTATAAATTTTCTAGGAAATACTTAACATACTTATTCTAAAAAATCCAAGTTAAGGGGGCAGAAAAATGAAAAAAATCATTTTCTGCCCCCTTAACTGCTATTTTTAAAACTTATTATTATTTTTTATATACTCTAATAAATTTACATGTCTTATACCATTGTTTTGTTGGAACAAATAATCGGTAGTCATTAGATATCTTGGATAATTATCTTTTATCATTTCTAATGGCTTAAATTCTCGAGCTGCCGTTTCTAAACTTTCATTTATAGTATACGCAACTTGAATATATGAATAATTCATATCTGAATCACGTAAGATGAAATCGCATTCTAACTTTCCTATTCTTCCAACACTAACACTATACCCATTACTTCTAGCATATACATACACAATATTCTCCAGAACTGGACCATAATTAATTCTATTGTCCGTATTCATAGCGAAATAAAATGCTGTATCAGCCAAATAATATTTCTTTTCTCCTGCTAAAGAACGCTTAGACTTCATATCAAACCTATCACATTGATATAAAATTTTTGACTTTACTAATTCATCTATATATCTACTAATAGTTTCTCTCTTTATTATCAATCCATTTCCTTGTAAAGCTCTATGTATACTTGCTACACTCAAAGTTGCTCCATAATTATTTATTACAAAATCTCTAACTACATTAAAAGCCTCAACATTTCTAACCTTTACCCTTTGTTTTATATCTTTTTCAAATATTTCTCTAACAATAGATGACACATACATTCTCTTATCTGCAATCTCATTTATAAAAATACTTCTTGGAAAACCTCCATCATGAATATAATTATTCAGCTCATATTGCAAATTATCATTAACAACTTTATTATAGAATCTTTTCATCTCCATATATTCAAAAAAATTTAACGGAAACATTTCTATCTCTATATACCTTCCAGTTAACTTAGTTACTAACTCTCCACTTAATAAATATGAGTTAGAACCAGTAATAAAAATAGAATAGTGTCCTTCTGTTCTATATGCATTAATTATTTCTTCAAAATTTTCAACATTTTGGATCTCATCTATAAATATATATTTTAAATTTTGAGTTACCGATAAATCATCAATTACTTCTTCCAATTTATCTGCATCTTTTACCTTTCTATACTTCTTACTATCTAAATCAATAAAAATTATATCTTCTTCTTGTACTCCTCTTTCTAAAAGTTCTAATTTGACAACCTCTAACAAAGAAGATTTCCCACAACGCCTAACACCTGTAATTACTTTTATTATATCTGAACTATCATAAAAATTTCTTATTCTTTTCAAATACAACTCTCTTCTATATAATTCCATTTCAATACCCCTAATAAAATGTTTTCTAAATAAATTTTAACATACTTATCCAAAAAAATCCAAGTTAAGGGGGCAGAAAAATGAAAAAAATCATTTTCTGCCCCCTTAACTGCTATTTTTTTAATAATTCATCCAGTTTTTCTGAATGTGCCACTTCTTCAATATTAATATCTTTTTCATTAAGCACTGTATCAATATTAAGTTTTTCATCATTATTGACAATTAATCTCGCATAGATTTTCTCTCCCACATTCCTAATGCTTTCATAATCAATTTTATAATCATTAATTTTTGCCTTTGCAGTAAAGGCCAATTTATCCTTTTCTAAAATTAATTTCTCATAAAAACCTCGTGCATCTGCTGTTTTTACGATTCTTACGATTTCTTTGTATTTAGGGTTGTTTTTCATATAAATAACACCACCTATAGCTGCAAGAAATGTTACCGCTCCTAATATTCTTTTCCTCAATTTATACTTCCTCCTTATTCTATATTTTTCTATCAGAGTCTTTCAAACTCTCTCATTAGCAAACTTTTTAGTTATCTTTTATATTATACCTTTTCAACTGTTTTTGCAATAGTATTTTAAAAATTTCACATAATTTATAGTAAAATTAATTTATAATACATTAATTACCAACTTATCCTTCACGCTATAACAACACATAAACTATAATATTAATTATATAACATTAGTAATCGATAATAGTTATCTGTTCCAGTGTTCAAATACGTGTGTTTTAATACAAAAGATGATATAATCGTATATACTACACTATACAGAGAGGTTAAAAAATGCAAAAAGCTATTTTAGTTATGACATATGGGACACCTGAAGAATATTCATTCGAAGGAGTAGCTAACTTTTTCACTAATATTAGAAGGGGTGTAAGACCTGATGACGAAGAAATTAATACACTTCTAGAAAATTACCTTCGCATCGAAGGTTCTCCACTTCAAGAAATAACTCTTAAAGAAGTTGAGCTTCTAAAACAAGTTGTTCAAAATGACTATCAAGTATATTTCGCAAACAAATTCTCAAACCCTTATATTCCTGATATAATTTCAAATATGGAAAATGATGGTATCGAAGAATGCATATGCTTGATACTAGAACCACACTACTCATTCTATTCTATTATGGGATATGAAAAATTCATCAAGAGTAATAAAATCAAATTCAACATAATCAAATCTTGGTATAAAGAAGAAAAACTTATTGAATTCTGGGCTGATGAAATTAAAAAAATTATTGATGAAAAAGTAAAAAACGACAGTTTTAAAGTTATTTTTTCTGCTCATAGCGTTCCTGAAATTGCACTAAAATACAATGATCCATATGTTGACCAGATTTTCGACATGACTAAACTTATTGTTGAAAAACTAGGTTTAAACAAAGATAATTATACAAATACTTGGCAAAGTGAAAGCGAAATAGGTATACCTTGGATTAAACCTGATGTTCTTGAATATTTAAAAGAACAAACAAATCATCCAAATCACTATATATTTGCACCTATAAGTTTTATCAGCGAACATATTGAAATACTTTTTGATAATGATATTGAATGTCGTGAGCTTTGCGAGAAATTTGGAGTTACTTACCACCGCCCTCCTATGCCAAACGACGATCCACGTTTAATTGGAGCTTTAGTATCAACCATAGAAGCTAATAAAAATAATTCTTTTACTTATCACAATCCTGAGAAAACAACATTTAACGAAATGGATAAATCTAAAGCAGAAATGCCTGATTTCGTTAAAAAAATGTTAGAAAACAAAAAAGATGGTGATAAACCCGAAATGCCTGATTTTGTTAAAAAAATGTTGGCTAATAAAAAAGATGGTGAAAAGATTGAAATGCCTGATTTCGTTAAAGAAATGTTAGCTAATCGAAATAATGGAGATAAACCTAAGTTATCTAGTTTAATCAAGAAAACACTATCTCACAAAAATACTACTATTAAATTAAAAGTTCTCAAGTTTATAAAAAAAATAATAAATAAATAGTAGTATCTAATAAATTTTTTTCAAGATAAATACTAAAACTCTATTACCGTGAATTCGTCAATAGAGTTTATTTTTTACATAAAAACCTTAATCCTCTAGTATGATTATATTTCTATGATAATTATAAATTTATAATTTTTTTATTATTTTTATTATGTTTAAAATCATAATTTTATGTTTACATATAATTAAATAAAGAAATCTATCCTTGTTAAATAATTTAAATTAAATAATTTTTTTCTTATAAATAGTTTAAAATACCATTGTTTTGTGTTATAATAAAAGTGAAATAAATGGAGGGATAAACCTATGAAAAATAATAAACTACTTTTGATTTTATCAAGTATTTTACTTTCTGCATCTCTTGTAGGATGTAGTAGTGGAGATGGGCTAAATCGATCTGCAAAAGACGGAAAAGAAAATGAAGTTGAAAAAGCATCTATCAAACTTGTTAAAGCAACAAAAACAGGTGACTACAACCTAATTAGTGCAGATGAGTTGAAAAAATCAATCGACAACAAAGAAGATATGATTTTAATTAACACTATACCTGCCGATCGATTTTCAAGCACAAAAATTAAAGGTGCGATTAACGCTGGTTTACCTAAAGAAATGAAAGATTTGAAACCAGAAGAAAAAGATGCATTTTTAAAAGCTCTAGGGAATAATAAAGATAAAAAAATTGTGATATACTGTGGATTTGTCGCTTGTGAGAGAAGTCACGTCGGAGCTGTTCTAGCTAAAGAAGCAGGTTACAAAAACGTCTATAGATTCCCGGGCGGAATTGCCGCATGGTTAGATGCTGGAAATAGCATTGATAAATAACAATAAAACTTTGCATTTGTGGATAATAATGAGGATTTACCTCACTCTTGCAATATAATTGACATTTGTGGATAACAATGAGGATTTACCTCACAAATAATATAATTAGAAAATTTTAGAATAGTTATTTTGTTGGAATAACCCCTTTAAAATCCAGCAAACTCAATCAACGGTTCCAAATTTTTATCCAAATAAACAATTCCGCCCTATATAAAGAAGGAGCTGACTCGACAAAATCTCATTTCTACGAAATCTCGATTTTTGAGTCACTCCCTCTTTATTTTTTATTTTTAAATTTAAATATATCTCGTTTAAATAAAGGAACATTATCAAAATATTCTCCCTTGTAAAAAGGATGGCATTTTAAAAGTCTCTTTACAGTTAAATAAGTTCCAAGAAAAAATCCAAATCGTTTATAACTTTCTACTGCATATGTAGAGCACGTAGGAGAAAATCTACACGTCGGTTTTGTATAACGTGAAATATATCGTCTATATAAGTTTATTAAAGAAATACAGAATTTCGCCATAAATTCGCTCCTTTCATCTTTAATTTTATCAACTTGTTAACTATATTTCAACTATTTCAATTATTTTGTTATCTAACAATAGATATTGATTATCAATTATATTTTTCACTATAGGAAACATTATTAAATCAAGCTTCTTTTCAGAGAATAATTCTCAATAACTATTAAAAAGCTATAAGCTTTACATCAAGCAATAACAGTGCTATAATTTAGACATAAAATCAAAAAATAAAGGAGAAAATTTAAATGACACGTAAAACAGAATTAAACAAACTTGTAGCAAACTTAACAGTATTATACACAAAATTACACAGCTTCCACTGGTATGTAACTGGACGTAGCTTTTACACACTACACGAAGTATTTGAAAACTACTATAACCACACAACTGAATCTTTAGACGAAGTTGCTGAAAGACTATTAGCAATCGGTGGTCGTCCAGTTTCTACTCTAAAAGGAGCTTTAGAAATCGCAACAATTCAAGAGGCAACCGAAAAAGAAACAACTTCTGAAATGGTAGCAGCTGTATTCCACGATTTCGAATTATTAATTGGTGACCTTACTAAACTTATGAGTGTAGCAGAAGAAGAAGGAGATCAAGGTACTTCTGACTTAGCATTAGGATTAAAAACTCAATTAGAAAAAAATGCTTGGATGCTACGTGCTTACTTAGCAGAATAGGGGCTGACCCAAAAGTCCTAAAGTTTAACAAAGTGTTTATGAAAACTCATAGACGCAGTGGTTTATTGATATCTAAATTCGCTTTATAAAGCTTTTTAGATATCTAATAAACTGTGCGGGGGTGACTCGACAAAATCGATTT
>NZ_CAUPZX010000007.1:0-54345 GCF_963515875.1 uncultured Gemella sp. | reverse complement strand
ACATATTCTTTGATTTGAGCATATGTTGCTTTACTCTCCGCACTTGTCAAATCCAGCTCATCCAGCTTAATTTCAACGTCTATATGCTTATCGACATCGAGTTTGGACAAAAGTGCTACCATCTCAATAGTGCAATTACTTCCATATTCTAAACCTCCAAATACTTTATACTTTTATACAAGTTGTATTATAGCATTTTTCAATCAAAATTTATAGGTCTAACTCGTTTCTCTTTACCTGTGTTAGTCATTTTTCTTGTTCCTGTAACTGCTCTATATTTGTAAAGTTTTGCAAATACTATTACGCTATGTTATCCATATCATACAATTTCTTATACTTATCATTTGTTGCGTAAAGTTCACTATGAGTTCCATCCATCTCTATTTCTCCATCTTTAATAAATATTATTCTATCCATATATTCAATAGAGTTTAAATGATGGGTAATCCATACAATTGTTTTATCTTTACTAGACTCAAAAATTGTAGTTAATAGTTCATGCTCTGTCTTTGGATCTAATCCTACAGTCGGCTCATCTAGTAATAACAATTCATTATTTTGAATTATACTTCTAGCAAAAGCAATACGTTGACGTTCTCCACCTGAAAACCTACTACCAGTTTCGAAGACATTCGTATCTATACCATCTGGTAAACTTTGAAGCAATTTAGTTAGTTGTGCTTTTTCTAAACTGTCATTAATTTTATCTTCAATTTCAGCTTCCTCTAATTTTGTATCTAGCAGAGAAAGTTTAAGATTTTCTCTAATCGTCATATCAAATAGGTAAGGTTTTTGGTTTAAAAGCGAAATTTCTGTACCTAACATTGTTTCTATTGGTTTTTTATCAAGAACAACTATCTCACCTTGATAATCTGTATAAGTACCTGTTAATAATTTCACCAATGTAGATTTTCCTACACCACTTCTTCCTAATATTGCTACTTTCTCACCTTTTTTAATAGAAAGTGATAAATTATTTAAAATAGTTTTGCCTTTTTCATATTCAAAAGATAAGTTTTTAATATCAATAATATTTCCTTCAGAATTTATTGAATCAACAACTTCAACTTTTTCGTCATTTCCTTGAGCATAAAATTCTTTTACTCTATTTATAGAAACCTCGTATCCTGGAATGTGGGCCACAGCTTCACTTGTCATTACAGCTACACTAAGAACTGATAATACCATCATACAGAATGATGCGATATAAACATTTTCTACTACATTGTTAACAGTCATATTCCAACAACTATAAATCATTAAGAATGCTACGGCACCCGCAAGTATGTTTACAAAGTTTTCTCTTAAGTGAACGAATGTTTTAATCTTTCTTTCACGACGTAAAAGTTTTTCTTCTTTAGCTTGGTAATCATCCATAAATTCATTTACTTTATTAGAAGAAATCCAGTCACTTAGTCCAAAAATCGCACTTGTAAAATCACGGTATAGGTTGTACTTAGCTTCCTTCATAATTTGAAAGTTCTTTCTAGTAATAGTAAGTGAAGCAAATGGAACTACAAAGATTATAAAAATTCCAAATAGAGCTGCTAAGATTGCATAATTCGCATCATAGCCAAACATTACCGTAATGAAAAGTACATATAATACTAATGAAATAATACTTGGGAATATTGTTTTTAGATAGATATTTTGCATATTTTCAATATCTTCAGAAATAATACCTAGTAAATCACCAGACTTATATTCTTTCTTCAATTTTAATGCTTTAGGTTCTAATATTTTATATACCCTACTACGCATTTTTTCGATTATACCTAAAACTAAGTTATGACTTACTAATCTTTGAATATAAGCAAATGTAGATTGTGATAGTGAAAATGTTCTTGTCAGTACTGTAGGTACTTGTAGCATTAAAATATTTCCAATTTGTAATGATGCTTTACTGATTAAGTAACCTGATACATACATTAACGCTGCTCCACTAATAACAGACATTAATCCTAAAAAGACTACTCCACTCATTACGCCTTTATTCTTTTTAATTTCTTTTCTTATAATTGAATTATTTTTCACTATAGCTACCTCCTACTAGATTAGCTTTCAATTCTTCAAAACGTGGTGAATTTTTAAATTCAACTACTTTTTCAAAATCACTAACCTTTCCTTGTTCTAGATTCAACACATAATCCACATTATTCAACCAGTGTAGTCTATGAGTAGCTATAATTACGGTTCTACCTTTAAATAATTCTAATAGTTTTTCTTTTATTTCAAACTCTGTTTCTATATCCAGATGACTTGTAGGTTCATCTAAAATAATTACTTCTCTATTACTAATTAAAGCTCTGGCAATGGCAATACGTTGTGCTTGACCTCCACTTAACTCTTGACCACCTTCTCCAATATTAGTATCGTATCCTTGTGATAATGTAGAAATAAATTTATCTAAACCTACTAACTCGCTAATTTTTCTTAACTGATCTTCGCTTATATTTTCATTAGTATAGAATAATATATTATTACGAATTGTATCTGGGAATACATAAGGAAATTGCGAAATATAAGAAATATTGTTTGACCAATGTACATTTTTTAAGTTTGTAACTTCATTATTTATTAATATCTCACCTTCACTCTGTTCATTAAACCCAGATAATACTGAGATTAATGAAGTTTTCCCACTTCCACTTTGGCCTACAAGGCAAATCTTTTCACCTTTGTTTATTGATAAAGTTATATTATCGAGAATTTTCTTCTCATCTTTTATTAAGCTTACATTTTGTAGTTTAATATTTTCCACACTTTCAATAGAAGATTTCTCTGATTTATTATTTTCATTATCGATTATCATTCTGTTGATATCTTCATATGCCATTTGTCCGTCAAGCGTTGCATGATAATCTGTTGCAGCTTGTTTCATAGGAAGGAAAAATTCAGGTGCTATTAATAATACTGTTAGTGATGGCAATAAGACTGTACTTCCATCTAATAAAAGTATCCCTAATCTTACTGCTAATAGTGCTATTGCTATTGTTGTTAAAAAATCTAAAGCAAAGCTATTTAAAAAAGCAACACTAAGTGTTTTCATCGTACTCTGACGATATTCTCTATTCTTCTTTTCCATTATAGGTAAGTAATTTTTACTTACTCCTAAAAATTTAAGCGTCTCTACTCCTCGAATTGTATCAATAAAGTTATTAGATAATGCTCTATATTTTTTATACTGTCTATTCGCCATATCTCTAGCATTAATTCCTAGTAGAATCATGAAAATTACGATAACTGGTATTACAGATATTATCATTAGCGCAGAAACGTAATCTGTATAAAATATAAATATAACTACTAAGGTTGGTATTATAGCTCCACGTATTTGTTTTGAAACATTTAGTTCAAAATACTGTTTAACTTTACCTATTCCATCAATTGCTAATGTTACTAGTTTTCCTGATCCTTCTCTTGAGGTAAAATCAGGACCTAAATCAAAGTAACTCTGAAGTAATTTTCTTCTAATATCTTTTTCGAATTTAATAGCATGATTTTCAGTAAAATATTGTTGTAAATGTAAGAACACTATCCTAAAAATAAAACCTATTAAAAAAAGAACACTGTCTCTTACTACATTATCAAAGTTTCTATCAAATAGCCCAACTATGGCTTTTGCTAAAAAAGCAGCCTGTATAATTATACAAGCTGCTTCGAATATTGATAATATTAATAGTGTCAATGTAAGACTTTTTTTAACAGGAAGTTTTAATTTTGCTTCCTTTTTTTTCATTGACTAATACTCCAATTTATCTTCTTTAGTTAGTCGTTTTCTAAAAATAGAATATGACCAAACTTGGTATCCTAAAACGAATGGCAATAGGAATAATGCAACTATTGTCATAAGTCTTAGAGTGTATACTCCACTCGCAGCATCATAAATAAATAGTGATTGACTAACATCATTACTGTTTATAATAGCACGTGGGAACATACCTGCGAAGACACTTAGAGTTAGGAACGCTAATGTTCCTGATGTACTTAAGAATGCACCTAAGTCACGACCTTTAAAGTTTAAAACAAATGATAATACGAAGAATACTACCGCAATTACTGCTAGTACTAAACCAACATAATAGTTTGTTGTAAAGATATCTGTTTTAAATAATGCCCATATTGCAAATACTAATGTTACTACCGCAGCAAATGGGAATAATAATGCAGATGTTGCACGAGCTGCGTTTCTTAGTTCTCCTGTAGTTTTTAGAGCTAAGAATTGTGCTCCGTGAACTAACATAAGAAGTAACATCATTACTCCACCAAGGATAGTGAATGGAGATAATAAACCTAAGAAACCATCAACTAAGTTTTTCTTAGAATCAAGGTTTGCTCCTGTCATGAAGTTAGCTACTGCAACTCCCCATAATACTGGAGGAAGTAAGCTACCAACAAACATTGCTATATCGAATGATTTAATCCAAGTTCTATTATCACCTAATTTACCTCTAAATT
This sequence comes from uncultured Gemella sp., assembly GCF_963515875.1. Taxonomy (GTDB): domain Bacteria; phylum Bacillota; class Bacilli; order Staphylococcales; family Gemellaceae; genus Gemella. Next base: position 49,887 of record NZ_CAUPZX010000007.1, on the reverse strand, counting down.
CAAATGATACGCCTCGCAAGATTAACGCTACTAACATTAATACGAATGCGATATAGTACCCACTAAATAATTTACCGTACCAGATCGGGAAAGCTGCGAACATTGCTCCACCACCTGTTAATAGCCAAACTTCGTTTGCATCCCAGAAAGGACCAATTGTATTGAAGTAAACACGTTTATCTTCATCAGTCTTACCTAGTACTTGAGCTAGTACCCCAACCCCGAAGTCATATCCTTCTAATACGAAGAATCCTGTAAATAGTATCGTAATAAGTAAGAACCAAATATTTGGCAATGCTACTGACCAATCCATACTATGCTACCTCCTTCACAGTTGTTTCTTTTTTATTCATTGTGTATCTAAATGCGATAAATTGTATAATTCCTAAGATTGTATACAATACACAGAATACTAATAACGAGAATAATACTGATGCTCCAGAGTTTGGTGAAACTCCTGATTCAGTAGCCATTACTCCAAAGATTAAGAACGGTTGACGTCCCATCTCAGCCATTATCCAACCACAAGCAGTAGCAACTTCAGCTACTAGTAAAGTCCATGGCATAAGTTGTAAGAACAAACGTTTCTTAGTTTCAGTTCTCTTAAATGAGTAAATTGTTCCAAGTAATGACATTAATATTAAGATACCTACAGCACCAGACATAACCCTGAATGAGTAATAAATTGTTGGTACATGCGGTGTGTAATCGATGTGTTTTCCAACTACTGGATAATATTTTTCATCCATTTCTTTTTGAAGAGATTTCATACCTCTAAGGCTTCCTTCAAATTTATCATATGCTAAGAAACTTAACATACCAGGAACTTCAAGGTAATGTTCTGCTTTTTGTTGTTTCTGATCAATTGTTGCTAGAACAGAGAATGCTGCTGAATTTCCAGTATCTTCATATAAAGCTTCAGCAGCTGCAACTTTCATAGGATATTCTCTTACTAAATATTGCATTTGAGAGTGTCCTGTTACGAATAATCCAGTAGAACCAATTAGAGCAGCAATAATTGAAACTCTAAAAGCTTTTCTGAAGATTTCAACTTCTTGTTTACGAAGTATTTTCCAAGATGCTATACCCGCAATTGTAAATGCCCCTACAGTAATTGCCATTGTTACTACGTGAGGGAATTGATTCCATAAGTATGGGTTTTTAATGATTGCAAAGAAGTCAATCATTTCTGCTTTTTTACCAATTACGCTGTTTTCAACATATTTAACACCTACTGGGTGTTGCATGAATGAGTTAGCTGATAAAATCCAGAACGCTGACATAATTGTTCCGATACCTACTAACCAAATACACATTGCGTGTAATTTTTTATTAATTTTCTCCCAAGAGAAAATCCAAATACCGATAAATGTAGACTCAAGATAGAATGCAAGCAAGGCTTCTATCGCAAGTGATGGTCCGAAAACATCCCCTACAAATGAAGAATATTCAGACCAGTTCATACCAAATTGGAACTCTTGAAGAATACCTGTAACAACCCCAACAGCGAAGTTAATTAGGAATAAGTGACCAAAAAACTTCGTAATTCTCTTATAATGCTCATCGCCAGTTTTAACATAAATACTTTCAAAAATTGCGATTAAGAACACCATACCTATAGTGATAGGCACAAAGAAGAAGTGGAACACTGTTGTCGCTGCAAACTGTATCCTTGCAAGTAATAGTGGATCCAACATAGATATACCTCCTTATATGTGTTAAATTATATTTAATTGTAAATATTATATTATTATTGTATAACATAGTTATTATTATAGCAAAAGAAAAATGCTAAAAACAAGTATTTCTACCACATTTTACCATTTTTCGTTCACATTTTGTACACATTTCGCGATAAATTCTATTGCTATCACATAGTTGAACATTGCATTATTTAATTTTTTTTATATTTTAGCTATGTGTTACTCCCAAAAATAGACTCACAATTAGAATCACAAGTACTAAAATACAAATTCTTACAAATTTGTAGTCTTTTTGTTCAATATAGATATACAGTAATCCTAAAATACGTAATACAGGGGTTAGTATTAGAAGAAATATACCGAACATTAAGTATGAATAATAATTAAGTGATACTAAGCCTCTTAGCATTTCATTAAAAGTATATCTCTCTACAGTTAATACACCATTTGCTCCTTGTATGAAGCTAAGTATTATACCTGTTATAATAAAGAATGAACTTATGAAGACTCCTGTTTTTATAATATTTGCGATTACTACATTAACATCTCTTTTTTCACTCATATTAAAGCACCCCCAGTCCTTTTAAGAACATATTAACTATTGTAAATAACAGAATTGGAAGAAAAATTAAGCGTATGTATTTAGCATCTAATCTTTGCATTACTTTCGCACCTGTTCTAGAACCTATTAATGTTCCTAATGCAATTGGTGCTGCTACTACTGGATTAATAGTTCCATTAAAGAAATATATTAATGCACTGGCTGTGGCTGTAACTCCCATCATAAAATTACTTGTTGCTGTGCTTACTTTAATTGGTAATTTCATATAACTATCTAAGGCTATTACTTTAAAAGCTCCACTACCAATTCCTAATAACCCACTGGCAAATCCTGCCCCAAACATTACTAACGAACCTTGTGGAACATTTGCGACATTATATTCGATAGTTTTACCTGTCGCTTTATCATAATATGATGAATTAAGTTTATATTTTTCAGCATATTTATCATTTTCTACTTTTTCTTCTACTCGTTTTTTAGTAATTATACCTGCTTTTTTAAGCATTCCATAAAAAGAATTCAATAGTATCAATGAGAAGAATATATATAATAATTTTGATGAAAATACACCTGCCATTAATGCACCAACTACTCCACCTGCTGTAGTAAATACTTCCAAAAGCATTCCGACTCTCATATTGCTTACATGATCTTTTACGAATGCTATCGCAGAACCACTACTTGTCGCTATAACAGCAACAATACTTGCTCCAATAGCATATTTTATATCAAATCCAAATAAAATTGTTAATGCGGGAGTGATGATGATTCCACCACCTAGACCAACTAATGAACCTAAAAATCCCGCAAAAACGGCTATAAGCATAAATTGTAATATTTCTACCATACATTCACCTTCTAATCTTTAGAATATATAACTAATACATTTTCACTCACTTGCAACTCAATTGCTTTTCCACTTGAAAATTCATTACTTGTTGCATTCGGACGATTTAAAGTCAGAACTAAATTATCTACTTCATATTTTGAATTTTTTATCGTCATAACTGTATTCTCATAAATAGGAACTATTGAGAAATATTTATACCCTTCTATTCTTTCAAAAGAATTTAATCCTTTTTTAGCTGTTGTGATAATATTATTATCATCTATAATTCTAATTTTAGTATTATTATACTTTAAATTATTTAATAATAAAATATTGCCAAAAAAGTGATCTAATCTACGTCCAGTTGCTCCATATATATCTATGACTTCAACCTCTTCAAATAATTCTAAAATATGTTCTAACGCAAATTCTGCATCTGTTAAATCTTCACTATTTTTCACTTTAAAGTACTTAGATTTTTCTTCAACTTCTTTTCTTTCTTCCAAAGTTATCGAATCAAAATCTCCGCAACTTAATATTGGATTCACTCCTTTATTAAGTAAGTACAGTGCTCCTTTATCTACTCCACACCATAAGTCAGTCGATGGTATTTCTTTCGGAAATACTCCTCCTAACATTATATTTATCTTTCTTATATTCATTATTTCAACAACTCACCTAATGTTTTTTCTTTATTACTTGCTCCAAATAAAAATGAACCACACACCAATAAGTCCGCACCCTTATCTCGACAAGCTTTTGAAGTTTCTATATTAATTCCTCCATCTACTTCTATTAAGAAGTTATAACCTTTATCTTCGCGAATTTTTGCTAATTCTTCGATTTTCTCTAACATTTCTGAAATGAATTTTTGTCCACCAAATCCAGGGTTAACTGTCATAATCAAAACATAATCTAATTTTGGCAATAAATATTTTATACTTTCAATTGGAGTTTGAGGATTTAATACAATTCCAGCTTTTTTTCCATTGTCTCTAATTACTTGAACTAATCTGTCTGCATGATTTGTAGCTTCAATATGAAACGAAACCATATCACATCCTACTTTACAAAATTGTTCAACATAATTTTCTGGATTATCTATCATTAAATGACAATCAAATATCTTATCTGTTTTAGGACGAATTGACTCAATTATTGGGAATCCAAATGAAATATTTGGAACAAAATTTCCGTCCATTACGTCGATATGAAACATATCAATTCCGATATTTTCTAATTCTTTAATATCTTTTTCTAAGTTAGAAAAATCTGCCGATAAAATCGAAGGTAATATTTTCTTCATCTTATCTCTCCTTTATATATTTTCTTTTTTGATTTTGTTTTTCTGTAAATAACATCTTATAGTCTTCATAACGACTTGCAAGTATTTCTTTACTTTCTACCGCTTCTTTAACACCGCATTGAATTTCCTCCATATGATTACATGGTTTGAATTTGCAATCATAATCATGAAATTCTCTAAATAGGTATTGTAAATCTTCTTTTTCAATAAATGTAATATCTAGAGATGAAAATCCCGGTGTATCTGCTATATAAAAATCATCTATTTGATAAAATTCCGTATGCCTTGTAGTATGTCGTCCACGCCCTAAATGTTTCGAAATTTCTCCTGTTTCTATAGCTAAATGCTCTGCTAATTTATTAATAAACGTAGATTTTCCTGCTCCTGATTGCCCTGATATTGCTACATATTTATTAGAAATGACATCTTTAAGTTTATCGATATCTTCCTCTGAATTAGTGAATACTTGATAACCAATTTCATAATAGTAGTTCATTATTTCTTTCATTTTTTCTAACTCATCATCTTTTAATAAATCTAACTTAGTAAAAATGATAATGATATCTACATTACTATTTTCATTTAAACAAATTATTTTATTTAGTAGCTTACTAGAAAATTCTGGGTCTTTTACTGATACTACAATAATACTGTAATCTATATTGGCAACTTTTGGTCGTAATAACTCATTCTTTCTTTCTAGTATCTCTATCACATATCCCGTGTTATTGTCACTTAGTTGAATCTTTACATCATCTCCTACTAAAGGTGTAATATTCTCATTTCTAAAGTTACCTCGTGCTCGGCACGTAACTATTTCTTCAGAACAATTTACATAATAAAATCCACTAAGTGCTTTTAAAATTTTTCCTTCTTTAGTCATGTTCCTCCTATACCCTTTTGGTATTTACTATAACTATTTATTTATTTTTTCTCTTATATCTGCTTTAGTTTTTTCTGCTAGTTTTAACATTTCTATAGAGTGTTCTTCAGAGAGTTTTGTCATAGTATCCCCAGATACCATTCTTGCTACTTCTGCAATTTTCTCTTCTTCAGTTAACTCTCTAATCACAGTCAACGTTCTCTTATCACTTATTTCTTTACTTATCAACAAGTTTGTATCTGCTAAGGCAGTAGTTTGTGGTAAGTGCGAAATACAAAGTACTTGTGAACCAACACCAAGTTGGTACATTTTTTCTGCCATTCTTTGCGATACTCTTCCACTTACTCCAGTATCAATTTCATCGAAAATTATTGAAGTAGCTTCTATACTTCTTGAGAAAATAATTTTTAGAGCTAGCATTACCCTAGATAACTCTCCTCCAGATGCTACTTTTGATAGTGATTTTAACGGTTCTCCTAGGTTTGCACTAATTAATATCTTAACATCATCTTTCCCTGTAGTTGAAAATTCTTTTTCTTTGAAATCTACTTTAATAGTACTTTTTTCCATATATAAGAATTTCAATTCATCTTGTATTAGTTGTTCTAATTTAAGCGCTGTTTCTTTTCTTTTCGAACTCAAATTCTCGGCTAAAACCACTAATTCTTTCTCTATTTTCTTGCTTTCTTCTAAGTAATTTCCAAAATTTTCTTCATAGTTCTCTAACTCATCTAATTCTTCTTTAATAGTCTCTGTAAATGCTATAAGATCATTAAGTGGTTTTGAATATTTTTTCTCTAATGTTTTTATTTTATCTAAACGATAAATATAGCGATCAAGTTTTTCTTCATCATATTCAATTACATCAGTATAACTAGATACTTCATATTTCAAATCGTCTAGAATATAGTATAAATTAGTAATTTCTTCATACTTTTCTTCAAAATTAGAATTATACCTACTTAGTTCTCCTAAATTAGATCTAATCTCAGCTAATTTTGAAAGTACTCCGTATTCTCCATCAATTCCTTCTGTTATACTATGAGCGAGATTATTTACCTTTTCAAAATTCTCTAAGTAATCAATATCTTTTTCAAGATCTAAATCTTCATCTTTTTTCAACTTCATCTGACTTAGTTCTTTATATTGAAATTTTAAAAAGTCTACCTTTTGAAGAACGTCACTTTCTTGTTGTTTTAAGTTATCAATTTTTTCTTTAATTACTTGGTATTCTTTATACTTTTCTTTGTATTTTAAATATAGCGGCTGAATTTGTTCTTTGTTGAATGAATCTACAAGATTAAGATGATTTTTTTCTACTAATAGAACCTGATTATCATGTTGTTCATGAATATCTAATAAATGAGTTGCTACCTTTTTTAATGTTGATAGATTTACTATAGTTCCGTTTATTCTACAAACACTCTTACCACTATTATAAATGTCACGACGAACTACAATAACATCATCTTCAGAATCTAAATCAAGTTCATTAAAAATCTTCTTAACATCATTACTCTTTGGAAAATCAAATACTCCTTCTACACTAGCCTTTTCTTCTCCATATCGAATATACGATGTTGACGTTCTTTGACCTGATAATTGTGAAATTGCCGCTAGAATCATCGATTTTCCTGCTCCAGTTTCTCCACTTAAAACAGTTAAACCATTTTTTAGTTCTATTGTAGCTTTTTCTATTATTCCAAATTGCTTAATATTCAACTGAATTAACATTAGTTCCTCCTCTATTTAAAGTGATTATGAGCATTATTAACAATATGCTCAATGTTTATATTTTTATTTTCTATTTCTTTAGTTTCATTGTATTTTAAAGTCATTAGAAATTCAATATTCCCTTCTCCGCCTGTTATGGGTGAATACGAAAGATTCGTCATACTAAAGCCAACACTATTTGCTAGTAATAACACTTTTTCTACTACTTCAAGTTGAACTTTTTTATCTCGAACAATTCCACCTTTTCCTACCTTATCTTTTCCCGCTTCAAATTGAGGTTTCACAAGGGCGCAAACCTCTCCGCCGTCTTTTATAATCTCGGCCAGATTTGGTAATATTAATGATAATGAAATAAATGAAACATCGATAGAAGCTATATCTATATCGTATACATCAAAATCCTCTTTTACTGAATGTCGGAAGTTAGTCTGTTCCATAACCTTTACACGTTCATCATTACGCAGTTTCCAAACAAGCTGATTCGTACCAACGTCTAAAGCATAGACAAACTTGGCACCGTTTTGTAAAGCACAATCAGTGAATCCGCCAGTTGAAGAACCTATGTCTATCATAACTTTATCCTTCACATCAAAATTCAGTTCATTTATTGCTTTTTCTAATTTTAGTCCTCCACGGCTTACATAAGGCATCTGTTTACCTTTAATTCTAAGTTCAGCCGTTACCTCAACTTTTTCTCCTGCTTTATCTATTCTAATATTATCATTATAAACAATCCCAGCCATTATTGCTCGTTTTGCTTTCTCTCGTGATTCAAATAGCCCTTGACTCACACAAAGGACATCTGCTCTTTCTTTTGCCATAGTTACCTCTTTATAATTTACTAAGTGTGCATTTTCAAAATAAATATTAATTTTGGAATTTGCACAGTCTTTCCTTTTAATTTTACCATATTAATCGTATTTTATCTATGAGAATGGCACGTTTATATATACTTTATGTCTAAAATCATCTATTAATTTTATTGAAATAAAAAAAAGCAACTTAGAAAGAAAAAATTCTCTAAGTTACTCTTTTTTTAATCTACTATTTTACTTTTTTTATATTCCAGATATCTTTAGCGTATTCGGCTACAGATCTATCTGCTGAGAAGATACCAGCATTAGCTGTATTTACTAAGCTCATACGCCCCCATTTTTCTTTATCTTGATATGTTTGAGCTACTTTTTCTTGTGCTGCAACATAGCTTTCAAAATCAGCAAGACACATATAATTATCTTGTGTCAATAGATAATCTACGATAAAGCTAAAGTTCATACCACCAACAGTCATAGTTCTAATAAAATCTAAAGTTTCTTTAATCTTAGTTGAATTATTATAGTATTCCCATGGTTTATAACCTTGTGCATTTAAAGCATCAACTTCTGGAGTTTCTAATCCAAAGATAAAGATATTATCATCACCTACCGCTTCATGAATCTCAACATTGGCACCATCTAAAGTTCCTAATGTTAACGCTCCATTAAGCATTAGTTTCATATTACCTGTTCCACTTGCTTCTTTACCAGCTTGTGAGATTTGTTCACTAATATCAGCTGCTGGGATAATTTTTTCTGCAAGTGTTACTTTGTAATCAGGTAAGAATACAACTTTAATGTAATCACGAACTAATTCATCACATTCTATCATTTGTGAGATTGAGTGGATAAATTTAATTATATTTTTTGCCATTTGATATCCTGATGAAGCTTTTGCCGCGAATATAAACGTTCTTGGTACTGGACGTAATCCATTGTATTTTATCTCTCTGTATAAGTATACAATATGTAATGCATTTAGTAATTGTCGTTTATATTCGTGTAGTCTTTTAACTTGAACATCAAAAATTGAATCAGGATTAACTGTTATACCTGTAGTATTTTGAATGTATTTTGCAAGTTGTTCTTTTTTAATTTTTTTAATTTCTTGAAGCTTAGCTACAACTTTCTTATCGTTTTTAAATTCATTTAGCTTACTAATCTTAGATAAATCTTTTACAAAGTCATCTCCGATTAATTCTTCAAGGTAAGAAGCTAACTCAGGATTTGCTTGACCTAACCATCTACGGTGTGCTATACCATTTGTTACATTACCGAATTTAGTTGGATAAAGTTCATTAAATGCTCTAAACGTAGAATCTACAAGAATATCACTGTGTAGTTTTGATACACCATTAACATTGTGACTTCCTACGATTGATAGATTAGCCATTCTAATCTGGTTATCGTATATAATTGCAGTCTCTGCTAATGTAAATTCTTTTCCTTGATCAATTACCCACTGACAGAATCGTTTATTAATTTCTTCAATAATTGAATAAATACGTGGTAATAATGGTTTAAATAAATCCACAGACCATTTTTCTAAAGCTTCTGCCATAATTGTGTGGTTCGTGTAGGCAAAAGTTTTAGTTGTAATTTCCCAAGCCTTATCCCAAGAATAACCATATTCATCAAGTAATAATCTCATTAATTCTGGTACTCCCATCGCAGGATGAGTATCATTGATGTGTAAAGCAACATGTTCACTTAAGTTTTCTAATGTACCAAATTCATTATAGTGATTTTTCACTAATTGTTGTAATGACGCACTAATAAAGAAGTATTGTTGTTTAATACGTAATTCTTTACCTTCATTTGTGCTATCTGCCGGATATAATAATTTAGAAATTGAAGAGGCAATCGCTTCTGCTTCAGAAGATTTAGAGTATTCTCCACGTTCGAACAATTTCATATTAAATCCAGTTTTTGCTTTTGCTTCCCATAAACGCAATGTATTTACAGTTTTTGTTTTATATCCAGAAATTAGTAAATCATAAGGTTCTGCTTGAATTGAAGTATAATCCTTATGTTCAACTTTAAAACCATTTTCTGTCATTTTTTCTTCGACATAACCATAGAATCTTACTTCAATTTCTTCGTCATTTCTATATACTAATCCATACTTACCTAAATCTAACCAATAGTCTGGGAATTCTTGTTGCCACCCATTATTAATTACTTGTTTAAATATACCATATTCATATAAAATTGAAAATCCTGTAACTGGGTAATCACTACTTGTTAAAGCATCTAAATAGCATGAAGCAAGACGTCCTAGCCCTCCATTACCTAATCCTGGATCTGGCTCGATATCATAAATCTCATCTAAGTCAAAATTATTGTCTGCTAAAAATTTATTTACATCTTTTTCTACACCTAGATTAAACAAGTTATTTCTTAATGTTCTACCTACAAGGAACTCCATCGACATATAGTAAGCACGTTTTTGTTTTGTTTTTTTCAATTCTTGTTCGTAAGCGAATTTCTTCTCAGATAGTTTTTCTCTTACCGTACTCATAAGAGCTTCATAAACTTGACGTTTACTTGCTTGTGCTATAGTTATACCGAATTGTCTTTTTAAATACTTCTCAACTTTTTGTTCAAATTCTTTATTTTTCATTAGTGTCTCCTAACTCTAATTGTTTTACACAATTTCATTATACATATCTATATATTGTAATGCTGATTTTTTCCAACTTACATCCTGGTTAATTGCATTTTTCATAATTTTGTTCCAAATATGACGTTCTTGGTAATAACAATATGTTGCCCTATAGATAGCATCTAGCATATCGTAAGCATCAAAACTTTCGAAAGTAAATCCTGTTCCAAACTTACCATCAAATGGAACTACTGTATCTTTTAATCCGCCTACTCTATGCACGATTGGAATCGTCGCATATCGCATTGAAATCAACTGAGATAACCCACATGGTTCAGTTTTTGATGGCATTAAGAACATATCACAAGAACTATAAACTTTTGATGAAACTTCTGGTGAAAACATTATTAAACTTCTTACCTTATCATGACGTCGATACTCAAGAGAACGTAAAGCATCTTCATAATGTCTATCTCCCGTTCCAAGAATTATTAGCTGTGCTCCTGTTTTTAATATTTCATCAGCTACATGAAGGACTAGATCTATACCTTTTTGGTGAGTTAATCTCGTAACCATACCAATCATCGGAATATTTTCATTTACTTCTAACGCCATTTCTTCTTGGAATTTTAATTTATTTTGAACTTTATTTTTTAATGTCTTTACATCAAAATTCTTGAAAATTTGGTTATCAGTTTTCGAATTGAATTTATCAATATCTAAACCATTAATAATACCGTGAAGTTTTCCTTGTTCCACTCTCAAGATGTCATCTAAGCCGTATGAAAAGTAGGGATCTAATATTTCATGTGCATACGTTTCGCTCACTGTATTAATTCTATCAGCTAACTGGATAGCACCTTTTAATAGATTTAAATCACCTTTATATATTAGGGCATCAAAATATTTGTTATCTAAGCCAAACAGGTACCCCATATCATACGGATTAAACTTACCTTGGAATTCAATATTATGAATAGATATTATACTTTTAATATTTTGATAGAATTCCACTCCTCGTGATTTTAAATCATCAAGATAGATTATAGATAACGCTGCATGCCAATCATTAGCATTAACTATATCAGGTTTAAAATCTATATGTGGTAAAATTTCTAAAGCTGCTTTAGAGAAGAAAGCAAATCTCTCTCCATCATCTTCTTGTCCGTATACACTAGCTCTATTGAAGTATTGTTCATTATCTATAAAATAGTATGTTACACCATTCACTTGTGCTTCAAATATTCCGCAGTAAACAGTTCTCCATCCTAAGTTTATAAAAATATGCTGTTTATATTTTAAATCGTACTTTTCTCTATCTATTGAAGAATACAATGGCAGTACTACCCTTGCTTCTACATTTTCATCTTGAAGTGCCTTTGGTAAAGATCCTATAACATCTCCCAGACCTCCAACTTTAACAAATGGTGCCGCTTCTGCCGCCACGAATAATATTTTCATTATATTTCTCCTTATTCGTTATTACTATCATACTAAAAGGGTTAGTTTTAGATGTAGTCTATCTGTATATTATACTCTATTTTCAATAGAAAATCGAAGATTTTACAAACTTTTTCCACATTTTATTCTAACCCATTATTATTATTCTACTACTTTATTCTTTTCTACAATAACTTGACAGTTTTCAGTTCCTTTTAATTCTACTTTTTCTGAAACAACTGCACCTTTATCAACAATTACATAATCTAGATATACTGATTTTTTAATTACACTGTTAGACATAACTATCGAGTTCTTAATAACAGCACCTTCTTCAACTACAACATCCCTAAATAATATACTATCCTCAACTATACCATTAATTTCACAGCCATCACCTAAAATAGAGTTTTTAACAATCGCTCCATCTCCATATGTTGTCGGTACACTATCTGCTACTCTTGTTAAGATATCAGTTCCTGATAAAAATAATTCATTTAATTTCTCAGGGTTTAATAAGTCTTTGTTAAAGTTGTAGTATTCTTGAACACTATTAATTGTTCTAATATAGTTTTTAACTTCATATCCATACACATTTAATCTATGGAAATTTTTAGCGATAAAGTCTAATAATAAATCTTGCCAACCTAATGTCATACCTTTTTTAACTATTTCCTTGAACATCCCCTTAGACATTATATAAATCTTCACTTGTGTCGGGCATACTTCGTTATATCCGTCATAGTGAAATAAACTATCATATACTCTATGTTTGTCATCAAAGATAATTTGTGATTCGCGCTGTTGAGGTTGTCTATAAGTATACGCTAAAGTAATATCAGCATTTGTTGATTTATGATATTTTACCATATCTTTAAAGTCAATATTACCAACGATATTTCCATCTGTAAGAATACAGTATTCTTCTAATAAAGTGTCTGCATATCTTGCAGCATCGCCTAATGCTTCTATTTTATTTTGAGCTAGACGATTTGACTGATGATTTGACATAGGAGTAATGAATTTTAGTCCACTATTTTTTCTGTTTAAATCCCAGTCTTTCCCCCAACTTAGGTGATCCATTAGTGATTTATAGTGGTGATTTGTTACTACCGCAATGTTAGAAACTTCAGCTTTTACTAAAGAAGACAACATAAAGTCAACCATTCTATATCTTGAAGCGACAGCTAAAGATGCTAGTGTTCTATTTCTTACTAATCCTTGTAAGTCATCATTACGATAATTATCTGCGAATAATATACAAAATGCATTTACCATATTATTTTCCCTCTACTTTCCTATTCTCATTTACAACTTCATCTCTACCGATTACAGTTATTTGCTCTTTCCCTAAAACTATTTCTCTATTTCCAACTTCTACATTTTCTTTGATAACTGAACCTTCTGCAATAATTGAATTAAAGATTTTCGCTCCTTTTTCAATTAATACATTTTTCATAATAATACTTCCTACTATTTCCGCTCCTTCTTCAATTCTCACACCTGAAGAAATAATAGAATCTGAAATAGTACCGTATACAGCTGTTCCATCAGAAATCATAGAGTTTTTAACATTTGCACTATGAGCTAAATATTGTGGCATAGCTCCTTCGTGTCTATAGTATATTCTCCATAATTTATCATCGATATTAAAGTTTTCTTTATTTTTAATTAGGTCCATATTAGCTTCCCATAAACTTTCAATTGTTCCTACATCTTTCCAATAACCATAGAATGGATATGCATAGATATTTTTACCTTCATTTAACATCATTGGAATAATGTTTTTACCGAAGTCTTTTTCACTATCTTCATTTTCTTCATCACGAATCAAATATTCTCTAAGTTGATTCCAGCTGAAAATATAGATTCCCATTGATGCTTTTGTTGAAATCGGATGTTCTGGTTTTTCTAAAAATTCAGTTACCTTCAAGTCCGAATTAGTATTTAAAATACCAAAACGACTTGCTTCTTCTATTGGTACATTAATATGAGCAATTGTTAAATCAGCACCTTTTTCTTTATGGAAATCTAACATTTCTTTATAATTCATTTTATAAATGTGATCTCCTGATAAAATAAGCACATATTCTGGATTATACTGCTCTATATATTTTATATTTTGATATATTGCATTTGCAGTCCCCTTATACCATTCACCAGTTTTCCCAGCTGTATAAGGTGGTAAAATAGATAATCCACCATCCATTCTATCTAAATCCCATGGTTGACCATTTCCCATATATGAGTTGAGTTCAAGTGGCATAAACTGTGTTAATACTCCAACTGTTGAAATACCTGAATTTGCACAGTTTGATAAAGGAAAATCTATGATTCTATATTTTCCTCCAAAAGGTACGGCTGGTTTAGCCATGTCTTTTGTTAAAACTTGAAGCCTTGTTCCTTGTCCTCCTGCTAGTAGCATAGCTACTACTTCTTTTTTTCGTGCCATTATTTTGACCCCCTTCTTCTAAACTTATTATTTCTTTTCTATATACATTGTTGTATAAGGTGGAATGTTTATACTCAAAGTATATTTAAATTCATTTTTTTCTTTATTTATCGTCCTTAAATTTCTGTTAGTAATAGCTATACCATCATACTTTTTAGCATCCGAGTTCAATACTATTTTATAACTTCCCCAAGTATCTACTCCGATTTCATAATTCTTCAATATTTGACTAGAAAAGTTACTAATTACTAGTACTTCTTTTCCTCCTCTATCTTTTCGTGAAAAAGCAAATACGTTATTAATATAATCATCCACTACATGCCACTTAAATCCATCCCAATCACTATCGTTTTCCCATAATGCTGGTGTATTTTTATAAAACTTGTTTAATTCTTTAACATATCTATGTGTGAAGACATGTTTTGGATATAACATCAATAACCAATCTAATTCTCTTTCTTCATCCCACTCAATATACTGTGCAATATCAATTCCCATAAAAGTTAATTTTTTCCCTGGGTGTGCATACATATATCCTAAAAATGCTTTAAAATTACCAAATTTCTCATCATAAGGTACTGGACTCTTATCTAAAAGTGATTTTTTCCCATGAACTACTTCATCGTGTGATATAGGTAAAATGAAGTTTTCTGAGAATGCATAGTGCATTGAAAAAGTAAATTTGTTATGTACTCCTTTTCTAAAGAAAGGATCTGTTTCTAAGTAATCAAGACTGTCATTCATCCATCCCATATTCCACTTGAAATCAAATCCTAAACCACCATGCTCGACTGCAGCTGTAACCTTTGGATAACTTGTAGATTCTTCAGCAATCATACTAACACCAGGATAATTTTCTTTTATATATAGATTAAGATTCTTTATAAAATCAATTGCTTCTAGATTTTCAAATCCACCATAGATGTTTCTTGCAGATTTTTCTTCATCTCGACAATAATTTAAAAATATCATAGAACTAACAGCATCTACTCTAATTCCATCAATATGATAATCTTCTATCCAAGAAACTGCACTTGAAGTTAAAAATGACTTAATTTCGTTTCGACCATAATCAAATACTCTTGTTCCCCAACCTTCATGTTCCATTTTCCTTAGATCAGAATATTCATAACAAGGAGTCCCATCAAATTCATATAACCCATGAGCATCTTTTGTAAAATGACCAGGAACCCAGTCTAGAATTACTCCTATATTATTTTGATGACAACGATCTACAAAATACATGAAATCTTCTGGTGTTCCATATCTAGAAGTTGGCGAGAAGTAACCAGTTGCCTGATACCCCCATGATTTATCATATGGATATTCCGTTACTGGTAGTAATTCGATATGAGTATAATTCATTTCTTTAACATAATCTACCAGTGTATGTGCTAGATCTCTATAACTCATCTCCTTACCATCTTCGTGGTGTTTCCATGATCCTAAATGAACTTCATAAACATTCATTGGACGATGATAAGGTACTTCTCTATTTTTCATCCATCTACTATCATTCCATTTGTAATCTGGCATAGAATAAACTTTTGATGCTGTCAATGGTCTAGTCTCTGCATGTTTCGCATATGGATCAGCCTTCCATAATTCAACTCCACTTCTAGTAACTATGATATACTTATAGGCATCAAATTGACTAACACCTGGTATTGTAATTTCATAAATACCTTTGTCATTTATAAGTCTCATTTCATGAGCATGTGGATGCCACGAACAAAATTCACCTGTAACAAAAACTTTTTTCGCATTTGGAGCCCATACTCTAAAAGTACATGTGTCTCCTTCTAAAAATGATCCTAAAAATTTATGGCTATGGTAATTTGTCCCTTCATGGAATAAATATTCCGCCATATTATTATTCACTTAATAGCCCCCTTTTCTTTAAAAGTAACCGTTTTCTTTTACTCTTAAAAAAATTTATTATGAAAAATACCGCGTATAAAATAGTTAAAATTATATTCGCTTATTCATTAAATATTTATACCTATATTATAACACAAAAAGTGTTAAGTGTAAATGTTTTCTGTAACTTTTTTCAAACGCTAATTACACCCTTTACATTGCTTTTATACTAATATTTTTTTGTTTTTTTTATAATAATAATATTTACATTTAAAAACTTTTATATTAAAATTAAAATGATGAATTTTGTAAAACAGTTTAATAACAAAAAATTAACATTTCGGAGAAAAAAATATGATTAAATTTAATCCAATAAAAAATAAATTTCCTAAAGGAGCTATTAATAACAAAGAAAACTTAAAATTTGAAGTCTTAATTAAAGACGATTTTTACTTTAATGATCTAAAAATTGTAATTAGAAATGATTTCACAGGCGAATTGATTACTAAAAGTTTATCTTTTAAAGAGAAAACTGAAGAAAATTACACAAAATATGGTGTAAACTTCGAGCCATTTAACATAGGTTTATACTTTTATCATTTTGAAGTTCATTTTGATAGTTTCTATGTTTTTCTGAAAAATGATAGACTTAATGCTAAATTAGTAAACAATATTGATGAACTTCCAGATTGGCAACTTACAGTTTATGATTCGAACTTTACTACCCCATCATGGTACAAAGGCTCTATTATGTATCAAATTTTCCCAGATAGATTTAAACGTAGTGAAAAATATATTGCACAAGTGGCTAGAAATGAAAATATTAGAATACGCCATGAAAATTGGAACAACATTCCTCATTCTTCTATTACTCACGAAAATTACGGGGCCAAAGATTTCTTAATGGGTAATTTATTAGGTATTGAAGAAGAAAAAGAATATTTTAAAAAATTAAATATTGAAAGCATTTATCTTAATCCTATTGTAGAAAGCCCTGAAAATCATAGATATTCTACTTCTGATTATTTTAATGTTGATCCATATTTTGGAACAAATGAACAATTTGAAAGTTTCTGTAATAACTTTAAAAACGATAATATCAGAATTATTCTAGATGGTGTATTCAGTCATACTGGTTCAGATAGTATCTATTTCAATAGATATAATAACTACGACAGTATTGGTGCATTTAACTCTAAAAGTTCACCTTATTATCCTTGGTTTGACTTTAAGAATTTCCCTAATGAATATCACTCATGGTGGGGATTTGATAACTTACCAACTGTAATAAAAGAAAATAAAGAATACAGTGATTTTATCAACAACAAAGACACCGGAGTTGTTAATTTTTGGCAAAAATTAGGTATCGCAGGATGGCGTTTAGATGTTGCAGATGAATTTCCAGATGAATTTTTAGATAGAATTCGAGAGAGTGCTAAATATTACGATAAAGATGCTCTTATAATAGGTGAAGTTTGGGAAGATGCTACAAATAAAATCTCATATAATACACGAAGACGCTATTTCCTTGGAGATCAACTTGACAGTGTAATGAATTACCCTTGGAAAAATGCAATTATAGATTTTGTAAAAAATAAAAATGCAGAAGATTTTACTTTAGAAATATTAAAACTTGTAGAAAACTATCCTCGTCCTGCTCTTGATACTGTGATGAATTTGCTAGGTAGTCATGATACAGAACGTGTTCTAACAATGCTGGCATTCGATAATCCAGAAAATGTACCAGTCAATGAAAGACCTACTTATAAAATGTCACCTGAACAATATAATAAAGCGAAGGAACTACTTAAGTATGCAAGTTTTATTCAATTCACTTTACCTGGTGTACCATGTATCTATTATGGTGATGAAATAGGAATGTATGGTTTTAGAGATCCATATAATAGATTAGGTTTTACACATGATAATAAAGATGAAGATTTATTAGATCACTACATTAATCTATCAAAATTTAGAAATGACAATAGAGAAGATTTTATAACAAATTTCGAATTTATTTACACTAATGAAAAATGCGTTGCATATAAACGTAATAATATTCTTTGTATTATTAATCTTGACTCTAAAGCTCATTTTATTGAAAATTATTGCGGTGATAAGTTATTCGGTAATACTGAAATATACTCTACACCTTTTGGTACAGTTGTACCACCACATAGCTATATAGCTATTAAAATTAAATAATATTTTTAACTAGGGAGGTCTAAAAAACCGTGATTTTGGAAAGATTGGTTTTTTGTATCCTCCCTATTAAGATTATAAAATATCTAATAATCTTTTTATGATAATTTTAGATATCAATAAACTATTACATCATATAAAGTTTATTTATTATTAATCAGTCTGGTTTCTCTTTAATCTAATTTATCTTACTGGATTATAAACAAAATAAAGATTCAGAAATTGGCATTTCATTAAACCTACTTCTGAATCTATTTATTATATTATCCTGAGTTTCTAAGCCCGGTAGCAACTCCATTAATCGTAATGTGAATTGTATTAATTTGTGATTCTGGTAATTTACCTTCCCTTGCACGTTTAATTAACTCTACTTGTAACAAGTTTAGAGTATTGAAGTACTGTAACCTATTTTCTAAACTTCGAGTTAAATAAGTATTATCTTCTAAAAATTCTTTATGTTCTGAAATTTCTAATACTACTTGTTTTGTTAAATTCCATTCTCTTAATATTTCATCATACACTTTTTTAGTTTCTTCATCATGACATAGATTTGCATATTCTTTAGCAATTCCCATATTTGATTTTGACATTACCATATCTACATTTGACAATAATGAGTTGAAGAACGGCCAGTTTTTATACATGTTACGAAGTATCTCTATATTATCTTTATCTTTACTAATAAAATTAGAGAATGCTGTACCTACTCCATACCATCCTGGTAACATAATTCTACTTTGTGACCATGAGAATACCCATGGAATAGCTCTTAACCCGCCGATATCAGTAATTTTCTTACGTGAAGCTGGACGTGATCCTATATTTAAACTAGAAATTTCTTTAATTGGTGTTGCTTCAAAGAAGTAATTATAGAAGTTTTTATTTTCAAAAACTAACTCACGGTATTTATTATAACTATCCTCTACTATCTCATCCATAATTCTTTGAATTTCAGGAATACCTCTAATATCAGTATTGACTTTATCAGCATTCATTCTTTGAATAACAGCAGAAAATAGTGCTTCTAAGTTATAATATGCTGCGTCGCTATTTCCATATTTGGCCGCTATAATTTCACCTTGTTCTGTTAATCGAATTCTATCTTGAACACTTCCTAATGGTTGTGAAATAATCGCATCATAACTTGGTCCACCACCTCGACCTACCGTTCCACCACGCCCATGGAAGAAAGTAACTTTAATATTATGTTTTTCTCCTAATGAAGAAAGCTCCTGTTGTGCTTTATATAGTGACCATCCTGATGATAAATATCCACCATCTTTATTACTATCAGAGTATCCTAACATGATTTCTTGATAATTTTTATTATCACTTACCCATTTTTTTACTATATCAAGACTTAAATATTCATCCATAATTTCATATGAATTTTCCAAGTCTTCTATAGTTTCGAATAATGGAACTAGTTGAAGTCTAGCAAAGTCACTTCCAACTAATCCTACTTCTTTTAACATAATTGCAAGTTCTAATAAATCAGAAATACTTGTTGTATGCGAGATAATATTTTGTTTAATAATATTATCTCCAAGTTTATCTTTTAATCTTCTTGCTGTTCTAAAAATAGATAATTCCTTTTTCAACTCTTCTGATTGCTTATTTTCATCATTGATGCTCAATGGTCGTGGATCTTCTTTTAATTGTTTTAATAACAATTTACATTTTTCCTCTTCAGTAAGTCCACTATAATTTTTCTCTATATTTGCACTATTTAATAGTTCCTCAACTGATGATTCATAAACACTTGAGTCTTGTCTCATATCAATACTAGCTAAATAAAATCCAAAGATTTTAACAACATTTAATAGCTCTTCAAACTCTCCAGTAACTAGTATTTCACCTTTGTTTTCTAATAATGATTTTTCAATAATTTCTAAATCATTAATAAATTCTGTAGATGTTAAATACTTTTCTCCAATTTCTTTATCATAAAGTAAGTATTCTTTTGTATTCTCTAATTTCTCCTTTATATAAAAAATAGCTCTTCTATACGGTTCTTTTTCTCTGTAAACCGACGAATCATTTGAAAGATTGGCTAGTTCTTCTAATTCTTTACTTTCTTCTATATATTGTGTTGACATAGAGAAAGTTCTATATAAACTTTCTAACTTTTCTAAGTAGTATGTTGTTATAAGCTCACATTGTTTCATAGCAGATAAGTTTAACGTTTCTGCAGTTACGAATGGATTACCATCACGATCTCCACCAATCCACATACCCATAGTTATAGGAGTCTCATTTTTTAATTCAATGTTATTTTCTTTTAGCAACATTTTGTACTCAGTCATTAATTTTCCAATTGCTTTAATAAAAGATAGATTATAATACTCTAATACATTGGTGATTTCATTAGCTACTTTTAATTTTTTTTCACGTATTATATCACTTTGAATTAGTATTTCTATATGCTTTTGAATATCATTTTTCCATTTTCTTTCATTAATAAGCCCATTTTTTACATCACGATGTTTTCTTAATAATGTATGTAATTTTTCCGTTAAATCAAGAATTGTCTTACGTTGTACTTGAGTCGGATGTGCTGTTAATACTGGAACTACATTAATATTATCTAGAATATTTTTATCTTTTATATTTTTTATAGATTCAGATAATTTACCAATATAAGCCTCATTTGAATTATTTTTGAAGTTTACCTCATATGCTAAGTCAACATCCTCAGCAATATTAATTAATAATGGTAAAACCGAGAAGAAATTAGCTACTATTTCCATCTCTTCTTGTGTTAAATCTTTAATAATAAGATTTAATTTATCATAATTTTTTTCATCAGCTAATGCTTTTAATTCTACAATTTTTTCAAATGTCTCTTCCGAAATTAACTTTTGAGTTGCTTTTAACAACATTTCTGTGAGTATCTGAATCTCCTCTTGTATAATATTTTCATTTACATTGCTTTCTAGTCTTGTTTTTTTCATCTAGTTACTCCTTGATAAGATTTTTACTAATAAAGTTTATTTTATCAGTTTTAACTACATATTCCATTATAAAACTTTTTTTAAAATAACACAATGAATTTTATTATTTTTTTTCATATTATTAACTTTTTTACTAAATGTTTATGAAAAATACAATGTAATTGTTCATTTTTCATATCATTAAATAATTCTCTAATTATATTTTTAATTCATTTAAATTAGTTTTACATAAATTTTAAATTTTTAAATATTATATTAATATAAAATAAGGGAGTGACTCAAAAATCGTGATTTCATAGAAATCGATTTTATAAAGTCACCCCCCACACAGTTTATTAGATATCTAAAAAGCTTTTTTATAAATCGAATTTAGATATTAATAAATCACTGTGTCTAAAAGTTATCATGTAAACTTTTTTTAAAATCCAGTCCTTTTAGGTCTGATCTTTATTTAACTTTTATTATTCTTCTTCGTAAACTTCTTCTTTCGCTGCTAATGTAACAGTTGCTACTTTTTGATCATCAACAAGATTAATTACTTTAACACCTGTCGCTGTTCTTCCAAGTGTACTGATTGTTGAAACATCTATTCTTATAATTATTCCTTGATCAGTCATAATCATTAAATCTTCATTTCCAGCGATTGATTTAACAGCTACAATCTTACCTGTTTTCTTAGTAACTTTTGCTACTTTAACACCTTTTCCTCCACGGTTAATTACATTAAATTCCGTAGATTTAGATATTTTACCAATACCATTTTCTGTTACTGTTAAAATTTTCTTAGATTCATCGACTACTTCCATACCTACTACATAGTCATCTGGAGAAAGTGTGATACCTTTAACACCACGACTTACTCGTCCCATTGTACGAACTTTTTCAGCATTAATTCTAATTGCTTGTCCATTCGCTGTAACAATCATAATATCTTGATCATCAGTAATTCTTTGAACATCGATTAATGAATCATCATCATCAAGTTTAAGAGCAATCTTACCTTTCTTAAGAATACTTGCGTAATCTCCTAATTTAGATTTCTTAATAATACCGTACTTAGTTGAGAAGATTAAGTTTGTATCTTCTTCTTGTAAATCAGAGATTGCAATAATAGAATTTACTTTTTCTTCTTTTTCAATTTCTAATAAGTTAATAATAGGTATACCTTTAGATTGACGGCTCATTTGGTTAATTTCATACCCTTTAAGAGTATAAACTTTACCTTTATCAGTAAAGAATAGGATATGATCATGAGTTGAACAACTTAACATATAGGCTACATTATCCTCATCATTTGTAGTCATTCCATTAACACCACGTCCACCGCGTCCTTGTGATTTATAAGTACTTGCTGCAAGACGTTTGATGTATTGATTGTGAGATAGAGTAATTATGATTTGTTCTTGTTCAATTAAATCTTCATTTTCAATTTGATCTACTTGCCCTTCGATAATTACACTACGACGTTTGTCTCCAAATTTTTCCTTAACTTCTAATAACTCATCTTTAACGATTTGAATTACTCTCTCAGGTTTTGCTAGTATATCTTCTAAGTCAGCAATAAGTTCCATAAGCTTACTATATTCTTCTTCAATCTTATCACGTTCTAAACCTGTAAGTCTTTGCAAACGCATATCTAAGATTGCTTGAGCTTGAATTTCAGTTAATCCAAATTGATCAATTAAACCAGCTTTCGCTTCTTCAGCAGTTTGAGAACCACGAATTAAGCTAATAATTCTATCGATATTATCTAAAGCAATTCTTAAACCTTCTAGTATATGTGCACGAGCTTGTGCTTTTTTAAGGTCGAACTTAGTTCTTCTTACTACTACTTCTTTTTGGTGCTCTAAGTAGTGATAAAGTACTTCTTTAAGATTTAATAACTTTGGTACTCCATTTACAAGAGCAATCATGTTAACACCAAATGAACTTTGTAAAGGTGTTAATTTGTATAAATTGTTTAAAATTACGTTACTGTTAACATCACGACGTAATTCAATTACAATTCTGATACCTTTTAAGTTACTTTCATCACGAAGATCTGTAACACCTTCAATTTTCTTATCACGAGCTAGTTCAGCAATTTTCTCAACTAATTTCGCTTTGTTTACTTGATAAGGAATTTCTGTAATAACGATTCTTTCCTTACCATTTTTCATCTGTTCTATTTCAGTTTTACCACGCATAATCACAGAACCACGTCCTGTTGTATATGCCTTAACTATTCCACTACGTCCTAATAAGAATGATCCTGTTGGAAAGTCAGGTCCTTTAATTTTAGACATTAATTCAGCAATTGTTATTTCAGAGTTATCAGCTAATGCAATTACTCCATCGATAACCTCAGCTAAATTATGAGGTGGGATATTTGTAGCCATACCAACCGCGATACCACTACTTCCGTTAACTAATAAGTTAGGTATTCTTGCTGGTAATACTTTAGGTTCTTGTTTTGTACCATCGTAGTTATCTTGCATATCAACTGTATCTTTGTTGATATCACGTAGTAACTCAGAAGCAATTTTACTCATTCTTGCTTCAGTATAACGCATCGCAGCAGCACCATCTCCATCAATAGAACCGAAGTTCCCTTGACCATCTACTAAAGGATATCTACTGTTGAAATCTTGTGCTAAACGTACAATTGTTCCATATGTTGCAGAGTCACCATGTGGGTGATACTTCGCCATTACTTCCCCTACAACGAAGGCACTTTTTTTGTAAGGTTTATCATATGTTAATCCTAAATCATTAAAAGCATAAAGTATTCTTCTATGAACTGGTTTTAACCCGTCACGCACATCTGGTAAAGCACGCGATACAATAACACTCATTGAATAATCTAAAAATGAATTTTCAATTTCAGTCGTTATGTTTCTTAAGGTAATATTATTTTTATTATCTTCCATGTTCTATCCTTTCTTTCTAAATGTCTAAGTTAATAACATTTAGCGCATTGTCTTCGATAAATTTACGTCTTGGTTCTACTTTTTCACCCATTAATGTGTCAAATGCAGCATCTGCTCTTTGAGCGTCGTCAACACTCACTTGGTACATTAAACGATGTTCTGGATCCATTGTTGTATCCCATAGTTCTTCTGCATTCATCTCTCCAAGACCTTTATATCGTTGAACTGTATACTTTTTATCTCCAGCATGTTCTTCAATATTTTGTTTAAGTTCTTCTTCTGTATGGCAGTATATTTCTTTCTTACCTATTTTCAATCCATATAGAGGTGGTCTTGCTATATAAACATATCCTGCATCAATTAATTCTCTCATATATCTGAAGAAGAATGTTAATAATAATGTTCTAATATGACTTCCATCGACATCGGCATCGGTCATAATAACGATTTTGTGATAACGAAGTTTATCGATGTTTAATGTTTCACCAATCCCCATACCAATAGCTGTAATTAACGAACGAACTTCATCGTTAGCTAGTACTTTATCAATTCTTACTTTCTCTACGTTCAGAATTTTACCTTTAAGCGGTAAAATAGCTTGGAATTTACTATTACGTCCAAGTTTTGCACTTCCTCCCGCAGAGTCCCCTTCGACTAGGAATAATTCACACTCAGCTGCATCTTTACTTGAACAGTCTGCAAGTTTACCTGGAAGATTAGTAAATTCTAATGCATTTTTACGACGTGTAGATTCACGAGCTTTCTTCGCTGCGATTCTCGCACGTGATGCTTGAAGTCCCTTTTCAACGATTATTTTCGCTGTTTTTGGGTTTTCTAATAAGAATCTATCTAATTCTTCAGAGAATAGCTTGTTAGTAATAGTACTCATTTCTGAGTTACCTAGTTTAGTTTTTGTTTGTCCTTCAAACTGTGGATTTGGGTGTTTGATTGAGATAATTGCAACAAGTCCTTCACGAACATCATCCCCTGTTAAAGATTCTTTATCTTTAATAAGTTTATTCTTTTTACCGTATGCATTAATTATTCTTGTAAGAGCAGTTTTAAATCCACTTTCGTGAGTCCCACCCTCATGAGTATTAATATTATTTGCATAACTTAAGACATTATTTGAATAACCAGTATTATATTGCATTGAGATTTCTACTTCTTTACCTTCCATCTCACCATGCACATAAATAGCTTCATGTAGAGCGTCTTTATTTTCATTTAACATTTCCACATATTCTAATAATCCACCTTCATAACAGAAAGTTTCTTCTTTTTCTTGACCTTCTCTTTCATCTTTAAGAATTATTGTTATTCCTTTATTCAAGAAAGCAAGTTCTCTAATACGTGTTCTTAAAATATCATATTCATATACTGTTGTTTCTTGGAAGATTTCTGGATCTGCTTTAAAACGAATAGTTGTTCCTGTTCTGTCAGTATCTCCTACAACTGTAATCCCTTGAACTACATCACCACGTTCAAATTTCATACTGTAAATTTTACCATCACGATGAACTGATGCTTCTAAGTTTGTTGATAAGGCATTTACAACACTGGCTCCAACTCCGTGAAGACCACCAGATACTTTGTATCCACCGCCTCCAAATTTACCACCAGCGTGCAGTACTGTAAGAATAACTTCCAAAGCAGGTTTTCCTGTTTGTTCCTGAATATCTACAGGAATACCACGCCCATTATCCTCTACTCTTATCCAATTTCCTTTTTCTATTGCTACTGTTATTGTGTTGCAATATCCGGCTAAAGCTTCATCTATTGAGTTATCCACAATCTCCCATACTAGGTGGTGTAGACCTTTGCTAGATGTAGAACCGATATACATACCTGGTCTTACCCTAACAGCTTCTAATCCTTCAAGGACCTGAATCTGATCGGCATTATATTCTTGTATTTGTTTATTTTCTACCATGATTTTTCCTTTCATTTTAGTAAATTTATAAATAAATTTTCTAGACTATTTCGCTAATATTTCCATTTTCAATTTTAAAAACTTTAGCTTTTTTCAATAAATCTTCTTTAATATCTGATATTGAAGGTGTCGTAATGAACGTTTGTACATTTTCATTAATAGCATCTAATAATTTTAATTGTCTATTTTTATCTAACTCACTTAGTACATCATCTAAAAGTAAGACCGGATATGTTCCTGTCTTTGATTTTAAATAGTTAATTTCAGCTAATTTTAACGATAATACTATGCTTCTTTGTTGTCCTTGGGATGCATACATTTTTGCATCAAGATCATTAATATAAAATTCTAAATCATCTTGATGTGGCCCAATTTTTGTACTTCCACGCATAATATCATCAAACGATTTCTTCATCATAACTTTTACTAAATTCTCTTCTGTAAAATTAGTATCATTCACATCTGTTATATTTAATGATTCCAACACTGAACTTCTGTACTTAATTTTTAAAGTTTCTTGTTCATTTGATATATTAAGCATATTCTGATATGTTAACGCCGAAATTTCATGAACGAATGCTACTCGCTCTTTAGTAATATATATTGCTACTTTGGCAAGTTGAGATGTAATAGTTTCTAAATATGCTAGGGACATCTCATCTTTTGGATTCTTTCTCATATCTTTTAAATAAGAATTTCGTTGTTTTAAAAGATGTTGATACATCAAATAATACTTATGATATACACGAGAAAATTGATAGAATTCTCTATTAATAAACTCACGTCTTAGCGCTGGCGAACCTTTAACTATTTGCAAATCTTCTGGAGAGAATAATACTACATTTAACTCACCGACAAAATCTGTTAACTTAGTTTTTTTCAAACCCGCTATTTTAGCACTTTTACCTTTATTATTTATTCCTAACATAATATCTAGATTTTTATTATTTTTGTTAACTACACACGACATAGCTGTTGCAGTTTCTCCAAACATTATGCACTCACTATCGCTTTTTGTTCTATAACTTTTTCCTAGTGCCAAGCAAAAAATAGACTCAATAATATTAGTTTTTCCATTCGCATTGTTTCCTACTAAAACATTAAGCGAGGGATGTGATTCTATATTCGCAGATAAATAATTTCGAAAGTAGAGTAACTTTAAACTCTTAATTTTCATTAATAATTATAAATTCATTTCCTTCTAATTTGATTACATCATCTGAATATAATTTTTTCCCTCGTCTATTTTCTGATACTCCATTAAGCTCAACTTCTACTTCTTGTAAAAAATATTTAGCTTCTCCTCCTGAACCTATAAAGCCTTCTAATTTTAAAAATTGTGCTAATGTAATATATTCAGTATTAATAAAAACTTCTTTCATTTTACACCTCCTATGATATTTAAAAATGAAACTATGTGTATATAAATATATTTTATACATTATAATTATACCAAAATTTTAATTTTTTTTCAACAAAACGTCTTTTTTTTATTAATTAAAAATAGAAAATAACTATATATACCATATATTTTTCAATATTATTAAAAGTATAAGTTCACATAAATAACTTATTAAATTAATATGGAATTTATCTCCTTATATTTAAATTTTATTATAAAAAAAATAGTATTTTAATAATAAATTTTAATCTTCATCGAATTAAAAAGAAAACATTTTCACTTTTATCTTTTATTCAAATATTGTATAATTTAAATGAATAAATAACATTATTTTACAAATCAAGGAGGAGAATAATATGTTCAATATTAATAAGTTAGAAAAAATATTAAATCAAAAGATAATATCTCTTGAAGAAACGAGCTATGGCGTATCTAATAAAAATTATATTATTACTACTGATACGAATAAATATTTCTACAGAACATCAAAAGATACAACAAAAATTGTCAATAAAGCAAATGAAAAAGAAGCTCTAACATTACTATCTTCCGAATC
The DNA here is from genome assembly GCF_963515875.1 of uncultured Gemella sp. Classification (GTDB taxonomy): domain Bacteria; phylum Bacillota; class Bacilli; order Staphylococcales; family Gemellaceae; genus Gemella. The sequence continues at coordinate 21,742 of NZ_CAUPZX010000007.1, read as the reverse complement.
ATATTTTCTTAAACCTGTTTATTTTAATAATGATAATCTTATAACTGAGTTTCAACAAAATCCCAAAACATTTCTTTCACAAAGAACACTGTCAAATATAGTTAGAATTTCAAAACTTTTAAAAAAATTCCACTCTAGCAAATTTCAAGCTAAAAATAAATTTGATCCGATATCTAAATTTATGGAATATTATGAACAACTAGATACTACTGAATATAATTTAGATAAATTTATGCATATTATAGTTGATTTCAAAAAAGTATATACACCGGATCGTCTTTGTCATAATGATTTAGTTGAAGGCAATTTTCTATTTACAAATGAAAAGCTATACCTAATTGATTTTGAATATGCAGGATATAATGACTATTACTTTGATATTGCAAGTTTTATATCCGAAAATAATTTAAACTACGAAGAAACTATAACATTCTTAAAATCATATTTTGTTGATGAGATATGCAATTTTAAAAAGCTAGACATATTCTTACAGTTCTGCGATTTACTTTGGTATACTTGGGCTACCTTATTATATGATAAACGAAATGAAGAAGTATACAACCAAATAGCTCAAGATAAGCTTTATAACCTTAAAAATCCTAGAAAAATAGTATACTAACAATTTAAACTTATTTTTTATCATCTCACCAGCATTCCAGTTTAATCGGTTTATATTTTATAAAACAAAAAAAAGTTACCTGCAAAAATATGCAAGTAACTTTTTTAACTATTACTAATTATTTAGCTAAAGCTGCTTTAGCTTGTTCACAAATGCTTGCGAATCCAGCTGCATCGTGGATAGCGATTTCTGATAACATTTTTCTGTTAATATCGATTCCAGCAACTTTAAGTCCGTTCATTAGACGGCTGTAAGATAATCCATTTAATCTTGCAGCAGCATTGATACGAACGATCCATAATCTTCTGAAATTACGTTTTGTTTGACGACGGTCTCTGAAAGCATACATTCCTGATTTCATTACTTGTTGCTTAGCAACTTTGAATAATGTATGTTTTGAACCAAAATATCCTTTAGCTAGTTTTAAAACTTTTTTACGGCGACGACGAGTCACAGTTCCACCTTTAACACGTGGCATATCTAATTCCTCCTTATGTATAACTTAAATAAGTATTTACGCTATAATTAATCTTCTTTAATATTATTTAACTAATAAAGTTCTAATACGTTTGTAATCACCACGAGATACTAATGAAGCTTTACGTAAGTGACGTTTTTGTTTAGTAGTTTTTCTTGAAAACCAGTGAGAAGTATAAGCACGGCTACGTTTTAATTTACCGCTAGCTGTTTTTTTCACACGTTTTGCTAAACCACGGTGAGATTTCATTTTTGGCATTATCAAATTCCTCCTATATTAAACCTTTATTTCTCTTTTTTTGGTGCTAGAACTAAGAACATACTGCGACCTTCCATTTTAGGTTTTTGTTCGACAGTAGCTATATCGCTAGCTTCGTTAGAAAAGTTTTCTAAAACTTTCTGTCCAATTTCTTTGTGGGTGATTGCTCTCCCTTTAAAACGAATAGAAACTTTAACTTTGTCTTCTTTTGCTAAGAATTTACGTGCATTTTTCAACTTAGTTTCAAAATCGTGTTTTTCAATTGTCGGAGATAATCTTATCTCTTTGGTTATTACGATTTTTTGTTTCTTACGTGCTTCTTTTTCTTTTTTCTGTTGTTCAAATTTAAACTTACCGTAGTTCATAATTTTAGCAACAGGTGTTTTAGCATTTGGCGCTACTAGAACAACATCTAAGTTCATACGCTCTGCGATTTGCATAGCTTCAGCCTTAGTTTTTACTCCTAATTGTTCTCCATTTTGACTAATTAAAAGAAACTCTTTCGCTTTAATACCTTCATTTACTTGTGCAGTATCTTTACTAATGATCAGCACCTCCTATTTATAAATTCATTAAATACTAAAAGCATTAAAAAAACTGAGTGCAAAACACCCAGCCTAAAATTCTACATTTCATCTACAGTAACCTGAACAATCTATATTGGCAGGTGAGAAACGGGTGCTTCTACTTTTGTATTCAACATTATCTATTTTACATACTTTTTATAGATTTGTCAATAGGAATATAAGATTTTTTTATATTCCTATTAACTTTTATCTATATTTGAATTAAATTAAGTCTAATTCTTCATGAAGTTCTTCTTCAATAGGTCTACTTAATTCATTATCTACTTCTTTTTCTAATTGATTTTCAACTTTAATATCAACATCATTATATCTTGGCATTCCTGTTCCAGCTGGAATTAACTTACCGATAATAACGTTCTCTTTAAGTCCCATAAGTTTATCAATTTTTCCTTTAACTGCCGCATCTGTAAGAACACGAGTTGTTTCTTGGAATGAAGCTGCTGATAAGAAGCTTTCAGTTTCTAATGAAGCTTTAGTGATACCAAGGATTACAGGCTTAGCTGTAGCCATGTTTCCACGTACTTCAAGAATTTTTTTGTTTTCATCTGTGAATTTATGAATATCAACTAATGAGCCTGGAAGTAATTCAGTATCACCAGCATTGATTACACGTACTTTTCTTAACATTTGACGTACCATAACCTCTACGTGTTTATCACTGATTTCTACCCCTTGCATACGGTAAACTTTTTGTACCTCTGTTAATAGATAGCTTTGAACAGCCTCTAATCCTGCAATTGATAATAGTTCTTTTGGCTCGATAGAACCTTCTGTTAAAGCTTGACCACGTTTAACTTTGTCATCTTCTTTAACTAACATACGACTAGCACCATAGTCTTGATATTCTCTTTCTTCTCCAATTTCACTTAATACGTAAATTCTACGTACGTGATTATTATCGATTTCAACTTTCGTAACTGTTCCATCTACTTCTGAGATTAATGCTTTACCTTTAGGATTACGCGCTTCAAATAACTCTTGAATACGAGGTAAACCTTGAGTGATATCGGCACCGGCAACCCCTCCTGTGTGGAACGTACGCATTGTAAGCTGTGTACCAGGTTCTCCGATAGATTGAGCGGCAATTGTACCAACTGCTTCTCCAACTTCTACTTTTTCACCTGTAGCTAAGTTTTTACCATAACATTTCTCACAAACTCCGTGACGAGAGTTACATGTAAATGCTGATCTGATAACAACACTTTCGATACCAGCTGCTTCGATTTCTTTAGCTGTATCTAATGTAATTAATTGACCATCTTCAACGATAACTTTTCCTGTCTCTGGGTGGACAACAGTTTCTTTACTGTATCTACCTTCAAGTCGCTCTTGTAAGCTTTCGATTTCATCTGTTCCATTTTTAAGTGCCGCTACTCTTAATCCACGTGATGTACCACAGTCGTTTTCACGAACGATAACATCCTGTGCAACGTCTACAAGACGACGAGTTAAGTATCCTGAATCGGCTGTCTTAAGTGCTGTATCGGCAAGACCTTTACGCGCACCGTGAGAAGAGATGAAGAACTCTAATACTGTTAATCCTTCTTTAAATGATGAACGTACAGGCATTTCCATGATACGTCCTGATGGAGATGCCATCAGACCACGCATTCCGGCTAACTGTGTAAAGTTTGACGCGTTACCACGGGCTCCAGAGTCACTCATCATGTAAATTGGGTTAGTCGCTGGAAGAGAGTCCATAAGTTGATCTTGGATGATATCTTTTGCTTTTGCCCATTGAGCAATTACGTTTTGATATCTTTCTTCTTCAGTTAATAGACCACGTCTGTATAATGTTGTGATTTTATCAACATTAGCTTGTGAGTCTGCTAAGATTTCATATTTGTTAGGTAGGACGAATACGTCACTTACCCCTACTGTAATACCAGCTCTTGAAGAGTATTTAAATCCTAAATCTTTCATTCTATCTAACATCATAGATGTTTCAGTAATGTGGAATCTATTAAAGATTTCAGAGATGATTTTAGATAAGAACCCTTTTTTGAATGGTGTTACAGCTTCTTTTTCTGCTATAAATGCTTTTAATCCACCTTCTGTTAAATCAGATGGTGATACGAAATATTTATCAGGAGTCGCAACTTCTAAATTATCTTTAGTAGGCTCATTTAGGTATGGGAATCCTTCTGGTAATATATCGTTGAATATTACTTTACCAATTGTAGTAACAAGTAATTTTTTATTTTGTTCTTCTGTGAACGTTGGATTATCAAATGATTTTGCTGCAATACCAACACGTGTGTGTAGGTGAATATATCCGTTTTGATAAGCAATTCTTGCTTCATCAGCGTCTTTGAAAATCATTCCTTCCCCTACTGCTCCAGGTCTTTCTAGTGTTAGGTAGTAGTTACCTAATACCATATCCTGAGATGGTGTAACTACTGGTTTACCATCTTTAGGGTTAAGGATGTTTTGAGCAGCTAACATTAGCATACGTGCTTCTGCTTGTGCTTCTTTTGATAATGGTACGTGAACGGCCATTTGGTCACCGTCAAAGTCAGCATTGAACGCTGTTGTAACAAGAGGGTGAAGACGAATAGCACGTCCTTCTACTAAGATTGGCTCAAATGCTTGGATACCAAGTCTGTGAAGAGTCGGGGCACGGTTAAGTAATACCGGGTGCTCACGAATAATATCTTCTAAGATATCCCATACATGATCTTCCATTCTTTCAATTTGATTTTTAGCATTTTTAATATTATTAGCTAATTCACGTTTAACTAATTCACGCATTACGAATGGTTTGAATAATTCAAGTGCCATTTCTTTAGGTAATCCACATTGATACATTTTTAGGTTTGGACCAACTACGATTACTGAACGTCCTGAATAGTCAACACGTTTACCTAATAAGTTTTGACGGAAACGACCATGTTTACCTTTTAACATATTAGATAATGATTTTAATGTTCTATTACCAGGACCTGTTACTGGACGACCACGACGGCCATTATCGATTAATGCATCAACAGCTTCTTGTAACATACGTTTTTCGTTTTGTACGATTAACCCTGGTGCTTTAAGTTCGATAAGTTTTTTCAGACGATTATTACGGTTAATTACACGTCTATATAAATCGTTTAAGTCACTTGTTGCAAATCGTCCACCATCTAATTGAACCATAGGTCTTAATTCAGGTGGAATAACAGGTAATACAGTCATAATCATCCATTCTGGTTTATTTCCAGAGTGTTTAAACGCTTCGAATACTTCGACACGTTTGATGATTTTAACAACTTTTTGACCTGATTTATAGTTACTTTCACTTAATTCTTTAAGTTCATTTTTAAGTTCTTTAAGTTCTTTTTCGATATCTAACTCAGCTAATAAGTCACGAATTGCTTCAGCTCCCATTTTAGCTACGAAAGAGTTTGCTCCAAATGTACTACGTGCTTCACGTACTTCACGTTCAGAAACGATTTGTTTTTTCGTGAAGTCAGTTTCACCTGGATCAATAACAATGTAAGAAGCAAAATATATTACCTCTTCTAATTGTCTTGGGCTAAGGTCAAGTAGAAGACCCATTCTACTTGGTATACCTTTAAAATACCAAATGTGGCTGACTGGGGCTGCTAATTCTAAGTGCCCCATTCTTTCACGACGTACTTTTGCTAAAGTAACGTCAACTCCACATTTATCACATTTAATGTTTTTATATCTAACTCGTTTGTACTTTCCACAAGCACATTCCCAGTCTTTAGTTGGACCAAAAATTCTTTCACAGAATAGTCCATCATTTTCTGGTTTTAAAGTTCTATAGTTAATAGTTTCAGGTTTTTTAACCTCTCCGTAAGACCAACTTCTGATTTTTTCAGGAGAAGCTAAACTAATTTTCATATATGCAAAATTATTTACGTCTATCAAGGAGCATACCTCCTTTATTTTTTTGTATAAAAGCCTTGAATAGTTCTTTGTGATTAATTGTAAAATTTATATTATTCTTCATCTGCATCGTCTTCTTCTACATCATCATACTCATCTGTATCTGACATTAAAAGACTTGCCAATGCTTGATATCCTGAAGTTTCTTCTTCGCTATCAGTTTTCTCTACATCATCATACTCATCAGTATCTGACAGAATCAAATTAGCTAAACTTTGATATCCTTCTTCAGCATCTTCGTTTGAAGCTTCAACTTTTCCAGAAGCTTCTTCTGAATTCTCTTCATCGTGGTTGTGATTGTGTGACTCATGGAAATCAATAGTATCTCCTAAATCAATGTCACCCATATCAACTTCGTTATCATCATTGTCCATTACTCTAAAGTCCATACCTAAGGCTTGAAGCTCTTTCATAAGCACTCGGAATGATTCAGGAACACCAGGACGTGGGATATTTTCACCTTTAACGATTGCTTCGTAAGTTTTCACACGACCATTAGTATCATCTGATTTGTAAGTTAAGATTTCTTGAAGAGTATATGCAGCACCATAAGCTTCAAGCGCCCATACCTCCATCTCACCAAACCTTTGTCCACCAAATTGAGCTTTACCTCCAAGTGGTTGTTGAGTAACTAATGAGTACGGTCCAATTGAACGAGCGTGAAGTTTATCGTCAACCATGTGAGCAAGTTTAATCATATACATTACCCCTACAGATACACGGCTATCGAATGGTTCACCTGTACGTCCATCATAAAGAACTGTTTTGGCATCTTTAGCCATTCCAGCCTCAGCGACTGTAGACCATACATCTTCATCACTAGCACCATCGAATACTGGTGTAGCAACGTGAATTCCTAATTGTTTAGCAGCCATACCTAAGTGCAGCTCTAATACTTGTCCAATGTTCATACGAGATGGAACCCCTAGTGGGTTTAACATTACATCTACAGGTGTACCATCTGGTAAATATGGCATATCTTCTTCTGGCAAGATATTTGAGATAACCCCTTTGTTACCGTGACGTCCAGCCATTTTGTCCCCTACGCGGATTTTACGTTTTTGAACGATAAATACTCGAACAAGTTCGTTTACACCGTTAGGCAATTCTGCACCATCTTCACGTTTGAAGATTTTAACATCAGCAACTACTCCATCAGCACCGTGAGGTACACGTAATGAAGTATCACGCACTTCTTTAGATTTAGCTCCAAAGATAGCATATAATAATTTTTCTTCTGGAGTTTGTTCAGTTAATCCTTTCGGTGTAACCTTACCTACTAGAATATCTCCATCTTTAACTTCAGCACCAATTCTAATGATTCCTCGTGCGTCTAGGTTTCTAAGTGCATTTTCACCCACGTTAGGAATTTCACGAGTAATTTCTTCTGGTCCTAGTTTAGTATCACGAGCATCTGTTTCATATTCTTCTACGTGAATAGAAGTATACACATCATCTTTAACAAGACGTTCACTCATAATAACGGCATCCTCATAGTTATATCCATCCCAGTTTACGAATGCTACTACAAGGTTTTTACCTAAAGCTAATTCTCCTTTATCCATTGATGGACCATCTGCAAGGATATCTTTAGGTTCTACTCTATCTCCAACTTTAACGATTGGTTTTTGGTTGTAAGCTGTAGAGTGGTTAGAACGTACAAATTTATGTATTACGTATGTATCTATGTCACCTTTAATTTCTTTACCTTCTAGACTTTCGATACGACGTACTTTGATTTTCGCTCCATCTACGTATTCTACGATACCAGGATATTTAGCAATAACAGCAGCTCCTGAGTCACGTGCTGCAAGGTGCTCCATACCTGTACCAACGAATGGTGCTTCAGTAATCATTAGAGGTACCGCTTGACGTTGCATGTTTGCTCCCATTAGAGCACGGTTTGAGTCGTCATTCTCTAAGAATGGAATACATGCAGTCGCAGCAGATACTACCTGTTTAGGTGATACGTCCATGAAGTTCATCATTTCACGTGGTTTAACCGTGTTATCACCTCTAAAACGACAAACTACTTCAGCATCCACAAAGTAACCTTTTTTATCAACATTAGCTGTTGATTGTGCTACAACGTATTTATCTTCTTGATCAGCAGTCAAGTATTGTACGTTTTCCGTTACATATGGACGTCCTTCTCCATCAAATTCAACTTTTCTATATGGAGTCATAATAAATCCAAATTCATTTATACGAGCAAATGAAGAAAGTGAGTTGATAAGACCGATGTTTGGTCCCTCTGGAGTTTCAATTGGACACATACGTCCATAGTGTGAATAGTGAACGTCACGCACTTCCATCCCTGCACGTTCTCTTGTTAAACCACCAGGTCCAAGTGCAGATAAACGACGTTTATGAGTAAGCTCACTTAACGGGTTTACTTGGTCCATGAATTGAGAAAGTTGAGAACTTCCGAAGAATTCTTTAATTATCGCTGTAACTGGTCTTACGTTGATTAATTGTTGTGGAGTAATTTCATTTGTATCTTGAATACTCATACGCTCACGAACAACACGTTCCATACGTGAAATACCAACACGGATTTGGTTTTGTAATAATTCTCCGATACAACGTAGACGACGGTTACCAAGGTGGTCAATATCATCTACACGTCCAATTAATTCAAATTCAAATCCATCGCTATTTCTACGAGTTCTTATTAATAATAAATAATAGTTAATACTTGCAACAATATCAGCAATTGTTAAAGTTAGAACATCTTTGTTAGGTGCTCCATTACCAATAATGTGAAGTACTTGATCATTAGTTAATTCATCGATATCGAAGTCATTTCCTACTTTAACTTGATTTACAACTTTGAATAATTGTAATTTTAAGCTTTCAGTCCCATCAAGACTTTCATTCATATCAAATTCAACTACGTTAGCTGTAGTTCCTAATTCTTCATAAATTCCATCAATGATTTCACGTGTTAATTTAGTACCTTTTTCTACTAAAATTTCTCCTGTTTCTGTATCAACGATTGGTTCAACTAGAATTTGATTTTCTAGACGTTCACCAACGTGAAGTTTGTTATTTAATTTATAACGTCCTACTTTAGCAAGGTCATATCTTCTTGGATCGAAGAATCTACCGTGTAAAGTTGCTTTTGCAGTTTCTACGTTAGCTGGTTCTCCAGGACGTAATTTATCATAAATTACTTTTAACGCAGTTCCTGTGTCTAGGTTTTCATCTTTTTCTAATGTGTTTAATAGCTCTGTATCTTCTCCGAATAATTTAATAATTGATTCGTCAGATTCAAAACCTAACGCTCTAATAAGCGTTGTTAAAGGAATTTTTCTAGTTCTGTCAATACGAGCGTAAACTAATCCTTTAATATCTTTTTCAAATTCCAACCAAGCTCCTCTGTTAGGAATAACAGTTGTTTTATAGGCATTTGGAATATTTTTTACTTTAAGTTTGTCATCTTCCGTAAAATATACAGAAGGCGAACGTACTAATTGAGATACAATTACACGTTCTGCACCATTAATGATAAACGTTCCAGTTTCAGTCATCAACGGTAATTCACCCATAAATACTTCTTGTTCTTTAATTTCGTCACGTTCTTTATTAATTAAACGTACGCGCACTCTTAAAGGTGCTGAATATGTAGCATCACGCTCTTTTGATTCATCAACATCATACTTAGGTGTACCTAATTTATAATCGATAAATTCTAAACTTAATTTTTCATTATTACCCTCAATCGGCGATACATCTTTAAAAACATCTTTTAGACCAGTTTCTAAAAATTTATCATAAGATAACGTTTGAATTTCAATTAAGTCCGGTAAATCAATTACCTCTGATATTCTAGCATAGCTACGTCTTTCTCTGTGCTTACCAAATTTAACTTTTTGCAACTGTGTCACCTCTCAGCTTTTCTCTTAAAAACTAAAAAGAAAATATAAACATTTTCTCTTACTTACTTATATAATTTTGGTAATTCTACCTTGAAGAAAATAGAATTACTTGCAATATATCATTTTATCATAGTCATAGCAAGTTGTCAATTATTTTACGGCTTTCAGAATATAATAACCTTTATTTTTCGTTACAACTTCTACCGTAGAAAAAACTTCTTCTAATAACTTTTTACAACTAGCCATACCTTGTTTTTTTTGTATAACCACCCAAAGTTCTCCTTTGTCATTTAGGTGTTCATAACTGTCTGTCATTATTTTATGTACAATTTTTTTCCCTGCTCTTATAGGAGGGTTTGTTAAAACTATATCAAAGTTTCCTTCAACATTATCAAAGGAACTACTTTCTAGTACTTCTACTTCATTTTCTATTTTATTAAGTTCAATATTTTTTTTAGATAACTCTAAAACTCTGTTGTTCACATCTACCATAGTGAACCTAAAAGCCGGATATTTTTTTGCTAGGTAAATAGATATAACACCATAGCCACATCCAATATCCGCAACTTTAGCATTTTCTTTATCTGTAGTGAAACTTTCTAACATTGTTTTAGTTCCAAAATCTACACTCTCTTTAGAAAATACTCCATTATCTGTATAAAATTTCAAATCCTCATTTGCTATTGTTGAGTTAATAATTCTTTCGCGACTTTGCGTCGTCGGATTATTTGTATAATAATGTTCCATAATAAAGACACCTCTTAAAATGAAAGAAAATAGTATATCCCATAGCTAGGCACTTGAGATATACTATTTTTGTTATTATCATCGTATCAAATATTCTCAAATAGAATATTATTGTTTATTTACATCTATCTTTTTATCTACTTAGAATAGAAATTATTTAACTTCTACAGTTGCTCCAACTTCTTCTAATTTAGCTTTGATTTCTTCAGCTTCTTCTTTAGAAACTCCTTCTTTAAGTGTTGCTGGCGCACCATCAACTTTTTCTTTAGCTTCTTTTAGTCCATCTCCAGTGATTTCACGAACAACTTTGATTACTTTAATTTTTGAGTCTCCAGCGTTAGCTAAAACTACGTCAAATTCAGTTTTTTCTTCAGCAGCTCCAGCAGCAGCTCCACCAACTACAGCTACAGGTGCAGCAGCAGTTACTCCGAATTCTTCTTCAATTGCTTTTACTAAGTCGTTTAATTCTAAAACTGACATTTCTTTGATAGCGTCTAAAATTTGTTCTTTAGTCATTATAAATTTCCTCCGATTTTTAAATTATATGTTTTTAATATTTTTTTATTTATTAAGCTTCTTGTTCAGCTTTTTGGTCTGCAACAGCTTTAACAGCTAAAGCAGTATTGCGCATTGGCGCTGTTAATACAGATAGTAACATTGAAAGTAATCCTTCGCGACTTGGTAATGTAGCGATAGCTTTAATTTCAGCTTGATCTGCAACTTTTCCTTCTATAACACCAGCTTTTAGTTCTAAGTTTTCGTGTTCTTTAGCGAAATCGTTTAAAACTCTAGCAGGAGCTACAGCATCGTCTGTTGAGAAAGCAAAAGCATTTGGTCCAGTTAGAACTTCGTCTAATCCTTCAATTCCTGCTTGCTCCATCGCACGACGAACTAATGAGTTTTTATAAACTTTAAAAGTTAAACCTTCGTTACGCATGTTGTTACGTAATTCTGTTACTTCCGCAACGTTTAATCCACGGTAGTCAGCAATAACAACTGAAGAACTTGCTTTAATTTCTTCTGCGATTTGATTTACTAACTCTTGTTTTCTCTCAATAGCTTTTGACATTGAACTTCCTCCTAAGTAGATTTATCAATTTCAGTACCATTAAAAAAACCTTCTTGCATGCGAGAACATACAAAAAGGCACATAAGTTTCTTTTCGAATTTTGTCCTCGGTAGGCTAATTAAGGATTTCTCCCCCTACTGTCTACGGTACATTTTCAACTGACTTAATTATTCTAATATATATAATTTCATTTGTCAATAGTTTTTTAAAAAATATTTTAAAAAGAATTCTAAACTAGATATTCCTTCTATAAATTACCTATTTAATCTACTATTACAATATACTTCTATAGCTTTAGATGTATACTCAGCTACGCCTTCACCAAATTTATCTATATTACTTTTAAATTCTGGATTTTGTGAATATCCTTTCCCTATATATGAAAATACTTCTACACTACAATCAAATGCATATTCGTTCATATAGTTATATAAATCTTCTATTTTAGATTGAACTTCTTTTTCTTCTATACTATATCCATCTTTTATATATTCAGCCATCGAACGAAAAACACTATTAAATTTCTCAGCAACAATATCTTCTTTACCACTCTGTCTTTTTTTAGATTCCTCTATAGTTTCTTGACCATATTTCTCTATCGCTTGATTCTCATACTTATTCAAATCCTCTTTTTTAAATCCATTAAATTTTTCTTCCATAGTCATTTTGTGTTCTCCTTTATATGTTTTTATTGTTTTTTCTATATTATGAAGAATTATTTCGAACTTCTCTTTTTCTTTTAAAATTAACTCACGTTGTTGTTCAAGTACTTTTAAATTATCGACATCTGCTTCTAGTAATTTTTTTATATCATTTAACTTAAACTTTAAAAATTTATAAAATAGTATCTTTTGGAGTTTTTCTAAATTCTCATCCAAATAATCCCTATACCCGTTATTTAATTTTTCTGGAATCAATAGTCCTATCTCGTCATAATATTGTAATGTTCTTGCACTTACTCCTGTAAGTTTTACCACTTCATTTATTCTCATATTAATTCCTCTATACTTTATAATATTTCACTAGTGATAAATTTATTATATACCATCACGTAGCGTAAAGGTCAATACTAAAATAAAAATCGCTAAGAAAATTCCTTAACGATTTTTTATGAATATTATTCAAATACTTTTTTAAGATCAATAGCTTTATTTAAGGCTTCTGTAATAACAATACCGATTATCATTACGACAACTTGTGATAATAAAAGTGATCCATAAATTGCTGTAAATGCTTCAAATTCGAATGGTACTCTTGCAGAGTTTTCACCGCTAAAAATAGCAATTTCATATACAATAATTGGCATACAAACCACTAAATAAATAACAATATTAAGGATGTGTCTAGCGATTCTATTTTTTACAAATTTGAATACAAAAACACTGATAGCTAACGCTAAACCTGTTCCTAATGTTCCAAAGAACACATCTACTATACCAAGTGGACTAAAAATATTTGCTATTGCAACACCTAAAGTTATAGGGAACCAATATTTTTTACTAAATACCACTAATTGAGATAGCGATTCACTAATACGAAATTGAATTGCACCGTATGAAAATGGTGCGATAGCTACTGTTAACACCACATAAATAGCTGCTATTAACGCTTGAATAGTTAATACTTTGACTGCATTATTTTTCATTATATCTCCTTATCTTGTTCAAGAGAAAAGAAAGAAGTACTGATTTGAGAAACCAGTACTTCAGGTTTTTTTTATAGATGGATCTCTCAAACATCTTTTATTATAATAAAGTCAGAAGACAAATAACCTTACCTATGTAAAATTAAATATCAACGTCATATATACTAACACATTTTATACTAGTAAGTCAACAAAAATCTAAAAAAATATAAAAAAAAATAAAACCCCTTAAAAAATTTTATAAAAATACCTTGCATTTACATTTTTAATATGTTAAAATGAGGTAGTTGTATTTAACAACACTTAATTCATTGTAATTAAGAATATTAATTAATATTTCTTAGTAATAAAAATACGAACCAGGAGGTGAATCGAATGCCAAACATTAAATCATCAGTATTAAGCGTAAGAAAAGATGCTAAAACTAATGCTGCTAACACAGCTAAAAAATCTGAAATGCGTACAGCTATTAAAAAAGCTAAAGTAGCTAAATCTGAAGGTGCTGCTAACGCTGCAGAGTTAGTAAACCTTGCTTACAAAAAAATCGATAAAGCTGCTAAAACTAACTTAATCCACAAAAACGCAGCTGCTAGATATAAATCAAACCTAGCTAAATAATAAAAAAACTACTTGGGCATCCGAGTAGTTTTTTTGTATATGAAAATAAAGGAGTGACATAATAAAATCATGATTTCAATAAAATCTATTTTGTCATATCACTCTCACTTACTTAAAAATTTATATATCAATAAACCATTATGTGTGTATATTCGCATATAAACTTTTTTATACTGTGAACTTTTAAACTTTCAACTCTAACTAATTTTACAATTTTTTACAATTCTTTCTATAGCTTTTCTTATATTATCCGGACTTGTTGCAAGATTAATTCTAACATAGTTTTTATAACCTTTTCCAAACCAATCCCCAAAATCTATAGCTAAACCACATTCATCTTGTATAAATTGTTTCGTTGTTTTTCCATTTAAAACTTTTTCTACATTTAAAAATACTAGATAAGTGCCTTCTAATGGATAAACCTTTATTTCAGGAGCGTTTTTTGCCAATTCTTCACAAAGTAGATTATAATTAAATACTATCGTCTCCTTCAATCCCTCAAGCCATTCATGCCCTTCTCTATAACCAGCTTCAAGAGCTATTTGACCTAATAAACTTGGTTCAGCTCCAAGATTTTCTTTACTAAATTTATCAAACACCTTCCTAACATCCTCATCCGGAATTAATAAAGTTGAATGTACTAGTGAAGCTAGGTTAAACGTTTTAGAGCCAGAATTTGCCACAATCAGTCGTTTATTATATCTTCCACCGTCAACGTCTAAAGCTGATATCTGTTTATTATCACCGTACGTAAAATCCTGATGAATCTCATCAGATAATACAAGCACATCATATCTTTCACAGATTTCAAATACTTTTTTTTGCTCCTCTAATGTCCATACTCTTCCAACTGGGTTATGTGGTGAACAATGAATATATAACCTAACATCATTTTCTCTTATTTGTTTTTCAAATGTATCATAATCTATTTTGAATACACCATTATCTTCTAATAATGGAGATTCTACTAATTTTCTACCGCTATTTCTAATTGAATTAGCAAAAGGATAATACACCGGTGGCATGATGATAACCGCGTCATCTTTTTTAGTGTAAGCTTGAATCACCCACAGTATTGCTTGAACAATACCTGGTGCAAATCTAATCCATTTTTTCTCAATATCAATATTATACTTTTTCTTATGCCAACTTTCATATTCATCATAATAACTTTCAGGAAGTTTAGTATAACCAAATACCCCATGATCTACTCTCTCAATCAAAGCTTCTCTTATACATTCTGGTGTTTTAAATTCCATATCAGCAACCCATAATGCTAATAACTCACTATCTCCGAATCGTTCTTTCAACGCATCCCACTTAAGACTATTTGTATTTCTTCTTTCCACATAATATTTTTCAACGAACTCTTTTACTCTACTCATTAATTAATCCCTCTTATACTTCTAACGCTTGTAAAAAATCTTCCAGTAAATCTTCAACATTTTCAACACCTACTGAAACTCTCAATAAATCAGGCGTTAAGCCATATGATAATCGTAAGTCTTCTGGTATATCAAAGTGTGTTTGAGTGGTAGGATAAGTTACTAATGTTTCAATTCCTCCTAGACTTTCAGCAAAAGTCGCCACTTTTAAAGAACGTAAAAACTGATCTATCTTAGAAGCATCATATAATTTGAAACTAAGCATAGCTCCTCTGTTCGGATATAATACCTCTTTAACATTTGGATGTTTTTCCAATTCTTCCGCTAGTTTCATCGCATTTTTTTCTTGTTGATTAAAGCGAAGAGGTAAAGTTTTTAAACTTCTTATAAATAACCAGCTATCAAATGATGATAAAACTGCTCCAGTTGTATTAGAAATCCACCCTAATCTCTCACCAATCTCTTCATCACTCGTAACTACAGCCCCAGCAAGAATATCATTATGACCCGTTAGATATTTAGTTGCTGAATGAATAACGATATCAGCTCCTAAAGTAAGAGGTTTTTGTCTCAATGGTGTTAATAAAGTATTATCTACTATTAACAATGCCCCTTTTCCTTTTGCTATTTCTGCAATTTTTTCAATATTCACTTCTTGCATCAAGGGATTTGTTGGCGTTTCTATAAACACCGCCTTAGTTTTATCTGTAATTTTTTCTTTAAGATCTTCTTCATTTGTGAAATATACAAATTTCTGAGCTCCCTTGCGCTCAAGTTCATCAAAATATCTAAAGCTACCTCCATATAAGTCCCTAGAAACTAGAAATTCGCTGTTTAATTCAAATAATTCAAATACTAACTGAATAGCACTCATTCCTGAGCTTGTCGCAATAGCTCTACACCCTTCTTCTAACTCACATAAACCATCTTCTAAAATAGTTCGTGTTGGATTTTTTGTTCTTGTATAATCATATCCAGTACTCTCTCCTAAGCCTGGATGAGCATAAGCTGTAGATAAATAAATTGGAGTCACTATTGCACCAGTCACCTTATCATTTCTATTTCCCAATTGAGCTAATTTAGTTTCTATTTTTTTCATCAAGTCATACCTCATAATATCAAATAATTCTATTTTTATAGTACCATTATAACATTATATTTATTATCAATAAACTAATTTGTCTGAATTTTTTGTTTTTTTTATAATATTTTACAAGAATACTATTCAATTCTTAGAATAAAAATAGGGAGTGACTCAAAAATCTCGATTTTATCGAGTCACCCCCACACAGTTTATTGATATCTAAAAAGCTTTTATAAAACGAATTTAGATACCAATAAATCACTGCATCTATCAGTTTTCATATATACTTTTTTAAATCTAGGACTTTTGGATCAGTCCCTTTCTATAATTTATCTAAATATATTATTTTAATTCCTCAATTAGCTTATTAATAAACAAATCTAATATGATATACTTATCTATATAAGATGATTTCAATAATTTATCATAATCTGCTGCTAGAATAAGAGTTTTCATTATTTTTTCAACACTATAATTTCTAATTCCCTGTACTGCTAATTGCACTCTATATGGATGAACACCTAATTCTTTTGCTATATCTTTTTGGGAATAATGTTCATTTAACAAAACTTTTACTTTATAATAAACTCTTAATTGTCCACTAATTAATGAAAGTAAAAATATCGGTTCTTCTTTCTTAAGAACTAACGAGTTATAAACTTTTCTTAGCTTAGAATAATTTTTTCCAAATAGTTCATTAGTAATACTGAAAACATCATATTCTAAACTACGTGTAGCTAATAGTTCTATATCTGTTCTTGTAATAATTCTCTTATCTTCACAATAAAGCAGCAGTTTTTCTAATTCTTTTTTTATATTTGCGAAATCTAACCGAGTATAATTCACTAGAAATTCAGCATCATCTTTCGAAATCTTCATATTAGAATCAACAACAGTTTTTACTATATAGCTTGCGATTTCTTTTTCATTAAAATTAGAAAATTCTTTAACTTCTCCTACTTCCTTTATTTTCTTTACTATTTTCTTCCTACTATCAATCTTATCTACTATCTTTAAGATTAGTACAACTTCTTTATTAATATTGTCTATATAATTACTCAAAGTATCAATATTATGTTCTACTTTTATTTTTTTAGGTTTCGAAAGTAAAAAATTACAATTTTCTGCAACAACTACCTTTTCATTACCAAATAAACCGCTACTACGACATTCATATACTAAAGTTTCAAGAGTATTTTCTTGCATATTAATTTTTATATAATTAAATTCATCAACCTCTTTCAAATAATTCTTAGCTATATTTTTTTCATAATCATTAATAGCCTCAAAATTTTCTCCATATATCACATAGATATTTTTCATCAATTATCTACCTCAATCTCAAATTCTAAACTTTGATTCTTTATTTTTACTTTACCTGCAAAATAATATACTGTAGTCATTCCTAGTTTAATCTCTGTTCCTTCTTTTAGAATTATGTAGTCTACCTTCTTAAACTCAGCTATATTTTTCAACTCTATTAACTTCTTATTTATACTATCAACTACTATAACCTTTTTAATTAGTCCATTTGCTAATAAATCTTTTGAATATTCACTCTTTCCTTTCTTCGCTGAAGTAATGAGAAGATAATCAAACTTATTCTTCCCTTCATAATTCAAAAGCAAATCATACTCATTTATTATATCATATTCTTTATCTTTTTTTCTGTAATCAGTGTGAAAATTTTTTATATTACTGGATGTATTTACTAACATATTACTTTGATTTGCTCTAATATAATAGACATTCTCTTTTCCAATTTTAAGTTTTTCAACATAATTTCGTGGAAAATAAGTTACTCCAAAGCACAATATTATTATAAAAAATCCACTTACAGAAGCTCTAATATATTTAAAATTATTCAATTGTACCATTATCAATATAACAAGGACAAAGATTACAACAATAATTAATAAACTTTGTTGCCCTATACGAATAGGAGATGCTAATAAAAAGGGATCCTGTATTCTATCAAATAAATTAAAGATAAAATTTAAAAGTGGTTTACAAAATATATTGAAACATTGACTACTTACTAAAAATATTATATAACTAACTAAAACCAAAGGGAAAATCAAAATACTAAAAACAGGCACTAGTACAATATTACTAAACACTGAAATATAAACTATTGTACCGAAATTATACAGTAAAATAGGAAAGCTTGCCAGAGTAGAAATAAGACTAATCCTAAAAGCCCCTTGAAATTTATTCTTAGAATCTTTTATAAAACGTCCTGACATTAATAAGCTAAATGTTATCAAGAAAGAAAGCTGAAACCCGATATTAAAAATAAACATAGGATTGACTATTAATAATATTAACAATGTAAGAAGAAGACTGTCCAACTTATCAATATTCTTTCTTCTAAATAATATATATAATATAATCATAAAACCAGCCCTTAGAACAGATGCACTTGCTCCGCTAAGTAATATGTATATCGGAATAATAAGAAGAATAATTTTTTCAATAATATTAACACTGATATTTAATTTTAATAAAATAAAATATATTAGAGAGATTAGCACTCCAATATGTAATCCAGAAATCGCTAGTAAATGGCTTGTTCCCAAATTTTTAAAGGCAGATACATCATCCCTTTGTAAATAACTCTTATCTCCAAATATTAAAGCTTGAAAATATCCACTTTTATCAAAAGTAAGTTCTCTAGCTATCTTAAGACTTAATAGATTTCTATATGTTAGTAATTTAAATCTAAATGAGTCTACATTTTTAACTTCATATAAGTCATTAATAGTGACTTTTTTGAAAACACCCCTATTCGCATTATACTTCTTATAGTCAAATGAGTAAAAATTAGTTTTACTTGGGATATCTTCTATCGTGGCATTTACCACTAGCTTTCCTCCCAAAAATTTTTCTCTAAAAAACCTCTTTTCATCCTCATTTTTCACTATATAATTAATCAAAACTTTTTCGTTATTAATATATCCAATTCCAGACATATAATTACCATTAACATCAATCTTATCAGAAACTAATACCTCAAAATCTTTATTTTCGATATTTATTAAATAAGAAGTATTAGTTTTTTGTTCATATGCTCCCCGAATAAAAAACGCTAAGAAGACCATTATACAGATAATAGTTTTCCTAGCATCAAGATTTTTATTTTTCCAAGTTATCAGCAGAAAAATAACAATACATAGCATAGATATTACTACGTTAAAATTTAATAATATCGCCCCTAATGCTAGTAAAGAAAGTTGTAAGTAAAACATTACTTATTATTTAATAACCTTTCAATCACATTGTTTACATCGTAATCTATTTTTCTTACGATTACTCCTGATTTTTCTAATAACTCTCGAGCATATTCATTATTTCTATAATCATTTGCATAGCAAATTTCTTTTATCCCTGCTTGAATTATAGATTTTGTACAATTTAAACAAGGAAAATGTGTAACATAAATTGTCGCACCTTCAGTTCCTACTCCAAATTTAGAACACTGTAAAATAGCATTTATTTCAGCGTGAATAGTTCTAACACAATGTCCTTCCACAACTTTGCAGCCAACATCTATACAATGTTCATCACCTTTAATAGATCCATTGTATCCACCAGAAACTATTCGTTTATCTTTAACTATTGTAGCTCCTACAGACAGCCTACTACAAGTCGATCTAAGAGACAGTAGGTGGCTTTGAGCCATAAAGTACTCATCCCAACTAATTCTTTGCATAATTATACCTCTATTTTATCTTTAATTTTTTCAAAAGTAGCTTTACCTATACCTCGTACTTTTGTTATATCTTCTTTCTTTTTAAAATCTCCATTTTTTCTCTATGTTCGATAATTGCCTCTGCCTTAGTTTTACCAACCCCTGAAATTTTCATGAGTTGCTCCTTATTAGCCGTATTAATATTTATTACTTCACCACTAGATGAACTAGTTGTACCAATCTCGGACATTTGTTTAGGTTTTTCCCCATGTTTAAGGACATAAATAACCATTTGATCTTTTACTTTTTGGCTTAAATTCAAAGTAGATGTATCAGCATCATCTAAAAGGCCACCAGCTACATCTATTAAATCCTTTATCCTCTTATCCTTTGTAGTTTCAAAAACACCAGGATTTTTCACAGCCCCCTTAACATCAACAAAAATCTTTTCATCTTGTTTATCATCATTTTTTTCTTCATTATCTATTCTATCACTTTTATGATTTGAAAAACTAATGTTATTATAGTCTTCTGTTTTATTATAATTAAAGTAATAGAGCCCTATTCCTATAACAACTACACTACAAAAAAATGCTAAAACAATAGATTTAATATTTTGTTTAAAAAACACAACAGTTTCTTCTTTATTAATTCTCATATTTATCCCCCCGATACTAATATTATATCACTAAATTTATAATATTAGTACTGAAAACATGATTATTAAGACCTTATACTTACTGCTAATTTCCTAAATCAAAATTCTTTATAAAATAAGCTCATGATGATTTTCCAAGTATATATCTGAGATATATTTTTATATCTTTTTTAATATTATCAATAAAACACCGCATATTACTATATACGGTGTACTACACAATCTAATTTCTATTATTATAAATATAAAAATAAATTCTATTTATTTTCTTTAATTAATTTTAAAATTATCTTATTTATTTCTGCATTTCTCATCAAAAAAATAACTATAAATATGAAAAGTGTTATATAGTATTGTCTAGTAAATATCATTTTTCAATTATAGATATTTATCCAATTCATCAACGCTAATATTTAATTTTTCAGCAACAACTTCCGGAGAAATATAACCATCCTTCAGCAAATTAATTAATATGTCCAATCTTTCTTCAGCGCGTCCTTCTGCGCGTCCTTCAGCACGACCTTCAGCAAGCCCAGTTGCTCTTGCTTCTTCTTGAGCATAAGTTAATGAAGCCCAGTAATGGTCTTGTTGTCTTGTTATTTCATCATACATAAGTTTCTCCTCCTTACTCCAATTTCTAAGATTTAATAAATTATCAGCTTGAATAAGAATATCATCCGGTTTGCTTGTGTACTGTTTATTTCCGAAAAATTCTAGCCATCTAATTTTCTTATAATCGTTGTTCAAACCTTCTTTATATTTTTTTAATTCTAAAAATACTATTTTCAATAGTGGCATTTCTTTAGTATCACTATCTACATACATTTTTAATTCGGTGTTTCTTGTTTCTTCTTTGATTAAAAAAGTACTTATAGCCTCATCGCCATCAAAATAATTTTGATCGACGATAGCTGCTACATAAACAGGTGGTAATTTTTTATAAATAGCCAACTTTTCTTCTTCGTTTTGTTTTAATTTTTCGATATTTTCATTAACCTGTTTACACAGATATGCCCAAATACGATTAACGAAAAATACCTGCTTAGCTAGTTGAACTTCGATAATAACCTGTGCATGGTTATCTAGTTCAACAAGAATATCTACCGCTATATTAAAATCCGA
>NZ_CAUPZX010000006.1:0-55050 GCF_963515875.1 uncultured Gemella sp. | reverse complement strand
CTCCAGCTGAAAAAGATGCAATCAAAGCAGCTGTAGCAAAAGTAAATCCAGAAAACACAACAGTAGTTGTAGATGACAAAGGAAATGCAACAGTAACAACACCAGAAGGTAAAACTGAAGTAATTCCAGCATCAGATCTAGTAAAAACTGCAAAAGAAGCTGAAGGTGCAAACGCAGGAAACAACATCAACAAACCAGCTGATAAAGTTTCGGCAACACCAGCAGACTTGACTGGAGACAAGAAAGACGAAGTTAAAGCTAAAATTCAAAAAGCAGTAGAGTCAGTAAACCCAGGTGCAACTGTATTTGTAGACGATAAAGGAAACGCAACAGTCACAACACCAGACGGTAAGACAGCAACAATCCCAGTTGAAGACTTACTGAAAGATCCAGCAGCTAAAGAAACTCCATCAGCAGGAAACAAAGTAAACACTCCAGCTGAAAAAGCACTTGTAGATCCAGCGGTATTGAATGATCCAAATGCAACATTACCAAAAGAAGTTAAGGATAAAATTAAGGAAGCTGTAGAATCAGTAAATCCAGGAGCAACAGTAGTAGTAGACGACAAAGGAAATGCGACAGTAACTGTAACAAATCCAGATGGAACTAAGGCTACAGCAACAATCCCAGCTTCTGATTTAGTGAAATCAAATGCTAAAGAAGATTTAGAAAATGCAGCTAAACAAGATGCGATTAAGAAACCTATTGATCAAACAGTAGTTGCAGATAAAAATGCTTTAACAGAGCCAGAAAAAGAAGCCATTAAAGCTAAGGTTCAAGAAGTAAATCCAGGAGCAACAGTAGTAGTTGATGCTAATGGAAATGCAACAGTCACAACTCCAGAAGGAAAAACAGCAGTAATTCCAGCGGATGATTTAGTGAAAACTGCAGATGAAGTGTTAACTGATCCAAAAGCAGGTAACGTAATTAATAAACCAGCTGATAGAGAATTAGTGGCAGATAAAGATCACTTAACTCCTGACGATATCCAAGCAATCAAAGATAGAGTTGCAGAAGTTAATCCAGGATCAACAGTATTCGTAGATGACAAAGGAAATGCAACAGTCACAACGAAAGATGGACAAACTGCAACAATTCCAGTAAATGATTTAGTGAAGACTGAAGCTGATAAGAATACAGCGAATGCTGGTAACAAAGTAAATACACCAGCAGATAAAGTATTAGTGAAAGACCCAGCTAAATTAACTGCTGAAGAAGTTAAAGAGATTGAGAAGAAAATCAAAGAAGTCAATCCAGAAGCTGAGGTAGTATTTGATGATAAAGGAAATGCTACAGTTAAGACTAAAGAAGGTAACATTGCAACAATTCCAGCAGCAGATTTAGTTAAACCGAAAGCAGATTTACAAGACCCAGCTAAACAAGATGCAGTTAAGAAACCAGCGGATAAAACTTTAGTGAAAGATCCAGATGCACTAACTAAAGAAGAGAAAGATGCAATCGCAGCTAAAGTTAAAGAAGTTAACCCACCAGCAGATGGAACAACTGTATTCGTAGATGACAAAGGAAATGCAACAGTAACAACTAAAGACGGTAAGACTGTAGTCATTCCGAAAGATGATTTAGTGAAAACTGAAGCAGAAGCTGCTAACGAGAAAGCTGGAAACAACATTAACAAACCAGCAGATAAGACTGTAGTAGCAAAACCAGATGCTCTAACTGATGCTGAGAAGAAAGCAATCGAAGCTAAAGTTAAAGCAGTAAATCCAGATGCTAAAGCAGTATTTGTAGATGACAAAGGAAATGCAACAGTTACATTGAAAGATGGTAAATCAGCAACAATTCCAGCAACTGATTTAGTGAAATCACCAGAAGACGTAACTAAACCAAATGCTACAAACAAAGTGAATACACCAGCTGATAAAGTAGTTGTAAAAGATCCAGATACTTTAACAGATACTGATAAAGAAGCTATCACTAAGAAAATTCAAGAAGTGAATCCAGAAGCTAAAGTAGTATTTGATAAATATGGAAATGCAACAGTAACTACGAAAGATGGAGCGGTAGCAACCATTCCAGCAAAAGATTTAGTGAAAACAGAAGCAGATGCAGCTAAACCAGAAGCAGGAAACAATGTGAACAAACCAGCTGATAAGGCTGTAGTAGCAAATCCAGAACAACTGACAGATGCAGAAAAAGAAGCTGTTAAGAAAGCTGTAGAAGCAGTAAATCCAGGTTCAACTGTAGTAGTAGACGATAAAGGAAATGCAACAGTAACAACTAAAGATGGTAAGACAGCGGTAATTCCAGCGTCAGACTTAACAAAGACAGAAGCGCAAGCTAAAGAGCCAAACGCAGGAAACGACGTAGTTAAACCAGCAGATAAGACTGTAGTAGCAAATCCAGACTCATTGACACAAGATGAGAAAAATGCAATTGCGACTAAAGTTAATGCAGTAAATCCAGGTTCAACTGTAGTAGTAGACGACAAAGGAAATGCAACAGTTACATTAGAAAACGGTAAGACAGCGGTAATTCCAGCGAAAGACTTAACGAAGAATGCAGATGCAGAAAATGCACCAAAAGCAGGGAATGAAATTGTTAAACCAGCTTCTAAGACAAAAGTAGCAAATCCAGATTCATTAACACAAGATGAGAAAGATGCAATCGCAGCTAAAGTTAAAGCAGTAAACCCAGGTTCAACTGTAGTAGTAGACGATAAAGGAAACGCAACAGTAACATTAGAAAATGGTAATACAGCAGTCATCCCAGCATCAGATTTAACAAAATCTGAAAAAGATGTGAATGATGGAAAAGCTAAAGACAACGCAGTTACACCAGCTTCTAAGACAAAAGTAGCGAACCCTGAGAAATTAACTGACGCTGAGAAGAAAGCAATCGCAGACAAAGTTAAAGCAGCAAATCCAGGTGCTGAAGTTGTAGTAGATGACAAAGGAAATGCAACAGTAGTCAAAGATGGTAATGTTTCAGTTATCCCATCAACAGACTTAGTTAAAGTTGAAGATGATGCTACGAAACCAAATGGTGGTAACGATGCAAACACACCAGCAGCTAAGACTGTAGTAAAAGATCCAGCTAACTTAACAGATGAAGAAAAAGCAAAAGTTAAGAAAGCTGTAGAAGCAGTCAACCCAGATTCAACTGTAGTAGTAGACGATAAAGGAAACGCAACAGTAACGAAAGGTGACGGAACAGTTCTTAATATCCCATCAACAGACTTAGTAATCCCTGCAGAAAACTTAGCTGATGAAGCAACAAATGCTAAAGTGAAAACACCAGCATTCCGTACATTAGTTGGAGATAAAGAAAACTTAACAGACGCAGAAAAAGAAGCAGTTAAGAAAGCAATTGAAGCAGTAAACCCAGGAGCAACTGTAGTAGTAGATGAAAAAGGAAACGCAACAGTAACATTACCAGACGGTTTTACGGCAACAATTTCTAAAGAACAACTAGTGAAAGATAAAGAAGATACTAAAGGTAAACATCGTGGAGATAATCTTGAACTTGACTTAAGTAAAGTAACAGTAACTGATCTTAAGAATATTACTCCAGAAGAAAAAGCGAAATTCCAATTCATGATTCTGGGAGCTATTACTGGTGTTGAAGAATTCGACATTAGCACTCTAGAGAAATCAACTGATGATAAAGGAAATACAGTTTACGCATCTAAAGATGGTAAAGTGAAAATTACTATTGATAAAGATGGTAATGCAACAATCGAAAAAGATGGTAAGAAAGAATTAGCTGTTACTATTGACAAAGAAGGAAATGTAACAATCGTTACAAAAGAAGGTCAAGTATTAGCAATTCCAAGAGATGATGCTTTCAGACAAAAAGAAACACCAAAATTACCAGAAAAAGTTGTAGTAGTTAACAAAACAAACTTAACAGATGAAGAAAAAGCAGCTGTTAAAGAAGCATTGATTAAAGAAAATCCAAAACTTAAAGATGCTAACATTACAATTTCAGCAACAGGAGAAGCGACAATCGTTTACCCAGATGGACAAAAAGTGGTAATTCCAGCAGATAAATTAGTAGAAGAAAAATTATCTGACTCTAATGGAAATGCAGAATTAGATATTAACTTACCAGAAAAAGTTGCAGTAGGTGATGTGAATAACCTTACAGACGCAGAAAAAGCAGCTGTTAAAGAAGCATTAATCAAAGCAAATCCAAAACTTAAAGATGCTAAGATCACAATCTCAGCAAAAGGGGAAGCAACAATCGTTTACCCAGATGGAAAAGTAGTAGTAATCCCAGCAGCTAACCTAGTAGTAGCTAAAGGTGCTAATAACAATACAGGAACTAATGCAGGTGCAGGAACTAATGCAAATGTAGGTGCTAAAGCAACAGATGTAGATTCTAAAGATAAAGATGTAAATGTTAAAGCAGGACAACGCCTAGCAAATACAGGTGCAACTGAAACTAATACTGGATTAGCAGGATTAGGATTAGGAATCTTAGGTGGATTACTTGCAGCAGCAAGACGTCGTAAAGAAAAATAATAAAAGATTTTAATAAAAGCGTAAGGCTTTAATAAAATAAAAAATAGCATCCTCAAAATTATTGAGGGTGCTATTTTAGTTGATAAACAAGGTGTAAAGTAAGTTAATACGAATATCTCACAGTTTTGGTTAACATAAATGCAGAGTAACCTTAGTATATAGTTTTGATTTACATAAACGCCGAGCAATCTTAGTACATAATTCTAGTCGACATACGTTTTAATTCACACTTTAACCTAATGATATTCAATAATTTATTAAAAATAAATTTCTTAAGAACAGCTATTTTCTTACATGATTTTTCGAGAGTTATCCTAGTTGTTACTTAAACGAATTATTAGAAAGAATCCCAGTTGAATAGAACATCGTTAAAATCTAGTATTTTTAATTTTTCACTATCAATGAAGAAGTTTGCTACCCCAGAATCTCCCCACATAATCTCATATTCATTAGAATCGGTACTCCACATGCTTTCTATTTGCAGTAGCATAACGTTATAAGCACAAGTATCATCAGGATTTCTAGGATCCCATTGAGTAAATGTAGGATAAGCTCCAATAGCATGTTGAACACCTTCAAAAGCTTTAAATAAAGTGCTGTAGACATCGTTTTCTAAATCATCATATAAATCGTTAATCTGTTCATTAGGGAACAAATCCTGAATTGTTTTAAGTGCAATATCTTCGAAGTGACAATCAGTTGAAGTAATAGTAGACACTCCCTTTTCAAATGTTAAAGAAAAAGAAGCATTTTTACCTTTAAAAGGAGAATGCTCGTCATTATTATTTTCATCTAAAATATCATACTTTTTTAAAATATCTATTTCAGACACAGACTCATCGATATTAGCAATATATTTAACACAATAAGAATCCCTATTATCCAAACCAAAATTACTATCTCTAGAAATCCAAAATTGAAGCAAGCCAACCTTAGGATAAAGATTATTCTCAGGCAATCCACTGCAATTAATCTGAGCTAATAATGCAAGCTGATTATTAGCAGAATCTACAGGAATAGTATCATCATTAGCAACATACGGAACCCCTCCAAACTTACTAGAAAAAATCCCCGTCTTATCGCTTGCCTCAGCAAAAATACGAATATATTCCCGTGTATTATTATTTCTAATTATCTCAATAACCTCATTAATATTATCGCGACTAATCATAAAAATCCTCCAGAACAAGTTTAATCATTACAGATATTATAACACGAAGTACAACAGATCCACAAAAAAGGTGGTTTTTAAATAAAAATAAAAATGTATGAAAATATTTATTATTTATGTAAATAAGTATTACTTAACTATATTTTGTGATATAATTTAATTATAACATTAACATAAGGAGAATAGAATGAAACCATTCAGCAGAAAAATTGAAAAAATATTAGCGTGGATTGCTAATGTAATTATGATATTAGTAACTGGGTTAATATCTCTTGCGGCATTTTCGGGACAATTAGAAGGGGTCTTGCAACAACCGCAACTTTCATTTGCTATTAGTTCGTTAGCGATGGAACAAGAAGTAGCTATGGTGTTATCTACATCTGGTATGTCAATAACAACATTTCTAGTATTAGTGGTAAAAATATATGCTATTACGGCGATTGTGACACTAGTTTTAGCTTTAATAGCTTCGTTTGTTATGAAAGCAAGAATCGTATCAGGAATTTTATTCCTAATTAGTGCAGGGATAGTAGCATTAATGACGGTAGGTATTCTAATTCCTGTATATTTACTATATTTTGTAGTAGCTATTATGCTTTTTGTTAGAAAAGCTCCAAAACAGGAAGACTTTACAGATTTTACAACTACAACAGAAAAACCAGTCGTAGATAAAATCGAATATTTATAGACTAAGTTTACAATCTATAAAGATAAAAATGTTTTAATTAATATCCTATTGGTACATGAGGTGCCGATAGGATATTTCTCATCTGTGAACGATTAGTAGAAATAATGTAAAAGAGTTGTGAATCATATTTATATAATCGCTGTAAGATACAAGTTAAGGTGCTGCCCCAAAAGTACTAGATTTTAAAAGTAGTTCACATGAGAACTCATAGACGCAGTGGTTTATTGATATCTAGATTCGTTTTATAAAAACTTTTTAGATATCTAACAAATTGTGCGAGGGTGACTAAACAAAATCTTGTTTCTATGAAATCACAATTTTTGAGTCACTCCCTCTTTCATACGTTTAAAACGCTTGAAAATATTGTCTTTTGTCGCTTTGTTGAATAGTCAATTTTTTGCTTAAAAAGTAGTTTTGTTGTATAATTAATAAGATAAAGTATTTTTGTGTAGGATCCAAATATGATTGAGATAATAGTGAATTCTAGAAGTAAGAGTAGCCTTATTGAACTAAAAAAGATTGAAGAAATGCTAAGTAGAAAGAATTTGTCGTATAGAGTACTTAAAACATCGAGAAACAAGACTGCTTGTGATCTTATGGATGAAGTGATAGGAGATAATCTTATCGTCATTGGTGGTGATGGAACGATTAATGAAGTAATAAATAACTATCATGGTAAGGAGTTTGTTTATTTAGCGTATGGCTCTGGTAATGATCTTGCTAGATCTTTGAAGTTTGATAGAAATAGTATAGACATAGATAAATTGTTGAATTCCAAAGAAATAGATGACTATACTGTTGGCGTTGTTAATGACAAGAAGTTCTGTTCAGGTTTTGATTTAGGTTTTAATGCTGATATTATAAAAAGTGCTAATAGCTCTAAGTTTAAGAAATATTTAGGTAAGAGAATCTATCTGCTTGAAGGGGTTCTAGGTATTCTAAAACTTAGAAAATACAAAGCGGAGATATGTTGGGATAATAATAAGATAAATACGGAAAAATTGTACTTATTAAATGTAATGATTCAGCCTTATGAAGGAGGAGGGATAAAGTTCGCTCCAAATGCAACAGGTAAAAGTGATGAGTTGCATGTCATGATAATGAAAGATATGAGCATCTTAACATTTATTTATAATTATTTATGCCTGCTTTTAAATAAACATTATAATCTAAAAAATGTTGATTTGATAACTACGAACAGATTAACAGTCACAACGAATCAAGAATACTTTCAGATTGATGGAGAATTAGTAAAAAATAGCGATAGCTTAGAACTTAGTTGCATAAGTAATTTTTATAAGTTAAAGAGGATGTAAGTAATGGGAAGGAATTCACGTAGGCGAAAAAGAGTAGTTGATAGAAACATAGGCATATTTGAAATAGTCAATGGATTATTGACTATTTTATTGATTATATTAGGTGGTCTAGTTAGCTGGACAATGCTGAAATATGATTTCCTGAATTTTAGGGAAATAAATTATGTGATATTCGCAATTATACTATTCTTTATATTTTTAGCTGGAATCTTAGTGATTAAGAAAAAAGCAAAAATATTCAATGTCATTATGTTAGTTATTCTGAATATTACATTAGTTTTTTCTTATGTGCAGTTTAGAACTGCAATTGGTCTATTTGATGATATAAATGATAAGGCGATGATAAGCGAATATACTATGAGTGTAGTAGTATTGAAAAATGATGAGGCTTCAAAGTTTGAGGATTTAAAGGGTGAAGATATATCTGCTCCGGTATCATTAGATGGCGAAAATATTAACAAGCTTATGAAAGAAATTCGTGACAAAGGCTACCAAGGATTGGAGCTTGCTGAGACGAAAAACTATATGTCATCATATGAACAGCTTATCTCTGGAACAAGTAGAGCGATGGTTCTTAATAGTTCGTTTGAGGGATTAATAAGAGGGAAATATGCCGATTTCAGAGAAAATACAAAAAAAATATTTGAATACAAGATTACTAAAAAGATAGATTTGAAAACAAGTGTGAATATTGGAGATACCTTCAATGTTTATGTGAGTGGAATTGATACGTTTGGAGAAGTGGAGAGTGTAAGTCGCTCGGATGTTAATATTATTATGACAATAAATAAAAAAACTGGGAAAATATTATTAACGACAACTCCAAGGGATTCTTATGTACCGATAGCAGATGATGGTAATAATGAGTATGACAAGCTTACTCATGCTGGTCTTTATGGTGTAGAGTCTTCTATTCATACACTTGAAAATCTTTATGGTATTAAATTAGACTACTATGCTAGGCTAAACTTCACATCATTTTTAAGATTAATAGATTTAGTCGGTGGTGTCGATGTTTATAATGATCAGACCTTTATATCAGAGTATGGTGGTTATAGTTTTGAACCTGGTATGGTACATTTAGATGCAGACAAGGCTTTAGGTTTTGTACGTGAACGTTATAATCTTCTTGAAGGAGATAATGACCGTGGAAAAAATCAGGAAAAAGTTATTGCAGCAATAGTGAAGAAAATGACTACTAAAGATACTTTGAAAAATTATAGAGCAGTAATCAAAGAACTAAGTGAGTCTATTCAGACCAATATGCCGATTGAAACAGTGATGGGACTAGCTAATGAACAATTAAGCTCTAATAGAGATTATAATATCTCATCACAAGCGCTTAGCGGTACAGGAAGCTTAGGATTACCATCATATGCAATGCCGGGGGCAAACCTATATATGATGCAAATTGATGAGCAAAGTCTAAAACAAGTTAAAAATAATATAAAAGAAGTACTAGAAGAGAAATAGTGCTAATAATTATTTTAAAATAATAAAGCACAAAGGGACAATTTGTGATAAAATATAACAGAAGATAAAGCTAAAAAAGCGAAAATAAAATAAGAATTATAACGAGAGGAAAATTGATAAGATGAAGGGTAAGGAAAAAGTTGTAAGACAGTCAAAAGGTCCACTACTGTTGAAAAGAACGTGGGAGAAAAAAATATTAATTTTATTAATTACGTTCTTATGTACGGCTGGATCGTTAGCGTATAGTATATTTGTAGTAACACCTAGGTACGACTCAACAGCGAAGATAAGTGTAACGAGCTCAAAAGGAGAAAGTACGTTACTAGAAAAAGATTATAAAGAAATTGTATTAGATGATGAACTTCTAGCTGAAGCGGCAGAAAAAAGTGATGCCGGGTATACAGTTAAGCAATTAAAGAACAAGGTATCTGTTGAAGTACCAAAAAACACGAAAGTTGTTTCTATCACAGTTAGAGATAAAGATCCGCAAGTTGCTAGTGAATTGGCTGACTCTGTAAGAGAATTAGCTGTTACAAAAATTAAAGAGATGGCAAAATCAGAAGATGTAAGTACTCTAGAAGATGCTGAAGTTCCAAGAGTACCAAGTTTTCCAAATATACCTTTATATGCATTACTAGCGACTGCAATAGGTTTTGTATTATCATTAATTGGTGCAGTAGCATTTGAATTATTAGATGATAGAATTAAGAGTCCAGAAGATGTAGAAAAAGGTATGGATGTAGTACTTTTAGGAGTAATTCCAGAGATAAATTTAGGAAAGAAATAGGAAGATGAAATGGCACAGATAAATTTATTAACAAATAAGACTATTATAAATGATGAGAGTGAAGAATATTTCAATGCACTACGTACAAATATTCAAGCTTTAAGCGGAAATAAAAAAGTAATTATGGTATCATCTGTTTTAGAAGGTGAAGGGAAAACTATGACTGCGGTGAATTTAGCCGTATCATTTGCTGAGTTAGGATTTAAAACTATGCTAGTTGACGCGAATACTCGTAATTCAAGTATGCCAGGATACTTCAAATTCAAAAGCAATATTTGTGGGCTTACAAATTATTTAACAGGGACCGATCCTATTGAGGATACTATATATGAATCTGATGTAAAAAATCTAAATATTATTCCAGCAGGAGTAAAAGCGAAAAGTCCAACTGAAATATTACAAAATAAAAACTATAATATCATGATAGAGGTTTTCAAAGAGTACTATGATATAGTGATTATAGATACTCCATCGGTAGGAGACGTAATTGATGCAGCAGTAGTAGCGAAGAGCGCAGATGGATTCATAATGGTTGCCGAAGCGAATCGTGTGAAGAAAAAAGAACTAGAACATAGCATAGCACAAATTGAAAAAGTTGGTTCAAAATGCATCGGTGTAGTTTTAAATAAATTCTACTAAAAAAATGGGGATGACCTAAAAATCCTAAACTAAAAAAGTATATATTATAACTCATAGACGCAGTGGTTTATTGATATCTAAATTTACTTTATAAAAGCTTTTAGATATCTAATAAACTTTGCGGGAGTGACTCGACAAAATTGATTTCTTCGAAATCACGATTTTTGAGTCAGTCTCTTGATAGTTATAAGATGTATAATTATATTCGGAGTATGGAAAAAGAATCCAGCTCCGAATGTTTTTTGTTAAATGAGGAGGAGATGTAAGTTACGCCATAAGTGTAAATTTCTCCTCTTCGAATCGATTGACAACAAAAGAAGGTATGTGTTAAAATATAGTTAAGTGAATTGGACGATTATATTCACATGAGATCACGAAAAGTAACTGAATTGCGCTTCAGTTGCTTTTTTTATATTAAATAAAAAATATGATAATAATTGTTTCTTAAATTTTATTACATAAAGATGTAGAATTTTTATGATGTACATTATTAATAATCTATATTATTTTATTTATATAATTATAAAGTTTGTATTACATCTAATTTTGATGTAAAATTAAGTTGAAAGAGTAGTGAATTTTATAAAAATCTTTTCACATAAGATAATTATAAAAATCTCTGTAATTTTTAAATGATTATAGTAAAGGAAGGAGAAACAATGGATAACAAAAAAATTATAAAATTTCCTGTAGGTAGAGAAGAGTTTGCAACGGAGAAGGATAGAAGATACCAAAATTATGAAACTGACAAAAATTATATGGAAATTGAATTTTCTTCTAAGCAGGTTGAAGAGGATTTTGCGGAATCAATGAGGATTTTTGGTGAATGTATTAAAAATATAGACAGCTCTGATTGTGCTTCTTATCTTGAAAAAGCAATAGCGCTATCTAAATATAATGTAGATGCTAGAGTATTTGAAATATTTACTAGAGATATCTCAGAGTTTGAAGTTGAGCATGCGCTAATACAATTAAAAGATGAGGCATATAGGTTTGAAGAAGGGTTTATTCAAACTAGCAAGATTCCTATAAATTTTCTACATTTTAAAGTTTGTAACCACTTAGCTGATTTTTATATTAGTAATAAACTTTATAATAAAATTAGTAAAATATATTTAAATCCTTATATATTTTTTGAGATGGATGACGAGTTTGTAATGCCGATGTATTACAATTACATACTTTCTAGTCTTATTTTGAATAATTTTGAGGAGACAAATCGTTGTTATAAAATTGCTCATAGACATGATAAAAACGATGATGAGGTTATTTTGTTATCAAAAGTTTTTTATCACCTGATGCAAGGAGAAGAAAAAGAAGCGATCGCATTCTACAACAAAGCTATTAAAAAAAATAAATATATTTTAGATGTCTTAGACAGAATAGCTAATCCGAATTTGATTAAATTTAGCACGGATAGTGATGAAAAGTATGTTGAGGCTCTTAGAATAGTTATGAAATTCGATTATTTCTTTAGTAAAGAATATTATTTTGATTTCTTTATGCACATAAGAGAAAGCGAATATGTAATTGGTGATAATTTGGATAAGTATGCACAACGTAAGGAAGTTACAGTCGCCGAAATGAAACGAGATAGATCGTTTATGGCGATTAGAGATACGGAATTAAAAATCATGCATGAGAATTTTTTATTAACAAAAGAAGATTTCTTGAAAATCACGAAGTCTGAATTTCTTAAAATAAAAGGCTTAGGAAAAGGAACTATTCGAAACTTACATTTGAATGGTGTAATGTTTGCTGATGATAGTGAGTTTGATATCCAGATGGAACTTATGGAGGATGACTTATGGTAAAACGTGATAGAGAATTTGAAATATTGCTTAAAGATTTTTTAAGAACGGAAGGCAAGAACTTTTCTAGTAAGGAAGAGGCTATCGAAGTATTTGAGCGACTTTATGAGCTGGTTGAAGAAGACTATGATGTAGATGCTCCCCTTGGAGATATTGTTGATACGATTGACGAAGGAGATATGAGTGCTGTCGATAAGCTAAATGCTCTACGTGAACTTCATGAGGAAAATAAAGATGCTTTAGAAAGAGCTATTATGCTAGGAGAGGATATCATATATTCAGATAATGATGAAGATACTGAACAGATGATATTAGTGGACATGCTTGCTGGGTATTATAGAGAAGCTGGAATGTATAATGAAGCTGCGAAACTTTATAAATTTATGTTGGCAGCCAGTCCATCTGATTTTTCAGAGGTTATAGATGAATTGACAAAAGTATATGTTCATTTAAACAGTGAAAGTCTGATGCAGAATCATATTGAGTGCTTTGATTATGAAAAGTCAGAAGTCACACTATTATTGCTAAGTATTTTTGGTATTAATCGCGGAAAGCTTGATGAAGCTCACTATTATATGACGAAGCTTAAAAAACTTAATGCTTATATTGGTAATATTTTCAAGGGTGGATTTAAAAAGATTTCAGATTACATAATAGGGGCACCGGAAAATGAGAAAGGTGCTAATAAGGAAAAAACTTTTGAGATTCATTATGCTGCTACCATAGCTGAAGAGTATTTGCTTAATAGATATCATTATGAAATATTAGAAAGCTTATACGAATCAGAGATGGAAAGAAGACAGTATCTGATTGTTGAAGGTCGATTTAATATTTCCAAGGAAATGATGAAAAAAGATCCTATTTTTGCAGGGATGGAAAGACAACTAAATAAGTTTATCAATGTCGAATTGTATAATAAAGAAATTATCGAGGAATATACAGAAAAAGAATTGAGAAAATTAGATGGCATAGGAGCTACAGTCGTTCAAAAATTAAAAGATAATGGTGCTAAGTTCAGAGAGGAATAAAAGATAGGATTTATATCTTAGTAGAACTTAACTGTCGAAAATTTGTATATATAAAAAGTGGAAAATTTGGGAAGAGGTAGTGACTCCAAAATCATGATTTCGAAGAAATAAGATTTTGGAGTCACTACCGATGTTTCTCAGATTTTTTATTATTCAAATATTTCAGATAAAAAAGCTTCACTAAGCGTATATATTTTTGGTTTTTTCTTAATTACTGTAATCTTATCTTCATTATCAGATAGATATTTATTTAGAGTTTTTGTAGTAATTTCAAGAATTTCTGCGAGTTCTCTATGAGTTATTAAATCATCTTTAGCACTAAATAAATGGCTTTGTAGAAGTATATATAATATATTTTTTAGCGTTTCATCGCTGATATTGTTATTAAGATAGTCCGTAGCTGTTGTCATTTTTTGTATATTTTCTGTTAAGAAAGATAGTATATGTTCTTGACCTGAAACTAAAAGCTCTGAGTTTTCTTTAACAAATAAAGTCATATCACCTTTGTTTAAGGGATGTGATGTTTTCTCAAAACTCTTATAGTATTTATTTTTATTTCTATTAATGCTATACGATAGAGTAATGGCTGTGTACTTATCTACTATACTAGTTAGAGAATTAGCAAGTAAGAATCTTCCTACACGACCATTCCCATCATAAAAGGGGTGGATATATTCAAAGAAATAATGAGAAATAAAAGTTTTATATAATTGAGGAAGTTTAGAGTCTTGTATAAATGTAATTAGATCAGACAATGCTCTTAATATATCTTCTTCTTTTTGTATCCCATGATGGATTATATCATTACCGGAATAAACTTTGACGCCATCTTTTCTAAAAATTTTTCCATCTAATTTATCCTTTTTATCTACTTCATCACTAACGAGTGTATCGTAAATCTTTCTGAAATCTAAAGGATCAGAGATAGTTATGTCCTTATATAAATAAGAATACAATTTAACTAAACCAAAGAATCGTTTTATATTAGGAGAATCACTTTTATTAGTTAAAGCAGCTGATATCTCTTTTTTAGAACTATGAACACTCTCGATTTCATTAGTACTTTGTAATTCATTGATAAGAAGTAAATTAAAGAATTTTTCTTGAGCTACTTTTGGCAGCATACTTTGTTTGGTAGTGATTTCCACACTATTATTGTAAATTTTTTCTAAAGTCAAAATTAAATCGATTGAATTATATATAAATAGTGGATACTCTTCTGATTTTCTTACCCCCTTAATAAACGGATTAATTTTAAGAGATGTAACAAAAGCTGATGGAGAATTAATTCTATTGTTATACTCGTTTTCTATATCAAAATTCATATGAAATAATTTTTCTAATGAATAATATTTATTCATACAAATCACCTACTTTAATCTATTTTTAATAATTATAGCATATTCAAAAAGGAAAAAATAGACAAAATTTCCATTTTGAGAATAGAAAATAAATTCAAAAAGGAAAAAACAGACAAAATTTCCATTTTGAGAATAGAAAATAAATTCAAAAAGGAAAAAACAGACAAAATTTCCATTTTGAGAATAGAAAATAAATTCAAAAAGGAAAAAATAGACAAAATTTCCATTTTGAGAATAGAAAATCAATTCAAAAAGGAAAAAATAGACAAAATTTCCATTTTGAGATTAGCTGAAGTAGTACAGCTTAATATAATGCCTTGATTAATATAAAAACCTCCTTTGTATATTTATCAAAACTAGTGTTTTTGAATAAAATACAAAGAGAGGTTATTTTGATATATTTTAGTTTATCGTTTTGAATATTCTACAGCACGAGCTATTTTAGGTTTTGCAGTATTTTTAGCAATATTGTTTTCTTCTAATAATTTCTCAAATGCAACTAATCCTGACTCATAATCTTTTGCCTCAAATTCTAACTCATAGTCGACTATATCGTTAATGAATGTTGTTTTGTCAAGCACTAATAAATTTTCATTTAAAGTCACTTCGTGTCTTAAAGTCTCGATTTTTTGGATAAATATAGGCGTTTTAATCCTTACATTCATACGCTCTAGCTCGGTTATAATCTCATTTGGTAAAACTGGCAGTACAGTTGGTTCTTTAGGATACTTTTCGTCAAGAGGAATATTTATTTCAACATTTTGAGTTTTTCCCTTTATCTTCAAAGTCATCTCGGTTTTCTTGTTAGTATACCGTATTCTAAGAGCTGCACCGATTTTTTTGAAGCTTTCATCTGCATCATCATAATAGAAATTTTTATTAATTATTTCTTCAGAATTCTTCAAATCATATTTTTCAAATAAGGTTAAGTACTGTTCTTCAGACAGTAAGTTTTTAAATTCTATTTCTATTTCTCTCATGAAATTTCCTTTCTTTTTTCAATAGCAATAATAAAGGGGGCGTTATTTTTTTGATTTATAAATTGATAAACTAGTACTTCAGCATCTTTTTGATCAAGATTTTGAAGTTCGGTTAATAGAGCTTCTTTTTCCACCTTGCCGTTTTCATGTCCCCAATACACAACAATGACAATTCTGCCACCAATCTCTAGTCGTAATAAAAACTTTTTAATAGTAGCAATTGTCGTCTCGGCTAGTGTGGTAATCTCATGATCTGCATTTGGTAAGTATCCTAGATTGAAGACAACAGCACGGATCTTTTCACTTATATATTTATCAAATTCAAAGTGTGAATCAAGAATAATTTTGCATTTATCCATTAGTTTGGCTTCTTCAATTAGCTTCGTAGTATTATCTATTGCCAGAGCTTGGATATCGAAGGCATATACTTTTTTAGCCGAAGTCTTAGCTAGAAACAATGTATCATTACCATTTCCAGCAGTAGCATCAACAACGACTGAATTTTTATCTATAACTTCTTTTAATAATTTTTTACTAAAAGTTAAAACTTTATCCATCTTATTATCCTTATAAAATTATTTTTCTCTATGTTTTTTCATTTCGTTAAGTATATCGTTTAGTTCGTAGTAGTTATCGCTTGCGATTGTAAAATCAAGTGATGTAGTGATAATTTCTGCTAACAACTTAGAATTATCACTTGTATAGTCTTCCTCCCGGTTTAAATTTGATTTAAGATCTGTGACAAGTTTTTCTAATTTATTTACTAAATCAGCTTCTGTAACATCATCGTTTTCATCGAATTCTTTAGTGTAATCTTTGATATTGAAGCTAAGCCCATCTTTTAGTGGTGCAATATATAAAGCACGTAGATTATTTACATCCTCACCAACAGCGGCAGAAAGCTCATGAAGGGGTGATGTGTAAATCTTCTCATCTACAGCACCTGCTTGCTCGATTACAGTAACCTCATGATCGTAAGGGTAAAATGACATAAGTTCATCCGAGACATTAGCTGCAGTTAAATCATCATAACACTGTGTAATAAGTAGATGTTGAAGCGGATTAACCTGTCTTAGCGTCTCAAGGGCAGTAGCATCTATAAGAGAAAAACCTTCTACTGGATCAAACTGTGCTGCATTAAAACAAGAATCTAAAAAGCTCTCACCACCAACGATTTTTACATCTTTATCACTATTTATAAGTAGTTGAGTAGTCAGTTCAGCAACCATTGGATGACCTGGAACAAGATACATAACATCGTTATTTTCAGCTTTCTCAACGATGTAGTTTGCTATGCTGTTATATGTATTCTCAAAGTTCTCATTTTCTGTGTAAAACTTATCGCAAGTCTCAAAAGAAATATTATTCTCCGCTAAGAAAGAAATCGCCGGATGCTCTTTAGTACGAGCAATAACTACAGCATTTTTATTGTTTAATAATAGTTGTTTAATATTCTCTTTAATATTTGAACTGTCATTAGGACCAAGCCCTATAATATAAATCATAATATGCTCCTTTTTTCTTATATTTAACAAATGATTTTTAATAAAAAATAATATAAAACATCTGTATAGTGCATTCTCTAACATAGCTATTATACCATAAATAACGTTTTGACTGATTAAAAAAATATATAAAAGAATATGAGAAGTAAGAAATATTAGTAATACAACATAAGTATTATCAAAAAATATCTAAAATATAAAAAACAATGATATATTCCACATTAATAAACAACTGTGTTCACTACAATTGAGAGAAGAAAAATGTATGAAGAGAGAAAAGTTGCACAAGGAAATATCATGAAAAAACAGAAAATTTAGCATTAAATTATTATAGCAAATCTGTAAATATTTGAAGTAAACCTTTAATTATATAAGATTTCAGAAGTAAGTATAAAATTATGAAAGTATTAAATTTTTGTCTATACAAGCAAAGTGGAAAGTAGTAATATTTTCGGAATAAAAAGTTATTATTAGATAAAGTTAAACAGTGTTATCCTTGATATATTAGCATTTACATATAAATTGCAAAATGATATAATATAATTATAATAATATATTTATAAGGAGGAATTGAATATGTCAATCAAAGTATTAAAAGTTGCAAAAGCAGCACTAAAAACACCAGGAGTATTTGCAGGAGGAGTAGCGTTTGGGACTTTCGGTCTTAAATTATTATCAAGCAAAGATGCTAAAAAAGGATACTCTGTTGTTTTATCAAAATTATATAAAGCAAAAGACGGAGTAGAGGGAACTGTTTCAAACATCAAACAACACGCTGATGATGTAGTAGCAGATGCTAAAGACTTATACGAAAAAGAAAAAAGAGAAAGCAATCTTCAAGAATTAGAGGAAAAATAAGATGAACTTTAAAATATTACATCTTTCTAGTGAAAGAGCGAGAATTAAATCAAGTTTTCGCATAACACCAGATGTAAAAGAATATTTTAAAAAACAAGCATCTAGAATTCAAAACATAAAAAAAGTAGACTTTTATCAAGATGAGTATACTTTTATTGTTATTTTTAATAAGGGAAGTAAAGACTGTCTACAACAATTTTTCAAATTGGTAGATAAACAAAAAGTAAGAAATTGTTATGAAAATCCAGTTGTAATAGCTGAGGAAACTCCTTATTCAATAATAATGGATGCTTTGTTTTGGCGTGGTATGTCTAAATTATTCGTGCCACTACCACTAAGAGCGGTTTATACTTGGTGGAAGGCATCAGGATATTTGAAAGACACATTGAAATTATTAGCGCGTAGACAAGTTACAATGGAGACACTTGATTCTGCAGCAATCCTTGTTTCATTAGCGACAGGAGCAAGAGAGACAGCAAGTTCTATTATGTTTATTCTAGAACTAGGTGAATCTCTAAACAATTGGTCGGAGAAGAAATCTGTAAAAGTATTAGAACAAAGTCTAACATCTATGGATAAAGAAATATGGCTTGTAGAAGAAGGTGGAACTAGAAAAGTAACTTGTTCAGAAGTGAAAAAAGATGATATAATCCTTGTTTCAGAAGGGAATGAAATTTTATTTGATGGTATTGTCATAAATGAAGGTGCGAGTGTTGATGAGAGTTCGTTAACAGGAGAGAGTTTCCCAGTAGTTAAATATGTCGGGGATAAAGTTTACTCTAATACCATAGTTGTTAACGGTGAGGTCAAACTAAAAGTTGAAAATCCTCAGGTTAATGGTCGTATTCATCATTTAATTCAATTGATGAAAGACTCAGAAAGTAGAGAAGACACATATCATTACAAATATATCAAATTAGCCGATAGCATCGTAAAATACAACTTCCTAGCAATGGGGCTAACATATTTATTTACGAGATCATTTGCTAAGGCGATGTCATTCTTGCTAGTTGATTATTCATGTGCATTGAAATTATCAACACCAGTAGCATACCTAACAACTATAAAAAATCTAATTGATAAAAAAATCGTCGTAAAAAATTCTGTAACTCTTGATAAATACGAGGATATCGATACATTTGTTTTTGATAAAACAGGAACAATTACAGTATCCAAACCATATATTCAAGAAGTATTACCATTTTATGAATATTCTTATGAAGAAGTCCTTAAAATTGGTGCATGTTTAGAAGAACATATTTACCATCCAATCGCAAGTGCTGTCGTAAGTAAGGCGGAAGAAGATGGAATTGAACATGAAGAAATGCACACAGAGCTATATCACATAGCATCAAAAGGAATAATCTCACATATCGATGGTGAGAAAGTTGTTATTGGAAGTAGACAATTATTAAAAGATGAGAATGTAGTTGTTACGGCGGAACAAGAACAAATCATAGCTGAAAAACAAGAACAATACAACCTATTATTCTTAGGATATAAAGAGAAATTAATCTCAATTTTCTGTGTGGATATTCCATTAAGAGATGAAGCAAATGCAGTGTTGACTGAACTTAAGAATAGAGGCAAAAAAGTTGTCTTATTGACAGGCGATAATGAAGTTAGAACGAAGAAAATCTTAAATGATGTATCTTTTGACGAGGTTCATACAAATATGACACCAGTTACGAAGTTTGAGTATATTAAGGGTGAAAAAGAACAGGGACGCCGAGTTCTAATGATAGGTGACGGTCTGAATGACTCGGCGGCATTATCAGAAAGTGATGTAAGTATCGTTATGAGCGAGAGTGCAGATCTTTCAAAACAAATAAGTGATGTCGTATTAAAATCAGATTCACTAAACTCGCTATTATTACTGTCAGATGTTTCTAAAACACTACGAGCTCAAATGAGTAATAACGTTAAGAGCACAGTATCAATTAATAGCTCATTAATATTCTTAGGATTAATAAACGTATTACCATCAAACTTATTAGCTTTACTGCACAACCTAACAACATTCAGTATTGTGTTGAAGAATTTTAATATTAAGTAGAGAAGATAAAAAGGTGTCAAGTTAATCATGTCGGGAAGAAGGTATCTCTTCTTTTGAATATGTAAACCAAATAATAATAAAAACAAAAAACTCGAATCTAGGATAACCTGGATTCGAGTTTTTTGCAGGTATAGGCAAAATATTTTGTTTGATTTAGATGTATTTTCATTAGAAAATAAATATATTTTAGAGTATAATGAGGATGAGCAAGATAATTAAGTAACAGGTTTAGTATAAAGTTTCATATTAAAATTATAGGGGGATAAGAAAATGGAACAAGTACGACATAAAGACGCACGACCAATAATGGATCTAGTTCCCATATTAGGGGAAATGGAGTAGAAGTGGTATTACTATTTGATTATATTAATATAAAGTGAAATTAATTACAGATTTTTTAAAGGAAGTGAAACAATGTTTGATAAGATTGATAAGTTACAGGAGAAAATAGCAAAGCTTAGACCTTTAAACAAGACTGAACTTGAAAAGCTAAGAGAAAACTTTA
Source organism: uncultured Gemella sp. (assembly GCF_963515875.1). GTDB lineage: Bacteria > Bacillota > Bacilli > Staphylococcales > Gemellaceae > Gemella. The sequence goes on along the minus strand of NZ_CAUPZX010000006.1, from coordinate 34,388 downwards.
TTATAGAGAATACTTATAACTCTAACGCTATTGAGGGAAATACTCTTACTTTAAGGGAAACGGCGTTAATATTGCAGCAAGGTATTACCATTCAAGGTAAAAAGGTACGTGAACATTTAGAGGTAATAGGATATAAGGATGCTTTTTATTATATTCTAGATATTGTTAACGAGTCATTGACAAAACAAGTTATAAAAGATATACATAGCTTGGTTTTAATGCATGATAGAGAGAATAAAGGAGTATTTAGACGTGTTAACGTTCAAATATTAGGTTCTAGCCATAAGACTAGTGAACCGCAAGAAATAGAAAGTAATATTGATAAATTATTAGTTAAATATGAAGCGTGGAAACAAGAACATCATATTATTAAAGCTATAGCATTGTTACATCTAGAATTTGAAAGTATACACCCGTTTATTGATGGAAACGGAAGAACAGGAAGACTAATTCTTAATTTTGAATTAATAAAACATGGATTGCTACCAGTAAATATTAAATTTACAGATAGGGAAAAATACTACACTAGTTTTGATGAGTATTATATAAATAGTAATGCTGATTATCTAACTGACTTAATAACGAATTATGAAGTTGAAGAACTTGAAAAGTATATTAGTATGATAGATTGTTAAAATAGATTATGAACAGTCAATAAATAGGGAGCGACTCAGAAACCGTGATTTCTTAAGGAATCACGGTTTTGAGTTGCTTCCATATAATCTTTCGTTAAAATTACGAAAAAATAATAATTCATGGTACAATATAACTAAAATGTTATAAAAAATTAAGAGGATGTATTATGGGTAAAAAAATAAGAAAATTTCCATCGATAAAAAAGAATAATAATTTCGTTTTGGATAGAGAAATAGAGCTGGTATATACAGAACTACAAGAAAATACTTTTAAGAATATCAAATTTATTAACAAAGAAGATCAATTAGATTTTAATGAATCGTTAAAACTTTTTGCTAATTTTATGGTGACAGGAGATAAGAAATTTATTGAAAAAGCACATCTAAAATCACCTTATAATATATTCGCTAATATGTATATGCTATCTGAACAACAAAAATCTCCTCTTGAAATAATAGAGGATATTGATGAGTTGAAATTTAAAACTGTAAAATATCCAATTGTAGGTAATCCTAATTTCAAGAATGATTTTAATAAGGTTGTAATTCAGCATTTGATTTCAATTTATCTTGATAATCAAATGTATAGTGCAATTCCTAACGCTAGTCTTATTTGGATAAATCTTGATAGAGGAGAGCTTAAACTTGATGGTATTTTAATGGATACTATTATAGCATATTTAAAAATTGATTCTGCAGATAGATTCTATAGGTTGTATAATGAATTATCACCTACCTCAAAATTAGACGAATTTGTTCAATTAGCTAAGATAATATTTGATATTAGAAGGTTGAATGATGAAGAGGTTGTAGAAACTATGGCGACTATAAAATACATTAATCCGAAAATTGAGAGATTACTAGATATTGTCTCTAATCAACAATTATTTAATAAAAACGAATTTAATAGATTGATACATAGTGAGACAAAGGTAGAACAATTAATTGAATTTATTATGGTTGATTATGTGATAGAGTATTTAATGTGGGTTAATTCTCGTATAAGAACCGGAAAACAATTAAATAAAAAAATTAAGGCAAGAAGTATATCTGTAGAAACGATGAAAAATGATTCGATTTTCAAAAATATTAGTTTTAAGGCGTTAAATGCTCTTAAAAAAGAGGGATTATTAAAAAAAGAGGATTTCTTAAACGTTACAGAAAAATATTTATTAAATGAAGTCGATAATGTAGGGAAGAAATCTATAAAACAATTAAAAGAAAATGGTGTAGAGTTTAAAAAGGAGGTAAGAAGTTAATATGAAAAATGAACAGGCAATCGAGTTATTAGGTCCAGATTGGGAAAAGGTTTCAGAAATTATATTAAAATATCATGAGGAGATAAATAATGAATTAGATAAACAGTCTACACTAACACAAGTAATTTATTTAGATAAAGCTATAAAAAATTTAAAATTTATTTTTAACTTAGCATCAGATATGAATGTTAATTTAGAGAAAACTGACTGGGGGAGAGCGGTATTAGATATTTTTTCAATATCTGCAAAAAAATTTAAAGAGGCTCATAAATATACAGATAGTTTGGAACTATTATTATTGATTTATTTAGTTAATCCAAGCAATAAGGCTTCAATAGCGTATGAGATAGCAGAACTGTGTGTAGAGTTAGGTAGGCATTTTATTTTTGAGGAATATTTCCATGACACCACAGATATAGAGCTGCTAATGGCAGGCACATTGTCAGCTATTATGGAAGGAGATGAAGAAGAAGCGAGGGTTTATTTCGAGAGATTACGAGAAGAACATCGTGACATAGCACTATTTTTCGAAAAAGACTTACTCTTTACCAATAATATAAAAAGAACTATTCCAAAAACATTAAAAAATAATGACGAATTTTTTAATATGTTGATGAGATATAAAGAATATTTACAGAGTGAGCATATTTATCATATCCTTAAATATTTCGCGAAAAATCCAGTGAATATACGAAAAATCAAAGAAGAGAAAGAAAAGATACAAAGCCAAAAAATGGGAATGGACAGATTTTTACAAAGTTTAGGTATCAACCGAAGTGATTATGCGTGGAATCTTGTGAATTTTGGAATTGGAACTAAAGATGATTTTAAGAACTATACTAAAAAAGAAGTTTTAAGCATAGATGGTATTGGACCGAAGACTATTGCGAAGTTAGAAGAAGCGGGTATAGAGTTTAAGGAAGTATAAAAAACAGAGAACAACAACTGGTTAGAATAAGTTTTTATCGGTTGATTAAAGGCATATATTGAGCAGAACCTCGAATCTAGGGAACTGGATTCGAGGTTTTTGCGGTGGGTAATAAAAAGACAGTCTCACAATAATGCGAAACTACCTTTTTACTAGTTTTATAGATTTTGAAAGTGTCGATAATATAATTCTTACGATAATAACAAGAATTATTGTAAGTATGAAGTTCAGGGCTACTACCACTGGAAATAGACTAAATCTTATAGTCGTATTAGTAATCTGATTTACAAAAGGATATGTAATATTATCCACAATATATGAAAGTAGGTAGGCTAGCAAGGTATTATTCGATACAAAAATGATGCTAGTCCTAAGTTTAGAATTCACGTTAATATCGAGATTAAGCAACCATGAAAAAATGCATGTTGTAATAATTACGATGAAGATGTTAATATGAAGTCCAGATTCAACATATATCTGAAATTTGTAATAAACTAGAGCTGACAATATACTTGTTATAGCAAGTAATTTTAATGTAAACTTAGAATTTCTATTTAATATATTTTTATTATATGAGAAACATACCCCTATAATATAATATAAAAGAGGCCATGTAAGGGACCACCAATTTGGCAAAATATAACCTAAGATAGAATATCTAATACCATAAAATAAATTTAATAAGGTAACTGGTATAGATATAGCTAATATAATATTTAACATTGCGTGCTTTCTAGTTATATCTGTCATATTTTTAAAAGATATATTAATAATAGGTGCGATTAACATTAGACCTACATACATATTAATATACCATCCGTAGTATTTATAATGTAAGATATTAATAAGAGTAGTTTTAAATAGAATAGTATTAATAGCATATTTATTATCTACTAGTGTTAAAATAAACATAGCAAATGAATACAGTAGGTAAATACGACCAATATTTAAATAATATTTTCTATTCCAAGTTTTATCCTTATTTAAATAACCAGTAACAACAATAAACAAAGGAACACATGTCATTGTAATATTACGTACAGTAACGAATGGTATACTAATAAGTGTATACTCTATAGAGTAAAATTTTGTGTATAGAAAAAAGTGTAAGCCAATAACTAGTAATAATGCAAGTGTTTTAATAATATCAATATTAATATTTCGTTTTGAAAAATTCATAATAAACCTCTAAGAAATTTGATTAGTAACAATATATCATAAAAAAATACAATAGTATAGTATAAGGAAAAGTAAAGTTAGATATAATTTGAAAAAAACTTTTAATTATAGTATTATACTAGTGTTATTAAATTTTGAGTATTATATTTTAAGGGAAGGGGGAAAGGTAAGTAGTGAAGAAAACTACATCGCTAATAATTTCAATTGTTATACCATTGTTAATTGTAGTGCTGTATAGATATTTATATGGATATATTTATCATGCTGTTGATGATGTTACAATTAATTATTCGATTTTAAATAAAGGATATATGTTACTTCCCTACATGGGAATAATATTAACTAAGATATTAGTAATATTACAGAGTTTATTTTCAAATATTAATATTTTCTTCGTTTTTTTAGTATCAGCGTATAGTATAAGCTTTTCATGTTTGTTTTATCTGATGAGAGATAGGAAATATAAAATAGTTCTATGGATAATAGTTTTAGTAATAGAGGTTTCTTTATTAAAATATTTTACATATTCTGTGGTTGCTTATTTGTTATCTATCTCGGGAATATTTTTACTTTATAAAGAAAAAAATATAGTTTTTCCTACTATACTTATATTTATAGGTATCTCTCTTAGAGTTCAAATAATATCAAGTCTTTTGGTATTATGTTTGGTGATAATCATATTTGAACTAATTAGGAATAAAAAGGTAAAACAAACATGTATTTTAATTAGTACAATTTTTATTGTAAGTTTAACTAATTGGTTATTTATACAAAGTAATGATGTAGAGAAATCTTATATAGAATGGAATGAAAAGAGTACTTTAATAAGGGATTATCCAGCTATTGATTATTCTGCAAAAAAAGAAAGTCTAGATAAGATAGGTATTACTGAAAATACTTTAGTAAGTCATAATTCTTGGATACTTTCAGAAAAAGAAATCTTTAGCAATGAGTTGTTAGATAATCTTGATAAAGTAAGATCAGTATCAGAAAAATATAACTTTTCAATTAAAGATATCCTCATTAAGTTTAAATCTAACGAGTTTTACAAGTCATTTACATTCTTTGTACTCCTTGTTTTTATTTTTTATAAATCTAAAAGTTTTTATGGATATCTGCTATTTTTATGCCCCATCGCTTTGTTAACAGCACTAATAGTTAGGCAAAGAATAGTAGAGAGAGTTTATATACCTATCATTATTCTAACTCTATTTATTTTTATTGTATATAGGAATGAGTTATTTATAAAAAGAAATTATAAATTATTGAATAATCTAGAAAACGTTATTTTTACAGCTACATGCATACTATTAATGGGCTCTATTTGGAACTATGGGAAAAATGAATTGTATTGGTTTAATTATCATCCTCATGATTTTAATAAAGATTATAATAATGTGCTAGTTAATAATAGAGAGAACTTATATGTTATTGCAGGTTATGGGAATTTAATTAGTTCACAACCTAATGTTAGTAAGGTATTTGTTGAGACAGATAAGTTAACAAAAAACATAATAACTTTTGGAACGTGGCAAACATTCTCACCGGAATATCATGATAAACTAAAAGGATTTGGAGTGAAAGATACGAATAATATTCTTTCTGGTGCGGTAAATAGTGATAATATTAAATTCATTTTACCTAAGGATTCTAGTGCTTTTGATAAAATTAGAGTATTGTTTAAGGAAAATTATGATAGAGATGTTTATTTTGTGAAAGAAAGTGATATTTCAAATGATATGAATATATATATATTAAGGAGTGACCAGTAATGAGTAGTAAGAGAATTGAATATATCGATATGCTAAAGGCTTTTTGTATAATCCTAGTAATAGCAGGTCATATGGGATACACTCCAATCAAGATGAAATTATTACTGTATATATTCCATATACCTTTATTTTTCTTTTTATCTGGAATGACTTTAAACGTAGCTAAGTATACATCATTCTTTGAATTCTTCGTTAGAAAGTTTAAAACAATAGTTATACCTTGCTTATTGATGAATATTTCTATATTTTCTATTAAATCATTTATCTTGCAACCGCAATTTATATTGAAAATAGATATTATACATTTCATAAAAGCAATGATAGTCGCTGATAGAATGCATATTTATTATCAACTGTGGTTTTTAAATGTATTATTCTTAGCAGAACTAGTTTGTTATTTTGCGATAAAATACAGTGATACATTATATAAATATATAATTGTATATATTGTACTTATATTGTGTGGTTGTTTAGGAAAAAAACTATATGAGATGGAATTTTGGTTAATTTGGAGTTTTGATCTTGTACCGTATGCGACTATCTTTATTTTATCAGGATATATATTGAGAAGAAATCTAGCCACGTTACAAAGTTATTTCAAAATATTATACTTTTTACCAGTTGTTGCGGTAAGTATCATATGTGGAGTTTACAACACTAGAGTAGACCTTTTTTATCAACAGATTAATTCGACTTTATTGTATTTTGTTGCTGCTTTCTTTGGTATCTGGGCAAGTTTTATATTATTTAAAAATATTCCAAATATACCAATACTAGAAAGAATTGGTGGTAACACATTGATATATTATGCATATCATTCACCAATAGTTTTATATATCTTAGATATAATTATGGAGCAACTTGCTGGTAAGTATACGGGAATATTTGTTAGTAATTATATAATAGCCATTGTAGAACTATTTTTAGCGATAATATTGTGTGAATTGATTGCTAAGATAATTAATAATACTTTTCCGTTTATTATTGGGAAATCATTTAAGACAACCTAATTTGGTTGTCTTTTTTACTTCCTGTACATTTGTAAATGATGTGAGACAAAAAAAGTTAAAAATAAATACCTGATATGATAGAGTTACAGAGAAGCTAGCTTCTCTGTAACTCTTGCCTTTTCTCAACAGGAGTTAGCCATCCTAAGGTCTGCATAGGTAGTCTATTAGAACGATAAAGATATTTCTTCATTTGGATAATAAGATCATCATAAGAATAAAAAGATAAGTATTTATAAAAACGTTCATTATCATTTCTATGACTTCTTTCAACTTTACCATTATGCCGTGGGGTTCTAGGTCTAATGAGTTGGTGTTTTATATCTAACTGATTACACAATGCATCGAAAGGATGTATTTGTTTAGTGTCCTTAAAGTGAGTAAATTCAAAACCATTATCAGTTTGTATAATTTTTGGTTTGTATCCAAAGAACGAAATAGCCATCTTAACAAATTGTACGGTTGAATAAGAAGATTGTTCCTTAAAAGGATAAATAAATCTTTCTCTAGAAGCCTCATCAATCATAGTATATTGATAAAATTTATCAGGATGTCTACCAGTGTAGCATTGTCTAGGGACATATTTTACATCAAGTTGCCATTTTTCTCCTAAAGTTTTTGGAGTGTTATAAGGTTTTGGTATATAAGGTTTAGCTTTTTTTTCGATATCTTTATAGAAACCTAATTTTCTAAGGATCCTAAATAATGAACAAGGATGTCTATTATATCCTTTATTAAATTTTAATTTTGCATATAGTTCAATCATAGAAATATTAGGATTTCTTTTAATTAGATTTTTAATCCAATCCAATTCTTCTGGGGTATGAGCATTTGGATGTTGGGAATGTGGTTTGTGAGACTTATCCATAAGTGATTCTTTAGTTCCATCATATTTTTTATTCCAACGCATTAAAGATGCTTTAGAAACTTTGTAACATCTACAAATAAAGTTAATAGAGTTTTTATTTCTATATGTTTTTACTGCAGCTAATCTTGTTTCTAAAGTCTGAGGTATATATCGTTGTGTATTTTGCATGTTTTCTGTTATAATAGTTTTCATAAGAGTAAATTCCTTTCTTGATTTGTCGTAATTTCATTATACAGGATTTACTCTTCTTTTTTTATATTTTGTCTCACATCAATTGTAACACTACACTAATTTGGTTGTCTTTTTTTACTTCCATTTCTTCAGTTCTATTATGAAATATGGTATAATAAAAGGATGAAATAAATTAGTAGAGCTAATTGAAGAAGTTGATTAGTTATTAAGGTGAAAGATGAATATTGATAATAGATTTGAAACAGAAGCGGTAAAAAAGTATAGAGCTTCGATTGAAAAGAAGAAGATATCGTTATTTCTGAAATTACTTTTTGATAAGGTATTGGCATTGATTTTGCTTATTCCTTTATCGCCGATAATTTTAGGAATAGCTATTTGGATAAAACTTGATAGTGAAGGTCCTGTGTTTTACAGGCAAGAACGCATTACAACTTATGGTCGTACTTTTAGAATATTTAAGTTTAGAACTATGGTTAAAGATGCGGATAAGCTTGGAACAGCTGTTACTCAGCAAAATGATCCTCGTATAAGTAAGGTAGGACATAAGCTTCGTAAATTGCGTCTTGATGAACTTCCTCAACTTATTAACGTACTTGTAGGGGATATGAGTTTTGTTGGAGTAAGACCTGAAATAGCGAAATATGTAGATAAGTATACTGATGAAATGAATGCGACATTACTTCTTCCTGCTGGGATAACTTCTCCAGCGAGTATTGAGTACAAAGATGAAGACGAAGTTATTGAGAAATTCAAAGGAAGTGGAAGAAGTGTAGATGAAATCTATGTGGAGGAAATTCTTCCGGATAAGATGAAATATAACTTAAAGTACATTGAAGAATTCAGTGTTATAAATGATATAAAAATAATGATAAGAACTGCTGTTGCGGTTGTTAAATAGAGTTAGCTAGATTTTTAATAATTAGGAGTTTGAGATGAAAAAATATAATATACCATTTTCTCCACCAGACATCAGTGATGGAGAAATTAACGAAGTAATAAACACTTTAAAATCAGGTTGGATTACAACTGGACCGAAGACAAAAGAATTAGAAAGAAGATTGTCAGAATTTACTAACACGCCGAAAACTGTTTGTCTTAATTCTGCAACAGCAGCTCTAGAATTAACATTACGTGTTCTAGGTGTTGGTGAAGGTGATGAGGTTATAGTTCCTGCGATGACATATACTGCTTCTTGTAGTGTGATTTACCATGTTGGAGCGAAGGCTGTTATCGTCGATATCGCTGAAGATAGTCATGAGATGGATTATGTTACTTTAGCCAATGCTATTACTGAGAATACTAAAGCTGTTATTCCTGTTGATTTAGCTGGGATTCCATGTGATTATGACAGAATTTTCGAAGTAGTTGAAAGCAAGAAACACCTCTTTAAAGCTAATAGCGCATATCAAGAAAAGCTTGGAAGAGTCGCTGTTGTAGCTGACGGAGCACATGCTTTAGGAAGTACTTATAAAGGTAAAAAAATTGGTTCGGTAGCTGATTTTACTACATTCTCATTCCACGCTGTGAAAAACTTCACTACTGCTGAGGGAGGAAGTGTAACTTGGAAAGAAAATCCAGATTTTGATAATGAAGAACTTTATAGAGAATACCAAATATATTCACTTCATGGTCAAACTAAAGATGCCTTAGCTAAAACAAAAGCAGGATCTTGGGAATATGATATTGTTATTCCTGGATATAAATGTAACTTAACTGATATTGCAGCCTCTATTGGATTAGTTCAACTAGACCGTTATCCTAAACTTTTAGAACGTCGTGAAGACATTATAGATCAGTACAATAAAGGATTTGAAGGGACTAGAGTTACAGCTTTAAGCCATAGTGCAGAAGATTATAAATCTTGTGGGCATCTGTATATAACTCATGTTGAAGGTGCTACATTTGAACAACGTGGTGAGATAATCATTAAAATGGCTGAACGTGGAATTAGCTGTAATGTACACTATAAACCACTACCATTATTAACTGGATACAAAAATTTAGGATTCGATATTGAAAATTATCCTAATGCGTATAATTATTATGTAAAAGAAATAACATTACCTTTACACACAAGGCTTAGTGACGAAGATGTCAACGTAATTATTGATAACTTCAAGGAAATAGTTGAGGAGGTAGTAGGTGAGTAGTTTAAAAGAAATTCAAAATAAAAGCTTAGAGATGGCTGAATATTTTGTAGAATTTTGTAAAAAATATGATTTACTTTGTTATCTTTGTGGTGGTGGAGCTATCGGCGGACTTCGAAATAAAGGATTTATCCCTTGGGATGATGATTTAGACTTTTTCATGCCTAGAAAAGACTATGAGAAACTTCCAGAACTTTGGAGAAAGTATGCCAAGGAACAATATTTTTTATCAAAAAGCGATAGTAACTTTGTCGATAGAAATCTATTTATCACGATTCGAGATAGAGAAACAACATGTATAAAACCATATCAGCAAGATTTGAATATGCCACATGGTCTGGCGTTAGATGTTATACCTTTAGATTATTATCCTAAGAATGAAGTGGATAGAAGAAAACAAGTTCGTTGGGCGCTTATTTATTCTTTATTCTGTGCGCAGACTATTCCAGAAAATCATGGAACGATAAAGAAATGGGGCAGTACGATTTTATTAGGTGTAATACCGAGTAAATTACGTTATAAAATCTGGAAAAAAGCTGAAAAAGAAATGACAAAATATACGCTTGAAGAAAGTGATGGGATAACAGAACTTTGTACAGGTCCTAGATATATGATGAAAAAATATCCAATTGAAGCATTCGAAGATAATATTTTTATAGATTTCGAAAATACTAAAATGCCTATACCTGTAGGATATGATATTTATCTGAAGACTGCTTTTGGTGATTATATGACACCACCTTCAAAAGAAAAGCAAGTACCACATCATGACGCGGTGATAAGTGATATGGAAAATAGTTATCTTAAGTATAAAGGGGAGTATTATGGGCGAAAAAATTAGTGTAATAGTACCAGTATATAATGTAGAACAATACCTAGGACGTTGTGTAGACTCAATTATCAATCAAACGTATAAGAATTTAGAAATTATTTTAGTAAATGATGGATCAACTGATAACAGTGGAAAACTTTGCGATGAATTAGCTAAGAGAGATGATAGAATAAGAGTTATTCATAAGGAAAATGGTGGTTTATCGGATGCGAGGAATACTGGTATAGAAGAAGCTGAAGCAGACTTAATTGGATTTATAGATAGTGATGATTATATTGATGAAAATATGTATGAGTTACTGATAGATAATTTAAGAGAAACTAATGCAGATTTATCAATGTGTGGTCATTATGATGTTTATAATAATGTTTCTGAAGCACAAGTAACTGAAAAGAAAACATGGACGCTTAGTCCCGAAGAAGCTATTAAGATGGTTATGGAAGCTAAGGTATTATCTGTTACAGCTGTTAATAAGTTATATAAGAAGAGTTTATTTTCAGATTTGAAATTTAACATTGGGAAAATTGCAGAAGATGCATTTATTATGATAAAACTTCTTGATAAATGTAATATAGTAGTAGCGACAAATGAAAAAAAATACTACTATGTGCATAGAGAAAATAGCATTACTACGCAAAAATTCTCAACTAAATTTCTAAATGTAATAGAAGCTTATGAACAGAATAAAGAGATTATTTTAGAGAAATACCCTGAATTAAAAGAAGTAGCTCAGATGAGAATGAATTGGGCGTATTTTTATGTATTAGATAGATTATTACTAGATAAAGATTATACTGATAAAAAATTAGAAAATAAGTTAATATCGTATTTAAAAGATCATAGTAAGAGTATTTTAACAGATTCATTATTTACAAAAGGTAGAAAAATTGGATTTGTTGCCTTATTATTGAATAGAAATCTATATAGAAAAATAATAGAGAAGAGAGGATATTAATTAGAGTATGTTAAAACAATTAGAAAAAAATTATTTTAAAATAAATCTGGCATTTATCTTAATTGTTGCGGTTTATTGTATGTGTGGTTTAATTGTTCCGCTACAATTTATTTCAGCTAACAAGATAGTTGCAGGGGGAATGACGTTGCTTGGAATTCTTTTAGCAACGTATAATTTAGTTATTAAGAAAGTATATCTGAAAATAAAAACAATAGAATATTTATTACTATTTTTTGCTTTTAATATAATTACTAGTATTCTAGTGATATCTTATGGTTATTCTACAAATATTAAAAATACGTTGATATTTTATATTTATTTCTTAACAGTATTTCCTATATTTACTGGAATTACTAGAGAAGAGGGTAAAACATTATATAATTATTTTTTCTATATGGTTACTGTACTTAATACATTTGGAGTATTAGTCTCATTAATTCAATTCGTATTATTGAAAGGCTACAGAGTACATGACTATAAAGGATTGTATATTAGACAAGGGTTTATAGAATCTAGATTATTCGGTATTTTAGCAAGTCCTAACTTTTTATCGTTAGTTTCATTAATTGTAATTATATTTTTAGCTTCAAAAATCTGTAGCATTGTGAGAAACTATAGATATTTAACTTATACAGCTATTGCATTGAATTTTATCTATATTGTACTATCTGGTTCAAGAACAGCTTTTATTTGTACAATATTAGTATCTGTAGTATATGCATTTGTAATGTTTTACCAAAAAGGGAATGCTAAATCTATATTTAAGGTGATTTTAGCGATAATAGTTGTTTTATTTAGTTATAAAGCTGTTAATTATACAAGTGAACAATATTTAAAATATAATAAAGAACGAATAGAAATTAAAGATAATAATCTATCTCTTGAAAGAACAGATACAAGTGAAGAAAATATATCTAATAATAGATTTGCAATTTGGAAATCTACAGTATCTTTTGTACCTAAAAAACCTGTTTTTGGTTACTCTGGTGGGAATTGGTATGAAATAGGTAAGAAGATCAATCCAGATGAATATATTATAAGAGAACACTACCTTACTCATAATGGATATTTAGAAATTATGTTCTATAATGGGATAACAGGATTTATTTTTATGGGAATATTTATATTATCATTTTTCATATTAATGATAAAAAGAATACTTAAGGAAAAGAATGATGGAATAATAAATAAGGAACTATTATCTGTATTTCTAATGTTATTAGTAATATTAGTATCTAATTTATTCTTAAGTTCGACACTTTATGGTATCTCACTATTGGGTATGATACTATTCTTAATATCCGGATATTATTATTCAATAATTACTTCTGATAGGAGTAATTATAAAAAATTAGATATGGATGAAATCAAAGAGATAGAATTAGGTATCATGGATTATATTCATAATATCTGTCAGAAAAAAGAAATTAATTATTCATTAGCATATGGAAGTTTGCTAGGTGCAGTAAGGCATAAAGGATTTATTCCGTGGGATGATGATTTGGACATTTCTTTAAAGAGAGATCAGTATGATAAATTATATAAAGCTATTTTAGAAGATAATGATAATATTTATAAGGTTGTTTCTTGGGAAAACGATTCTAGATATCCGTATCCGTTTTACAGAGTGTATGATAGCAGAACTGTTTATGAAAATAATTATATTCAAAATGATATAGAATTGGGTATTTGCGTAGATGTATTTCCTTTTGATAACTATATAGACATAAATAAAGAAGTTACCAAATTAGATATGTATCGCCGTCTTTCTGTATACACTTTGTATGGTATAAGAAATAAAAAAGCAGGTATTAAGAATCTTATCCGTTATATACTATTAGTAGTATTTAGATTAACTAGAGTTAAAACTTGGAATAAAAAACTAAACGCTTATTCTAGAATGGGTAGTGAAAGTGAATGTATCGATTATTTAATGGAATCTAAAAAATACAGTACTAAAATCAATGCTAAAGCATTAGTTGCTGTAATTGGATGTAAGTTCGAGGATAGAGTTTATAATATTCCTAGAGATTATGATCATATTCTTACTACAATTTATGGTTCTGATTATATGGAAATACCACCAGTAGAAAAAAGAATACAGCATGACAATTTTGTAGCGTATATAAAAAAGGAGAAGTAATATGTTGCAATGGCTTAAGAGAAGTTTAGCTAGTTTTTTAGGTGATAAAAAAGATGTGGTTAAGAACTTCCCCTTAATAAAAAAATTAAATGAGAAAGCTAATATAGAATTAGATTCAAAAAGAAGTAATTTGTTAAGAGAAAATTTTGAGAAAATTTTGAATGTTGTTTATAGTTCTAATTTGAAGGATTATAATATTTGGTTGGATTTTGGAACGTTATTAGGTTACTACCGAGAAAATGATTTTATACACCATGACTTGGATATGGATTTCGGAGTTCAAGTTTCAAATTTTGAAGAATTCGAAGTGGTAGAAAAATATCTTACAAATAATGGATTCAAAAGAATGAAAGAATTTTATTATAATAAAAGTTTAGTTGAATTATCTTACAGCTATAAAGGGCTTAATGTAGATTTTATTATCTATAAAAAAGAAGATGATAAAATCTCTTCTGACACAATATTTTTTATGATTAATGCATTAGGGAATCCTACTAGATATGAGGTCTATCATTATAAAATACCATTTGTAGGGATAAAAGAATGTGATTTTAAAGGTGTGAACGTGAAGATACCTAGTAACACTGAGGAATATTTGAGAACTTTATATGGAGAAGATTTTAAGACTCCTAATACTAACTATAATTGGAAAGAAAATCCAATTTATAAACGCGGGGATGCAGACTTAGCTGAGGTTATTTTACATAAGGGGAATTAAGTTAGAGGATAATATTATGGAAAATAGAATAGTATTATGGGATAATCTGAAGTTTTTTCTTGTAACTTGTGTTGTGATAGGGCATTTTGCAGATCAATTTACTGGTTTATCTAATGTTTATGATAGTATATTTTTATTTATATATTCGTTTCATATTCCGCTGTTTATTTTTATAGCTGGATTGATGTTCAAGAATAAGAATATTACAGCTAAAGCTATATTTTATATAAGTATTGGCTTTGCGTATAAAATAGTTTCAGCAATAGTGGAAAGGTTACTCGGGACAGTGAAGGTTGAATTTTTCTTGTTATGGGATGGTGGGCTTTCATGGTTTATGTTTGCCTTGGCGGCATATATAGTAATTTTAAAAATAATTGAGAAACAGAACAAGGAATATATTTTAATGTTTTCGATCGTATTGGCTTGTTTTGTAGGATATGATCCAGGAATTGGAGATTTCCTATACTTATCAAGAATAATAATATTCTTTCCGTTCTTTTTAAGCGGGGTATTATTACAAAACTTTGATATAGTGGGTCTTAAAGCTAAAGAATCTAAATATAAATTCTTAGCTGGACTCATTATTGTAATTTGGTTAGGGTTGTGTGTTTTTGAATTGGATATTTTTTATCGATTGAGATATTTATTCACAGGAAGAAATCCATTCTTTCCTCAGATAATGAGTTACGCTCCATTAGCAAGATTAGCTAGTTATACCATATCTTTTGGAATGTGCTTTGCTCTTATAATGCTGATGCCTAATCGAAGAATGTTCGTAATTACAGACATGGGGGAAAATTCTATAAATGTATACTTCTGGCATATGCATATATATTATATTTTGAATAAAGTATTCAATATCTCTAATGTATTTAATTATGGAGTTAGTGGAAAACTAGCGTTTTTATTAATGGCAGTGTTATTGAGTATGATACTATCTCATAAGATTTTTAGTTTTCCAATAAGACAAATAAGAGAACAAATATTTTTTAATAAAGAAGCATCGTGATTTTAATAACTACGATGCTTTCTATTTTTTATTTTATAGCCTATATATATGATTATTGCTATTAGCACAATTGCAAGTGGATAGTTTTTATAATCAGAAAGGCTAAGTCGTCCATCATTATTTGTATGAAGGAAACCGATCCATTTATCTTTGCTTAAAGTTCCATTAGCTTCGAAATGATAGAAGTTTTCCCATTCATTTTTTGCTGCTCTTCCATCCTTTTTGAAATAATATTTAGAAGTTGAATCAATTTCTTTCCATGAATCTGTTAACATTCCGTTATTTTTATCTATGTAGTAGAAGGTATTGTTATCTTTAACTACTCCTGTTTTTAAAGAACCATTATTGTTAAAGTAGAACCACTTGTTATCAAGGTATTTCCAACCTACTGCAACAGTACCTGAATTAAAGAAATAGTACCAATTATCGTTGTGCTGTGTCCAACCATCTTCAGGGGCTTCATTTTTCCAATTTTTAAATTTTAATATATTATTTTCATTATAAAATCCATAGTGAGGATAATCATTAGAAATGTCTTTTACGTCTCCATTATTAAACTCTAAAGAAATTGCTGCTCTGTCTAGCTGACCAGCATTTATAATGCTGATATTTTTTTGTTTTAGATATTCCGTATATTTTTCTTCTACAGGTCTAATACCTGTTTTAATAATTTTTTTAGGATTAAGTTTATCCACAAATTCTTTCGTATTTGATTTTGTTGTTTCTACATGATGATTAAATTTCATAACATCTACTTGACCGATTAATGGACCATATTTTTCTTCAAGGTGTCTTTCAGTATTTTCTAAATCCCCACCTAAGAAAATTTTAGTATTGTTTATGTTTACTATTGCCAAGATAGAATTTAAATTGTCATCATATACTTTTTTTAACGAACCGTCACTTTCGTACTCATTTTCATAATTTAACAAATCAATTTTAATATCTCCAAGTGTTAGATGTGAATCTTTTTCTGAGATATCTTGAATAATTTCAGTATTAGTTTCTTTTGCTGCTTTTAATGCTCTTTCGTATCCGTATAAATTATCCCAAAGTCTAGTTTTATCAGAAATTCTATCATCACTATATTTTTTAATGTATAGTTTTCCTGTTGGGATAGATTTTAGTACGTCATGTGCAGAACCAACATGATCTGAATGTGCATGAGTTATAATAATGAAATCAAACTTTTTAATTCCCAATTGTTTTATATGCGCAAATAATCTATCTTGGGTAATTTTCTTTTTATCTTTTGTTATCCCTTCTCTGTCAGGGTATCTAGAGTCTGAACCATCTGGATATGAGAAATCTTCCCCTGTGTCAATCATAGCGTAATGACCATTACTTTCTAGTATCATAGCGTCTGACCATTCAGCTACGGTAATAATATGTAATTTATCATTAGCTTTAGCATATGCTGTTGGCAGAGAAGTTATAAATAATAGTGTTGTTATAATTATTGTTTTTAAAAGTTTCATAAATGCTCCTTTATTAACTCTTTTTAATTTTACCTTTAACCATATTTATCGCATAGTATATTGCTGAATCTTTTAAGATTGCTAAGGTGATTATGTAATAAATTCCACAGATTGATATAACTGTACAAACCATAAGAATCATATTTAATGTGATTTCATAAGAGTGAATCTGAAATGCGAATTTAGATATGAAATATATTGGAATAAATCCGAGTGATACTATAAGGTATTTATACAACGGTGAAAATACAGATTCAAAGTTTATTAATTTATGTTTTTTAATAAACTGTATCTCTAGCAATACAACTAGTCCTTCAGCGAATATTGTTGTACCAATATAATACTCAGGTTTAAAAATATTACAAAAGTATAGCACAGAATTTAATATTACATTTAATCCACCACCGATAAAGTAAAATGAAGTCAACTTACTTTCAAAGTCGTTGATGAACATAATTTGTTTTCCTAATATTGTCTCAACAGCCCAAACTATAGTTCTAATAGCAAAGATGCTCGTTACTATTCCTGCTTCTAGGTATTTTTCAGATGAATAAATTACGGTTGCGTAAGTTCCTAATATCATTATTCCGATACTAGTCGGCATCATTAGGAAGAAGAAAAGAGAAGAACCTTGGTTGATTAGGTTTTCGTATGCATCATAATCTTTTTTTCCTAAATAATATCCCAGTCTTGGTAAACTAACACTTAGAGCTCCACTAAGCACACTTGCTATAAGCATAACTATATTGAAAGATATAGTATAGTATGAAATATAGTTCGTATCAGGGCTCTTCGTAATAAACATTCTATCTAGTAGAGTATAAAGCATATTAGCATTTGCTAATAATAGCATTGTTGTTAGTGCCTTTGTAGATGTTAACAAGTCTTTAATATTAATCTTAATAAATGAAACTTCTCTTTTTATCCATAAGAAACTTAGTAGATAGTTTAAGATTGTAGTAGCGCTCATTATGATTGCGTATGGTATAATGTCATCTTCTGTTTTTACAAATGCGAATATTGATACTAACATAGCTATTCTAATAAATAGTGTTTTATATAGAATAAATGTGTAGTTTTCGTATGCTTCATTCATCCATTCAATATTTAAAAATTGGAATAGCGCTTGAATTCCAAGTATATAATACAGCAGTTTTAGATTTTCTGTTTCATATTCCCCTACGCTAATAAATATAAAATATAAAGCCGTTACGGCAATTGAAGTAATTACGGATATATAAAATAGTTTTGAAAATACGTAATTAATTTTATTTTTATCATCTTTAACTTTACTTATTGATCTAATTCCGTAGTTATAAATACCGAAAGCAGCTATAGGAACGACAAAGCTAGCCCAGGTATTTGCTGTGTTGAAATAACTATAGTTTGATTTACTAAGTATTCTAGTTAAGTAAGGATTAGTGATTAATGGAAAAACTATGTTTAGTACATTAACCATTAAACTTGCTAATGCATTAACTTTTATGTTTTTCATAAAAAAGTCCTTTCTAAAATTATATTTAACATTATATCATATTTTTAATTCATTAGCTAAAAATTATAAGTTTAAGATAGAAGATTTTTGAAGTTTATTGATTCTCTATGATATAATAAAATAGATAATATATTAAAAAATAGTATTTAAAAGGAGCGGGAAAATGATATACGCGGGAATATTAGCTGGTGGCACAGGAACTAGAATGGGAATAAGTAATATGCCGAAACAATTCTTAGAATTAGGTAAGAAACCAATCCTTATTCATACGATAGAGAAGTTCTTGTTAGAGCCTGAAATCGAAAAAATCGTGGTTGGTGTTCATGAAGATTGGGTATCTCATGCAGAAAATCTAATAGAAAAATATGTTTCAGCATTTGCTGATAGGATTATTATTACATCTGGTGGAGTTGATAGAAACACAACGATTGAAAACATCATTAATAGAATCAATGAATACAAACCTTTAACTAATGAGGATATTATTGTTACTCATGATTCTGTTCGACCATTCATTACGCTTAGAATTATTAAAGATAATATACGTTTGGCTAAAGAAAGCGATGCTGTTGATACAGTGGTAGAAGCTGTTGACACTATTGTAGAGAGTACCAATGGAGAATATATTTCAAATATTCCTAACAGAGCACACTACTACCAAGGTCAAACTCCACAAAGTTTCAAATGTGTAGATTTCTTAAACTTATATAATTCACTGGACAAAGAGGAAAAACAAATACTTACAGATGCATGTAAAATATTCGTTATAAAAGGTAAAAAAGTAGCGCTAGCTAAGGGAGAATATTCTAATATTAAAATAACTACGGTAATTGACCTTAAGATAGCTAAGAGTATGCTAGAGGACGAGTAATATGATAAATCAAATATATCAATTAGTTAAGCCAAAGTTCATTAATGTAAAATACAATGAAGAAAACATAAATGATAGTGATAAAATCATCATCCGTCCAAACTATATGGCGCTGTGTCACGCAGATCAAAGATACTACCAAGGGAAAAGAGATCCTAAAGTATTAGTTAAAAAGCTACCTATGGCACTTATTCATGAATGCGCAGGGATAGTTATTGCTGACCCTACAGGCACTTATAAAGTAGGACAAAAGGTAGTAATGATACCTAACCAACCACCAAGACAAAGTGATGAAGAATTCTATGAAAATTATATGCCTGAAACATATTTTTTATCGAGTGGTTTTGACGGTTTTATGAGAGAGTTCGTAGCTTTAACTAAGGATAGAGTTGTAGCTTATGATGAGATAGAAGATTCTGTAGCAGCTATCACAGAGTTCATAAGTGTTGGGATGCATGCTATGGATAGGTTCTTAAAAAATTCACATAGTAAAAAAGATAGAATAGCTATAATAGGAGATGGTAGTCTTGCTTATGTTATGGCTAATATAATAAATTACACTTTGCCAGATTGTGAAATAATCGTAATAGGTCGCCACTGGGATAAGTTGGAATTATTTAGTTTTGCTAAAGAAAGGTATATTACTGATGATATCCCAGAAAACTTAAGTTTTGATCATGGAGTCGAATGTTGTGGTGGAGATGGAAGTGGATATGCGATAAATGATATTATTAAATATATAAGACCCCAAGGAAGCTTAGTATTAATGGGAGTTAGTGAGTATAAGGTCAATATTAATACGCGTGATATCTTAGAGAAAGGATTAACATTGCTAGGTTCATCGCGTTCGGGAAGAGTTGACTTTGAAAAAGCTATTGAGATGCTTAGTAATAAGAAGTTTGAAAGAAGATTCAAGAATATTATTGAGCTTGAAAAACCAGTTAAGAATATTAAAGACATTCATAGAGTGTTCGCAACTGACTTAAATACAGCTTTTAAAACGGTGTTTAAGTGGGAGATATAGGGAGGAATAAATATTTGGATATTGAAATAAAAGATATTAAAATAAAAAAAAGTGATAGGTATCAAAAAAGTAGAGATAAGTTATTAGAGGAGATAAGTGATTTACATGAGGAGCTTGATGCTAAACTTGATGCTAAAATAGAAGAGATTAAAAAAGAGATTATTAGTTTATATGAAATAAAATTAAAACCTGAAGGAAATAAACTTGAGAAATTTTTCAAAAAATGTAAATTTGAATATTATAGGAAATATAAAACTCTAAATGGAAAATATTTCGAAAGAGAATTTTTTTTAGGAGATGAAAAGATTGGTATAATAAGCTACTTTGATGAAAAAGAAAAAGTATTAAATTTTGTGGATTTAATTAGATATAAAAAATCTGATAAAAAAAATAAATTCAATTTGATAAGCAATATACTATTTCATCCAATAATGGCTTTATTATTGTTATTATACTTCATATGTTCCCAGAAAAATTTAAGTTTTAATAGCATAGAACAAAGTTTTAGTTTTTGTATTTTTTTATTCTGTATTTTTTTATTCTGTATTTTTTTATTCGTGTTTGATAAAAAAAATATTAAGGAATATAAATTAGAAAGTGATGTTATTGGTCATATAAATTACTTAATCTATAGTCCGAAAGGGATGAATTGGTGGAAGTTTTTAAGGATGTTGTGTTGGGCTGGATATATATTTTTAGTACAAAAGAATATAGACAGTAATAATATAGAACTAATAATAATTTGTAAATTAATTATTATTCTTATTTTATTCATTTTATTATTTATAGAAATGTTAAATATACTAAACTCACCATATTTAATCTTGGGTATATTAGCAGTAATAGTTCTTGCTAGCGTTTTAAGCGATGTAACATTACACGCAATTTTATTTATATTGAGTCTAATAATCTTGTTGGTATCCGAAGATGTTTGGAAATTAATAAAAGATAGAAATCCGATATCAAAGGAGTATTTGACAGAAAAAA
Source organism: uncultured Gemella sp. (assembly GCF_963515875.1). GTDB lineage: Bacteria > Bacillota > Bacilli > Staphylococcales > Gemellaceae > Gemella. The sequence continues at coordinate 12,889 of NZ_CAUPZX010000006.1, read as the reverse complement.
ACAATGCGGAAGTTAATAAAAATGTTTTTAAAATAAAGATAGTAATAATGGGATTATTTGTGATACTGTATATTATGTTTTTTATTTTCAAGAAGATAAATGTTGCGGAGAATTTCCTTAAATTCATATCACATATTTATAATAAGAATCTTAAAGACTATGGAATAGAATGGGTCGTGAAGGGTTTTATAAATGTACTGGTTGCTTATATAGTGTTGTTATTTATGATTTTTCTTAATAATAACAATAAGGTTTTTAAATTTTTTGTTGATCCCTTATTGAATGTAATATACAGCAAAGTTTACAAAGGAATAAATTTTAATGAAACTCTTATTCCAGAAATTGTGAAGGAATTATCTATAGATAAGAAGTTTGTTGATAAAATTGATCCTAAAATTTTAATAAAGAATAGAGAAGAAATACCTAAAGATATTCAAGTATTTTTTGAAGGGGGCCCAATTAATCCTTATAGAAGATTATTAATTATTTATCCCAATAGAAGAATATATGAATGTAAATATAAAGTGGAAAAAAATAAAATTATACTAAAAGAAGAGATAAAGTTAATAAATGAATAAGATTTAAAGAATATTATGAAAGCTGTTTAATATACTTTAGAAATTGGATTAGGGAGTGGCTTGAAAAATTGATTTCTCTGAAGTTATGAATTTTGAGTTACTCACAATTTTACTATAAATGAAAAATTATAATAAAAATACTGTTAGTTATCGTATTTTGTGATATAATGATAAATAATATTGTAATGTAGAAAAGAGGAGTTACATTGAAACAATTAATTAAGAGTAAAATTGAAAAATTGCTTACTGAATCAGAGGAAATAGTAAAGGTTGAGAAGTTAGGGGGTATGACTAATAGTAATTACCTAGTAGAAACAACTAATAATAAATATATAGTTAAGTTCTTTGGTAAAGGGACTGATAAGTTGATCGATAGGATAGCGGAGAAAGAGAATCTTAAGAAGCTAGAGGACTTAGGTTTAGATGTTAAGAACTATATGTTTGATATTGAATCTGGGATAAAGGTAAATGAATATATAGAAAACGCAACGACTTTTGATGCGCATTATTTAAAAGCGAAAAAAGAAGAGATTGCGAGTATACTTAAGAAGGTACATAGTTCTGGAAAGGTTCTTGAGGGTGAGTTTCGAATCTTTGATGAGATTAAAAAGTATGAGAGCTTGATAGAGGGAAGCATTTCTTATCCGTATTATGATAGAATAAGGGAAAAGGTGTTTTCTTTGCAAAGTCATTTAGAAGAAATTGGTGTTGATAAGAAGTCTTGTCATATTGATCTTGTACCGGAGAATTTCATCGAAGACGAGACTGGTCGCGTTTATCTTATAGACTGGGAGTATTCTGCGATGAATGACCCGATGTGGGATGTAGCGGCATTATTTTTAGAGTCTAATTTTAGAAAGGCTGAAGAGGGAGAATTCTTTAAGTATTACTTTAGTGAGGAAACCCCGGTTAGTGTTGCTAAGATTATGATTTATAAGATACTTCAGGATTTTCTTTGGAGTCTATGGACGATTTACAAAGAAGAGCAGGGAGCGGATTTTGGAACATATGGTAAAGACAGATATCTAAGAGCGTTAACGAATTTAAAGGAGTATGTAGAAAGTTATGAAAAATAAAGTAGGTATTTCAGCTGGACTTTTGTCTGGTATGTTTTGGGGTTTAGGACTTGCGATAAGTGCGTATATATTTTCACTGTATAATATCTCGCCTTTCGCAGTCGCAGTGATTCATGATTTTATTAGTATTTTTGTTCTTTTGGCAATTATATTAGTTAAGTATAGAAAAATAAATTTCAAAATTTTTACAAATATTAAAAGTGTTAGTGTTATTGTAGGGGCACTTCTTGCAGGGCCTATTGGTATGCAATGTAATTTATACGCGGTTAAGTATATAGGAAGCGGGTTAACATCTTCAATAACTGCTATTTATCCTGCCGTGTCAGTCATTTTGGCGATTATATTCTTAAAAAATAAGGTGTCGTCAAAAACGATTATTGGGATAGCACTAATAATTATAGGGATTTTTATCCAAAGTTATAAGAGTGAACAGGTTGAATCTTTTTATCTTGGATTTATGTTTGCTTTAATATGCGCGATTGCTTGGGGTAGTGAGAGTGTTTTAAGTTCATATGCGATGAAAAATAATCTTAATGAATTGGAAACATTGTTGATTCGTCAGGTAACATCATTCTTAGCGTATTTAGTAATAATATCATTCAACGGTCTAGGAATTGAGACTAGTATGGATATTAAATTCGGAGGATTTATTGTATTTTTTGTTGTTAGTAATATGATATCTTATATTTTATATTATATGGCTATTAACAAGCTAGAACCAGCGAAGGCAACAGGACTTAATGTGAGTTATGTCGTTTGGACAATAGTATTTTCTATGCTTTTTGTAGGTTTAGAGGTGAATTTACAATTGGTGATTACATCTATTATCATTATATTAGGTGTTTATGTTATTGTGAGAGAGGAGTAGCGACATAATAATGAGAGCAATTATATTAGCTGCAGGGTTAGGAACGCGCCTTAGACCTATGACAGATAATACGCCTAAGGCTTTGATTAAGGTTAAAGATAAGCCGCTTGTGGAGTATCAGATAGAGTTTCTAAAAGAAAAAGGAATAGATGAAATAATCGTTGTTGTGGGGTATTTGCATGAACAGTTCGATTATTTAAAAGAAAAGTATAATGTGGAGTTAGTGTTTAATGAGAAATATGCTGAATACAATAACTTTTATTCATTATACTTAGTTAAAGAATATTTGGCAGATAGTTATGTAATTGATGCTGATAACTATTTATTTAAGAATATGTTTAGGGCAGATATCACGCGTTCTACGTATTTTAGTGTATATCGTGAAGATTGTGAGAATGAGTGGTTCTTGATCTACGGAGATGATTATAAAGTTCAAGATATTATTGTAGATAGTAAAGCGGGAAGAATCCTTAGTGGGGTGTCTTTCTGGGATAAGAAAACTGCTGAAAAAATAGTAAGTTTTATAGATGAGTCTTATGCTAGTAATGAGTTTATGAATTTATACTGGGATAATATGGTTAAGGATAATATTGAAAAACTGGATGTTTATGTTGAAGAGTTAGAACCTAACAGTATATATGAAATTGATAGTGTTAAGGACTATAAAAAGTTAGAAGAAATTTTAAAAGGGATTGACCCGAAAGGTCATAAATTTTAAAAAAGTGTATATGATAACTCATAGACGTAGTGTTTTATTGATATCTAAATCGCTTCATAAAAGCTTTTTAGATATCTAATAAACTGTGTGAGGGTGACTCGACAAAATCGATTTCTAGGAAATCACGATTTTTGAGTCACTCTTTTTTTGTGAATTAAGTTCCAATTTTTAGTACTATTTTGTAATATATATGTAATAAAAAATAACCTATTTGTAACCTTTATAGGTGTGTAAATATGATATAATTATCAGTGCATAAATATGATTTAAGAAGGAAATTAACGATGAGAAAAAATAGATTAAAATTAGGATTAGGAGTACTAACAGTATTAGCAACTCCAATCGCAGTAAATGCAGTAGCAAGCAATGACGCTTTAGCAGCCCAAGGTTGGGTTAAAAGTGGAAATACATGGTATTTCTATAACAAAAATGGAACATTAGCAAGAAATGCTTGGGCAGGAAATTACTGGCTAGGAGCAGATGGAAAAATGGTAACGAACGCTTGGGTAGATAACGGACGTTATTATGTAGGAAGCAATGGAGAGTGGGTAAAAAATGCTCAAAAACCAGCGGCTACAACTACGAACACAGCTAAACAAGGTTGGGTACAAAGTGGTGCTTCATGGTACTATTTAGATGCTAATGGAAGTGTTGTAAGAAATGCTTGGATAGGAAACTACTGGCTAGGAACAGATGGACGTATGGCAACAAGCTCATGGGTAGATAACGGACGTTACTACGTAGGAAATAATGGGCTATGGGTACAAGGAGCTAAGAAACAAGAAGCGCCAAAACCAGCAGAGAAGAAACAAGGTTGGGTGAAATCAGGAAGTGACTGGTATTACTTTGATCAAAACGGGACAATGGTGCGAAATAAATGGGCAGGAAACTACTGGCTAGGAACAGATGGACGTATGGCGACAAGCTCATGGGTAGATAACGGACGTTACTATGTAGGAAGTAATGGGCTATGGGATAAAAACGCTAAGAAACAAGAAACATCAAAATCAACTGACAATAAGAAAGGTTGGGTAAAATCAGGAAGTGACTGGTATTACTATGATGATAATGGAACATTAGCACGAAATAAATGGGCAGGAAACTACTGGTTAGGAACAGATGGAAAAATGGCAACTAACTCATGGGTAGACAACGGACGTTACTATGTAGGAAGTAATGGAGCTTGGGTAAAAAATGCTGAACAAGGAGTGACATACTCAGCATACTATAAAGTAACAGCATTATATATCCCTGTTTATGATGCTAATGGACGTATTCTATCACATGTTTCAAGAGATACAGTTTTATTTAGAGATGGTAGAGCTGAATCGAATGGAAGAATCCCTGTTCAAGTGGCAGGACTTACTGGATATGTGAATGCTAGTCAAGTAACTGCGGTTGATTCTAGTAGTTCATTTATTCCGGATTATGTGAGTGATGGTAAGTATGTGTATCACAGATATTCACCAAGTACTAAAGTAATGGTTGCTTATCATAATGCTAATATGCAAGTAGGTAAATCTTATTACTCTGCGGATGGAATTAACTTTGGAACATTTAAATTAGATCATCCATTCCAATTTGCTAATTTAAATTCTAAAACTAATTACACTGCAGCAGACATCAATAGACTATACAGTTTAATGGGAGCTAATGATAGTAAATTAGCAGGTAAAGGCGCTACTTTCAAAGCAGCTGAACAAAAATACGGGGTTAATGCGTTATACTTAGTAGCACACAGTGCCCTTGAAAGTGCATGGGGAAGAAGTAACATAGCTAAAGATAAAAATAACTTCTTCGGTATTGCAGCATACGATGATACACCGTATACTTCTGCGACGAAGTACGATAGTGTAGATGGTGGTATAATGGGAGCTGCACGTTGGATTAAGGAAAGATATTTACATAATTCTGGATATCCTGCAAATGGAGCATACTTAGGAAATAAAGCTGGTGGAATGAATGTTAACTATGCAACAGCACCTTATTGGGGAGAATCTATTGCGAGTATAATGTTTAATGCCAACGAAAAATTAGGAAGAAAAGACGGATAAAAAAGGATGTGGCTAGGTTATTTTAATCTAGCTTCCTTTTTGGTAAGGAGATAATTATGTTAGTTTCGGTAGTAATCGGACTTTTGAATGAAGAAAAATTTTTACCAAAATTGATAGAGGATTTTAAGAATCAGACATATAATCATGAAAAGATAGAGTTGATATTCATAGATGGCATGTCTAAGGATAAAAGTTGGGTGATATTAGAAGATTTTAAAGCTAGTAATCATGATTTTTTTGATATAGTATTATTGAAGAATCCTAAAGTCATATTATCTGCAGGAATGAATGTGGGTATTAGAGCCGCAAGAGGGCAGTGTATTCTTAAGGTGGATTGTCACTCTCATATAACGGAGAATTTCATAGAAAATAATGTGAAAGTAATAGAGAGTGGAGAGGATGTTTGTGGAGGTCCACGTCCGAATATTATAGAAAATGAAGATGATTTAAGTAAAACTTTATTGTTGGTTGAAGAGAATATGTTTGGAAGTGGTATAGCAAACTATAGAAAAGAGACTTCAAAACAATATGTGAATTCTGTTTTTCAAGGAATGTACAGAAAAGAAATTTTTGATAAGATTGGACTTCTTGATGAAAAAGTAGGACGTGTTGAAGATAATGAACTACATTATAGAATTAGAAAAAATGGTTATAAAATTCGCTATAGCAATGATATATTATCGTATCAATATACAAGGCCAACGATAAAAAGGATGTTGAAACAGAAGTATTCAAATGGTTATTGGATAGGAAAAGTAAGCCATGTATATCCTAAGGCTTTTTCTATCTTCCATTTTGTACCGTTTGTCTTTGTTTTAGGTATTGTTTTTAGCTTGTTAATGCTGCCATTTACGAAAATATTCGCAGTACTTCTTGGTGTATCTTATGTGCTATTTACAATTCTAGTGATATTAATGACAGTCCTTAATAATAAATTCAATATAACGTTATTATTAATTCCAATATTATTATTCTTAGTACATTTTAGTTATGGATTGGGTACAGTGGTAGGATTAATTAAAGGATTTAAGTGGAAAAAGGAATACTATAATAATTAACTAAGAGGGGCTCACCCAAAAGTCCTGAAATTTAACAAAGTTTATATGGGAATTCATAGATGCAGAGGTTTATTGATATCTAATAAACTGTAAGGGGGTGACTCGACAAAACCGATTTCTACGAAATCACGATTTTTGAGTCACTCCCTTTATTATTTATATAAATGTAGGAAAGTCAACCACATTTGTAACTAACTTGTAATATCATTATATATATGTTGGTGGTATAATAGTAAATGCATAAGTGTGTGAATTAGAACTAAGGAGTTAAAATTAATAATTATGAGAAAAAATAAATTAAAATTAGGATTGGGACTACTAACTGTATTAGCAACACCGTTTGCTGTTAATGAAGTTGTTAGTAATGATGCTCATGCGGCTCAAGGTTGGGTGCAAAGTGGATCGTCATGGTACTTTTTAAATAGTCAAGGAAGTGTTGTAAGAAATGCATGGCAAGGTAATTACTGGCTAGGAGCAGATGGTAAGATGGCGACTAACTCTTGGGTTGATGGAGGTCGTTATTATGTAGGAAGTGATGGATCGTGGGTTAAAGGTGCTCAAAAACCGGCAGAAACTAAGAAACAAGGTTGGGTACAAAGTGGTTCATCATGGTATTATATTAGCTCTGAAGGGAGTCTAGTAAGAAGTGCTTGGATCGGTAACTACTGGCTAGGAGCAGATGGTAAGATGGCGACTAACTCTTGGGTTGATGGAGGTCGTTATTATGTAGGAAGTGATGGATCGTGGGTTAAAGGTGCTCAAAAACCGGCAGAAACTAAGAAACAAGGTTGGGTACAAAGTGGTTCATCATGGTATTATATTAGCTCTGAAGGGAGTCTAGTAAGAAGTGCCTGGATCGGTAACTACTGGCTAGGGGCAGACGGTAAGATGGCGACTAGCTCATGGGTAGACGGAGGTCGTTATTATGTAGGAAGTGACGGAGTTTGGGTTCGTGATGCACAAAAACAAGAAGAAAAAAGAAATGGTTGGGTAAAATCAGGCTCATCATGGTATTACTTTAACCAAGGGATAATGGTAAGAAATGCATGGCAAGGTAACTATTGGTTGGGCTCAGATGGTAAGATGGCGACTAACTCATGGGTAGATAATGACCGCTATTACGTAGGAAGTGATGGTTCTTGGGATAAGGATGCTAAGAAACAAGAAGAGAAAAAAATCGGCTGGGTAAAAGCTAATAATGTATGGTACTATTATGATGATGAAGGTACTCCAGTGCGTAACAAGTGGGCTGGAAATTATTGGTTAGGCTCAGATGGAAAAATGGTAACTAATGCGTGGGTAGACGGAGATCGTTACTATGTAGGAAGCAATGGAGCTTGGGATAAAGATAAGAAAAAAGAAGATCCAATTCCAACTGGTGATCATGTTGGTTGGGTTAAGAGTGGAACTACATGGTATTACTTCAATGCACAAGGGAAATTAGTAAGAAATGCATGGGCTGGAAACTATTGGTTAGGTGCAGATGGTAAGATGGCTACTAATGCATGGGTTGATAATAATCGTTATTATGTAGGAAGTAATGGAGCGTGGGTTAAAGATCCTGCTAATACTACAAATTTAAATAGAATTCTTGATATCGCTCGTAATTATATGGGTGTAGAAACTGGTTCTGCTGAACATAAGAAGATTGTTGATGAGTATAACTCTGTTGATCCAAAACCTGTAGGTTATACTGCTAAATATGAGGATGACTGGTGTGATATTTTTGTAACTAATGTATTCCAACAAGCAGGATTAAGCGATCTTATCGGAAGAGAGTGCGGAGTTCAACGCCATATCGGTATCATGGAGAAAAAAGGTATTTGGAAAGGTAAAACACAACCTAAGGTAGGAGATATTGTTACATTCGACTGGGATGGTGGAGGGTTTGCTGACCACATCGGTATTGTTGAATCTGTAAATAATGGAGTAATTACAACAATTGAAGGTAACTCTTTAGCTTATGCTGGTAGTGGAGAGAATACTTCAGTTAAGAGAAAAACATATGATTGGAATTCTAGCTATATTAAAGGTTATGCAAGACCAGCGTATTAAGATAAAGACAGCAGAATTTTTTAGATAATTTAAACCACTGAAGTGAGAATTTTAATCTTGGTTTCAGTGGTTTATTTGGTTCTTTGTTCAAATTTGGCTCATGGGGAAAATCATATTAGAAATGTAGGGGTGATTTTTAATTTAGAGCTGTTCTATGTAATGGGAGTGACTCAAAATCGTGATTTCGTAGAAATCGATTTTGTCGAGTCACCCCCGCAAAGTTTATTAGATATCTAAAAAGCTTTTATAAAGCGAATTTAGATATCAATAAACCACTGCGTCTATGAGTTTTCATATAAACCTTGTTAAAATTTAGGGTTTTTTGGGTCATCCTCAAGTTTGAATTAATTGGGTAATTTGAGTAGGTTCTATTTGTTTTTATTGTGTGAAAATAGTATAATTATAAGTGATTTTATAAGAATGATATTGGAGGTGACAGGTTTATGAAGAAAGTTACTAGTATGATTATGGTTGCTGGTTTACTATTATCAGGTATAGCTGATGCTAAGGCTGAATGGATTAAAGATCAACAAGGGAAATGGGAGTATTTTTCATCAGATGATATTATACAAAATTTTTATAGTGAAAAGACTACAGAATTTGTAAAACCTGTGAAGCTTCCTCAATATTATCAAGCTGATCCTAGATGGGGTTTTAAGAGGTATGGGATGTCTAATATGAAGATATCTGGTTGTGTTCCTACTTCGCTATCAATGGTTATTTCAGGGCTTAAGCAAGATGTTACTCCTGTGCAAGTTGCTGATTATATTTATGATACTTCTATGGAGATGAATACATTATTTTCTGGAACTTCTAGTCTTGGAGCAATTGCTGCATTAGAGCATTGGGGATTTAATTATCGTATTATTAATTCTAAAGATGACCTAAAGAATGCATTAAAAAATGGTAATATTGTATTTGGTGCAGTAGGGCATGGTATTTTTGTTAAAGGGTATAGTACACATGCGATTATTCTTAGTGGGTATCAGAATGGAAATACTCATGCGGTTGATCCTGATAACCCTGAGAGAACTAATAAGTGGTATAGTATTGATGATATTTGGGATCAGCGAAGTATGGAGCTTGAAGATAATTCAGCAGGTGGACCTTTTATGGTAATTTATAAATAAAATAAAATTCGGAGCGTAGAAAAAGTCCAGCTCCGAATTTTTTTATATATTAATCAGCAAATCCATTTGGATGTTTGCTTTGCCATCTCCAAGAGTCTTCGCACATGCGTTTCACATCGTATTGAGCTTCCCAGCCAAGTTCTTCTTTGGCTTTTGAAGCATCAGCGTAACACGCTGCGATATCTCCTGCACGACGTGGAGCGATAACATATGGTAAGTCACGTCCGACAGCGGCAGAAGCACTCTTAATAATATCTAATACAGAGTATCCTACTCCTGTTCCTAGGTTATACTTAGTTAGACCACTACCTTTTTCTAATTTTTTAAGGGCTGCCACGTGACCGCGAGCTAGGTCTACTACGTGAATATAGTCACGTACCCCAGTACCGTCATGTGTGTCGAAGTCATTTCCGAAGACGTTAACTTTCTCTAATTTTCCTACAGCTACTTGCATTACGTATGGAAGTAGGTTGTTTGGAATTCCTGTTGGATCTTCTCCGATATCTCCACATTCGTGTGCTCCGATAGGATTGAAGTAACGAAGTAATACGACGTTCCATTCTTTATCAGCGGCATAAACATCTCCTAAAATCTCTTCTAGTATTAGTTTAGTGCGTCCATATGGGTTAGTTACAGATAATGGAAAATCTTCTTTTATAGGTAATGCGTGAGGATCTCCGTATACTGTAGCTGAAGAGCTGAAGATAATGTTCTTACAGTTGTGTTTTTCCATAATACGACATAGTGTAGTAGTTCCTGCCACGTTATTATCATAGTATTTTAATGGTAATTGACAAGATTCACCAACTGCTTTTAAACCAGCGAAGTGGATAACTCCATAGATATTTCCTTCTTTTTCGAAGATTTCGTCTAGTTTAGCTTCATCACGAATATCAGCTTCGTAGAATGTTACTTTTTTTCCTGTAACTCTCTCTACTACTTCTAAACTTTTTTTGTTTGCATTATATAAGTTGTCAACGACAACTACTTCATTTCCATTGTTTAACAATTCGATACAAGTGTGTGATCCGATGAATCCTGCTCCACCTGTTACTAATATTTTTTTAGTCATAGTATAATTTTCTCACCAAAGTGAGTCCTTCCTATTAGTTATATATTAATTTTATAAAAAGTATAGTAGTGTGTCAATAAGTTTGTGATTAATATTAAAATTATGTTACAGATGTGGGATTTCTTTGAAAAAATATTGAATTTATAATAAAATGGTAAGATATATGTATTTATGTAAATCAAAATTATTTTAGAAGAAATTAAGAGGAAATATTATGAAGAAGAATAGGTTAAAATTAGGATTAGGAGTACTAACAGTATTAGCAACTCCAATCGCAGTAAATACAGTAGCAAGCAATGACGCTTTAGCAGCTCAAGGTTGGGTTAAAAGTGGAAATACATGGTATTTCTATAACAAAAATGGAACATTAGCAAGAAATGCTTGGGCAGGAAATTACTGGCTAGGAGCAGATGGAAAAATGGTAACGAACGCTTGGGTAGATAACGGACGTTATTATGTAGGAAGCAATGGAGAGTGGGTAAAAAATGCTCAAAAACCAGCGGCTACAACTACGAACACAGCTAAACAAGGTTGGGTACAAAGTGGTGCTTCATGGTACTATTTAGATGCTAATGGAAGTGTTGTAAGAAATGCTTGGATAGGAAACTACTGGCTAGGAACAGATGGACGTATGGCAACAAGCTCATGGGTAGATAACGGACGTTACTATGTAGGAAGTAATGGGCTATGGGTACAAGGAGCTAAGAAACCAGCAGAGAAGAAACAAGGTTGGGTAAAATCAGGAAGTGACTGGTATTACTTTGATCAAAATGGAACATTAGTGCGAAATAAATGGGCAGGAAACTACTGGCTAGGAACAGATGGACGTATGGCAACAAGCTCATGGGTAGACAACGGACGTTACTACGTAGGAAGTACTGGACTATGGGATAAAAACGCTAAGAAACAAGAAGAGAAGAAACAAGGTTGGGTGAAATCAGGAAGCGACTGGTACTACTATGAAAATGGAACATTAGTTCGAAATAAATGGGCAGGAAACTACTGGCTAGGTGCAGATGGACGTATGGCAACAAGCTCATGGGTAGATAATGGACGTTACTACGTAGGAAGTACTGGGCTATGGGATAAAAACGCTAAGAAACAAGAAGTGTCAAAACCAGCAGAGAAGAAACAAGGTTGGGTAAAATCAGGAAGTGACTGGTATTACTATGATGATAATGGAACATTAGCACGAAATAAATGGGCAGGAAACTACTGGTTAGGAACAGATGGAAAAATGGCAACTAACTCATGGGTAGACAATGGACGTTACTATGTAGGAAGCAACGGTGCTTGGGTGAAGGATGCATCTAGAGATAAGAATACTAAGCGTTCTATTTTCCTTGATCCTGGACACGGAGGAAGTGATACTGGGGCGATTAGTCAAGGTGTGAGAGAAAAAGACTTGACTCTAAGTGTTTATAATAAAGTGAGTAGTAAACTTGCTTCTTTAGGATTCACAGTATTAACTAGTAGAACTACTGATAAAGATGTGGACTTAGTAGATCGTGCAGAAGAAGCTAATAATGCTGGTGCGGATATGCTATTAAGTATTCACTTTAATTCAGGTGGTAGAGGTGTTGCTCGTGGTATTGAAACGTATTATTATCAATCACAAGCTGACATACCATCTAAGATAAACCAAGCTAATCATAATAATCCTGAAAGATTAGAGAAGAGTAAGAAATTAGCATTAAAAGTACAACAAAATCTATTATACCAAACAGGAGCTAGTGATAGAGGAGTTAAACGTGCATCATTTGCGGTTCTTCGTGAAACTTCTATCCCTTCAATATTGGTTGAATTAGGATTCTTAGATAATCCAGAAGAATTAAGTAAGATTAGAACAAGTGAATACCAAGATCGTTTAGCTAATGGTATTGTTGACGGAATTATAGCTTACTATAAATAGGGGATATATAATAGTCGACTTATTGGTATATTTAGAATTATGGGACTGGCTCGATAAAATCTTGTTTCTCCAAAATCACGATTTTGGAGCCACTCCTGCCTTTTGATGAATTATATAAGTTGGTTAATAAAAATATATAAAGCGACTCTATAAATAGGATTTTATTAAATCAGATTTTTGAGTCGTTTTATGTGTACAATAAGGTTTGAATTTTCCTTGAAAATAAGTGTGGATTGGTGTAAAATAAAAGATGATATTTATAAAAAATAAGGAATTTTTTTTGAGGTGAAATATTATGACAAAAAACAGCGTGAAATTAGGATTAGGAGTACTAACAGTATTAGCAACTCCAATCGCAGTAAATACAG
>NZ_CAUPZX010000005.1:0-78932 GCF_963515875.1 uncultured Gemella sp. | reverse complement strand
CGATATCTCGGAGATTTGTATAACAAACAGAAATATAATTGTGTGTGTGAACAATAAAATTTTTATAAAAATTTTATTGTTATTTATAAAAATATTTATTATATCGTTAGAGTTAAAATGAAATTGTATATAGTAAATTAAATAAAGTAGTATATTAAGTATATTTAAAGTTGCTTTATTAAGATATGAATATACAAATAAAGATATATAAGAATTGATTATATATTATAAATTCTAGATAATTATAGAACATTATTGTTTATAGAAAGGAGAATAATGAAAGTAAATATAATTTATACTAGTTAAGTTGATAAATTAACATGTTTGTAAAGTTTTAATTTAACTTGTATTAAGTTTGCTATAGATGTATAATAGATTTAGCATAACAAATAGAAAAATAACTAACTTAATTATAAAATCTATAGTATATCAGTAAACTTACTTTTGTTAATGAAAAGAAAAGTGAAATTTTATAACAATATTAAAAGTTTCATTGAATTTATTTTAAGTTTTTTATTGTTAATACTTGTTATTCCTATCATTATGCTTGCATGTATTGCTATTGTTATAGAGATACGTGCTAATCCATTCTATACTCAAGAAAGAGTAGGACTAAATGGACGAATTTTTAAAATATATAAGCTTCGTTCAATGTATATTGATGCAGAAAAGGATGGCCATAAATGGGCGAGCGAAAATGATGATCGTATTACCAAAGTGGGGGGCATCATTCGAAATACTCGAATAGATGAATTACCTCAACTGGTTAATATTTTAAAAAGAGATATGTCATTTATTGGTCCAAGACCTGAGAGACCAGAATTTGTCAAGGAATTTCTAAAAGATATACCAGATTTTAACGATCGTTTAGTGGTAAAACCAGGAATTACGGGGTGGGCACAGGTTAATGGTGGCTATTCATTAACTCCGAAAGAGAAGTTAGTATTAGATAAGTATTATATAGAAAATGAAGGGTTTAAATTAGATTTATTAATTCTACTAAAAACAATCATTGTTGTTTTTACAGGAGATGGAGCTAGATAATTAAGAACATATAATAAAATAAGGAGGAAAAAATGTTTTTATTAAATAATAATATCTCGAGAATATTAAGTTTTATCAAAAAGAAACTATTGATTTTATTAATATTCATATTTAGTGGAGTGGCAGTAGTGACTGCATATACAGTATTTTGTATTTCACCTGTTTACAGTGTATCATCTACATTGATTATGAAAAGTTCAAATGTTATAAATGATGATTCTCGTGCGTTAACTTCAATTGATTTACTTCAAAGACAAGCAAAAACTTACCTTGAAATTGCAAAATTGCCTAATGTTAGGAATATGACTAATGAATCATTAGATCTAACTACAAAAGAAATTAGTCAAATTAAAGATGTTGAACTTACAAATGATTCTGGATCCCAATTAATGACATTAACAGTTAGAGCTACAGATAGGGATCTAGCAGAACGTTATATAAAGAAATATTCAGATGAATATAAATCTTTTGCTGCTGAAAAAATAGGTAGAGATGATTTATCAGTAGTAACAGATCTTCAAGGGAACCCTAATCCAGTTTATCCTGTCTTGTGGAAAAATATGTTAATTGCATTTATTGCGTTTACGTTTATAGGAGTTAATATATTGTTTATTCGTTATATTATGAATGATTCAATAGATTCTCTTGATGATATAGAGGAATTAGCAGGTAGTTCAGTCTTAGGAATGATTCCAATTATAAAAGATAGGGGAAGAAGGTAAAAGTATGTATATAGAAGTTATTCATAATAGTAAATCTGTTGCTTCAGAATCTTTTAGGACTTTGCGAAGTAACATTCAATTTTCAAACTTTGGAAAAAATATAAAAATAATTGTTGTGACTAGTGCGAATCCTAATGAAGGAAAAAGTGAGATAAGCCTTAATCTTTCAGCAGTACTGGCACAACAAGGTAAAAAAGTCATCTTAATAGATGCTGATATGAGAAAGCCAACGCAGCATAAATTGATAGAAAAAAGAAATAAAACTGGATTGAGTAAATTATTATTAGGTCAAATAAGTGAGGATGCCATTAATCATCTAACTTTTGATGATGTTGAATTAGATGTGTTAACATCAGGACCAGTTCCACCAAATCCGGCAGAAATGTTAACAAGTAGCGTGATGGAAGAAATATTAGGGACTTGTGTAGATAACTATGATTATATCATTATAGACACACCTCCTTTACTTGCAGCAACAGATGCGCAAATTTTATCACGAGTAGCGGATGCTACATTATTAGTAGTAGATATGAAAGTTTGTAAACGTAATCAACTTATTGAAGCGAGAAAAAGACTTGATAACGTGGGGGCTAACTTTTTAGGTGTTGTAGCTAATAAACTTGATTTAAATGAAAATAACTATTACTACTATAATTACAAATAATAAAATTATATATGAAATATATTAGAAAGGAGTAGGGATGTTAACGTATCTTTTTATTTTTATATACCTTGTGGCTTTATCTTCGATGTATTATTACTTAGAAGATAAAAGAGAACAAATAAAAATACTAGCAATTCCTACTTTTATTTTGTTCTTAGTGGTTGATGGATTTAGAAAATTTTCTGTTGGATCTGATTTAATTATTTATGTACATATATTTCGAACTAGAGCATTAGAGATACCGGAATTTTCAAATATATTTAAATCTCGTTTTGAAATTGGGTATATTCTTTTTGATAATTTTTTAAGTTCTGTTTCTGAACATTACACTATATTGCTGTTTTCATTTGCTGCAATAACTTTATTTATTTGGTTTTATATTTTTTGGAATTATTCTGAGAATATCTTTCTGAGTTTAGTAATATATTTTAGTTCGTTGGGTATGATGTTTTACTCATTTTCTAATATTAGACAAGGTTTATCTATAGCTATTGCTCTATTGAGCTTTAGATTTCTTGATAAACGTAAATATATAAGAGGGATCGTGTGCTTAGCACTGGTACCATTGTTTCATACAGCAGGTGTTATTTGCGTTTTATTTTTAATATTAAAAAAAATACGACTAACTTCAGCTTCATATAAATATATATTAATTATATCTATTATATCCTTTCCTTTTCTAAAAATTTTATCTGAAGTATATCTTAAGGTCTTTCCTCAGTATTCTTCATATTTAGAAACGACTTGGTTTTTAGAGAGTTATAAGTTTGGACCGTTAGGTCTTACGATAGTTTGTACTTTTTTATTTGTTATAGGGGAGCTGATATTAAGAAAATCTAAATTAACAGCTACAGAAGAGTATATAAAAAACTTATTTTTCTTTTATTTAATATTTACAATTTTCACATTACAGACTAGTCTGTTAGAAAGATTCGGTTATTATTTTGCACCATTTATGGCTTTATATGTACCTATGTTTATTAGTAAAATAAGGGAAAAAAGAATTCAGTGGATATTATTTTATACTATAATAATAATATATGGGTTGTTATTCTCTGTAATAGTTTATTTAAAACCTGAATGGTATAATGTTGTCCCATATCGATCAGTTATTTCGGATTGGCTTATTGGAAAAAAATTTTAGGAGGAGTTTCGTGGAGTTTTCAGTTTTAATAACAGTCTACAAAAGGGAAAAACCTGAAAATTTAAGGAAAAGTTTATTATCCTCGTATAATCAAACTATAAAACCTAAGGAGATTGTTTTAGTTTGTGATGGGGAATTAACTGAGGAATTAGATAAGGAAATTGAGAGTTTAGAAGTGAGTATCCCAATCTTATCGGTATACAGATTACCATATAATTTGGGTTCTGGACCTACATCACGATTTGGTGTTAAAAAATGCCGAACAGAATTGATAGCTAGAATTGATAGTGATGATTATTGTTTAGATACAAGATTTGAAAAACAATTAAAAGCTTTCGAAAGTAATCCTAATTTGATTATGGTAGGTTCTAATATTTTAGAAAAGAATACAGAATTCACGGTATTAAAGAAAGTACCCGAAACTACTTCTGAAATTCGTAAGTATTCTAAAATGAGAAATCCTTTTAATAACCCTTCTAGTATGATGAAGAAGGATTATATATTAAAAGCGGGAAATTATAGAAAAGTTCGCTATTTAGAAGATTATGATTTAGTAATGAGATTACTACACGACAATCCAACAAAGGATTTTTTTAACATTCAAGAGCCATTGGTAGTTATGCAAACAAATGATTCTACTTACTTACGAAGAGGTGGTCTCTTATATATAAAAACTGATTTTTGTCTTCAATTAGATTTTTATCGTAGAGGTGACATTAATCTCTTCCAATTTATTAGAAATGTTTTTCTTCGAAATGTAATTAGAATCTTACCAAATCAAGTTAGAAAATGGATATATAAGAGAAAAATGAGAGAAAAGGTATAAGAGGTGATAGAATGAAATATCGTGTAATGCATGTTTTAGGTGCGGTTGACGGAAGTGCGACAGGAGTCCAAAGCTTTATCAAAAATCATATTCAAAAAGATGATGAGGAATTTGAATATATAGTAGCCGAATCGAATGGAGATGCACATTTTCCATTTAATCAATATTTGGATGAAAATGGATTTGAAAGAGTAGTATTTCCTGAATTGAAGATGTCAAAAGTTCTAGATTATTTTAGGGAATGTAGAAAGTTTTATAAAACTAAAACTATTGATATTCTACATGTTGATAACCCAATTACAGCTTTTATCCATAACTACTATGCAAAAGTAAATGGTGTTTCAGTTCGTATTTATCATAATCATAATAGTCAATTTTCAGATACTTGGGCAAAGAGTATTCGAAATAGAGCATTAGTTTCTCTAGCCTTAAAAAATGCAACTCATCGAATTTCTTGTGGACAATTGGCAGGAGAAAAAATTTTCGGCAAGAAATCTTTTAAAATTATTCCTAATGCGATTCAGATAGAAAAGTTTAAATTTTCTTCTAATTATAGAGAAGAAATTAGAAAGGAATTTTCAATTCATGAAAATCAAAAAGTAGTTGGAATGGTAGGAATTTTAGATGAAAGAAAAAATCAGAGTTTTCTAATTGAGATTGCTAAAGAGTTACCAAATGTTACTTTTCTTTTAGTTGGAGAAGGTCCGAATCGTTCGAAGTTGGAAGAAAAATGTATAGGTATGAAGAATATCATATTTACAGGGAACAGAAATGATGTATATAAGTTTTATTCAGCCTTTGATGTTTTTGCTTTTCCTTCTTTATTTGAAGGCTTTCCGATGGTCTTAGTTGAAGCACAGTGTGCAGGTGTAAATGTAATTATGAATGACACGATTGATACAACTACTCAAATAGTAGATAAACTTTGTACTGCTCTTCCTTTGGAAAAGGGAAGCTGGAAAGCCTATATAGAAAACTCACCTATATTAACGAGCGAAAGAACGTTTTGGAAAGAATTATTACGATTTGATATTGATGAGAATATTCAACAGTTAAAAGATTTTTATAAAAAAGGTTTGAATCATATTCGATAATATTTTGAAAGGAAAAAACTTATGATTAGTGTAATTGTTCCAATTTATAATGTAGAAAAGTATCTAGATGAATGTCTAAATAGCATCCAGAATCAAAGTTACAAAGATATCGAGGTTATATTGGTAAACGATGGATCTACTGATAGTTCTAAAACTATTTGTGAACGATATTGCGAAGAGGATAGTCGTTTTCATTTAATTAATCAAATAAATCAAGGGCAAAGTGTTGCAAGAAATGTTGGTGTAACAGCTTCAAAAGGCGAGTATATTGCATTTGTAGATAGCGATGATATTATTAAAACGAACTATTTAGAAAAGTTAATGCAATATATGACTGAAGAGGTAGATATTGTTGAAAGTAATTTTACCGTATCTAAAAATGATTTCCTTATTGAAAATTCTAAAGAAACAACGATTCTATTTGAAGGTAATTCTCAAGAAGCTGTAAAATTTTTTCCTAATCATGTTTTAAGTGTTAATCCCGTTACAAAGCTCTATAAGAGAGAAATTGTTGAATCGGTTCCATATCCAGAAGGATTAATATTTGAAGATATTTATTGTGGAATTGGAATGTTAAAATATATTCGAAAAATCATTAAAATCGATTATGTTGGTTATTATTATCGTCAGCATCAGGCTAGTACGATGCATCAAGATTTTAATGAAAAAAAATTAGATGTATTTACAGTTTGTGATAAGCTAGTTGATTTGTACTCTGATAGAGAAGAAGTTCTTCCTTATATTGGGAGTTTTTTAGTTCATAAAGCAACGATGCATTATCAGAGTGACATCAAAAGAGGTAATCCATACGCAAAATTTTATAACCAGAAACTAGCTGAGTATGTAAACTTAACGAAGAAAAATCCTGAATTGGCTAAAAATACACGTTTTATAAAGTTGTATAATATAAGTCCAAAATATTATAATTCGGTAATTTTTCCAATTTATAATTTTCTTTGGAAGTTAAAAAATGGTGTTAAAGAAGTAGAGGTAGAAGAATAATAGTAAATGAGAAGGAAATTAATTTATGATTAGTGTAATCGTACCTGTGTATAATGTAGAAGAATATTTAGAAGAATGTCTAGATAGTATACGAAAGTAAACTTATACGGATATTGAAGTGATATTAGTAAATGATGGATCTACTGATGGTTCAAAAGAAATATGTGAGAGATATTGCGAAAAAGATAGTCGTTTTAAATTGATTAATCAAGAAAACCAGGGATTAAGTGAAGCACGTAATGTGGGAGTTAGAGCATCTATGGGAGAATATATATTCTTTGTAGATAGTGACGATGTGATTAAAGTTAATATTTTAGAAACTTTAATGCTTTTTATGATAGATGATGTAGATATTGTGGGTTGTAATTATTCTTCTAAGAAAGAAGATTTAGGACTTCAAACAAATCCTAATATTGTATTTAAGGGAAATTCTTTTGATGCGATATTTAATTGTTTACATTATGGCTCTGCAGCTGTTAAGTTTACTGCATGGTCTAAACTTTATAGAAGAAACATTGTAGAAGCAGTGCAATTCCCAAAAGGTCTTATTTATGAAGACATTTATACTGGAATGGCTAATTTAAAGTATATTCGTAATATTGTTGTTATTAGTACAATTGGGTATTATTATAGAATACGTTCAGGTAGTATTACAGGAAAAGAATATAGTAAAAATAATCTTGATGTATTTAAAATATGTGATTTATTATTGGAAGAATTTAGTACTCATAAGTTATTGCCATATATTGGTAGATTTAACTTTTTAATAACAATAGAATATCTCGTTAACTTTAAAATTCAACAAGGACATTCTGATTATAAAACGTATATGAATCATATTGAGAAATATGCAAACTATGCAAAACAATCACCAGACGTTCTTAAAAGTTGTAGAGTTTTGAGATGGTATTTAAGATTTCCAAAATGTTTTTCAAGATATATTTTTATCCTGTACTTAAAATATGTATCTATTATAAATAATTTAAAAAATTAAATTTAAGGAGAATTTATGATTAGTATAATCGTACCCGTTTATAACGTAGAGGAATATTTAGAAGAATGTCTAGAAAGTATTCAGAAACAAACTTATACGGATATTGAAGTGATATTAGTAAATGATGGATCTACTGATGGTTCAAAAGAAATATGTGAGAGTTATTGCCAGATGGATAGTAGGTTTAAGTTGATTAATCAAGAAAACCAAGGACAAAGTGCTGCAAGAAATAATGGAGTATCTGTTTCTACTGGAGAATATATAACTTTTGTGGATAGTGATGATGTTATTTCTTCAAAATATGTTGAAATTTTAAATCGTTACATGACTGAAGAAATTGATTTGGTTGAATGTGAATATAGGGCTGTTAGAAGTGTTTTTAATAAACTTAGCCAAGAAGAGAATATTCAAATAGTTTTTGAAGGAAATTCGGAAGAGTCAATTATAGAATCTTGTAATTACGGGTTATCATATAGTCCGGTTGTCAAATTATATCGACGAAGTTTATTAGAAAATTTTCCATTTTTAAATGGTGTTATTTTTGAAGATATTTATCATGGAGTAGGAACTCTAAAATTTATTCGTAAAATGGTGAAAATTGATTATGTGGGATACCATTATAGAGAACGTCCAAACAGCACTATGCATAGAAAATTTTCTGAGAAAAATTTAGATGTTTTTATTAGTAGTGATAAATTAGTTGAATTGTTCTCTTCGGATAAAAAATTATTACCCTATATAGGGAAGTTTTTAGTGCAAATTGTAACGACTCATCATAATTATTTCACTGAAAAGATTAATCCATACCAATCGATGTATGATGAAAAATTGAAACAGTATGTCGCAATTGTGGAAGAATCTCCTGAAGTAGCAAGGAGTAGTAAAATGATAAGAATGTATAAATTAGCACCTAGTTTATATCTTCGATACACTTTTCCATTTGTATATAAAACATGGGGAAGGCTGAAACATCTAAAAGCATTAGTGATTAAAGGAGAATAAAATGGATGTTCATAAATTGATTAGTGTAATTGTACCTGTTTATAATGTTGAAGAGTATCTGGAAGAATGTTTAGAAAGTATTAAGCATCAAACTTATACTGATATTGAAGTGATATTAGTAAATGATGGTTCGACGGATAATTCAAAAGAAATTTGTGAGAAATATTGTCGTCAAGATAATCGATTCAAGTTAATTAATCAAGAGAATCAAGGATTAAGTGAGGCACGAAATGTTGGAGTAAGAGAATCTATAGGGGAGTATATATACTTTGTAGACAGTGATGATGTGATTAAAGTTGATATATTAGAAACTTTATTATCTTTTATGAAAGATGATGTAGATATTGTGGGATGCAATCATTCAACAAATAAAGAGGATTTAATACTGCAAACAAGCCCTAACATTGTATTTCAAGGAAATTCATCTGAAGCTATAGCGAGTTGTCTAAATTATAGAGGAGTTACGTATTTTGCATGGGATAAATTATATAGACGAAGAATTCTAGAACAGGTACCTTTTTTGAAAGGTTTAATTTATGAAGATTTTTATACAGGAATTGTTACTTTGAAATATATTCGTAAAATGATTGTTCTTGATACGATTGGGTATTATTATAGAATTCGCTCAGGTAGTATTATGAGAAAAAAATATAGTGAGAAAAATCTTGATATCTTTAAAATATGTGATTCACTGTTAGAAGAATTCAAAAATGATATAATAGTTTCGGAACTTAGTAAGTATTTATTTTTAGTAATTTCTCAACATGTTCTTTTTTATAGAATACAACCTGATCACATATATTATAATATATACCAAGACTATATTGCTAAATTTGCTAATATTGCCAAAAAATCACATGAAGTTCTAAGAAGTTGTAGAGTATTAAGATGGTATTTATGTTCTCCTAAGTATTTTACAAGAGTTACTTTTCCATTATATTTAAGATATAATTCTGTAGCAAAATTCGTAAAAGATAAAGTTAGAGGTAATGTATGATTAGTGTTATTGTACCAGTGTATAATGTTGAGGAATATTTAGAAGAATGTTTGGAAAGTATTCAGAAACAAACATATTCAGATATTGAAGTGATTTTAGTTAATGATGGATCAACTGATAGATCAAAAGAAATTTGTGAACAATATTGCGAGAAGGATAGCCGTTTTAAGTTGGTTAATCAAGAAAATAAAGGGCTAAGTGGAGCACGTAATCGTGGAATGCTTGAATCTAAGGGAGAATTTATTTCATTTGTTGATAGTGATGATGTACTTAAGGAGGATATGTTGGAGCAATTGATAAAACAAATGACTTCCGAAGATATTGATATTGTTGAGTGTTGGTATACGAACGAAAAACAAGAATTAGGGTTAACAACACCCAAAAATGTGAAAATTATTTTTCAAGGGAACTCTAAAGAAGCTTTAGTTTCTTTATGCAGAGATAATATTGTCCGTTTGAATGCGGTCGCTAAACTTTTTCGAAGACAAGTAATAATCAATTTTCCATTTTTAGAAGGTTTATTTTACGAAGATGTTTATGGAGGTATTGGAATTTTAAAAAATATTCGTAAAATGGTGAAAATCAATTATATTGGTTATTATTATCGTGTGAGACAAGGCAGTATTATGAATCGAGAATTTAATATAAAAAATTTAGATTTATTTACGATTTGTGATAAGTTGGAGCAATTATATCAAGGTGATACATATTCTCTTTCGTATATTCGTCGTCGCTTATTCCATTTAGTTTTGATGCATGTTGTTGATTATCACATATTTGAGGGGAATCCTTATAAAGAAAAATATGTAGAATATTTGAATCGGTATGCAGGAGCTTCGAGCCGTTCATTGGTAATGCGAGCATATCACTTTTTCCCTCAAAATATTGTTTTTATTTCTAGAGTTGCAGGTGCGATTCAGTGGAGGGTGGAAAAATATTTTATAAAAGGTTTATGGAAAGGAATGAAGTAGTATGAAATATTACTTAAAGGAAGATTATGCATACGAAAAACATGCAGGATCTAAAGCTAGATTAGATGCTGAAAAAATAATGATAGAAGCAGAGTATCATCCTTTTTTTCAAAATAATGATTCAAATTCTATTACATTGACTGAAAATGATGTACTAGTTTTACAGTTTCCATTATTATGGCATTCGTTAAAAGTGTTAATTTTAACGAAATTATTAAAAAAACGTAAATTCAAAGCTTATCTTCTTATCCATGATATTGAATCGCTAAGAAACAGATCTATTAAATCATTCCAAGATGTTAAATATGCAATTCTTAATTTTTTACAAAATAAGACGGTACTGGAAAGAGTTGATGGAATCATTGCACATAATGATAAGATGAAAGATGTACTTGTTCAATTGGGAATACCAGAGAAAAAGATTATTTCATTAGAAATATTTGATTATCTGATTCCTTGTTATGAAGTGAAAAAAACGTATGAGAAGAGTACCGTGTTATTAGCAGGAAATTTTGATATAAAAAAAGCAAAATATGCAAGACAATTACCTGATAATCCAAAATTTTCAATTTATGGGATTAACTTTGAAGAAGATAACCTTCCTCAAAATGTTCATTATAATGGAGCTTTTTCTCCTGAAGAACTTCCATATTATTTAGAAGGTGGTTTTGGTTTAGTATGGGATGGGGATAGTCCTTATACTTGTAGTGGAATGTTTGGAGAATATTTAAAAATGAATAATCCGCATAAAGCATCGCTCTATTTAGCTTCTGGATTTCCAATTATTGTGTGGAGACAGTCCGCTCTTAGTGACTTCGTGACAAAAAATAATTGCGGAATATTAGTGGATTCTTTATTTGAGATTGCAGAACGTTTAGACTCTATTAGTAATGATGAGTACGAAGTATTGATAAGAAATAGTAAAAAAATAGGGGATAATATTCGTAATGGATATTATCTAAAAATAGCATTAGAAAAATGTGAAGGGAAACGTTAAGAATGTTGAAGATACAATCAATACTCGAAAAAGTATTTCGATACCAACAGATTTTTAGATACTATGGTCCTAAATTAACACTTGCGTATTACTATACACAACAATCAGATAGTAAATATTATGATTTTAGTAAAAAGGTTCTTTTGAATTTTGTATTTAACTTAAGAAAAGAAGCACATATATGCGAGATGAACGATGAGATAGAAGAAGTTGCTCCAGAATCCCCAAAAATTATTTGGACAATGTGGCAGCAAGGAGAGGAAAAAATTCCAGAAACGGTAAGAGCCTCAATGAAAACAATAAAAAATTTCGCAAAAAGAAATGGCTGTGAATTTCATATGTTAACAGATGAAAATCTTCATAAATATGTCAATGTTCCAAACGATATTACTGAAAAATATAAGAGAAGAGAATTAAAGGCTGCTCACTATTCTGATATTGTTCGATTTAGTTTACTTTATCAATATGGTGGGATTTGGATGGATGCAACATTATTTGTATCTCCTTATGCAACATTAGAAATGTTTGAAGGAGAATTTTTCAGCTTGAAACATCCTCCATTATGTGATAGCAATATAGAAAGAACAGTTGGTGAATTTAAGTGGTCAGGATTCCTATTAGCTGGAAATAAATATAAAACTTATTTTAAACATATTTGCGAATTATATATCTATTTTGTTCGTAAATATCCTGTTTTTATTCATTATTTGATGATGGATTATTTTATTTTATCTGAGTATGAATTAAATGATGAATTCAAAGCCCTAGTAGATGAATTACCAGTTTTGGCACCAGCTGAGAGGGTGTGGTTTTTAAGAGATAATGCAAATGAGATATTTCATAAACATGAATGGGAGGAAGTGTTAAAAACAACACCGATTATGAAAACTACATATAAAATTTGTCCAGAGGAATTAATTCCACAATCTTATCTATATAAACTATTTTATGGAGAATTAAATGAATAGAGGAAATTTATGAAAAGAAGTAGAACAGAATTTGTCACTTTAAATACTAGTATAGCGCTCGTACTCCAACCTTTTTCAGTACTCATTGGTTTTATTAATCGTACTGTCTTTGTGAATATTCTTGGTGTTACATATTTAGGTTTGAGTAGTTATTTAATGAGTTTAATTTCTATTTTATCATTAGCAGAATTAGGAATAGCTGAAGCAATGAGTTATGCGCTATATGGTCCGTTAGCTCGAGAAGAACATGGGAAAATTAAAGCCTTTATGGTTTTATTTAAAAAGTTATATGTAATTATTGGAATTGCTATTTTTATATTTGGAGCAATATTATCATTATTTCTTCCGTATATGATTAAGGATTATACGATTGATAGCGAATTATACTGGATTTATTTTATATTTGTATTTAATTCAGCGTCTGGTTATTTTTTCTCTTACAAACGAACATTGCTATATGTTGATCAGCGAAACTATGTTATAAACTTAATTAACTTTGCCTTAAATACACTTCGAGTATTTTTACAAATAGGAGTAATAGTTCTTACTAAAAACTTTATTTTTTATTTATTAATAGAAACGGTTTTAAATATTATAGGTAATTTCATAATATCATATGTGGTAGATCGTTTATATAGTTATTTGAATAATGAAGAAGCTAGTCCTATTAACAAAGATGAAAGAGATAAGTTTATTAGAAATATTAAAGGAAATACTCTAGGAAGTATTGGTGCAAAAGTTGTATTTCAAACTGATAGTATTTTGATGGCAAAGTTTATCAGTTTATCCGCAATAGGTATCTATGGGAATTACACTTATGTTTTAGGATTTGTATCAATGCTAATTAATACTGTTATGGGTTCGATAACGTCTTCAGTCGGAAATTTAATCCACTCTGATGATACAACAACAGAAGCTAAATCTAATTTTTTAAAAAAATACCAGTTTATTGCTTTTAGTTTGATATATTTTGCGAGTATGGGATATTTATTTTTCGTACACCCATTTATGACAATTTGGTTAGGAGAGGATTTTTCTTTTAGTAGATGGATTGAGATAGTAATTGTTATTAATTTTTTCCTTACTTCTTATAGACAACCGAATTTGACATTAATTTCGGTATATGGATTAAGTTACGAGCAAAATAAAAAAGTTATTGCAGAAATTTTAATTAATATAGTTCTTTCACTTTATTTTTTAGTAGTTTTAAATTTGGGCGTAGCCGGAATTTTACTAGGAACTATAGGTTCAACGTTACTAACTTGTACATGGTATGAACCATATAGTGCATTTAAATATGGAATAAAATCGTCTTCAAAGAATTATTTTATGATGATGTTTAAGCATTTCACAATATTTGCCTCTAGTGTTATATGTGCTGTCCTATTAGATATTTTTGTTTTTTCAAAATTAGTTTTTATTACTAGTGTAATAATGAAAATATTTCTATATCTAGGTATTTTTAGTATTTATATGTATATATATAGGAATCACGAGGTTAGTAAATTATTTTTATATATGATTAGAAGGATAATATTTTTAAATAGATTAAGGAGAAAATAAATGAAAAGAGTCTTGGTATGTGGGTTAATTCCCGATATTGGTGGATTAGAAAAGATTGTTGTAGATTTTTACAATAATATAAATACTGATGAATTTGAATTTGAATTTTTACTTCAAGGTCCAGAAGATGTTGATTTTAGTGATCATTTTAAGAAATTATGTAAAAATCCTATAGTGTTTCATAGAATTCCTAAATTAAGGCCAAATATCAAACAGGCGTTGAAGGAATGGGATAAATTCTTTAGAAAAAATGCTCATCGATATGATATACTATGGTCAAATCAGAATGGATTAACACATCTTGAATTTTTAAAACTTGCTAAAAAATATGGTATCAAAAAAAGAATTGTACACGGACACTGTGCAACCGCTGACAAGTTTTATCGATTTATACATCCGATAAATCGTCTATTTGTTGGAAAATTTGCAACAGATTTTTGGGCATGCGGAGTAGAAGCTGCAAATCATTTTTATCACGGCAAGGAAAGAAAAAAAGCATTAGTTATTAATAATGCGATAGAGGTAGAACAATTTTTATATAACGAAAATGTACGTGAGAAACTGAGAAAAGAATATAATATTCCAGAAGATTGCCTTATAGTTGGACAAGTTTCTCGTTTGTATGAAAAACAGAAAAACCAAAGTTTTTGTGTTAAAGTATTTTCTGAATTAGTGAAGAAAGAACCTAATTCTCGCTTAGTTTTTATTGGAAAAGGGGATACGACATTCTTGGAAAATTTCGCTAAAGAATATGGTGTTGAAGATAAGGTGATTTTTACTGGTTTAAAAAGCAACGTTGGAGAAATGCTAAATTTATTAGACGTATTTTTCTTTCCATCTAACTTTGAAGGATTACCAATCGTATTAGTAGAAGCACAGGCGAATGGATTACCAGTTGTAACAGCAAGTCACTTACCGGATGCTAAAATCTTAGAAAATTATGATAATAGCTTGTCATTAAAAGATGAATGGAAGCTTTGGGCAGCTAAGATTCTTTCTGTTAGAGAGGGGCGTATATTAGACAGAGAGAATATATATAAGAAAATCAGTGAAAGCGGTTATGAGATTAAGTCTGCTACTAGACAGCTAGAGAAGCTATTTGAACAGTAATAATATTCTAGTGTACAACTGTTTATATGGAATATATTATTTAAGCTATGCTATTCTAATGTGGTATAGCTTTTTTTAAATTATAAAGCTGTTAATGTTATGGTCTTGAAACTAACCCAAATTCGAAATATAAGAATTTAGTTATGTTTAAATATTAAAGGAATTGTTGTATAATTAAATTAAGATACAAATTATTAATAGTGAGGAAAATGATGAAAAAAAGATATAAAAAAAGAAAAAAAACCATAAGTAATTTCGATGTTGTAAACTCTATATTAACTACTCTTTTAGTAGTTTTAGGGGTATTAGTTGGATGGACAATGTTTAAATATGACTTTTTAAATTTCAGAGGAATTAATTTTGGAATTATAATTGTCATTATGATTTCGATTATAGTTTCGGTGTTTCTAATAATTAAGAAAAAAGCCAAAGTGTTTAATACTGTAATGTTAATAATAATGAATATTATTTTGATCTTCTCGTATGTTCAGTTTAAAACAGCTGTTGGATTATTTGAAAATTTAAATAATAATGCAGAATTTAATGAGTATACTTTGAGTATAATTGTATTGAAAGATGATAAAGCAAGTAAATTATCTGATTTACAAGGAGAGTCTGTGGCTGCACCAGTTTCTAGTGATGGTGAAAATATTAATAAACTGATGAAAGAAATTCGAGAAAAGAAAAAGCAAACAGTTGACTTAAAAGAAACTAGAAATTATATTACAGCGTATGAAGCGTTGTTATCTGGTTCTACAAGAGCGATGATTCTTAATAGTTCTTTTGAAGATTATATTATTAAACAACATTCAGATTTTAAAGAAAAAACAAAAAAAATATATGAATTCAAAATTAGAAAATCAATAAATTCAAAAGGAAATAGAAATGCTGATAAAGTTTTTAATATTTACGTGAGTGGAATTGATACATATGGACCTATATCTAGTGTAAGTCGCTCTGATGTTAATATAATATTAACAATAAATAAAGAAACTGGTAAAGTTTTATTGACTACAACTCCACGGGATTCATATGTAAAAATTGCTGATGGTGGTAATAATGAATTTGATAAACTAACTCATGCTGGTCTTTATGGTGTTGACTCATCAATTCATACATTAGAAAATTTATATGATATAAAGTTAGATTATTATGCAAGGCTTAATTTTACATCATTTTTAGAATTGATAGATACAGTGGGGGGAGTTGATGTTTATAATGATCAAGCCTTTTCTGCTGGTAAGTATAATTTTAATTCAGGACTTGTTCATTTGGATGCCGATAAGGCGCTTACCTTTGTTCGTGAAAGATATAGTTTAGCCGATGGAGATAATGATCGTGGTAAGAACCAAGAAAAAGTTATAGCTGCAATCATTAAAAAGCTTACTACTAAAGAAGGCTTGACTAATTATAAGACCATTATAAATAAGATTAGTAAATCTGTTCAAACAAATATGCCTATAGAGACAGCAAATAAATTAGCGAATGAACAGCTTAATTCTGGTAAAGAATTTAGTGTTGCTTCTCAAGCTCTTACAGGCAAGGGAAGTATGGGATTACCTTCATACGCTATGCCGGGAGCAAATCTATACATGACAGAAATTAATGAACAAAGTTTAAATGAAGTTAAGGAAAACATTAGAGATGTAATTGAAGGAAAGTAGTTGGAGGAGAAGAAAAAGATGATAGATATTCATTCTCACATAATTTTTGGAGTTGATGATGGAGCTAAAAATGAAAATGATACAAGGGATTTATTAGAAGAAAGTTATAACCAGGGGGTAAAAGGAATTATTGCGACACCACACAGAAGACAGGGGATGTTTGAAACTGATTTAGGAATAATTATTGAAAATTTTAAAAGAGTAGAGGAAATTGCTAAAGAGGTTGCTGATGATTTGAAGATATATTTAGGAAGTGAAATCTTTTATAAAGATGACGAAATTGAAAATATCGAAAATAAAATACATCCTACATTGGCAGGTACCGATTATATTCTTGTTGAATTTCCTTATGAGATGAGATATAAAGAGATTAATAGGGCTCTCAGTAAGATTTTATTTCTTGGTATAACACCTGTAATTGCTCATGTTGAAAGGTATATAAATGTTGATGAAGATGGTATCCAAAAATTAATTAATATGGGAGTGTACATTCAAGTAAATGCTGAGAGTGTATTGAAAACTAAACTAATTAGAGATAAACACAAACATTTTAAAAAAAGAGCTAAAAAGTATTTGGACAAAAATCTAGTTCATTTTATCGCTAGTGACATGCATAATATGAAAACAAGAAGAACTTATATGAGAGAAGCATTTGAACAAATTAAAAGTAAGTATGGTTTATCAAAGGCTCTTGAATTATTTGAGGAGAATCAAGAAAAATTGTTAATGAATAAAATTATCTAGAAAAAAGTAAAAATTTATATCTTATCTACCAAACTTTTCTATAATATATGTACATTTTTTAAGAATAAAATGGTGAAAAATTCTTATTAGATATGAAATATAAAAGGAGGAAGCAATGTACGATTATTTAATAGTTGGGGCTGGATTGTCAGGTGCGATCTTTGCACATGAAGCAACCAAACAAGGAAAAAAAGTAAAAGTAATAGATAAACGCGACCATATTGGTGGGAATATCTATTGTGAAAATGTTGAGGGAATCAATGTTCACAAATATGGTGCTCATATTTTCCATACTTCTAACAAAGAAATATGGGATTATGTGAATCAATTCGCTGAGTTTAACAATTATATTAACTCACCAGTAGCAAACTATAGAGGTAAATTATACAATCTACCTTTCAACATGAACACTTTCTACGGATTATGGGGAACTAAGACTCCTGCTGAGGTAAAAGCAAAAATCGCTGAACAAACAGCCCATCTGCAAGATAGTGAACCTAAAAACTTAGAAGAACAAGCGATTAAGCTTATTGGTACTGACGTATACGAAACATTAATTAAAGGTTATACAGAAAAACAATGGGGACGAAGTGCTACGGAACTACCACCATTTATTATCAAACGTCTTCCTGTACGCTTCACATTTGATAACAATTACTTTAACGATAGATATCAAGGTATTCCAATCGGTGGATACAATGTTATTATCGAAAATATGCTTAAAGGAATCGAAGTAGAATTAAATGTGGACTTTTTCAAAAATCGTAAAGAATTAGAAAAATGTGCAAAAAAAGTAGTATTTACGGGAATGATTGATCAGTATTTTGATTATAAATATGGAGAATTAGAATATAGGAGTCTTCGCTTTGAACATGAAGTACTAAATGAAGAGAATTACCAAGGTAATGCAGTAGTAAACTATACAGAACTTGAAGTACCTTTTACTCGTATTATAGAGCACAAACATTTTGAAAAGGGTACTCAAGAAAAAACGGTTATTACACGTGAATACTCAGTAGATTGGAAACGTGGCGATGAACCATACTATCCAATAAATGACGCTAAAAATAATGGAATTTATCAAAAATATTTAGAAGAAGCAAAAGGTAAAGACGTAATCTTTTGTGGTCGTCTTGCAGACTATAAATATTACGATATGCATGTAGTAATAGAGAGGGCTCTTAATGTAGTAAAAGAAGAATTGAGTTAGCAATCTATTATACATAATTAACGTAGATTAGATATAATTTTTATGATCAAATAGATTATTTTTTATAGTAAATACCTGTTATCTGTGATAATATTATTAATAAGTTTAATACATTAATAATATTTACAATTAATTAAGGAAGTAGTAGGAAATAATATGGGAAAAAATAATAATCAAAATAATCATCAAAGTAATGGATATAATTACGATGATTATCAAAATCAAAATTACAATGAAATGAATTATGGTAATAATAACCAAAATTATAATAACTATCCTAACGGCAATTATGAAAATAATAATTGGAATTATAATGAATATCCTAATCAAAATATGAATAATACATATCAAAATAGTAATTATTATGATAATGGTCAATACCAACAAAATGGTCAAGAATACTATAATCAAAATTATAATAATCAAGAATTTGAATATGAAGAGTATAAAGAACCTAGGAAAAAAACAGGATTATTATTTCTTATTAGTTTCTTTATAATAGGGCTATTAGCGATATCCGGTTACTTCGGTTATACAAAGTATTATTTGAATAGCAAAGCGATAGTGGATTTAAGTCAATATGAAATTGAATTTAAACCTTATGGTTCAGATGGTGATGGAACAGCGGCAGCTGATATAAAAAAAATTCCAACAGTAAAATCAGATGATTCATCTGTAACACAATTTCTTCAAGAACCATCGATTACATTTAGTAAAACTAATAATTTAAGAAATGGTGAAAAAGTTGAGGTAACTATTAGTTTGAGTAAAACATCTGCTGAAGCAAAGAAACTTGAATTAAAAGGTGAGTTTAAACGCTCATATACTGTAAGAGGTCTAAATGAAAAATCTAAAGATAGTTTTAGAGATAGTAACTCCTCATCAGGAATAAAAGTTTTGAGAGAAGATAGCTCGATTGATACTAAGGAATTATCAGATGTACAAGTCGGTGATTGGGCGAGAGCGATGTATATTAAAAATTATTCGAGAAATTCATCAACTTATGACTTTTCTTATGATGTTTGGTTAGGTAGTGATCATTTAGCTT
Organism: uncultured Gemella sp.; assembly: GCF_963515875.1. Taxonomy (GTDB): domain Bacteria; phylum Bacillota; class Bacilli; order Staphylococcales; family Gemellaceae; genus Gemella. The sequence goes on along the minus strand of NZ_CAUPZX010000005.1, from coordinate 59,168 downwards.
ATGTTAATCTGAAACGCAACGGTGATGTTGTTGGTAAATATAGAGTTAACGGTCGTGGCCAATTAGAACACAATGAGCGAGGAAGTTGGTATGTTGTAAGCGGCACTTTCACATCATAAAAAATATACTAACTAAAATATTTTTATATTCATAAAAAAAATATACAAACATATAAAACTGATAACTGAGATATAGATAACGTATTCTTGTTATCAGTTTTTTTATAAATTATTTTATAAAAAATTTTAAATAACACTTGTAATTAATTATAATTAATGAGATAATAGTAAATATAATGCAAATAGAGTAAGAGGAGATTTATACTTATGACAAAGATTTTAGCTATTAACTCAGGAAGTTCATCTTTAAAATTTCAATTATTTGAAATGCCTGAAGAAACAGTTATTACAAAAGGATTAGTTGAAAGAATCGGTATTGATAACAGTGTATTTACTATCGAGTTCAACGGAGAAAAAAATAAAGAAACATTAGATATTCCTAACCATGATATCGCTATTGAAATGTTACTTGAAAAATTAACTAAATTAGGAATTGTAAAAGATGTAAAAGAAATTGAAGGAGTTGGACACCGTGTAGTTCATGGTGGTGAATTCTACGATGCATCTGTTTTAGTTACTGATGAAGAATTAGCGAAAGTTGATTCTATTGAAGACTTAGCGCCTTTACACAACCCAGCAAACATTAAAGGTGTTCGTTCATTCCAAAAAGAATTACCAGGAGTACCTAACGTATTAACATTTGATACAGCATTCCACCAAAGTATGCCAAAATCAACTTACATGTACGCTGTGCCAAGAGAATTCTATGAAAAACACGGAGTTCGTAAATACGGTGCACACGGAACAAGCCACAGATATATTGGTGAAAAAGTTGCAGAAATTCTTGGTAAAGATCCAAAAGAATTAAAAACTATTTCATGCCACATTGGTAACGGTGCTTCAATTTGTGCTATTAAAAATGGTAAATCTTTTGATACATCAATGGGATTCACACCATTGTCAGGATTAGTAATGGGAACTAGAACTGGAGATATCGATCCAGCTACAATTCCTTATATTGCTCAAAAAACTGGACTATCTCTTGAAGAAATCGTTCGTATTTTTAACTTTGAATCAGGACTTAAAGGTGTATCTGCCCTTTCTTCTGACTTACGTGATGTAGAAGGAGCTAGAGATACTAATCCACACTGTGCAGAAGCTATTGATGTTTATATCAACAGAATTAAACAATACGTTGGTGCGTATGCTGCAGCTATGAATGGAGTTGATGCTATCGTATTTACTGCTGGTGTAGGTGAAAATGCTACATGGGTACGTGAAGAAGTATTAGAAGGATTAACTTTCTTAGGCGTTCAAATCGATAAAGAGAAAAATAATGTTCGTGGAAAAGTGGCTGAAATTTCAACAGCTGAATCTAAAGTTAAAGCATTTGTAATCCCAACTGACGAAGAGGTTATGATTGCTAGAGATACTTATAACTTATCTAAATAATATCAAAAAACTTTAAAGGGCTGGGTATTGTACCAGTCCTTTTCTATTTGAAAGGACAATATGAATTTAGAAAACTTTAATTATAAATTTAAAGATGCTATAAATATTCTTAAGACTTTTAATAAAAATGGATTTGAAGCTTATTTTGTCGGTGGTTGTGTAAGAGATTTTCTTTTAGGCAAAGATTTTTCAGACATCGATATTACAACGAATGCCTTACCTGAACAAGTAAAAAATATATTTCGTAAAAGTATTGATACTGGAATTCAACATGGAACAGTTACAATATTAGTAAATGGTGAAAGCTACGAAGTCACAACATTTAGAAAAGAAGACGAATATGTCAATCATAGAGCACCAGATAAGGTTGAATTTGTTAGTGATTTAAAAGAGGACTTAGATAGACGAGATTTTACTATAAATGCTATGGCACTAGATTCAAAGGGGAAACTATTTGATTTTCATAATGGTGAAGTCGATTTAAATAATAAAATTATTAAAACTGTTAATGATCCAAATGAAAGATTCTTTGAGGATGCTTTAAGAATGTTGAGGGCTTTTCGTTTTTCTTCAAAATTAGGATTTGATATTGATAGTAATACTATAATGGCAATAAAAAACAATGCTAAACTAATTGAATATGTATCTATTGAGAGAATTGTTAATGAATTTAGAAAATTATTAGAGGGTAAAGGAAACAATAATAGTATGCAATTAATGATAGATAGCACGCTTAATAGTTATATACCGTTCATAAAAGACATAACAGTTATTGAAGATTTTTCTAAATACACTTTTTGTCAAAGCTTGTATATTCTATCTACTCTAAACAAAATTTCTACTGACGAGCTAAAGAAATTAAAATTATCTAATAAGGAACTTAAATTAGTTAAAGAATATGAAAAAATTAGAAATGAGTTTAAAAATAACAATCCATTAGAAATTATTTTATATAAGTATGATATTGACAATGTTAGGTTTATTTGTAGTTATTTTAAATTTAGAGATATATCTGAAATCAATAAAGTTAAATTAGCAATTACATCGTTAAATGATATTGATATTACGTCTGAAGAAATTATAGCATTTATTAATAGAAAACCTGGACCGTGGATTAGAGAACTGGTTACTTTGCTCGAATATGAAATCTTAGTTAATGGTTTAGTTAATAATAGGGATAATATACTAGATTTTTTAGAAAAAATGAGAGATAATATATAAATAACTAGAAAGTGAGGTGAGAGAATTTATGAATAGATTATTTTGTATCGTTGATATTGAATTAACTGAAGACAAAGAGATTATTCAATTTTCAGCAACAAAACTTGACGATACTTTTAAAGAACTAGAGTCAATTAATTATTATATACAACCGAAAAAAGAAGTATCTTCATTTGTTACGGAACTTACTGGAATAAGTAATGAAATGCTTAGGGATAAACCGTACTTTGAAGATGTAGCTGTCAAATTATATGATTTTATTAAAGATGATATACTAGTTTGTCATGGACTAGCTTCAGATTATATAATTCTAAAAAAGAGATTTCACGATGTTGGAATTATGTACAAGGCAAAGTTGTCTTTAGATACTGTCGAGCTAGCTAGATTATTTATGCCATCGCAAGTAAGTTATAAACTATCAGATTTATCAAATTCTCTTAGCCTTTATTCCGGAGAAGGATTTCACAATGCAGCTATTGATGTAAAAGTAACAGTTAAATTATTAGAAGCAATTGCATACAAAATAGCTAATTTGAACAGCTATAACTATAAAAAAATAGAAGAGCTTCTTGAAAAAATCAATTTTAGTACATATAGATTTGCAAAATTTTGTAAAAAAAACTTCAAAGATAATATGTCTATTACTAACAATTATTTAATATTTCAAGATGTTGCCTTTAAAAAAGTATCTTACACTATAAGTATGGAAAATTATCTTAAAAAGTACATAATATTTTCTTCTATCGATGAGAAAGAGTATATACGAAAATTTAAAGTTGCTAATTATACAATTTTAAAGAAAAAAAGTAATTACGTACCGTTAAACATATTTACTCTGTTTCCCAAAAAAGAAGATCTTAATTTAGATAAATTATTAATTAAATTATATGTATGGGTATTAGAAACACAAACTGGAGATTTTTGTGAATTAAATCTATTTTATTTAGAAAAACAATACATTGAAAGCATAAAAAATGCCGTTTCTATAAGTTCAAAATCGTATTATTTTGATGAGAAAAATAAAGCCGCATTGCACTCGGAAAATATTGTTACAAATTATGATTCCATAGAGTATCTAATAGAGAATAAAAATTTAAAAAATTATACTTTTATCTTTGAGAATAAGAGAATTTTAGGACGTGAATTAGATTCTAAAAATACTAAAGACTATTTTTATAAGAATGTCATAGTTGAATTAAATGTTGCTGTTTCGAAAAATTTAAAAGATAAAAACATAAAAATATTAAGAAATAATATAGATGGTTTGGTGAAATTTTTACATGAAATGTATATTTCGGAAAGTCTGTTTTTATACAATGATAGTTTATCTTTCATTATTCAAGATGTTGATGCTATTTTAAATGATATTAAAATTTATCATAAAGAATTACCGATTTCATATAAATTCATAAAAAAACTACGTAGTGTCTTAACTAATTCTAAAAATACTTATAAGTTTGTAGTTTTAGATCAAGAAAATAGTTTAAAACTAACAGTTGTCGATGATAAAAAGGTAAAAGGTTTAATTAATGTGATTCACTCTAAAAATCACAAATATATAAATTTAAATTCTAAGATTAAATTTATATATTGTAATGGTGATGAAGAATTATTAAATACAAAGACTCTGGGTACAGTATTGTTTATTTTTGAGAGTAATAAATATAAAGACATATACTTTACAAAACGAGAGAAAAAAAGTTATATTAAATACTTTAATTTTTCGATAAAAGATAATTTTAAAGAATTATATACTGAAGTTATAAAAAATAATAAACTATCTTGTAGATGTTACGCAACAAAAGATATACTTGAATATAGGTACTATTTAAGAGATATTTTTGATAGTATTGTTGTATTTCGTGATTTAGAACATTAACTTTAAAAATAAGTATAGTTAATTAAAAAATTACTAAAAATATGATATAATATAAATAGTTTTTATATAACTACGAACATAATAAATATCGAATATAATAATTATAAAAATTAGGAGGGACTTAAAGTTGAACATTAACAATTTAAAAGAACAACTAGGTCAAAAAGTAACTCTTGGTGCATGGATTGCTAACAAGAGAAGTAGTGGTAAAATTGCATTTTTCCAATTAAGATATGGAGCTGGCTTTATCCAAGCAATAGCTTTAAAAGAAGCATTAGGTGAGGATAAGTATCAACAATTACGCCATTTACCACAAGAAACTTCATTAAAAGTAACAGGTTTAATTAAAGAAAATGATAGAGAATTATCAGGAATTGAATTAGAAATTGAAGATTTCGAAGTGATTTCTGAAGCAATCGATTATCCAATAACTCCAAAAGAACATGGAGTAGAATTTTTAGCAGACAATCGTCATATATGGATTCGCTCTAAGAAGCAACATGCTATTTTAACAATTAGAAATCAAATTATTAAATCAACTTATGATTTCTTTGAAAAAGAAGGTTTCTTAAAAACAGATCCACCAATTTTAACATCATCAGCTCCTGAAGGAACTACAGAATTATTTAATACTAAATATTTCGATGAAGAAGCATATCTTTCTCAATCTGGACAATTGTACTTAGAAGCAACTGCAATGGCTTTTGGAAAAGTATTTTCATTTGGTCCTACGTTCAGAGCTGAAAAATCTAAGACTCGTCGTCACTTAATCGAGTTCTGGATGATTGAAGCTGAGATGGCATTCTGTAATCATGATGAAAGTTTAGCTTTACAAGAAGCATTTGTAAATCATTTATTAACTGATGTGCTAGAAAAATGTCAAGAACAACTAAAAGTTCTAGGACGTGATGTAGAAGCTCTAAATAATGCAAGAGGAGAGTTCCCACGTATTAAATATAAAGATGCTATTAAATTATTAAAAGAAAATGGTTTTGATGATATTGAATATGGTGATGATTTCGGTTCACCTCATGAAACTTTCATCGCTAACAGCTATAATAAACCTGTATTTATTACACATTGGCCATTAGATATTAAACCATTTTACATGATTGAAGATCCAAATGAACCTGGTGTTGTATTATGTGCTGATTTAATAGCTCCAGAAGGATACGGAGAAATTATCGGTGGTTCTCAACGTATTGATGATTACGATACATTGTTAGAAAACATTAAAAAACATGATTTAAATCTTGATGCTTATGGTTGGTATTTAGATTTACGTAAATATGGTTCTGTTGAACATGCAGGATTTGGTCTTGGTTTAGAAAGAACTGTGGCTTGGATTACTGGTAATGGTCATGTTCGTGAAACTGCACCATTCCCTCGTCTTTTAAACAGACTTACACCTTAGGAGTTTCAAAATGATCAATATCAATATAAAAGGTATTTTAATTGATGCTGATTTCTTATTGAATTATACAAATCATAACTTATCTGGAGAGGAAGCCATGTTTCTTCTTCAGATAAGTTATTTGACAAATCAAGGGGAAATACCTTTTTCAATAGAATTAGTAAAAGAACATCTTAGAATGTCTGAAAAAGAGATTTTTACAATGTTAGATGTTTTGATTAATAAAAGATGTATAGCTCTGTCATCTAATAGTAAAGTAAAATTTTATGTGTTTAGTGATAAAGAGAACTATTATACTTTAAGAGAATTATTAAAGCTTGTTGAGCGTATTACTGGAAAAATACTAACTTCAAAAGAGTTAGATATCGTCTCATCATGGTTCGAAAAACAATATACAAAAAAAGAAATTGATGAAGCATTAACCTTATCTAAAAATATTAGTTATGTAAATGGAATTTTAAATAATAAGGTTAATAAGGAAGTAGAGTCAGAAAGTGGTAGTAGTTTAGGTTATGACTGGTTTAACAAATAGGCAAAAGAAAATTAAAGCAAAGAAAATAATGGAATATCTTGATAAAGTATTTCCTAATGTGGAATGCGAATTAGATTTTTCAAATAATTTAGAGTTGATTATAGCTGTATTATTATCTGCTCAATGTAAAGATGAGTATGTAAATAGAGCTACAGTAGGGTTATTCGAAAATTATAAAACAATTGACGACTATGCAGATGCAAAGGTTGAAGATATTGAAAAATATATTAAAACGCTAGGGTTATACAAAGCTAAATCGAAAAATATTGTTGGAATGGCTAACATGTTACGAGATGTTTATGATTATGAAATTCCAAAAACTAGGGAAGAATTAGAAAAATTACCTGGTGTTGGTAGAAAAACGGCTAATGTTGTACTTGCTGTAGGTTTTAATATTCCGGCTATTGCGGTTGACACACACGTTGAACGTGTGGCTAAGATGTTTGGTCTTGCAGAAAAAAATGACAGCCCGCTTCAAGTAGAAAAAGAGCTTATGTCTATCTTTCCCATGGAAAGTTGGGGTAAAATTCATCATCAATTAATACACCTTGGGCGTTACAAACTTCCTGCGAGAGGTGAGAAAACAATAGACCCTGACTTAGAAAAATTATTATTAAAGAATTAAAGGAGAGCAATATGTTATTAATATTTATAGCTACAGGTTTTTTGATATTATTAGATCAGTTAAGTAAAAATTTTATAATTAAGCACTTCACTTTAGGAGAGAGTAAAGAAATTATTACAAACTTTTTCAGTATCTCTTCTCATAGAAATAGAGGGGCTGCTTGGGGAATTTTACAAGATAGTAGAATCTTTTTCTTAATTATTACAGTTCTTTTTATTGCAGTGTTATCTTATTATTTATTTAAACAAAAAGAAACTTTAAATAGTTTTGATAAATTAACATTTGCATTAATATACGGTGGATCTTTTGGTAATTTTATCGATAGATTAACACGACATGAAGTTATAGATTTCTTAGATTTTAGAATATTCGGCTATGATTTTCCTATATTTAATTTAGCTGATTGCTTTATTTGCGTAGGAGTAGTATTTTTATTATTCAAAATTTATAGAGAAGAAGATTAGGACTTGTTTAGGGACAAACCAACAATTCCATCTATTAAAGAACTAATAGTCGTAGTAGTTTATTGGTAACTTAATTCACTTTATGAAAGCTTTTTAGATATCTAATAAACTATGTGGGGGTGACTCGACAAAATCGATTTCTCAGAAAACACGATTTTTGAGTCATCCCATTTTTTGTTAGAATATAAATTATTTATGTAATTTTTAAAGGAGTTTAAAATGTATTATTGCACCTATAAGAGTAAAATCGGAATGTTATATATTGTTTCTGATGGAGTCAATCTATGTGGATGTTATTTAGAAGGCCAAAAATATTTTCCTAAGGATTTATCTAATTATATCTTCAATGATTCACTTGAAATTATAATTAAGTGTAAGGTTTGGTTAGATAAGTACTTTAATGGTGAAGTACTTAATTTAGAAGGTATTTCTATAAAGTTTCAAGGAACTCAATTTCGTAAAGATGTTTGGAATTTGATTATGGAAATACCACATGGAAAATTAGTAACATATAAAGATATTGCAGAAAAAATTGCTAAGGATAGATGTCTTAAGACTATGTCCTCTCAAGCAGTTGGTGGGGCTGTCGGACATAATCCTATACTAATATTTATCCCTTGCCATAGAGTAGTGGGAACAAACGGAAGTTTAACTGGATATGCAGCAGGTATTGAAGTGAAAAAATTTTTATTGAATTTGGAAAATGGTAATAATAGTTATTAATTAGATCGTTATATACCAACGAATAATAGAAGAATATCAGAAAATATGTTATAATTATTATGATTAAATTCTTTATTAGGAGAAATAAATGAACAATAAAAAAATAGTATTTATGGGAACACCAGAGTTTGCTGTTCCTGTATTAGAAATGTTAATAGAAAACTATGGAGTTGATTTAGTAATAACTCAGCCAGATAAAAAAGTAGGACGAAAAAAAGTTTTAACGCCTCCACCTGTCAAAGTTATAGCGTTAGAAAATAACATAAAAGTGCTACAACCTGAAAAAATATCAACAGATGAGGAAACTTATAATACATTAAAAGATCTAAATCCTGATATTATCATTACGGCTGCTTATGGACAATTAGTTCCTGAAAGAATATTAGAGATTCCTCACCATAAATGTATAAACGTTCACGGTTCTTTACTACCTAAATTACGTGGAGGAGCTCCTATTCAATATTCTATTCTTGAAGATCATGAAAAAACAGGTATTACTATTATGTATATGGTTAAAAAACTTGATGCTGGTGATATGATTTCTAAAGTAGAGGTTGATATTCTTGACAGTGATAATTATGAATCTTTACATGATAAGCTGTCAATTGCAGGACGTGACCTATTAAATGAAACACTACCAAGAATTTTCAGAGGAGACATTAACCCGCAGAAACAAAATGAGGAAAAAGCTACATTTGCTAGCAATATTTTAAGAGAAGATGAGAAGATTGATTGGAATACTCCAGCTCGAGATGTATTTAATAAAGTTCGTGCATTAGACCCTACTCCAGGAGCATTTACGTTTTTAGATGGCAATGTACTTAAGATTTGGTCTAGCGAAGTTATTAAATTAGATGTTGAATCAAATTTTGATAAAGTAGGAACTATTATTAGCCAAGATAAGAAAAGTATTTATATTTTATGTGGTAATAAAACTGTATTAAAAGTTAATGAACTTCAAGTGTCTGGAAAAAAACGTATGCCAGTAGTTAATTTCCTATCAAATAAGAAAGACTATGTGGGGACAATTTTAGGTGAAAAAAATGAGTAGCATTAATGCTAGAAGTCTTGCATACGAAGTATTATTTACGATTATTCAAGAAGATGGATATAGCAATATTACTTTAAATAAATATTTTAATCAATACAAAGTTGAGGAACAAGATAAAAGATTTATAAGCGAAGTAGTATATGGCACTATTAAGAATAAATTGTATTTAGAACATATACTTAAATCTTATTCTAAAGGAAGAGTTAAACCAAAGGTTAAAATTATTTTATTAATGAGTATTTATCAACTTCTTTATATGGATAAGACTCCAAATTTTGCTATTATCGATGAAGCTGTAAAATTAAGTAAAAAAATTGCTGGAAATATTACGGGTAAATTTGTTAATGGTATATTAAGAAATATTGAAAGAAATGCTAAAAACTTAGAATTAAAATATAAAAATAAGACTGAAAAATTTTGTGTGGAAAATAGTTGTCCTAAAGAATTATTTGATATTTTAAACAAACAATACGGTAAAGAAAAAGCACAAAGTATAGTTGTTTCATTTAATCAAAAAAGTAAGAATAGTATTAGATATAATCCACTTAAAACAACAAAATCAGACTTAATAGAAAAATTAGGTAGTGCTGTTAGTGAAAGTGAAATTTGTGAAGATAGCCTTATTTTAAATAAATTAAATATTGATAATTCTTTATTTACTAATGGTTACTACATTATTCAAGACGAAGCTAGTGCTTTAGTTGCATCGTCAATAGGATTACCAGTTGATAAAGAGTATAAAATATTAGACACATGTGCAGCACCTGGTGGGAAAAGTTTACATATTGCAAGCAAGTATTTTAATTCTAGTTTAGTTTCATGTGATAAATATATACATAAGTTAAAATTGATTGAAGATAATACTGCAAAACTTGGTATTTCGAATATTGAAATAAAAGAACAAGATGCAACTATAAATAATTCTTCATTTAATGATAAATTTGATATAGTAATTTGTGATGTTCCTTGTTCAGGTATAGGGGTTATAAAAAATAAACCAGAAATTAAATATAAAATTACAAATTCATATGTAGAAGAAATTTCAAAACTACAATATCAAATATTAGATAATAGCAAAAAATATGTGAAGAATAATGGGATACTGATGTATTCTACTTGCACTATTGATAAGAGAGAAAATATAGAAAACATTAATAAGTTTTTAAATGAAAATAAAGACTTTAAATTAGAGAATATTTCTCTAAAAAATAGTATTATTAAAACTAGTGAAAATGGTGTATTAGAAATACTACCTGATGAATATAGTTGCGATGGTTTTTTTATCGCAAAACTTAGAAAAATGGAGGCAAAATGTTAATTTCAGATTTTAAAGGTTATAAAAAATCTAGATGGTTAAAAGATTTTGATAAAATGTCTATATATTCTTTAAGGTTAGATCAACTAGAAGAATATATTGTTAGTATAGGTGAGAAAAAGTTCAGAGCTAAGCAAATTTTTGATTGGTTATATAAGAAAAGAGTTACCACTTTTTCAGATATGAAAAATATTCCTAAATCTTTACAAGAAAAATTAGCTAAGGAATTTGAAATCACTACTTTAAATACAATTATTAAACAAGAGTCAGCTGATGGTACTATGAAGTTTCTATTTGAACTTCAGGATAAATATACAATTGAAAGTGTACTTATGAAAAATAAATATGGTAATTCACTTTGTGTAACTACACAAGTTGGTTGTCGTATTGGTTGTACATTTTGTGCGTCTACACTTGGTGGATTAAAACGTAATTTAGAAGCAGGTGAAATTGTTTCTCAAGTTTTAAAAGTTCAACAAGAATTAGATAAAAAAGGTGAACGTATTTCTAGTATTGTTATTATGGGAATTGGTGAACCATTTGAAAACTATGATGAAATGATGGACTTTATTAGAATTGTCAATAGTGACGAAAGTTTTAATATTGGTGCACGTCACATCACAGTTTCTACTTCGGGAATAGTACCAAAAATTTATGATTTTGCTAATGAAAAAGTTCAAATAAATTTTGCTGTATCTTTACATGCTCCAACTAATGAATTACGTAGTAAGATAATGCCTGTTAACAGAGCATACAACATTGATAAACTAATGGAAGCTCTTAAATATTATCAAAAAACTACGAATCGTCGTATTACTTTTGAATATGGTTTAATGGGGCAGGTTAATGATCAAAAAGAACATGCGGAGAAGTTATCTGAGATAATTAAAGATATTAATTGTCATGTTAACTTAATTCCGATTAACTATGTACCTGAACGAAATTATGTTAGAACAAGTAAGGGTGATATTTTCGCATTCGAAAAAGTTCTTAAGAAAAATAAAGTAAATGTAACTATAAGAAGAACTCAAGGTGACGATATTGATGCAGCTTGTGGTCAACTTCGTGCCAAAGAACGTAAGGATGAGGTAAAAGGAGGAATTCCAGATGCCACTAGTATATTCGTATAATAGTAACAAGGGTAGAAAAGAAAGAAATGAAGATGCAGTAAGTGTTAGTAAAAATAAACAAGGCGAAGTACTTGCCGTTGTTTGTGATGGTGTAGGTAGCCATAGTAAATCAGCGTATTCTAGCAATTATATTGTTTCTACATTAGAGAAGGAATGGCAAGATTTAACGTTTGCTAATTTTAATAATATGAAAAATTGGCTATGTGATAAGATTGAAAAATTAAATCTTGAGTTATTTGAAAAATCTCAAAATAAGAATAAAAAAATGGGAACTACTATTGTGACTGTAGCAACTTTTGATAATCAGGTAGTTGTATACAATATTGGTGATAGTAGTGCTTATGGCTTAACTAAAGATAATGAAATTGATGTCGTAACAGTTGAAGATTCTTTTGTTGGTGCTTTGATTAGTGCGGGAGCTATTACTGTTGAAGAAGCAAAAACTCATCCTGAAAGACATGTATTAACTCAAGCGTTGGCAACAAAACCTAATATAGAACTACATACATTTATTGATGATTTAAACAAGTATGACTATTTTTTAATTTGTTCAGATGGATTAACTAATATGATAGAAAATGAAGAAATTCAAAAGATTGTACGTAATAATGAATTATCTACAGCGGTTGATATTTTAATTGATATTTGTGTAGAACGTGGTGGAGTAGACAATATTTCAGTAGCTATAATAAATAATCTAGGAGGTGTAAACCATGATAAATAATATTATTTGTAATAGATATAAAATCTTGGATCATCTAGGAACTGGTGGTATGGCTACGGTTTGGTTAGGATATGATACAATTTTAGATAGAAAAGTTGCTATAAAAACTTTCAAAATTGATGTGAATGATGAAGGAGCTGTAAAAAGGTTCAATAGAGAAGCAAAAGCAGTTACTAGTCTTTCACATCCTAATATTGTTTCTATATATGATGTTGAGAATGAAGGAGATTTTTATTATTTAATACTTGAATATATAGAGGGGATGACTTTAAAGGACTATATGATTAAAAATCCCCGTATTTCAATTGAAACTATTGTTCATATTGCTAAGCAAATAGCGGCAGGATTAAGTCATGCCCATCAAAATGGTATTATTCATAGAGATATAAAACCTCAGAATATATTAATGGATGAAAATTTAACTTGCAAAATTACGGATTTTGGTATTGCAAGAGCATATGGGGATACAACTCTAACTCAAACTAATCAAATGCTGGGTACTGTATATTATTTATCTCCAGAACAAGCTCGTGGAAATGTCGCTACAGCACAAAGTGATATTTATTCATTAGGGATTTTAATTTTTGAGATGATAACTGGTCAAATTCCTTTTAAAGGTGAATCGGCAGTAGCTATTGCGTTGAAACACCTACAAGAGGAGTTACCTGAAATTGATAAATATAGAGAAAATATTCCTCAAAGTGTAAAAAACATTGTTCTTCAAGCAACAATGAAAAATCCAAATGAAAGATATATTAGTTCAAAAGAATTATGTGATGATTTAAGCACTGTTTTAAATCCAGAGCGTTTATATGAAAATAGATATACTGGATTTAAATTAAATACTGAATCTGTTAACAATTATAATCAAACACAATATATTGATACACCTGTTAATGATAATCATTATGATTATAATAATTATAATGAAGAAGTTGATTATTATGAATATGAGGAAGATAATAGTCGAAACAATAGAAAAAATAATAGACGTTATCAGTCTAAAAACTTACCTAACAATAGTTATAATAATGTAAATAAAAAGCATGAAAAAGAAGAAACTTCTAATGCTAAGCATATATTTTTAGCTATTTTAGCAATTATTGCAATAGCTGTAGGTACATTCTTTACTTATAATTATGTAGTAGGAGCTAATAGCGTTTCAGCGCCTGATGTTCGTAATAAAACTCTTGAAGAAGCTAAGGTAGCAATTGTTAAAGCTGGTTTAGAGGTTGGAGATATTACTGAGGTAGCTAGTGATGATGTTAAAGAAAAAACTGTAATTGATAGTGATCCTAAGGCTGGCAAAAAGGTTAAAAAAGGTTCTACAGTAGATTTACGTGTTTCTTCTGGTAAGAAAACAGTAGATATGCCAAACTTTATAGGTATGGATGAAGAGACTGTTAAGAGAAATGCATCTAAATTAGGATTTAAAAATGTAACTGTTGAGAAAGTAGAGAGTGATAGATATGATACAGGTAAAGTAGTATCACAAAATATCACAGCTGGAACTGAGATAGTTCCTAAAGAGAAGGAATTAATAATTCAAGTTTCTAATGGTAAAAAGAAAATTACAATGCCTAATCTAGTCGGCGAAGATAGTTCTAATATTGAAAGTATTCTTTCGTCATATGGATTTAAGAATGTTTCTTATCGAGAAGAATATTCTGATAAAGATAGTGGTACAATAATCTCACAAAATATTAGAACTGGCTCTAGTATAATTCCAAGTGAAGAAAGCTTAGAGATTACTATTTCTAAAGGTAGAGAAAGAAGTTCATCAAGAGATAGCTCAGATAGTGATTCGAGAACTAGTGATAGCAGTTATTCTTATAGTAGTAATAGTAGTAGAAGTAACTCTTCTCGATCTAATTCTAGTAGTAACAGAACTAGAGGTAATAGCTAGTAGTTGAGTACAAAAGCGCAGTAGAGATTTTATATTTCAGCTGTGCTTTTTATTAAATTAATAAGTGAATTAATGGAGATTTATATGAATTTAACATTACAAAAAAAATTAGATTTAATACCAGAAAATCCTGGTTGTTATTTATATAAAGATAATATTGGTGAAATAATATATGTTGGAAAGGCTAAAAACCTAAAAAATAGAGTAAAAAGTTATTTTACAGGAACACATAATAAAAAAACACAAACTCTTGTTTCAAAAATAGAAGACTTAGAGTATATAATTGTTAATTCCGAAAAAGAAGCATTATTACTAGAGAACAACTTAATAAAAAAATATCGTCCATATTTTAACATACGCTTAAAAGATGATAAAAGCTATCCTTATTTAATGATTACTAAGGAAGAACATCCTAGATTAATCATGACTCGAAAGTATAAAAAGAACAATAAAAATATATATTTTGGACCTTATGTTGATATTAAATCTGCTGCAGAAGTTAAGAAAATATTAGATAAAATATACCCTTTGAGAAAATGTAATCCAGTAGAAAAAAGACCTTGTATGTATTATCAAATCGGTGAATGTATAGGACCTTGTGCGAAAAAAATTACTTCAGAAGATTACAAAGTACAAATTTCAAAAATTAAATCATTTTTAACTGGCAATACTAAGGAAATACTGACTGATTTAAAAAATAAGATGGAAAATCATATTAAAAACTTAGAGTTTGAAGCTGCTGGTCAGATTCATAGCTTTATAAAATCTATAGAAGTTTCTGTTCAAAATCAAGTAGTATCAGATAGTAACAATGTCGATAGAGATTATATAGGTTTTACATTTAATAACGATTATATTTGCATTCAAATATTTTTATCGAGACTAGGTAACATAATAGAACGCAAAGTAGAATATTTTAATTTATATGATAGTCCCGAGCAGATTTTATACTCTTATTTAATGCAGTATTATTCAATTAATAAACTTCCAAAAGAAATATATATTGATGAAGTTGATGAAGATTTACTTTCCGATGTCGTTGCTTGTAAAGTTATAATCCCAAAAAGGGGTAATCATAGGAAAATTTTAGATACAGTAAAAGAAAATGCTTCACATTATTTAAATAATAATTTGGCTATTGAAGAGCTTAAAGAAAGAAAATTACAGGTAACACTTAATAATATTGCAGAAAAGTTAGGTGTTAGCACAATTAATAGTATCGATGCTTTCGACAATTCGAATATTATGGGAATTGATGCTGTTTCTGTTAAAGTTAATTTTACAAATGGTAAGAAGAATACATATAATTATAGAAAGTTTAAAATTGACGAATCTATAGGTATTAATGATGTTCAAACTATGAAAGAAGTTCTATATAGAAACTATAAAGATAAAAAGACAAATACAGAATTGCTTATTGTGGATGGAGGTAAAAATCATCTTAATGTAGCAATAGATGTAGTGCACAATACTCTAGGATTAACTCAAATTAAAATAATCGGCTTAGCTAAAAATGATAAACATATAACTGAGTATATTATTACTGATGATTATGAAATTATCGAATTTCCTAAAACATCTTCAGAATATTTGTTTTTAAAACAGATTCAAGATGAAGTACATAGATTCGCTATTACTTACCATAGAGCGACAAAAACTAAAAACATGTTTACTTCTAGTTTAGATAATATACCTGGTATAGGAAAAGTTAGAAAACAACTATTATTAAAATCATTCAATTCTTTAGAAGAAATAAAAAATGCATCCGAAGATAAGCTTTTAAAACTTGGGATTCCTAAAGATGCGATAAAAAATTTAAAAAATAAACTTTAAAAACTTAAGTTATCCATATTTTAGAAATAAAAATATACGGATAACTTAATTTTTTTGAATTATTCTATAGAAATATTACCAAAAGTATGGTATAATAACTTAAAGAAATTATAAAAGTCGAGGAGGCAACTATGAAATTTTTATCATTCAGTTATAACGATAAAGAATTATATGGAGTAAAAGTAAAACGCGAAGAAAGTGCATGGGACTTAATTAAAGTACTAGAAGATTTCGATAATAGTGAAAGTATTCCACAAACTTTAAGAGAAGCAATTGAAGTATATGGTGTTTCTTTTATTGAAAAAGTAAGAAAAGTATTAAAATTAGTTGAAGAAAGCGGCAACGCTGACAATTACAAAGTACCATTCGATAAAATAATTTGGCGTTCTCCAATCACAAGAACACCTAAAAATATTCTTTGTGTTGGGCATAACTATGAAGCACACGTTAGAGAACTTGGCGATGAGTTAGCAAAGACTCCTAAAGATGTTCTTATCTTTACTAAAGCAACAACAGCTTTAGCTGGTAATAATGAAGTAGTTCCATCTCATAAAAATATTACAGATAGCTTAGACTTTGGAGGAGAGCTTGCAGTAGTAATAGCAAAACCAGGTAAAAACATTCTTAAACCTTTAGTATTAGATTATATTTTCGGATATACAATTATGAACGATATTACAGCTACTGATCTTCAGTATAAACATGGACAATTTTTCTTAGGGAAATCATTAGAAAAATCAGCAGTAGTTGGACCATATCTTGTTACTAAAGACGAAGTTAGTTCACCAGAATCAATGAATATTGTTACAAAGGTAAATGGTGAGATTAAACAAAATGCTATGACTTCTGAAATGTTATTTAGAGTTGATGATGTATTAGCTGAAATTAGTAAAATAGTACCACTAGAAGCTGGAGATATCATTGCAACAGGAACACCTGCAGGAGTCGGATCAGCACAAAACCCACCAAAATTCTTACAATCAGGTGATGAAATTAAAATAACTGTTGAGGGAATCGGTACATTAACTACTGTAATCGGAGACTAAGTAGAAAGGAAAAACAATGGCAAAAAAATCTAAAGACAAACAAGTTACACATATTGAAAAAGACGACTTAAAAGCACGTCAAGCCGCTATTAACGAAGCTATAAAAATAATCGAAAAAGAATATGGTAAAGGGGCTATTATGGATATTTCTTCTGAAAATCCAATTAAAGTAGAAGCAGTATCATCTGGTTCACTTGCAATTGACTCAGCATTAGGTATTGGTGGATATCCTAAAGGACGTATTGTTGAAGTTTATGGGCCTGAATCTTCAGGTAAAACAACAATAGCACTTCACGCTATTGCAGAAGTTCAAAAAACAGGAGGAATAGCTGCATTTATAGATGCAGAAAATGCTCTTGATATTGAGTACGCTAAAGCCTTAGGTGTTGATTTTACACCTGGTAAATTTTTCCTATCACAACCAGATAGTGGAGAGCAGGCACTTGATATTGCTGAAAAGTTAATTTTATCTGGAGCAATAGATATTATTGTTATTGACTCAGTTGCTGCATTAGTTCCAAAAGCAGAAATTGATGGAGTAATGGGAGCAAACCATATCGGGCTACAAGCTAGATTAATGTCTCAAGCTCTACGTAAATTAACAGGTCAAATAAATAAAGCAAATACTATCGCATTATTTATTAACCAACTTCGTGAAAAGGTTGGAGTAATGTTCGGAAGCCCTGAAGTAACGACTGGTGGACGTGCATTAAAATTCTATTCTACTATTCGTATTGACGTACGTAAAGGTGAAGCTATAAAAGGAACGGATAGTGAAATCCTTGGTAATAGAACTAAGATTAAAATTGTTAAAAATAAAGTTGCACCTCCTTTTAAAATTGCTGAAGTTGATATTATGTTCGGTGAAGGGATTTCTAAAATTGGAGAAACTCTTGACTTTGCGGTTGATTTAGACATTATTAACAAATCAGGTTCATGGTTTTCATATAATGGCGAACGCCTAGGACAAGGTCGTGAAAATGTTAAGAAAATTTTCGAAGAAAACGACGAACTTTACAATGAAATTTATGGACTTGTAAGGGAAGAAATTATGAACAAAACTGGGAAAAAGAATAGCTCAGTAGAAGAAGATGAGTCAAATGATGGTATTGACGAACTTGATTTAGGGATAGAGACTTTAGGTGAGGTAGAATAGTAATATATGAACAAAAAAATATTTAAAATTGTATTATGGTTAATGATATTTATCATATTAGCTAGTGGGTTTATTTCTGCAATAGCTATGTTCTTGTAATCTATATACAAACTAAATAAAAATATAGGGCTGATACAAAAGTCCTATATTTTTAAATAAGTTTATATGAGAACTCATAGACGCAGTGGTTTAATGATATCTTAATGCGGTTTACAAAAGCTTTCTAGATATCTAATAAACTTTGCGGGAGTGACTCGACAAAATCTTATTTCTCTGAAATCATGATTTTTGAGTCACTCCCTTTTATTTTGAAAATATGATAAAATATTAGTAGATAAAGAATAGGAGAAACAATAGTGAATTTTGTACAAAACATGAATGATAAGCAGTTAAAGGCTATATTAAAAACTGATGGTGCAGTAATGGTTATAGCCGGTGCTGGTAGCGGAAAAACGCGTGTATTAACAAACAGGATAGCTTATTTAATTGCTGAAAAAAATATTTTAGAAAGTAATATTCTTGCTATTACATTTACAAATAAGGCCGCTAAAGAGATGAAAGAAAGAATATATTCATTGGTTGGTGAAACTTCAAAATACATTTGGATAAATACTTTTCACTCTATGTGTGTAAGAATTCTTAGACAACACATTGAATTATTAGGGTATAATAAAAATTTTACAATTCTAGATACAAGTGAGCAAAAAACAATAATAAAAAATATAGTAAAAAATCTAAATTTATCTGAGGATTCTTATCAACCTGCAAATGTTTTAAAAATTATATCTAATTCAAAAAACAATATGATTACGGTAAAACAACTTAGAGAACAATCTCGCTTTGGATTTATGAAAAATGTTGCAGAAATATATGCTCATTACCAAAGCTATCTAAAGAAAAATAGTGTCCTTGACTTCGATGATCTTATGCTTAAGACAATAACATTATTTACTAAACATCCAGAAGTTCTTGCGATTTATCAAAATAAATTTGAATACATCCATGTTGATGAATATCAGGATACTAACGTTATTCAATATAAACTTATAAAAATGCTATCGGCTGTGCATAAAAATGTTTGTGTAGTTGGTGATGATGATCAGAGTATTTATAGTTGGCGTGGAGCGTGTAGTGATAATATTATAAATTTTGAAAAAGATTACGATAATGTTGAATTAATCTTCTTAGATCAAAACTATCGTTCTAACTCAACGATATTAGATGCTGCTAATGCAGTTATTAAAAATAACACAGATAGAAAAGATAAAGCTTTATGGTCCGAAAATAAAGGCGGCTGCAAGATTTCTGTATATGCTGCATCTAATGATAAAGATGAGACAGATGACATTGCTAATAAAATTTCGGAACTGAAAAAAGAAGGTATTGCATATAAGGATATAGCAATATTATACCGTGCTAACTATCTTTCTCGTCAGATGGAAAATTCATGTTTAGCATTTGGTATTCCATACAAACTTATAGGTTCCCTTAAGTTCTTACAACGTCAGGAAGTTAGAGATTTACTAGCTTATTTAAATGTAGTAGTTAATAGAGCTGATGAATTTAGTCTAAGAAGAATTATCAATGTTCCAAAACGTGGGATTGGTGCTAGTTCAATGGATAAAATCGATAACTATGCTTCACAATATGGTATTACTCTATTTGAGGCACTTAAAAATATTGAAGATATAGGTGTTTCAAAAAAAATAGTAACTAATATTCATTTATTAACAAATCTTATTGAAAAATACTCAGAGATTGACAAATATTCAATTGATGAACTTATAATTGGAATTTATAAAGATTCTGGTTATGAGAATATGCTAAAAGAATCAAACGATGCTTATGCAGAGAGTAGAATAGAAAATATATCTGAGTTAGTATCTTCAGCTAAGCAGTTTTCTAGTATGAATGATAGTCTTATTGATTTTATTTCTGAGATGTCACTTACTTCTGATGCTGATGATGAAAATGAAGATGATTCTGTTGTCTTATCTACTATACATGCTTCTAAAGGTTTAGAATATAAGGTAGTATTTATTATGGGATTAGAAGAAAATCTTTTCCCTTCTATACGAGATGCTGAGAGTAGCGCTGATGAGAAAAACAAAATGGAAGAAGAACGTCGTCTTGCGTATGTTGCTATAACACGTGCAAAAGAAAAATTATTCATGTCTTACGCCAATCGCCGAATGCAGTTCGGATCTATTAAAATGAACAAGAGATCTAGATTCTTAGATGAAGTTCCGAATAAACTTATGCACTTTGAATCTGCTTTTGGCGGAACTTTTGAATCAACTGATTCTAGCATAGAACAAGCTAATAAATTTATAAGTAACTTAAGTCCAAAAATTAAAATAGCAGATAAACCAAAGACTTCTGTAAGTACAAATTACGGTGTTAATGATATTGTTGTTCATAAAAAATTCGGAGAAGGTACTGTTCTTGATATTACTGATGACAATGTTAAAGTGGAATTTAGTGAAGTTGGTACTAAAACTCTATTAATAGAATATGCTAACCTTACTAGAAAGGAATAATTATTTATGATACAAATTAAAGAAGAAATTTCTAAACTGGTTTCTTTATTAAACAAGTATTCTTATGATTACTATGTTGAAGATAATCCTCAAATCTCTGATACCGAATATGATACATTATATAAACAATTAGAAAAGCTTGAAGATAAATATCCTGAATTAATTTTAGAAAATTCTCCAACGCAAAGAGTAGGGGATAAGGTTCTAGACGAGTTCGAAAAAATTACTCATAAAGTACCAATGTTAAGTTTATCGAATACATTTTCTACTGAAGACTTAAGAGATTTTGATTCTAGGGTGAAAAAATTAGTACCAAATGATAAAGTTGAGTATATTTGTGAATTGAAAATTGATGGTCTAGCGATTTCTATTAATTATGAAAATGGAAAACTTGTTAGTGCTGCTACTCGTGGAGATGGAACAGTTGGAGAGGATGTTACTGAAAATATAAAAACTATATTTTCTATTCCGAAGGTGCTAAAAGATAACAGATCATTCGAAGTTAGAGGTGAGGTATATTTACCTAGAAAATCTTTTGAATTACTAAATAAAGAAAGAGAAAATAATAATGAAGTATTATTCGCAAATCCACGAAATGCTGCAGCAGGTTCCTTAAGACAATTAGATTCTAAAATTACTGCAAAAAGAAGATTATCTGCGTTTATTTACTCAATAGTAGGAGATGATAGTATTATATCTCAAGAAGACGCCTTAAATATAGCAGAAGATTATGCACTTCCAGTTAATTCAAATTACAAATTATGTAAAGATATTAATGAAGTAATCAGCTATATAAATTATTGGACTGAAAATAAAAAAGATTTACCTTATGATATCGATGGTATAGTTATTAAAGTAAATTCATATTCTACACAAGAAGAAGTTGGCTATACACAAAAAAGTCCAAGATGGGCTACTGCATATAAGTTCCCAGAAGAAGAACTTGCAACAAAATTACTAGATGTGGAACTTAGTGTTGGTAGAACAGGGATTATTACTCCTGTAGCTATTTTAGATCCTATAATTATCTCTGGATCTACAGTCTCTAAGGCATCTTTACACAATAAGGATATCATTGACGAACTAGATATTCATATTGGTGATATGGTAGTAGTAAAAAAAGCTGGTGAGATAATCCCTAAAGTGGTTAGAGTAGTAAAAGAATTGAGAACAGAGGGAACTAATAAATACATAATGCCAACAATTTGCCCATCTTGTAAAGAACAAACATATATTAAAGAAAATGATCCTTTTACAAGATGCAAAAATCCTGATTGTCCTGATCAAAATATTAGAAAAATAATTCATTTTGCTTCTAGAGAAGCACTAAATATCGAAGGACTAGGTGATAAAGTAGTTGCAACATTATACGAGCAAGGTATAATTTCTCACACTATAGATTTATTCTCATTAGATAGAACTAGATTAGTATCACTAAATCGTATGGGAGAAAAATCGGTTGATAATTTATTAAATGCAATTGAAAATGCCAAACAGAGTTCACTAGATAAAGTAATATTTGCTCTTGGAATTCTTAATGTTGGAAAAAAAGCTAGTAAAATATTAGCCGAAAAATATTTAAATCTTACGAATTTCATGAATGCAACTTTAGATGAACTTATAAACTTAGATGATGTTGGTCAGATAACTGCTGATTCTATATTAGATTATCTGTCAGATCAAAATAATATTAAATTTATTAACGATTTAATCGGTGTTGGAATGAATCCTCAATATGAAATTAAGGAAGTTAATACAGATAATATATTTGCAGGTAAAACTGTCGTTTTAACAGGAAAATTAGTTGAATTAACTAGAAATGAAGCTAAAGAGTATTTAGAGAAAAATGGAGCGAAAGTTACCGGTAGTGTTACTTCAAAAACTGATTTAGTAATTGCCGGTGAGAAAGCAGGTTCTAAACTGTTAAAGGCGGAGCAGTTAGGAATTGAAGTAATTAATGAAGAACAATTTGCAAACATAGTTAGAGAGGTGCGATAATGGATAATAAGTTACCATATAAAGTTTTTGGTATAGTTATTGTATTCGTTTCAATAATTACATTTTTTATTATGAATTACAATTCAGTACCTGTATCATTTATATTTTTCACGGTTAAATTACCGTTAACTATATTGTTTTTTGTTTGTTTCTTTATGGGAATAATAGCCGCAAGTTTTTATTGGTACCAAAAATATAAAACTTTGGCGAGGAAATATGAAAGAACAGAAAAATTATTATTTACAAAAGAAAAATTAGAGGACACAAGTGAATAATAGGATATAAATTAGTATAGAAATGAGGTGAAAAAATGGGAATAAAATATAATTGGATTTATCCAAATTATGATGAAAATTTTATAAAAGAACTTGAGTCTTATAATATTTCTAAAAATATATCAAAAATTCTTAATGCTAGAAATATTACAGATATGTCATCGGTAAAAAAATATTTTTCTGATGAATATGAAGAAGGTTATGATCCATTTCTTATGTATGATATGCAGAAAGCTGTTGATAGAATTAACGAAGCTATTGAAAATGAGGAAAAAATTCTTGTTTATGGAGATTATGATGCCGATGGTATCACATCAACAGTTTTATTAGTTGAAACATTACTATCCCTAGGAGCAAATGTTTCTTCGTATATTCCGAATCGATTTGATGAAGGATATGGTCCTAATAAAGATGCATTTACTAAAATTATTGATTCTGGTATAAGTTTAATTATAACTGTTGATAATGGCATTGCAGGAGTTGAAGAAGTTGATTTAGCGAACAACCTTGGCTGTGATGTTATAATAACAGATCACCATAAGATTCAAGATACAATACCAAATGCATACGCTATTATTCATCCTGAGCATCCTAAAGGGAATTATCCTTTCAAAAAATTAGCTGGTGTAGGGGTTGCTTTTAAACTAGCTCATGCATTACTAGAGATTTTTCCGGATTTTCTACTAGATTTAGTTGCTATTGGAACGATAGCTGATATGGTATCTCTTACTGATGAGAATAGAATATTTATAAAACAAGGTTTAGAATTACTAAATGAAGATCCTCGTATCGGTCTTAAAATGCTTCTTGAATTATCTAGTATAGATACTAAAATCGATGAGCAAACAATTGGTTTTTATATAGCACCTAAATTAAATTCAATAGGTAGAATGGATAGTGCAAAATTAGGATTAGCGTTCTTAATGGCAGAAGATGCTACTAATGCTCGCACCCTTGCAGAAAAAATTGAAACGTTTAATATTGAACGCAAGCAAGTTACAGAAGATATAGTTAAGGATGTAATAACTACTATTGAAAGCTCCAATAAAAAAGATAAAAATGTTATTATGGTATCAGGAAACTATCACGAAGGTGTCTTAGGAATTGTCGCTTCTAATATAGTTGAGAGATATCAAAAACCTGTATTAATAATGAATTATAAAGACGGTATATTAAAAGGGTCAGCACGTAGTATTTTTGATTTTAACATCTACACAGCAATGAATAAGATATCTGATTTATTTGTTGCATTTGGTGGTCATACATTAGCTGCAGGGTTTTCTTTTGAAGAAAAAAACTTTGATAAAATCGAAGAGTTTCTCCATAATGAATATGAAGAATACAAACAAAATAATGAATTGAAATCAACAAAAAATATAGATATCGTCACTTCTTTAGAAGAGATAAGTTATCAGTTTCTTAGTTCTTTAGAAGTATTAAAACCTTACGGTATGGATTTTGAAAAGCCTACTATTTTACTAGAAAATGCAATGGTTCTAAATAAAACTTATTTCGGTTCTGAAAAACAATACTTAAGATTAACAATTGCAGATGAAGTAGGTAACTTAGAGTGTATTAGTTTTAAAGATAACAAGGCATTTGATAAAGTAGAAAAAAATGATATAATCGATTTATTATGTACTCTAGATAAAAATAATTTCAATGGACGCACTAAACTACAAGCACATATAGTAGATATTGAAATAAAAGAATTCTTATTTGAAGATTTAAGATTTATAAACTATGATATTAGCAAAATAGATAGTAATTGTTTAAAACTTTCAAAAACAATCGATGATAATGCTAATAATTTCTATTTATACAAAAATATTGATAATATAGGCGAAAATTTTGATTATATTTATTTATTAGATATTCCAAATAGTAAGGACTATATAGAAAAAATAGTTAAATGCAACCCTAAAAAGATTTATTTAGTCTGTGAGGAAAAACAAATTCTTTCCGAAAAATATCAAATTGATAAAGATAAACTAATTAAGTTGTTTAATATTATTTTATCGACTGCGAACAAACAAATTAATATTGTCCAACAACTAGATAAGTTGTTAGTATCATTAAATACAAATGTCGATAGTCTAAAAATAATGATTCAAATATTTCAAGAATTAAACTTAGTTACCTTTGAAAATAATACTATAATTTTAAATAAAAATTATAAAACTGTTGATTTAAAACAATCGTCAAGCTTTGTTAGAATGGAAAGTATATTTGAAACAGAAAAGATACTCTTAAAAGAGAGTATAGCTAACATTAATAAATTATTTGTCAACAAATAAAATTTTAAGGAGAAATACATGAAAATATTATATTTTTGGGACGCATATTGCGGATGGTGTTATGGATTTAATAAATTGTTTACAGAATTTTATAAAAACCATACTGACATAGAGATTGAGATTGTATCTGGTGGATTATATATATTAGAAAACAGTAATAAAATTTCTGAATATACATTTAAAAATGAAGAAATAGTTGATATGTACAAGGTTGAATTTGGAGAAGCTTATAACAAGGTACTAGAAGAAGGTGAACTTGTTTTAAATTCTGTACAGCCTGCTATAGCGCTGAATACAGTAAAAGAATTAATTCCAAATTCAAAACTACTTGATTTTGCTTATGATATGCAAAAGAAATTTTTTATTGAAGGAAAGAGTCTAAGCGAAGTTAGTACTTATCTAGAGTTATGTGAAAAATACGACCTAGACTATTCTGATCTTGCCCTTAAACTTACAATAGCATTTAAAGATACAAATCCAATACAACAAGACTTTTTAAAAACACTAAATCTTGGTATAGAATCTTATCCTACTGCAGTCATTGAAAAAAATGGTGAATACTTTGATTTAGTAGGATATGCAACAGAAGCAGAAGATATAGAAATTCATTATAATTTAATTTCTAAAAGACTATAAATACTTTTATTAATTATTTTTCATTGTGGCAATTTTATGAACGAAAAATTTTAGAGAGAAATCCTATCGATTCAACATTTTTACAACCTTATCCATAGATTTTCTCTCTAATTTTTTTTTATTTTGATGATTTTACTTGTATCTTCTTTTCTGTTGTAGTATAATATGCTTATAATTAAACGATACTGATTATCAGTGTGAAATTTATTGGAGGATTCTATGACAAAAAAATACAATAGCAAATTCATAGCTGGGTTAGCAGTTCCTATCTGTTTAACAATAACTACTACGGGAATATCTAATCCTATACTAAATACAAAGTTAAATATCGCCTATGCTCAAGGTGAACAAAGTGAAGGTTTTAAAATCTACGAAGCTGAAATAGGAGGAAGTGGTTCATTAGAATTTACTGTAGAAGGTAAAGATTCATCTAATGATATATTTAATAAATACTGGAAAAATGTTGATAAACTATTAATCGATGGAAAAGATTTTGGTTTTAATAGTGAGTCATCTGCTTCTAAAAATTATACATTATATGGTAATACTGTATTTATTGGTAATAAAGATATAGAAGCACATTATAATAAACAAAATAAACACAAAATTGAATTTATTTTTAAAGATGGTTCAAAAGCTGCATATGAAGACGAAGGATACGTAGATCCAACTGCTAAGCCAAAACTGATTAATGAAGGTTTGAAAATAACAGAACCACAATTAGATAATGATTCTCTAATCTTCTTCTTAGAAGGTTCAGATATTTATAAAAATTACTGGTCAAAAGTTTCTAAACTTACAGTAGATGGAAAAGATTTTGGTTTCGATAAACAAAACACAAATAGTAAATTTTATAAATTATATAATGGAGAAGTAACTGCAGTAGATAAGGCTATAACAGATCATTACAAAAAACAAGATAAGCACAAAATTGAATTTACATTTGAAGATGGATCTAAAACAACATATGAAGATACTGGATATGTTGAACCAAGTACTGACACAACTACACCATCAAAAGATAGTGATACTAGTTCTAATAAACCTGTTTCAAATGCTAAATACACAATTTCAAAACTAGACCAAGGTAAAAACTGGAAAAACGAAAAACACTTAACATTAGAATTATCTGACACTTCTGTTTATGATAACTTTGTTGATGAAATTGCAAGTGTAACTTTAAATGGAACTACTGTGAATAAAGATGTATTCAAAGATAAAGTAGAAACATCAAAATATCTTGGAATTAGAATTTTTAACGAAGATTTAGTAAAAGCGTTAAAAGATTCAGATAATAAACTAGAGGTTAAACTTGTTGATGGAACTATAATTTCATATCCTACGGCAACTGATAAAAAAGAAGATGCACAACCTACAGAACCAAAACAAGATACGCCAGCTACTAGCGCATCATATGCTCAAAAAGATTTAGTTTCTAAAGTAGAAAAGAATGGTTATGGTGATGAATTAAATATTACACTTGTTGATGGATTTAAAGCAGAAGATGTTCTTAAAAACACTAAAGAAGTTGTTATCAATGGAAAAACTTTCAACAAATCACTATTCGGTAAAAACTGGGCAGGGCATATTGTTACTTACGATGATGGTGGAGAAAGCCTTAAAGCATTTAAAGCTTGGAACTTTGATGGAGATAATACAATTGTATTTAAAGCAAATGACGGTAGCGAAAGTAAAGCATATACAACTGGAAACAAGGTAGCTGAAGAAAAACCAACACCAGAAAAAACTCCTGAAAAACAAGCAGAAAAAACATATTCACTTACTGATAAGTTAGAAGATGGTGAATATACTTTAGGTTTTAACGCTTTATATGCTGATGGAAGACAAGGAACTTCTATGTTAGAAGGATTCTTTGATAAAAATGTAAAATTAGTAGTAAAAGATGGAAAAATGAGTATAACTATGTTAAATACTTTATTTGCTCATGGATTATATGATTTTGCTATTCAAAATAAAGGAAACTGGTCATCAGGTGTTAAAGAGAACTTTGGTGAAAAGAACTCTGCAGGTCAATATGATAAAGCATTATTCACACTTCCAATAGAAGATTTAGATCAAATTCATTTAGGTGGTGTTATAGTTTCTTATATGGGTTCTTTAGAGAGTGATAAAGGAAACTACGATAAATACACTAATGTAAAATTAAAATTCAAACCTGAAATTAAAAAAGGATGGCATGGATTCGAAGTTGTAGAAAAAAATAATGAAGAACGTAAGAAAAGTGATGATTTACTTCAGAAAAAATTAATAGCTAATGGAGTAGACACTAATAAAGATGGTGTTGTTTCTGAAGAAGAATTGAAAAACTTCACTGGGGATATCAACCTTGGATCATTCGAAATTGATGGAAAAGTAGATAAAGGTGCAATTTATAATTTAGATTTATTAAAACATATGGGTCCTGGTGTTAAATCATTCTCATCTGACAGTAACAACTTTGGAGAAATTCCAGAAGACTTATTCAAAAATGCAGTTAATATCGAACGCATTAATTTAGGTGGAAATGGAATTACAAAACTTCCTGAAAAATTATTCGCTAACAATACCAAACTAAAAACTTTAAACTTATCAGCAAATAATTTAGGAAACGTTCCTGAAAAAATCTTCGAGAACAATCCTAATTTAGAATCTGTAGAATTTAATCAATCTTGGCTGTCTACATTACCAGCTAATGTTTTCGCTAATAATAGTAAATTGAAAACAGTAAGTTTATCAAATAATAAAATTGTATCGTTACCAGATGATTTATTTAAAAATAATCCTCAATTAACGTTCTTGGCTGTTACAGATAATGAACTTACAAAATTACCTTCAAGTGTTGCAAGTTTAGCAAATCTTACTCAACTATATGCTGCTGACAATAGACTAACTGCATTACCTGAAAATGGTATTAATCTAACTAAATTAAGTACATTAGTTTTAAATAATAACAATATCACAACTTTATCGGATGAATTATGGAAAACTCTAGCTAAAAATAAAGCAACTGTTAGATTGGTAAATAACCAAATTAGTAATATTCCATTAGAATTAATAAAAGCTAATGGTAGTCTTCAAATTCTAGATATAGCAAATAATAATCTACCTGCTACTTTACCATTCAGCGAAGCAGATACAAAATTATTAGGTATATCTCCAAATGTTACTCAAGGATACTATCCACAAAAGCAAGCTATTGAGTTAAATGTTGTAGCAAAAGATAATAAAATTACAATTGAACCAAAAGATGAAAAATTAACTATTCTTAACCTATTGCACTGGTACAGAGGACGATCAGAGTACTACGGTGGAGAAGGTATCTTACAAGGTTTAGAAAAATATAAAGAATTCTTAGCAAAACAAAATAAAACTATGGCTGAACTTCTTAAGAGCGATGATTATGGACGAAATTGGTATATCGTAACAAAAGTTGAGCGTCTACGTGGAAACGAAGTTAAAGAACTAAGCTCTACAAGTGTTTCAAATGAAGATGATAAGAAATTAGAAATCTCAGATAATGACATGAAAGCAGGAGATAAATATCGTATCACTAAAGTTCTTTATGAAAAAAATGCAACTAATATTGATGATAAGATTATAGAAATTCATACTGTAGTAGATGCTCAAATTAAAACAGAAGAACCTAAAGTTGAAGATAAAAAAGAAACTCCTAAACCAGTAGTGACTACTGAGCCTAAAACACCAGAAAATAAACCAAAAGATGATAATAAAGTAGAAGTTCAGCCAGAAATTAAACTACCTGAAAATGAACAGAAAGGTAAAGTTAGTGATACAGAGTTTGAGTTATTAAGAAAAGAGACTCTAACAAATATTGATAATGATAACAAACTAAGTGTATTAGAAAAAGACCAATTGGTATCTATCGTTAAGAATGCTATTTCGACTGATACTCTTGTTGATACATTATCAGATGGAATCGAAGTTAAAGTTCAATTTGATAATTCTACTGTTAACGCAGAAAAATTTGTAGCTAAACTATCTGACGAAGCTACTTCACTAAAAGCTGAGCAATTAGTAAAACAACTAGACGGAAATCGCAATGTTGTTAAAACTATAGATCTACACTTCACTGATGCTGAAGATAACATAATTGATAAACAAGGCGGTACAAGAGCAGTTACTCTGACTGTTGTCACAAACGAAAATGAAGAATTAGAAGTATACTATGTAAATGGAGATAAATTAGAAAAAGTTCCAAGTATCTATAAAGATGGAAAACTTACATTCTATACAAGTCACTTTAGTACATATACTATTGTGAAAAAATCAAATAACCAAACAGGAAATAATTCTAATGGAAAACTTACTATTAATGACCTAAGAGGAGATAATAGCGGAAATACTACAGCTATAAATACTTCAAACGAAGGATCAGAAGTAGCTCCTAAACAAGGATTAACTGGTCTACTACCTAAAACAGGATTAACAACAAGTAGTATATCAACAATTGCATTGTTAATGTTAGGTGCAGTAGTAGCAAGATTTAGATTTAGAAAAAATAAATAGTATATATAATAAAAAAGATAGCGTTGATCAATAATATGATCCGCTATCTTTTTTGGTTGTATACTAAATCCGGGGCATGGAAAAATTCCATCCCCGGATTTCAATTTTTATATACAAAAAGACAAATATCCAATATAATTAAAGTGTAGAAAAATAATTAACTAAGAAAGGATATTTGTCATGTCTAATTTTATCACAAATTTACTATTAATAAAAGACCAAAATATAACTATGGAGGATAAACTTGATTTAATTAATGTGGATGGGCAAGATACATTCGTATTTCATGGGACTTTATCATACAATCCAAAGTGTTGTACAAATTGCGGATGTATAAAAGAAGGAAATAATATAGTTAAAAATGGATTCACAGATCCATTAAAAATAGCTTTATTAAAGATGTCAGAATGCCCTACATACCTTAGACTAAAGAAACAACGCTTTAAATGTAGAGAATGTAATTCTAAGTTTTGTGCTGAAACATCATTTGTACAAAAGCACTGTAGTATATCTAAAAATCTTATATTTTACATAATGAAGAATCTATCTAAAACATTGTCTTTTAAAGATATAGCTGAATTAAGTAATGTATCAGTATCTACAGTAGTAAGAGTAATGAAATCATGTAGAGAAGCTGTAGAAGTTAAGACTCATTCAAACTTACCAGAGCACCTATGTTTCGATGAAATAAAATCAACTAAAGATAGTAAAAATGGAATGAGTTTCGTATTCTTAGATGCTAGAACACATGACTTTATAGATATTGTAGATGGTAGAACACAACATATATTAAAACAATACTTTATGAGATATCCAAGAAAAGTAAGAAAGAAAGTAAAAACGATCTGTATAGATATTTACCCTCCTTATATGAGTATGATTAAAGAGATGTTCCCTAACGCTGAGATAATAATAGATAGATTCCACATGGTTCAAAATATTAATAGAGAATTAAATAAAGCTAGAGTAAAACTAATGAATCAATATAAGAATAAAAAAGGCTCTACTTACACTATTCTAAAGAACTTCTGGAAAGTAATATTAGAAGATAGAGATAAAGTAAATTCAACAAAAACATTCTATTCTAGAAGCTTTAAACGCTATGTAACTAGAAAAGAAGTATTAGATTATATATTAGCTATAGATGCTGAATTTACAGCTAGTTATGAGAGAGTTCATGAGATAAGAGAAGCTATTAAAGCTAAAGACTCTGTAGAATTAGAAAAGTATATAGATATGGATACTAAAGGATTATCTAAAGGTGTATCTAAAGCTATAAATACTATGAAAAAGCACAAAGAGTATATGCTTAACGCTGTTAAATATGAGTATTCTAATGGCCCATTAGAAGGATTTAATAATAAAATAAAACTACTAAAGAGAGTATCTTATGGATATTCTAGCTTTAGTAATTTCAGATTACGCATTTTAATTATGTCTAGATTATTTGTTTCTGAATATAAAAATAATATTAAACTTAAAGAAAGTAAGAAAAAATCTAAGCAGCAAAGTGCTGCCTAGATTTCTAGAGTGAATTTTCCCCATGCCCCGAACTTGACAAAGAGCCTCTTTTTTTAGCAATAACTATTAAATTTAGAATAAATAAAAAATATCATAGAGAATATAGCCTGTTATAATTATCAAAAGAAAATTCATGTATATTCGTAGTTTTTCTCTAAAAATTAAAGAAACGCTATTTATAATAATTACACCGATAATTGCTCCAACTGTATTATCAATCACATCAGTTATATCAGGAAATCCTATAGTTAAAACATACTGAATAGTTTCATAAAATAAACTTAGCATAAATGCTAAAATAATAGCTCTTAAGCCTGAAGAATTTGGAAATATCATTTTCACATAAAAACTAAAAGGAATAAAGAATAAAATGTTTAATATGACCTCTGTTATATCAAAATTTCCATTCTTAT
Source organism: uncultured Gemella sp. (assembly GCF_963515875.1). GTDB lineage: Bacteria > Bacillota > Bacilli > Staphylococcales > Gemellaceae > Gemella. The sequence goes on along the minus strand of NZ_CAUPZX010000005.1, from coordinate 26,431 downwards.
ATGGAATTATATTGATAGCTCTCCAAGTAATTCCAGGATGTAATAAAACACGTGGATTATCCATCCAGCTGAAATTACTTTTATATAATAATGAAAAATCCATTTTAGCTATAATTATCCATGATAAAATAGATAAATATATCAGAAATAGCATCATTGTTAATATTCTGCTGTTTAATACTGTTTTCAAAACATCCTCCTTTTTATGTGTCGATATATACATTATGATAACAAAACAGCTTTAATTATAGTTTAATAATTAACTTAACTTGTTCTGAAATAATTCCCGCTTCACTTTTTAAAAATAGGTTAAAATTATTAAAATCAAAAACGTTATTTTCATTAAACATCATTTCATAAAATTCAGGATAGAATGCTTTTCCTAAGTTTGTATCTAAAGTTTTATTGTATTTATCATACTTAATATTTGAATCATTTTTATTAACTATTAAAATTCTATATTTATTATAAACTTCACAATGACAAGCAGAACTTCCATCACTATAGGGGCTGCTTCCATCAACATAATCAATTATAATGTTATATGAGTCTTGATTTACTCCATTTAATTTATTTAAGATATAATTAGTTGCTTCATTTGAAAATGTAAATTTCATTTCTTTTACTCCTTTTTATTTATATAAAATATTCTACCACACTTTTAACTAACTTAACAATAATTTATTGTTTTAAATAGGGTTAAAAATTGCTAATTTTGCTATTTTATAGTATAATGATTGAGTTAAGAAAACATTTAGGAGATAAGAAAAATAAATGAATTTAGAAAAATACATTTCAATCGTAGAAAATTGGCCAAAAGAAGGAATTAGTTTTAAAGATATTACGACTTTAATGGCAGATGGTGAGGCATATAAATATGCTACTGATCAAATCGTTAACTATGCAAAAGAGAAAAAAGTTGATGTAGTTGTGGGACCAGAAGCTCGTGGTTTCATTATCGGATGTCCCGTATCATATTCACTAGGAATTGGTTTTGTACCAGTTAGAAAACCTAATAAATTGCCTCGTGAAGTTATTTCTTACCAATATGATTTAGAATACGGTAGTAACACTCTAACAATGCATAAAGATGCAATTAAACCCGGTCAACGAGTTTTAATTACTGATGATTTGTTAGCTACAGGTGGAACAATTGAAGCAACTATTAAATTAGTAGAAGAATTAGGAGGAATCGTAGTAGGTATTGCGTTCTTAATCGAGTTAGATGGTCTAAATGGAATGGACAAACTACAAGGTTATGATGTTCTAACATTACTTAAAATGTAATCTACTATGAGTAATTAAATAATATGACATTTGAACTTATAGAAAAGAAATATCTAAAAAATATAAATACGACTGCTTATCTTTATGAGCATTCTAAAACTCATGCTAGATTAGTATTCTTTAAAAACGATGATATAAATAAAAGTTTTAGCATAAGTTTTAAAACAATTCCTTATAATGATAATGGTATTTTTCATATTTTAGAACATTCTGTTTTATGTGGTTCAGCGAAATATCCAGTAAAAGAACCTTTTGTAGAACTACTTAAAGGTTCTTTTAATACATTTTTAAATGCTATGACATTTCCTGATAAAACTATGTATCCAGTATCGTCTAAAAATGTGAAAGATCTAGAGATTTTGATGGATATATACTTAGATGCAGTATTTAATCCAAACTTAAGAATTAACTCAAATATATTAGCTCAAGAAGGATGGCACTATCACCTTGAAAACATGGATGATGAACTTATCTATAAAGGCGTAGTTTACAATGAAATGAAAGGAGCTTATTCATCTGTTGATGAGGTCTTAGATCAGTATGTTAGCGAACATCTATTTAGTGATACTCCTTATAAATATTCTTCAGGAGGTAAGCCAGAAGCCATTCCTTCAATTACTCAAGAAGAGTTTTTGAAAACTTATAATTATAATTACCACCCAAGCAATAGCTATATCTTTTTATATGGCGACTTAAATATAGAAGAGTATTTAAATCATATAGATAGTTATCTTAATAACTATGAATATAAAGATTACAGCAACTACCAATTAGTTCAACAAGAAAAATTCTCATCAGAAATCGTCAAACATACATATTTCAATGAAGACACTGAGAATAGAGCGTATGTTGCTTATAACTATATTCTTGGTGATAGTAATGAATTTACTAAAATTGAAAATATAGATATTATAGATGATATTCTCCTTGGAAGTAGTAATACTGAATTTAGAAAATACTTCATTGATAACAATATTTGTGAAGATGTATATAGCTATGTTCAGAAAGATAGAAAAGAAGCAGTCTATTCAATTATTTTCAAGTATGTAAGTGATGATAAGTTAGCAAGTCTTGATACTGAATATAAAGAAGTATTACAAGGCATTATTAACAAAGGATTTGATTATGAACAAGTCCAAGCTTCAATTAATAAAAAGAATTTTTCTATTAAAGAAGAAATTAATAAAACTTCTTCACCAAAAGGTGTATCATATGCTATTAGACTTTTAAGAACGTGGTTATATAGTGAAGATAACATATTTGATGCCTTTGATTTAGATAATGTAATCTCACACTTACAAGAAAATTGTGTTAATAAACAATATGAAACTCTTGCTAGACAATTTCTTGTTGAAAATAGTAAACAAGCTGTATTACACTTAATTCCGACATTAGAAAAAGAAAATAAAGAGAAGGATTTAGTCAAATACAAGGCTACTTTATCTGAAGGCGATCTAGCAAGCCTAGTTACAAAAACCAAAGAGTTACAGAAATGGCAAAATAGTACTGATAAAAAAGAAGATTTAGAGAAAATAAAATGTGTTGATGCTAATGAAGTTAAGTTGAAAAATCCATTTGAAGAAACTTTCTTTGAAGATTATAATGGAATTAATTTTTCTCATTTTAATGCTGTAACTAATGGTATTTCATATTCTAAATTACTATTCGATATAAGTGATTTTGAAATTGAACAGATGCAATATGCTTCAGTTTTGTCTTATCTATTATTTAACTTTAATACTAAGAATAAATCAGAAGCAGAAATCATTAAAGAGATTGGAGCTAATCTTGGTGGATTAAGTTCTTATGTCGATGTCTTTAGAAAACATAAAAGTGAAGAATGCGAAGTGAAATTTATAATCAGTGCCAAGAACTTAGTTGAGAAAGTAAGAGAATTGGCTTGTATTCTTGAAGAAGCTACAATTAACGCTGATTTTGAAGATAAAGAAGCTCTGTACAATGTACTTCTAGAAATTAAACTTATGCTAGAAAATAAATTTAAAAATTCGGGACACGCGTTTGTCTCACGTCGTATTAGTGGATATTACAATCCTCAAAGTAAGTTAGCTTCGTATCATGGAGAATATGATTTTTATGTGTTTATAAGTGAATTAGTAAATAATTATGAACAAAATAGCGATAAAATTAAAGAACAACTATATAATGTTACAAATTTAATTTTTAACCGTGCTAGATTATTAGTTAACTTTGTTGGTAATACGGAAGAATTTAATAATTTCAAAGAAAATATATCTTTATATTTACTAAAATATCCTAGTGAATTAGTTAAACAAAAAGGATTTGAAATCAAATTAGAAGATCAATGTTATTCTGAAGGTTTTTACTTTGACTCCCTAGTTCAATATGTTGGGGTAGGTTATAATATTAGCAGTTATAGTGGTAAACATTTAGTTTTAAGACATATATTAAGTTTAGATTATCTATGGAATAATGTACGTGTGAAAAACGGTGCCTATGGTTCTGGTGTGATTTTTAATACTTTTGGAGATTTTAATTTATGGTCTTACCGTGATCCAAACTTAACTGAAACATTAGATATATACTATGCAATTGATAAATTTGTAGAAAATGTAGACGCTGATGATAATGATCTTAACAAGTACATAATTGGTACTTTAAATGCATTAGATATGTTAATGTCACCTAGTGCTCAAGCTGCTTACTCATTGAATAAATACATCACAAACTCACCATTTGATATTTATGATAAACTTGTTGATGAAATTAAAACAACAACAATTGATGATATTAGAAGTTTGTCTAAAGAGTTCAAAGACATGAAATCTAAAGCATATACTTGTATTCTTGGTTCAAAAGATAAAGTATTAGAAAATAGACAATTATTCAATAAAACAATAGAATTAAAATAGAAAGGTACATGAATGAGAGTTCGAAATAGAGCAGATGCTAGAGAGCGTCTAGAGAATAGTCCAGTTGTATTTTTACAACCTAAAAATAATAAGGGGAAATGGAAAGAAGTTTTTGGAAATGAAAATCCAATTCATCTAGAAATTGGGAGTGGGAAAGGTAAGTTTATTCATACACTTGCTGAAAGACACCCAGACATTAATTATATAGCTATGGAGGCCCAACCAACTGTACTAACATTCTTATTAGATAAAGTTGAAGAAACACATAGAGATAATTTAAAGTTAATCTCAGGGAATGCAGAAGATCTATTAGAATATTTTGCAGATGGGGAAGTAGATCAGTTATATTTAAACTTTTCAGATCCATGGCCTAAAACAAGACATGAAAAAAGACGCTTAACTTTCCATACATTTCTTGCACGTTATGAAGCAATATTAAATGGTAATAAAACAATCGTTCAGAAAACTGATAACCAAGGTTTATTTGAATACAGTTTAATGAGTTATGCAAAATATGGATATACTTTTAATAGACTTTCACTAGATTTAACTAATAGTGTGTATGAAGAAGATAATGTTCATACTGAGTATGAAGATAAGTTTATTAAAAAAGGTAATCGAATATATATGGTAGAGGCTATAAAGAAAAAATAATAAATTAAAGTTTACATAAATAATATTATGTAAACTTTGTTAAGTGTTGATATTTCTATTACTATAATTTACACTAAAATTATTAGTTTATACCTTGATTTTAAAAAAAAATTTATTTATAATATTATTAATACAATTTAAAGGAGAAATTTAATAATGATATCAGTTAATGATTTTAAAACTGGAGTTACTATCGAAGTTGATGGAAACATTTGGAAAGTAATGGAATTCCAACACGTTAAACCTGGTAAAGGAGCTGCGTTTGTTCGTTCTAAATTAAGAAATATGCGTACTGGTGCAGTAAACGATAAAACTTTCAGAGCTGGTGAAAAAGTAGCAAAAGCACAAATCAATAACCAAAAAATGTCATATCTTTACTCAACTGGTGAAGCTTATGTATTTATGGATAACGCTACTTACGAGCAAATCGAAGTGCCTGAAGCACAATTAAAATATGAATTAAACTTCTTAAAAGAAAATATGGAAGTTTCAATCTTAATGTTTGGTGATGAAATCTTAGGTATCGACTTACCAACAACAGTAGAACTTACTGTAACTGAAACAGAACCTGGTGTTAAAGGTGATACTGCACAAGGAGCTACTAAAGCTGCTACAGTAGAAACTGGATACACTTTACAAGTTCCTCTATTCGTTAAAGAAGGAGACGTATTAGTTATTAATACAGCTGAAGGTTCTTACGTATCAAGAGCATAATTTAAAATAAATTAAAGTCTCTCTATTATAGTAATAATAGAGAGACTTCTTTTAAAGGAGAATATATATGAGATACTTACTTTTACTTCGTGGAATAAATGTTGGTGGGAAGAATAAAGTATCCATGGCTGAATTGAAAGATTTGATTTTACGTTTAGGATACGAAAATGTTATTACTTATATTAACAGCGGCAATATAATATTTGACGCTAATGATAATAAAGAAACTGTTAGTGATAAGATATCACATATGTTAGCGACTTTCCCTTTTTCTATAAATAAAGTAATACTGACACAAGAAGAATATTTGGACGAGATATCTAATTTACCTGAATGGTGGTCAGAGGAACTTTTTAGAAGAGATGTTCTTTTTTATAGTGATGAAGTTGATTATTCTGTAATGAAAGAGCGAATAAAGATCATGCCATTAAATGACGAAATGGTTCACTTTGGAAAAAGAGCTGTCTTTTGGGGTAAATACAATGAGAAAAACTATTTATCAACTTCATATCATAAATTACTTATGAAAGAGAGTTTTTATAAATCTATTACTATAAGGAATGCTAGAACATTTGAAAAAATTTCAGAACTATTTAATAGATAAATAATGATAAATACTCATAATAATTTGTTCTATAATTATTAAAAATCGTATATCTTTACTTAAGTTAGTTAATAATGATATAATTACCTAATGAAAAAATTAAGGAGAATATAATGAAATTAGATAAATTATCAATCATCCTAGGATTTATTGTATATTGTTCTTTAGCAGTTTTTTTAGGATTTTATTCTTATAAATTGTTATTAGTATTTATTGGTATAAGTGCTTTAATTTTTCTTATTACAAAGTTGCATTTTGAACCATTCTTATCAATATTAATAGTTGCAATCATTCTAGGTTTATTTTTAGGTCTTTCCCCTAATACATTAATCGATTCTATAGAGAAGGGGACCGGATCACTACTAGGACATCTTTCTTTGATTTTAGGATTGGGAGCGATGTTCGGTAGAATATTAGAAGAATTGGGTGCAGTTGAAATAACCGCTAAAAAGATGATAAGTACATTTGGAATCAAAAGAATACAATTAGGATTACTTATTGCTGGAATGTGTATTAGTTTTTCTTTATTTTTTGATGTTGCATTTATATTAGTTATACCTATTATATTAGCAGTCGCAAAAGAATTAGATTTAGACAGAATATATCTTGCGTTGCCTGCTAGTATTGGAGTTTTAACTATCCACGCCTTATTCCCGCCGCATCCAAGTCCAAGTATTATAACTAAGACATTTCATCTTAATATGGCAGAAGTGTTTTTCTATGGTTTAATAGTTGCAATTCCTACAGCATTAATTGGAGGGCTATTATTAACTAATTCAAAACTAGTTAAAACAATGCCTATCACTAAAAAAGCAACTAACTCTATAAATGTGCTTAAAATTGAAAATCAGATTATGAGTTCATCCTTTGCAATACTATTAATGTTACTACCTGTTATACTTATTACAATTCCTACAATTTTTTTAGGTATTCCAAATTTACCAACAAACATTAAAGGAATTTTATCTATTATAAGTAATCCAGTTACCGCATTAATAATAAGTTTACTAATTGCTATAATAAAATTGATGAAAGCAAAAGGGTTAAGAGTAAGTAGCGTTGTTCCATTGCTAAGTCAGTCAATTAAGACAATTGCTGTTGTTCTTTTAATTAATGGAGCTGCTGGAGGTCTAAAACAAGTCCTAGTAGACTCAAAGGTTACAGATGAAATTGTTAGTTTAACAAATGGTTTGAATCTGTCTCCAATAGTAATAAGTTTTATAGTAGCAGCAATACTAAGAATATCACTTGGTAGTGCAACTATCGCGGCTATAACAACACTTGCCATAGTAGAGCCACTTGTTCCAACCGTTAGTTACTCACCAGTATTTATAATGCTAAGTATCACTGCTGGTAGTATGTTTTGCTCACATGTAAATGATCCTGGGTTTTGGTTGTTTAAACAGTACTTAAATCTGGATTTTAAAACTACATTTAAGACATGGACACTAGGAACAACAGTTTCAGCACTTATTGCTTTTGTTATAATTTTAATAATAACTTCACTTACATAAATATTTTTTAAATAATTAAATGTTTTTACTTGATATTTATGTTTAGTTATGTTATATTATTACATGTGTATGTAGTAAATGTTATGAATAAACTATTTCCAAAAGGAGGATTAATTCATGGCAAAAGTTTGTTACGTAACTGGACGTAAAGCTCGTTCAGGAAATACTCGTTCACACGCGATGAACGCAACTAAAAGAAAATTCAAAGCCAATCTACAAAAAGTAACAATTTTAGTAGACGGACAACCTAAAAAAGTTTGGGTTTCTGCTAGAGCTTTAAAATCCGGAAAAGTTGAGCGTGTATAATTAAGCGATAAACTTTAAGCTATCTAAGGAAACTTAGGTAGCTTTTTACATTATATTCATTACATAATAGAAAAAAACTTCAAAATTCATTAGAATATACTAAATTTCATATAAATAGCCATTTAAATTAATTCTGAGCATTATAATAAGTTTTTGGAGTAATTATATTATTTTTAAATTTTAGAAGGCTTATACGCCATTTAAATAGATCGAATATTTGAAAAATATAAAATCATAAAAGTAATAAATATAATTTGTGTGATATTATTCTAAATTTCTAAAATTAGAATAAAAAATATAAATAAAATATAGCAATAAAATAGAATAGAACTAATTTCACTTTTAAATAAATGAGGGGGATTAATGTTATTGAAAGAAGTATATAAATATGATATAATATAATTGTTCGCATAATACATATTATATGTACAATTAATTGAGTATAGGAGAATGTAGTAATACCAATGAATCAACGTGATTATTATAAACAAAAAATAAATAAAATACTTCCAGAGTTTCCTGATTACATAGAAGATTTTATAGATACATATTATGACAATTTATCACCATTGACTTTGCACAGGTATCTTGAAACATATAAGAACTTTTTAAATTGGACAATAAGAGAAACTATATCTGATGCTGAACTTATTAAAGATGTCAGCCTTTCTACTTTAGAGAATATTTCTAAAAAAGAAATGGAAAGTTATTTCAAGAGTCTATCTCGTGAACAAGTTAATGGTAAATACCGTAGTCAAACTACTATTAATAACTATAAGGCTGCTATGAGATCACTCTACAAGTTTCTTACTGTAACAAGCGAAACTGAACAAGGTCGTGCTTATTTTGAACGAAATGTAATGCTTAAAATACCCATTAACCGTGTTAAAGAAACTTTATCTTCAAGATCAAAGAAAATATCAGAAAAGATATTCTTAGATTCTCAAGATGAGGAATTTTTGCAGTACGTTGAATTTGAATATGAACAAACATTGTCTAATCATGGAAAATCATTTTTTCTTCGAGATAAAGCAAGAGATTTAGCTATATTAACTCTATTTTTAAAAAGCGGTATCCGTGTTAATGAACTTGCTAATCTAAAAGTAAAAGATATAGATTTTCTTAATAGTGAAATTAACGTAATTAGAAAAGGGAATAAAGTTGATACAGTCATAATTACTAAATCAGCTCTAGATAGACTTAATGAATACATTACTTCCCTTCCTATTAAGCTCAATAGAGAAGATTACGTATTCATTAGTAAAAACAAAACTGGACTATCAATAAGAGCCATTCAGAAATTGGTAATGAAATATACAGATGCATTTAATGTTCCAATGTCACCACACAAATTAAGACACAGTTACGGGACAAAATTAGCTCTTAAAACAAACGGAAACATACCAATAATTATGACGCAAATGGGACATTCTAACAGTGATACATCAATGCTATACATTAATGAATCAAAAAAGATTATTAAGCAAAATATTGATAAACTTGATGATTAGTATTGAAATATATCTTCTATTGAGGTAAAACTGGGTATTATTGTACAAGTATTTGAATACTAATAGTAGATTTGTATTTAGTCAATTAGGAAAACTTAAAACAACTTCTCTTAACTATCTATTACTGAATGTATTTGGCTCTGATTTAAGGTGTTTGGTCAATAGTTGCAATTCAAGGATTATATAAACATTTCAAAAATAAAGAAGTTAAATAAAGAATATAATTTACATATATTTAATTATGTAAACTATATTCTTTTATAGTATCTTTTATAAATTTCGTTTTACCTGCAGTATATCCCTCTCTATCATACTTGTATGTTAGTTCTAAATCTAATTTTAATCTTTCATATTGTTTTGCTATTTTTGGATTTTCTATTAAAATATCTCTAAACTTAACTTCCTCAATATCACCTTTTCTTCTTACATGAAGATGGTAGACTTTAGCTTGAAAACCATTATCACCATACCCTTTAACTAGAAAAGCTTTATCATCTTCTTTCCAACGTAGTTCCCATTCTACATTCAAAATATCCATTATACTATCAAAATCATCACTTTTATAAATTTCTAAAATTATATCTATTATATCCTTTGAATAAATATTTGCTATTGCTGTACTCCCTATGTGATATAGAGTTACTTTATATTTTTTTAGTCTATCAAGTAAATTTGTTTTTTCATCTTCATACCAACTAGTCCACTCACTATTATGTTTAACAAGTTTTATGGGGAATTTTCTTTTAAAATCCTCATCTTTTAATATATTATCCATTTAAAAAATACCTCTCAAAAAATAATAATGCTAGGATAGGATGAACCTATCACTAACATTATTTAAATACATGTAATGAATTTTTGAAATACTCGATTCCAGATAGTATTGTTAAAATTACTGATATCCATAATAGAATATAATCTAGTTTAAATCCTATAGTATTAAAAATAGGATTTCCTAATAATATAAGAATTATAGCGATTAATTGACTAATAGTTTTAAGTTTTCCTAAAATACCGGCAGGTATCACTTCCCCTCTTTCAACTGCAAGTAGCCTAAGACCTGTAACAGCAAATTCTCTTGCAATTACAATAACTACCATCCAGCTATGCATTAAACCTAATTCAACCATAACTATGAAGGCACTTCCTACTAAAAGTTTATCAGCCAAAGGATCTAAGAATTTCCCCATATTAGTTACTAAATTATACTTTCTTGCCAAATATCCATCTATAAAATCAGTTAATGAAGCAAAGATAAATATTAAAGCAGCTATGAAAATATTTATTGTTATTTCTCTTCCTCCAAGAATAGAAATACTTCCTCCCATGTCTACTAGTAAAAAAATTATAAATACAGGTATTAATATTGTTCTAAATAAAGTTATTTTATTTGGTAGATTCATTATTATTACTTACCCTTCTTACATAAATATAAAATTAATTCATTAATAATTATATCATATTCTATAATTTGCTACAATAAAAAATACAGGATAAAATTTATTATCCTGTATTTTTCATCTTTATTATACCCCAGGTGTACTAGGAGCAGGATTTGTCGGTGCAGCTGGTGTTCCTGCTGGTGTAGGAGATGGAGCTGGATTTGCCGGTGCAGCTGGTGTTTCTGTTGGCGCAGGCGTTGGCGTTGGATTTGCCGGTGCAGCTGGTGTTTCTGTTGGCGCAGGCGTTGGCGTTGAATTTGAGTTATTATTCGTATTAGTATTACTTGTATTCGTATTTGCATTTGTATTTGCGTTACTGTTGTTAGTGTTGTTAGCGTTAGAATTACTATTATTACTATTACTATTAGTATTAGTATTAGTATTTGAATTATCTCGTCTAGTATTATTTCTAGCATTAGAATTGCTATTGTTGTTATTTGAATTGTTATTAGTATTTGCAACTGGTGCATTACTATCAGTTCTGCCACGTTCAATATTTTGTTTAGTTTCTTGAGAAACTTGACTTCCAACGTTAGTTAAAGCTTTTGTTAACAGTTCTAGAACATCATTTAAATCTCTTTGTTTTTCAAATAATACATTTTTATTTTCATTGATTAAAGATTGTAAATCAGATAATTCTTTTTTAGCTTTCTCTACTTTTGCACTATCTTTTTTATCTTCATCATTTAATGTTAACTTATTAATCTTATTTTTTAAATCATTACTAAGTTTTTCACGCATTTCTTTTACTGTTTTTTCAAAATCAGTTCTTACTTTGTCTTTGTTTTCAGCTGCTACTTCATCTTTATAACCTTGTAACTCTTTAAGTACATTCAGTTTTTTATTAAAATCATTTTCTTTATCAAACTTACTTTTACTCTCGCTAATAATTTTTTCAAATTTTGATTTACTTTTGTTCATAATAAATTTATTTGGTGCAATCTGATACTTTTGATAAGCATAAGCAGATAAACCAATTACTGACATGATTACTATACTAAGTAATCCAACTAATAATTTTTTATTTTTTTTCAATTTAAGATACCTCTCTTTTTTATATTTACATAATTTAATTTACGTAAACTTAATTATTCATAATCTTCTGCATACTCTTTTTCTAAGAATACTTTTCTAGGTTTACTTCCATCAACCGGACCAATATATCCATCTTCCTCAAGCATATCTATTATTCGAGCAGCTCTATTATAACCAATTTTAAATCTTCTTTGCAGTAATGATGCAGAAGCTTTTTGAGTTTTTGCAATAAATAATAATACTTCTTTATATATTGGATCCACTTCATCAGCTGATGAAACACTTCCTTGTGAACTTACTTCACTTGGAGTCATATTCGGATCATACTGAGCCTCTGATTGACTCTTTACATAATCAACTACTTTTTCTACTTCCTCATCTGAAAGGAACGCACCTTGAATACGTACTGGTTTACTCGAATCAGCAGATAAATAAAGCATATCACCCTTTCCTAATAATGTTTCAGCACCTGATTTATCTAATATTGTTCTTGAGTCAATACTTGAACTTACAGCAAATGCTATTCTTGATGGAATATTTGTTTTAATTACCCCAGTTATTACATCTACTGATGGTCTTTGTGTGGCTATTATCATATGTATTCCTGCAGCTCGAGCTTTTTGTGCTATACGAGCAATTGATTCCTCAACTTCTTTAGATGATACCATCATTAAATCAGCTAACTCATCAATTATAACAACTATGTACGGCAGTTCTTTATAATCAGGATCTTTTTCTGCAATTTTGTTATAGCCTTCCATATTTCTAACACGAGCTCTAGCAAACTCTCTATACCTATTTTCCATCTCTAGCACTACTTTATGAAGTACATCTGAGGCTTTTATTGGATCTGTAACTACCGAAGTAAGAAGATGTGGTATTCCATCATAAATAGATAATTCTACCATTTTTGGGTCAATCATAATTAATTTAACTTTATCTGGCCTATTTTTTAATAAGATACTAGTAATAATAGTATTAACACATACAGATTTACCACTTCCAGTAGATCCAGCTATTAATAAGTGTGGTGTTTTATCGATTCTTGTAAATATTGATTCTCCTGATACATCTTTACCTAATGCGACAGACAACGGAGAATTATCTTCATCATTGATAAATACTTCTTTCATTGTAACTAATTCATTTACAGTATTAGGAATTTCAATACCAATTAGTGACTTACCTGGTATCGGAGCTTCTATACGTACATCTTTAGCTGCTAAATTCAATGCAATATCATTACTTAAATTTACAATTTTACTTACCTTTGTTCCAGGAGTCGGTAATATTTGGAATTGAGTAATTGATGGTCCAACAATTGCCTTAACAATCTTAACTTCTATACCAAAGTTATTAAAAGTACTTTGAAGGATTTTTGATTTCTCAACAACATCCCCTTTTGTAATAGTTTGTTTTTTCACTGGATTATTTAACAATGTAACCGGAGGAAGTTGGTAATTATCATATGATTCTTCTGATTTTAAATCATTTGTAACTTCTTCAATTTCACTATTATTTATTCTAGATTTCTTTTGTTTTCTTGTAGGCTTTTGGATGAATTGCTCATCATTATTTACTTCGTCTTCTTTAAATTCTCTAATATCAACTACTAAATCTTTGTCTTTAATATTATTATATCTTTTCTCATTTGAATTTTCTTGTTCAATATCTACAGTAGAATATTCATCATAGATAATATCGTCTTCATAAAATTCCGTTGTATCTTCTACATATTCATTTTTATCAAAAGCATTAACTATATAATACTTTAGTTTTAAAACAAATGTTCTATGATTTATATTGAAGTATAAGAAAATAACAGTAATTATTGCTGAAATAATAACAAGTAACGATCCATAATATGATAATAAATAAATTAACAATTTTATAGGATAATATGAAAATAATCCACCACCAAACTTTGTTACCATGTTATTATATATTTCATTGAAACTTATATAATTACTATCATTATTTCCTACATAAATTAATTGAAATAAAAAGTCAATTAATACAAATAATGTTGTAACAATAACAGGTGTCTTAACTTTTTTATTAATAATATAATATATCGGGGTTGCTATTATAATTATATAAAAAATATAGCTAAAACTACCAAATAAATATTTAAATAGTGAATCAAAAAATTTCCCAATAAAGCCCATTTGTAAAATAGATAGTATTACTATAAGAACAGAAATTACAAAATATAAGCCTCTATATGTTTCCTTAGTCAATATAGGAATTACATTATTTTTTGAAGATTTTTTTGATGGAGACTTCTTACTAATAACTTTATTATTTTTTTTATTTTTTGTAGTTTTTTTAGTGCTTTTTGATTTTTTATTGCTCAATCTTCTCTCCTTTCTAGTCTTCTTCTACATAAACTGCCTCTGTTGGACAGTTTTCTTGTGCTTCGAGAACTAAACTATGATACTTTTCTAAAATTTCATCTTTCATTTCATTATTATCTACAATACAATAAGCAATTCCATCTTCATCATAATCATAGACATCTGGACATATAGCATTACAATTACCACATGCAATACAATCTTCTCGAATTATTTTAGTTTTCATAATCTTCTTCTTTCAAATACTTTGAAAATTTTTCTAAAGACTCTTTCCTATGGCTAATGCTATTCTTTTGTTCTGGTGTTAATTCAGCAAAAGTTTTTTCTAAACTTGGTACATAAAAGATAGGATCATAACCAAATCCGTTACTTCCTCTTTTCTCAAAAATTATTTCACCGTGACATTCTCCTCTAAAAGTTACTTCACTACCATCTGGTCTAACAAGAGCTATTACAGAAACAAATTTAGCTTCAGACTTCTCACCATTTAGTTCTGCTAAAACTTTTTCTATATTTTTTTCATCAGTTTGTTCTTCTGAATATCTTGCAGAATAAACACCCGGTCTACCATCTAAAAGAGCTACACTCAGTCCACTATCATCAGCAATTGCAGCTTTACCAGAGTATTTTGCTATAGTTCTTGCTTTTATTAATGCATTCTCCTCAAATGTAGTACCATCCTCAATTATATCTTCATAATATCCAATATCTTTAAGCGTTAAAATCTTATAATCATCTAAAATACTTTTAATTTCTTCTACTTTATGAGCATTATTAGATGCTAATATTAATTCTTTCATTTATTTTCTCCTATATTTCAACAACTTCTGCATTGATTTCTTTATTTAACCATTTAGAAGCAATATTATTAAAATTATCACTATGCTGTGAGATGAAAAATTTATGATCTTTTTTATTAAACTTCTTCTGATGAAGTTTTGCATATCCTAATACTGTACTTACTTCTCGTGCTGCTTCTCTTCCTGAAGATATAACCTTAATGTTATTTCCATAGTATTCTTCAATATCTTTTTTTAATATAGGATAGTGTGTGCAGCCCAAAACTACAGTATCAACACCTAAAGTACTCGTGTTTTCTAATGTTTCTTTAATCATTTGTCGTGTTGCCTCTTTATCAAGATTACCTTCTTTCTCTATAAAAGGGACAAACATTGGACAAGCTTTATCAAAGACAATAATATCAGAATTTATGTTTTCTATTTCTAAATCATAAACTTTTGAATTCGCTGTAAATTTAGTTCCTAATACAAGTACTTTATTATTTTCTGTTGCTTGAATAGCACGTCTTGCACCTGGTTGAACAACCCCTATTATAGGAACGTCATATTTGTTTTGCAAATATTCAAGGGCCGCTGCCGTTGCCGTATTACACGCCAAGACAACCATCTTAACCCCTTTATCTATCAAGAATTTTACTGCTCTATCCGTATTTACTATTATCTCTTCCTTATTTTTATCTCCATATGGACAGTTTTTAACATCTCCGAAATAATAAATAGTTTCGTTAGGTAATTGCCTCATAATTTCACGAGCAACTGTTAAACCACCTACTCCACTATCAAATACTCCTATTGCATTATTCATAAAAAGCCTCTTTCTTAATTAGAACCAAGCATTTCTTCAAGTTCTAATATTTTAGTATAAGATTTAGTTTCTATTCCTATAAATTCTTTTAATAAAACATTTAAAAAGGAAAATAGACGAAGTAAATCTTTATTATCAATTTCTAAACCTTCTAAAAAGTTTATATTTTTAACAGTCATATAATATGTCAGCTTTACTAAAGAATCATTTAACCCATACACACTCGGGTCTATATTAAATTTATCCACAAAACTACTTTTTAAAAAACTATAACCAATATAAATATGCTCTGTTTTCTGATATTTAAACATAAAACCTTGTTCTTTTAATATTTGACATAAGTAATAAATTAAAACAAGTTTCTCAGAAACACCACTCTCTATATTAATTAAGCATAATTTTAATAATTTATACATATTAATAGAACTATCATTAATTAAGTTAGCATACTCTAACATATTCGATACATAACTGTTCTTCAAAATATCATACACTATATTGGTATATGTATTTTCAATTTCTAAATTTGTTATTTTATTCATACCTTTTGTAGGGAAGAAATTTATCGATACCTCATAAGGTGTGCTAACTTTTATCTTCTTTTTACTTTTATGAACATTCTCATAAAAGAAACTCTCTACATTACCATGTTTTGTCAATACATGTAGTATTTCATGATAATCTCTATATCTTATTTTTTTAATAATTATTCCTGTTATGAAATTTCTATTAGTCAAAGATATCATCCCTATAGCCTAAATCTCGAATTTGATTTGGTTTTGATCTCCAATTATCAATAACTTTAACCCATAGTTCTAAAAATATTTTCTCTCCTAAAAGAACTTCGATATCTTTTCTTGCTCTTGAGCCTATTTCTTTAATCATTTTACCTTGTTTACCGATAATCATACCTTTTTGTGATTTTCTTTCAACAACTATTGTAGCAATAATATTTTTCTTCTTACCTGCTTCCTTCTCAATTCTATCAATAACAACGGCAATAGAATGTGGAATTTCTTGTTCTGTTAATTGAAGTACTTTTTCTCTTATAAATTCTGAAATAACAAAATATTCAGGTGAATCAGTTATTACATCGTCGGGATACATTTTATAACTTGGTTGTAAATATTTTTTTGTAGTATTTAGTAAATTATCTACATTGATAGATTTAAGAGCTGATATAGGAACTATTTCCACAAAGTCATACAAATCTTTGTAAAATTCAATTATTTGAATTAATTGTTCGGGTGAAATTAAATCAATTTTATTAATTAATAGGAACGTTGGAACTTTTAACTCTTTAACAATATTTATCAGATGTTGATCACCAGGTCCAAATTTTTCACTAGCATTAATGATTAAATATACTATCTCTGATTCTTGTATTGCACTACTAGCAAGTTTCATCATATAGTCACCTAGTCTATGTTTTGGTTTATGAATACCCGGCGTATCTATAAATACGATTTGAGAATCAATGTCTGTGTAAACACCATTAATAATATTTCTAGTAGTTTGTGGTTTGTCTGACATTATTGCAATTTTTTGTTGTAATATGTTGTTTAATAGCGTTGATTTACCGGCATTAGGTCTACCTATAATTGTGACAAAACCCGTTTTAATTTGTTCTTCAAACATGCTTATCTCCTTAAACCAAATTTCTCTAAAATTTCATCTTGTTTACCAAACATTTCTATTTCATCTTTTTCAGTCATGTGATCATAACCTAATAGATGTAGAAATCCATGGACAGCAAGAAAACCTATTTCTCTATCGAAACTATGATCATACTCTTTAGCCTGTTCATGTGCAATGTCAACACAGATAATTACATCTCCAATTGAATTAATCTCGTCTTCAAGACCTATAATATCAATTTCATCTTCAACTTCATCATTTAAAGCAAAAGAAATAACATCAGTAGGTACATCTTTGCCTCTATAATCACGATTAATTTCTTGTATTTCATCTTTACTTACAAAAGACAATGACATCTCAGTGATTTCAGTATCAACATTTTCATACTCGGCAGCACATTCCAATAATTTAAGTAACATCTCTTTAGTACTGTCTTCAACTAAGTTATTATCATCTATAATATCAACAAATGTCATGTTTTTCTCCTTTTATATTCTTATAAAGAGGTGGCGACCTAAAATTTGTGATTTCAAAGAAATCGATGTAGAGTCACACCTCTGAAAACTTATTAAATATCCAAAAAACTATTTTTAATTTTAGATATCAATAAATCACGCGTCTTTGTGTTTCTAATATACCTTTTGGGATAACCCAAAATAATCTGCATATTACTGTAATTTATTAAAATTTTGTTGTCTTAATGCTTCATAAATTATTAAGGCTGCAGTATTAGATAAGTTTAACGAACGAACATTTTCACTCATTGGAATACGCAATGCTTGTTCACTATATTTTTCTCTAAAATTTTTTGGTAATCCTTTTGTTTCTCTTCCAAAAATAAAGTAAATATCTTCATTATTTTCATTTGAAAAATCAAAGTCACAATAATTTTTCGTACCAAATTTAGTGATTAAATAATAATTCTTATCATTTGTAGCTTCCAAAAATTCATCAAAACTATCCCACACAACTAAATCTAAATTATCCCAATAATCTAAACCAGCTCTTTTAACATGTTTATCATCAATTGAAAAACCTAACGGTCTAATTAAATGTAGCCTTGTATTAGTACCAACACAAGTTCGGGCTATGTTCCCTGTGTTAGCCGGAATTTCTGGTTGGAATAAAACTATATTATTCATAAAATATTTTAGAACGGAAGTTTGCCGCCAAACATTCTTCCTAGACCCTTTCTCTTAGATTTGTCATTCATAAGCCCACCAAATTGCTTCATCATTTTTCTCATTTCTTCAAACTGTTTAATAAGTTTATGAACTTCATTTATAGGACGTCCACTACCTTGGGCAATACGTTTTCTACGTGGAACGCTAATAATATCTGGATTCTGTCTTTCTTCGATAGTCATCGATTTAATAATTGCCTCAATATAGACAAATTGTTTTTCATCAACTGCATCTAAATTCATATTTTTAAGTTTACCCATACCTGGAATCATCCCAAGTATATCTTTAAGGCTTCCTAGTTTTTTTACTTGTTCTAACTGAGTTAGAAAATCCTCAAAAGTAAAACTTTGATTTAGAATTTTTTCTTGCATTTTTTTTGCTTCATCTTCATCTATTGACGCTTGAGCTTTTTCTATTAGTGTAAGTACATCACCCATACCTAAGATACGAGATGCCATACGTTCAGGGTGGAACAACTCTAAGTCATTCATTTTTTCACCCATACCAACTAATTTAATAGGTTTTCCTGTAATAGATTTAATAGATAATGCAGCACCACCACGTGTATCTCCATCTAATTTAGTAAGTACTAAACCAGTAATATCTAATTGTTCATCAAAAGAAGTAGCAATATTTACTGCTTCTTGTCCAATCATAGCGTCAACGACTAATAGTATCTCATCTGGTGTTGTTGCGGCCTTAATATTTTTTAACTCATCCATTAATAATTCATCAATGTGAAGACGTCCTGCAGTATCAATAATTACATAGTTAAAGTAATTTTCCTTAGCAAATGCTAACCCATCTTTAACAATATCAACTGGATCTTTATCAACATAAAAAACTTCAATATCAAGCTGCTTCCCTAAAGTTTTTAATTGTTGAACCGCAGCAGGTCTATATACGTCAGCTGCAATAAGAAGCGGTTTTTTCTTCATAGTTTTTTTCACTTTTAATGCTAGTTTTCCTGCAGTAGTAGTTTTACCAGCACCCTGAAGACCAACCATCATCACTGTTGTAATTTTACCGCCTTGATTTAATTCAACATTAGAACCACCCAATAATTCAACAAGTTCTTCATTAACAATTTTTACTATTTGTTGTGCTGGAGTTAATGATTTCATAACTTCAGTTCCAACAGCTCTTTCGCTAATTTTCTTTACGAATTCTTTTACTACTTTAAAGTTAACGTCCGCTTCTAATAAAGCTAATCTAACCTCGCGCATCATCTCTTTAACATCTGCCTCAGAGACTTTACCTTTCCCAGTAAGTTTAGCTATTGTATTTTGTAATCTTTCCGATAAATTCTCAAATGCCATACAAGCTCTCCTAATTTTCTAGTTTTATCAATTCCTCAACATACGTTAATACTTCTGTATCTACTGTTGATTTTTTTATTTCGTTAAGTAAAAACAATCGTTGATTGTTTAATTTTATTAAATTTAACTTCTCTTCAAACTGCTCTAATTCTACTATCGTTCGCTTAATATTATTTGATACAGCTTGTTTTGATATATTATAATTCTCAGAAATCTCTGTAAGTGATAAATCATTGAAATAATAATCATCTAAGTATTGCTTTTGTTTATCACTTAGTAATTCAGAGTAAAAATCATAGAGTTGTGAAATTTTTATAACTTGTTCTATTTCCACAATCTTCCTCCAGTCATTTAAGTATAATTCTACATCTCTTTATTATACGATAAAATCGCGTTTTTTTCAAATTTTTACCGTTTTTTCCAGAAATAAAATCAACTCACATAGCTATACTAGTAAGTTGATTTTATTGGTATATAATATTCTTTTTTAATGAAATATTCGTACAATTAAATTTAAAAAATTTACATATAATCTAAGGCTGCATTATCTATTGTTATCGATATTTTTTCTCTTGAAAAACTTTCAGCAAAATAATCATTTATATATTTTAAAATTGGATATAATTGTTTATAATTTTCATCCTTATATCTAATCGCAATATTAAACTTATATTCCTTATTTATCTTATAAAACAAACTTTTGTTTGGACCTAATATAGATAAACCTTGCTGCTTCCCATTAATAAAACTATATATCATCTTAGCAACTTGTTCTGTTTTTTTCTCTTCATAACCTTTAATTGTTATAAATGATATTTTACAAAACGGAGGATAATCAATTAGTTTTCGACGATTTAATTCGTATTTATAAAACTTTTCATAACTATGTTCAATTGCATAATCTATTATATTACTTGCGATATTTGTCTGAAAAACTACTTCTCCTTCTTTCTTACTACGTCCTGCTCTCCCTGCTGTTTGAACTAATAATTGAAATAGTTTTTCATTAGCTTTGAAACTAGGTAATGCAATCATACTATCAATTGATAGTACGCCTACTAATGTGATGTTTGGAAAATCTAAACCTTTAGAAATCATTTGAGTGCCTAATAAAATATCAGATTTGTGATTTTTAAAATCAGTTAAAAGTTTTTCATACGCACCTTTTTTACTCGTTGTATCAGAATCCATCCTTGTTATTCTAACACCTGGAATATTTTCGTATAAATACTCTTCTACACGTTGAATACCATAATTACCAGATACTAATTCAGGGTGGTCACAGCACTTAGAAATACTTGTAATCTTTTTTTGATACCCACAAAAATGACAACGTAATGAGTTATCATGTTTATGATAGTTTAAACTTATATCACAGTTTTCACACTTATATAAATGCCCACAAGAAAAACAACGGATAAAATTAGTATAACCTCTTTTGTTCATTAATAATAAGATTTGCTCATTTTTTTCTATTTTTTCTTTAATTCTAATTAATAATTCAGTTGCAATAACATCTTCTTTATCATCATTGTGAACAACACTAATTTTTGGTAATTTATTATTGAATCTATGCGATAATTTTAATAAATTATTAGGATTATTATTTTCGAAATTATAATACAAATCTACAGAGGGTGTTGCACTTGCATATAACACTGTACATTTATTATAAAATCCACGTTTTTTAGCAATATCTTTAGCATCATATCTAGGTGAGTCTGTTTGTTTATAACTATTTTCATGCTCTTCATCAATAATAACAATACCTAAATTATGAAAAGGAGCAAAAATTGCCGATCTAGTTCCTAAGCATATTTTAACTTTTCCATCTCTTATTTTTTTCCATTCATTAAATTTTTCTCTAGAATTTAATCTAGAATGAATAACAGCTATATTATCATTGAAGACTTTTCTAAATTTTTTCTCAATCTGTGGTGTTAAAATGATCTCAGGCACTAATACTATGGCATCTTTACCGTTTTTAATCGTTGCTTCAACAAGTTTAATATATATTTCCGTTTTTCCTGATCCAGTAACACCATGAAGAAGATATTCATTAAATTTTGATTTATCAAAGTTTTCACTTACTTTATCATAAATAACTTGTTGATATTTACTAAGCGTAGTGTCGTTTTGAATAATATCTGTATTAATATTCTTAACAACTTCCTCTTCTTCAACCTTTATTATATTTAATTCTAGTAATTTTTTTACAACAGGACTTCCTATATTTAGAATATCTTTTATCTTTGATTTCTTTATTTTATTATTTTTAAGTAAATAGTTGACTAGTTCTAATTGTTTTTTTGTAAGTTTTTCATCCTTATACTCATTAATTTTAATGTATTCCTCTACTTCAACATTATTCACTTCTTTAATTTTACTTATAAGTCTTATTGCTTTTAGTGAGATTAAATAGCCAATTTGAGAAACAGTAAATAACTTTTCAAATTTTTTCTTTTCAATTAAATTTTCACTATTAAAATGTTTAGCATAATCCAAAAGTAAAGTGGTATTTGCATCAATTAGTTCATAATACTCAACATATTTATTCTTTAAACTAGTAGGAATTAATGTTTCAATCGCTTGAATTCTAGTACAAAACAATTCATCAGTCATTACTTTAGACAATAGTATCATTTCTTTAGTTAAAATCGGAAAATCATCTTTAATTTTCTTTATATACTTAAAATCCTTAACCTCACCGTTCTCTAATTCACCTTCCTTAACAGCTACTATATAACCTTGAATTATTCTAGAACCAAAAGGTACTTCTACTCTATAACCTTCTAAATCTTTATCTTGAAACTCTTTTGGAATTAAATAATAATAACTCTGATTAACATTATGATTGTTTACATCAATTATTACTTCAGCATACATAACCTCACCTCACTTTCAATTAATTTTATAAATTACTAAATGTTACTTAGTCACTTCGTTTACTATTGCTCTTGCTATATTATCTTTACTATTCTTATCAACTTTAGTTATCTTATCAAATTTGTCTATTATATAGACTTCATTATTATCACTACCAAATCCTATATCATTTTGTGAAATATCATTAGCAACTATATAATCAAGATTCTTTTTAATAATTTTTTCTTTTGCATAATCAATCAAATTATTTGTTTCAGCAGCAAAACCTATTACTTTTTGGTACTTAGACTTATTTTCTCCAACATATTTGAGTATATCTTGTGTTCTTTTGAATTCTATTGATAAAGATCCATCTTGTTTCTTAACTTTTTTATCAAATACTTCAACGGGAGTATAATCTGAAACTGCTGCGGCTTTTACTATATAATCACAATCTTTATAATTATTTCTCACCGCTTCAAACATATCACTAGTACTAATAATTTTTATAATATTTATATTTTTATTAATGTTATTACTTTCAACGCTTGTTACTAGAATAACACTAGCTCCGCGTCTTGCAAATTCATTAGCTATAGAGATACCCATCTTCCCTGAAGATGGATTTGTTAGACACCTAAATGGATCTATAAATTCCTTAGTTGGTCCAGCAGTTACTAATACCTTCTTACCTTTTAAATCAACTCTTTCTGAAGAGAACACTGTTCTTTCAATTTTTTCAATACTTGGAAATTTCCCCTCACCTATATCACCGCATGCTAATAAACCACTATCAGGTTCAACAAAATTAAAACCAAAACTCTCTAGTTTCCTTATATTCTCTTTAATAATAGGATTATGATACATAGCAGTATTCATAGCAGGCACAATATATACCTTTTTAAAATCTCTGACAGCTAGCATTAATGAAGTAGCTAAATCATCAGCAATTCCACTAGAAAATTTTGAAATTATATTTGCTGTAGCAGGAGCAACGATTATTTTATCAGCCCATTTAGTCAGATCTACATGTTGTATTTCTTTTTCATCTAATTCATCAAACGTACTAGTATATACTTTATTTTTTGTTAAAGTCTGAAAAGGTAAGTAAGTTACAAAATTCTCGGCATTTCTAGTCAAAATAACTTTTATATTATAACCTTTTTTAACAAGAGAACTAGATAAGTCTATTGCTTTATATGCAGCAATTCCTCCAGATACAATTAATAATACATTCATTATTATCTCCTTTTTAATAGATTAATATTTTACAAATCATAATCTACACTGTTCGGACCAAATACAGCCGTTTCAAGTTTAGATAATCTTTTTAAAATATCTAAATTAGTAACTTGTACAGGTCTTTCATCTCGATTAGCATTTTTTAAAGCATCAATTTTAATTTTTAAATTTTGATTTTCAATTTCTAATTCTTTTAATCGAGTCAAAAGTTTATCTAATTTCATATAGTCTTCAATTATTAAATCCAAATAATCATTTACATCTTCTTCACTATATCCTTTAACTCTACTTTTTTTAAATTCTTTCTCATATATTTCTTTTGCAGTTAAATTCAATTCTACACTCATATCCTAGACTCCTTTACTTAAATTCACTAAAATAAGCTACACAACTAACAAAATATAGCGGAGCAGTTTCAGCTCGTAATATTCTTTTTCCTAATCCTATCACACTAAATTTATTCTCAGTTAAAATACTAATCTCATTTTCTGATAGGCCGCCTTCGCTTCCAAAAACTGCTATTACATCTTTATTATTCAACTCAGAATTTAATAAATTTTTAAGATTAATATTATCTTCATTCACTGATTCTTTTTCGTAAGCTACCACTTTATGATCATATTTCTCAGAAAAATTCACTAAATCTCTCAAACTATCAACATATGTAATATCTGGTATAAGATTTCGTTTTGATTGTTCTGAAGCTTCTTTAATAATTTTTGACCATCTATTAAGTTTAGAATCTACTTTATCTTTCTTTATTTTAGCAATGTTTCTTTCAGAATTAAATAGAACTATATTACTTACTCCAAGTTCTGTTAGTTTTTGAATTAAGTATTCTATCTTATCATTTTTTAATGGTGGTATAGCTACTGTAATTTTTGTTGGAAGCTCATTACTACCGCTTACTTGCTCATATGGAGCAACTAATACCTTATCTACATTATTATCTATAATTGTACAAATATATTTAATTTCATTTTTAAATACAACATAGACTTTATCATTATTTTGTTTTCTCATAATTCTTACGATATGATTGCTATCTTCTTTTGATAATTCATATGTTGATTCAACATTTAACTCTTTATTTAAAAAATACTGTTGCATAATTTCTCCTAAGTTTATATCTTACAATTAATTTTACCTTATCGACGTTCCTCTAAATTTGAAGTATAACAAAATATATTTCAAGTATAAAACGTGTATTTATCAATATATTATAGCATATTTAAAGTAATTTAAAAAGTATCTCAGTATATTTAAAATACAACAGATTTTAACAAGCATTTAGATGCTTTTTCCCTAAATTTTCCCCACAGGGAAAGCCCCTTTATTTTGGGGCTTAATTTCTTATCTAGTGTTATGTAAGAAAGATAATGTTATTTCATCTCGATCTAATACTGCTTGATATTCTCTCATATAGAACTGATAAGACTTGTCACAATCATCCCCGTTGTCAACTTGAAATACTAGTTTTTCGTATTCATCTTCTTCCATATTTCCTAAATGAGCCTTTAACTCTTCAACTGAATAGCAACAAGTACAGTCGTTAGGATTTTCTTCAGTCCAGTAAGTCACTGTTGCTCCTTCTTCTAATACTAACTCATTAACAACAACCATCATTTTATCATAATTTTTCATTTTTAATTCCTCCGTGTATTTGATTAATTTATTTGCGACTTGTAATGTCATATTCTCTATTTTTCTTTTAGCATTTCTGTAATCTGATATCAATGAATAAGAGACTCCAGAATCTTTAGCTATTTTATAACTACTAATTTCACTGTTTAAAAGTTCTTCTATTTCTTTAATTAATTTATCAACCATATTCTAACCTTCTTTTTTATTGAATTTAAGCCATTTTTATGTTATTATTATCTTAGTAGCGAGGTGAAGTGGCTTAGGACTTCACCTTGATTACCGTTCGTTTTTTTAGAAGTTCTAATCTTCGATTAGAGCTTCTATTTTTTCTTTAGCTTCTTCTAATGTTTTGCTATTTTCTAATCTCTCTAGCACTAACTTTAGAAGAGTTTCTTTAAATTGATTAAATTGTTCATTTGTCATATCTTCCATTTTTTTCTCCTTTCTGTTCCTCTGCCAACTTATATTTATATTATATCACTTAATCGATATAATTTCAATAGATATTTTAAAATTTTTTTAAAAATTGCATAAAAAAATAAACCCCTACTTATTAAGTAAGGGGGTACTGCACCCAAAAAGTTGGACAAAATATTCAGTTATTTTTGTTTAGTATTTT
>NZ_CAUPZX010000004.1:0-81201 GCF_963515875.1 uncultured Gemella sp. | reverse complement strand
ATTTGTACATTTTTATTTTGTCAAAACTGTACATTCTTATTTTATCATTCTCACATAAACTTCTAAACTTTCATTAAAAAACGTATTAAATTTGAAAATTAATAATACTATTTGTCATGCGAAAACGTGAGTTAATAATTTCTTACTATTTTCAAAACTAAATACTTTTTTAATTAAACCTTTTCTTAATTTCGTGTAATTATTATTCATAGCTTCTTCATCTTAAAATTATTTCTTACCGAAACATTTAATAATTTAAAATGACTGCTTATTTTTTAACAGTCTGTACGCCAATACACTAAAAGTTATTTTTGTTTCAAGATAGTTAATAATTTTAAAAATTCAGATGCTAATTAATAATAATATACTTCAGATAATAAAACATTCCTCCTTAATTTCTTTATACGTATATTTTACCATAGTTTTCTTTAGTTTACGTATTTTGCGAAGAAATTGTCATATTATGCACTATTTATATATTTTTGGTATTCATATTAAAAGAATTAATGACAAATCTGTCGTGTGAAATCAAAAAAATGTCAAGGATATGATATATATTCATGTTTTTTAAATAAAGAAAACATCTATTTCTTTTTTTTCGTAAATACTTTCCTTCATCTAAGTATTTAAGTAATAAATATACAACTATATTTATTTAACATAATTTTACCATATCAAATATTGATTTACATATTTTAGTATTAATCTGTCACATTCTTGAAAAATACAATACTATTTTTATATCATTTTTGAATTTTATGACAGATATGTCGTGTAATATCGTGACATTTATACTTTAAACAAAGAAAAGAGATTAGTTTGATATTATTTTTAACTAATCTCTTTAAATTATTATTAAATGCCTATAGGATTAAAAATCAAATTCAACACCTGTTTTATTTAATTCATTAAACTCTATATACCTTTTATCCCTTAGATTTTTTAAAGAATCATCACCTTCGTATTCAATTACACAATCTAGATATTTCATATAAGCATTAGCCATTTTTACACCCTCTATTTTATTTTGAGCTAAATATGTTTTAGTTAACATAACCTTCATAGCCCTTGCATATATAGGTGCATATACTCCTATAGATTTTCTATGGATTTCTATTGCCTTTTTACAATGTTTTTCGGCATCACTATAAAATTTATTTTTCAATAAAAATAAAGTACAAGATGCTATAATCTCTGAATACTGAACATCAAAAATTTCATCGTAACAATTTTTATATACAATATTATTAATACAATCTTCGATTATTCTATTTACAAATTCTCTAGGAAAATCTTCTAAAGAACTCTTATGCAATATAATTTTTAGTGCAATTATTTCATTCCAACCGAACTTTCCTATATTTTTTAAGTGAGCTATAATAATTTGTCTATTTTCTAACAGTAAATCAGACGTTTCATGTTTCCAATCACATATAGTTAAAAACTGTTCAACTAATACTCTTCCTGTAAGTGAGACATTATCATTTTTTAACCATTTTATACATTCTGAAACCACTTTAGATTTATTTGATTCTTCTACATATTTCATTAATTTTTCTATAAATATGTCATCTTTATTTTTGTAGTTCTCATGAAAATATTTATAGTAATCAAGATATCCCAAATCACAATTATCAAGTAATTTATCAAAAACTGCCAAAGTTATACCAGTCTCATCAGCTTCGAAACGCATTAATGTTCTTGTAGAGACTACCCCCTTTGCCACATCTTTTAATTTATGACCTCTTTCTTCTCTTAGCTTTTTAAATATTTTCCCGTGGATATTATTTTCGCTCATTTTTATCTCCTCATAAACAACTATAACATTATAATATTTAGCACGATAATCTAAATTTTTATATTTTTAATAAATTCATTTTTAATCGATACTTACTAAAATTAGTTCATATAACCCTTTTTATTTAATTTAATATTTAATCACAGTACCAAACTATATTTTATATAAACTCGACCTAACTTAAAAATCAAAGCTAATACCTGTCTTATTCAATTCATAAAATTCCTTATGTAGCGCATCTCTACTAAGTTTATATTCAGATAAATCGTCAAACTCTATTACTGCTTCTAAATATTTCATATATTTATTTGCCATTTCAACACCCTCTACTTTATTCTGACTAAGATATATTTTAGGCAATAATACACCTTTAATATGTCTAATAAAGAGTATTACATACGGTAATGATCTTTTTTCATTAAGTATTTTCAAAGCTTTATTACAGTATTTTTCGGCTCTCTCAAGCTCTCCATTTCTAGTTAAAAAACCAACACCATTTATCAGTATGTCAATATAATATGTACCTAGAATTTGATCATATTGGTTTTCAGGAACCAAATACTCCATTCCCTCTTCAATTATTCTACTCACATAATCAATTGAAAAATCTTCTACTGTTGCAGTACTAAGTATTAATAAGAAAGCTAAGAGTTCATTAAGACTGAATCTTCCTATATTTTTTAGATGTTCTTTAACTATTCTTTCATTCTCTAATAATAATTCAGAATTACGTTCCCATCTAATTTTAAAAAGGAAAAACTCTATAAAAACTCTTAATTCAAAAGAAACTTCATCTCGTTTTAATAATTTTATCGACTCCGTAACTAAACCAGATCTATTCGATTCAGATAATAATTTCAAAAATTTTTCGGATAATATTTCAGTTTCACTTTTGTGATTTTTGTGAAGATATCCAAAATAATCAATATATCCAATACCACAATTATTTAACAATCTATCAAACGTCGCTAATGTTACACTTGTCTCATCAGCTTCAAAACGTATCAATGTTCTCGTTGATATTACATCACCTGCAACATCTTTTAATTTTAAACCTCTATCTTCTCTTATTCTCTTAAAA
Organism: uncultured Gemella sp.; assembly: GCF_963515875.1. Taxonomy (GTDB): domain Bacteria; phylum Bacillota; class Bacilli; order Staphylococcales; family Gemellaceae; genus Gemella. The sequence continues at coordinate 78,322 of NZ_CAUPZX010000004.1, read as the reverse complement.
ATATTTCCGTGAATATTAAACTCTTGCACTGTTTATCTCCTCTCTAAATATAATTAAATAAAAATTAATCTTTAAATTACACTAAGTAATTAGTATTATTATATAACATCTTAATATTACTAGAATTCAATATCAATACCTGTTTTATTTGCTTCACTAAAACTTTTATAAACAATGTCTCTTAAACGTTTATAATAAGCATCATCCGTAATTTCCGCAACAATGTTTTTATATTTTAAAACCTTATTAGCAAGAGCAATACCTTCTTTTTTATTTTGGCGTAAATATGCTATAGCTAAGATGCTCATTACGTCGGCATAATAATTTATTTTTTCTATTAACAATGGTTGTCCATCAAAAAGTTCAATTGCCTCCTTACATCTTTTTTCAACTAATTCATAATAACCATTTCTTGATAAAAATGCTAATGATGAAATTAATAAATTACAATATGCCCCACCAACGTATTGATTCAGATAATTCCTAACAGGAATATTTTGTAAACACTCTTCAATAATTCTATCAATATATTCAACTGAATACTCTTCTCGTGAAGCGGAATATATTAAAAATTTAAGTCCGGACATTTCATTCCAACCTAATTTATTAGTTGACTCAATTATCTCCCTAATTATTCTCTTATTATTATCAAATAATTCTCTATCTTCTTTCCAACCCACTGCTTGTATAGTCGATAAAATATCTAGTCTTTTTGATAGTTCAATATTTTTTTTCTTTAGTTCCTTTTTACATTCATTTACTATCTTTGATGGAGAACCAGATTGTAGATATTCATTAATTTTTTTTGAAAATTCAGAAGTTTCTATGTTAGCATTGTCATAGTAATATACTAAATAATCTAGAAACTCTATACCACAATTTTCCAATAATTTCTCAAAAACTGCAATTGAAATACTAGTTTCATCAGTTTCAAAGCGCATTAATGTTCTCGTAGAGATTACATCGCCTGCGACATCTTTTAACTTATATCCTCTCTCCTCTCTTAGTTTTTTAAAAATACTTCCATGCAAATTCTTCTTATTCATTCCTTATCTCCTAAACTTTAATATTAAGAATAATTTATACCTATTTTCTTCTATAAATAAATAAATTAAAGATTATTAAAATAGTCTTTTTTAATATATTTTACCATTAAATTAATACTTATTTTAATTACGTGACAAATACGTCATATTCTAATATATTCTCTTTATATATATAAAAACAACTACTCTATGTGACATATTCGTCACATGAAAATTGATAGTTTTATAGACTAACTTTAATAAAATAAACTTCGAGGCATAATTCTCTACACCTCGAAGTTCATCTATATTTTTTTTAAATTAATTCCATAAATCTTCTAGTAAGTGAGTTTGAGTTCTGTCTGGTCCAGTAGAGAATACAGAGATTTTAACACCTACTAATTCTTCGATTTTTTCTAAATATTTTCTTGCATTTTCAGGAAGCTCATCCAGAGACGTTACCCCTGTGATATCTTCATCAAAGCCTGGTAATGTTTCATAGATTGGTTTACAATCTTTAATGATATTTTCGTTTGCTGGGTATTCTGTAAGAATTTCACCTTTATAGTCATAAGCTGTACAGATTTTAATTTCTTTAAGACCAGAAAGTACATCTAGACAGTTTACTGACAGATTAGTCATTCCTGATACACGAGCTGAATGACGCATTACTACAGTATCAAACCATCCAATACGACGTGGACGTTTTGTAACAGTTCCATACTCATTACCGATTTCACGAATTCTAGAACCAATTTCATCGAATAATTCCGTTGGGAATGGTCCATCTCCTACACGAGAAGTATAAGCTTTTGAAATTCCTAATACTTTAAGACCATTTGTTGGTACAAATCCATTACCTACTGTGATTCCACCAGCAGATGGATTAGATGATGTAACATATGGGTATGTACCGTGATCGATGTCTAACATTACCCCTTGTGCACCTTCAAATAAGATATTTTTATTTTCATTTTGTGCATCTTCTAGTACTTTAGAAGTATCAGTAACATATTGTGCTAATTGTTTTCCATATTCGAAATATTCATTGAAAATCTCTTCTACTGTGAATCCTTCAGTTTCATAGATTTTTTCGAATAGTTCATTTTTTTCTTTCAGATTTTGTTCTAATTTTTTCTTGAATAGATCAGCATCTAATAGATCGGCAATACGGATACCACAACGTTTATATTTATCTACATAACACGGTCCGATACCTTTTTTAGTAGTACCAATTTTGTTTTCTCCACGACGCGCTTCTTCGACCTCATCAAGTTTTAAGTGGTATGGTAATACTACGTGTGCTCTATTCGAGATTCTTAGACCATTACAAGTTACTCCACTTTCTTTAAGTCTATCGATTTCACTACAAATCCATTTAGGATCTACAACAAGACCATTTCCGATAATTGAAAGTTTTTCTTCATTAAAAATTCCAGATGGGATTAATTGAAGTTTGTAAGTTTTTCCATCGAACTTAATAGTATGTCCTGCGTTGTTACCCCCTTGATAACGAGCAATTACATCAGCACGTTCTGCTAAAAAGTCGGTAATTTTACCTTTACCTTCGTCTCCCCATTGTGAACCTACTACTACGATTATTGACATAAGTTACGCCTCCTGAAAGCAAATATTTTTTCCATTAATAATTATATCATAAATACAGACGTTTACAACCATTTTTTATAAAAAACTAGAAATAATCGTACAATAAAGTATATTTTCTCAGGTTGTTCACTTTTATGCGTTTCCATTAAAAACTATTATCAATACTATAAAAAACTCAAAAATTAGTTTATACCAATTTTCAAGTTTTTTATAACTATATTTTAATCTGTCGTATATTTTATATTAGAAGATTCCAACTATTGTTTCTGTTTCTTCATCGATATCAATATTTAATGCACTTGGTACTTTTGGAAGTCCTGGCATTGTTAGTACTTTGTTCGCATATGCTACTACGAATCCAGCACCACTACGTAATTTAACATCATTGATAGTAATGTTAAATCCTGTAGGACGACCTTTAATCTTCGCATTATCTGTTAATGAAGCTGGTGTTTTCGCCATACATACTGGTAGATGCTTGAATCCAAGTCTTTCGATTCTTTCGATTTCAGCTTTAACTTCATCAGATAAGTTAACTCCATCAGCCCCGTAAATTTCACGACATACTGTTTCGATTTTTTCAGTAATTGAAGCTTCATCTTTGTATAATAATTGTAGTTCTTTGTCATTTTCTTCAACAGCTTTTACCACTTTTTCTGCTAGGTCTACTCCACCAAGTCCACCTTTTTCCCATACTTCTGTACGAGATAATTCTACGCCTCGTTCTTTTGCCCAGTTTTCTAAGAATGCTAATTCTTTTTCTGTATCAGTAACAAAGACATTTAGAGCTACTACTATAGGTAAATTGAATTTACGTAAGTTTTCGATGTGTTTTTCTAAGTTTTGAACACCTTTAGCTAATGCTTCTAAGTTTTCTTCTTTTAGATCTTTTTCTTCAATGTCACCGTGTAATTTTAATGCTTTAACAGTAGCAACTACAACTGCTGCTTTTGGTTTAAGACCTGCTTTACGACATTTAATGTTTAAGAATTTCTCAGCTCCTAGGTCAGCTCCAAATCCTGCTTCTGTAATTACGTAATCAGCGAATTTTAAAGCTGTTTTTGTAGCTAAGATTGAATTACATCCGTGTGCAATGTTAGCGAATGGTCCACCGTGAATAATCGCTGGGTTATTCTCTAACGTTTGAACAATATTCGGTTTAATTGCATCTTTTAATAATGAAGTTATAACACCTTCAATTTTCAAATCTTTTAGGTAAACTGGTTCACCTTTTTTATTGTAAGCTACAAGGATATTGCTTAATTTTTCTTTAAGATCAGCAATACCTTCTGATAGACATAAGATAGCCATTACTTCACTAGCTACAGTAATATCAAATCCGTCAAGACGCTCTAGGTCAGTTCCTGCATTAACTTTAACATGACGTAAATCACGAGCATTCATATCCATAACACGGTTAAAGACGATTTTATCTATTTCTAATTCGTTTCCTTGGAATACGTGGTTGTTTACTAATACTGCGATTGCATTGTGAGCTGTAGTAATAGCGTGCATATCTCCAGTAAAGTGAAGATTAATGTCTTCCATTGGTACAACCTGTGCATATCCTCCACCAGCTGCTCCACCTTTTCTTCCTAATACAGGACCTAAAGATGGTTCACGTAGTGCTACACAAGATTTTTTTCCGATTCTATTTAATCCATCAGATAAACCGATAGTTACAGTACTTTTCCCTTCCCCACTTGATGTTGGGTTAATAGATGTAACTAATACTAGTTTTGCATCTTCATTAATATCTTTTTTAATATTTTTAGTTTGTATTTTTGCTTTATGATTTCCGTATAATATTAAATCTTCTTCTTTAATCCCTAATTTACCTGCTACTTCAGCAATATGTTTCTTTTCACATTCATTTGAAATTTGAAAGTCTGACTTCATTTAATCTACCTCTTTTCCTCTTGAGTTTATTTATTATTTTTAATCTTCTAAACCTGGTATACGTTTATAAATTTTATCAATATTTACAAGGTGTACATTTAGATCGAAACAACTATCTAATACGTCTTTAGAAACTGTATTTTTAATAGTTTCGTTTTCTTCTAGAAGCTCTCTAAATGGAATACCTTCGAACCACGATTTCATCGCTAATGGTTGTACTAAATCGTACGCTTCTTCACGTGAGAATGAGTATTTTTCAATAAGATTACTCATAGTTCTTTGAGCGAAGATTACACCATTAGTTGCATAAATATTTTTAATCATATTATCAGTAAATACTGTTAGATTTTTCACAACATTAGTAAATCTATTTAACATATAATCTAATAATGTCGTTGCGTCACTACTTAAGATTCTTTCCGCACTTGAGTGAGAAATATCACGTTCATGCCATAGCGGAATATTTTCATAAGCTGCAAACATATATCCACGCATGATTCTAGCACATCCTGCCATGTTCTCACTTGAAATCGGATTACGTTTATGAGGCATTGCACTTGAACCTTTTTGATTTTTCGAGAAGAATTCTTCTGCTTCTCTTACTTCTGTACGTTGTAGGTGACGAATTTCCACCCCAATTTTTTCGATTGAACTTGCGATTAATGCTAACGTTGCATAGTAATCTGCATGTCTATCACGTTGAAGAGTTTGTGTTGAGATATTACTTGATTCAATTCCTAATTTTGCACAAACATAGTCTTGAACTTCTGGTGGTGTATTTGAGAATGTACCTACAGCTCCAGATATTTTCCCTACTTCGATAATTTTTCTAACTTCGTTGAAACGTTTAATATGACGATTAAATTCATCATAATAAAGAGCAAATTTTAATCCAAAACTACTAATATCAGCGTGCACTCCGTGAGTACGTCCGATACAAGGTGTGAATTTATATTGTAATGCTTTTTCTTTTAATACTTCTTGGAAGTTTAGTAAATCTCTATAAAGTATATCATTAGCTTGTTTGTATAAATATCCATAAGCAGTATCAACAACATCAGTAGATGTTAATCCATAGTGCACCCATTTTTTCTCATCACCTAGATAACTTGAAACATTACGAGTGAAAGCTACGATATCATGTTTTGTTTCTTTTTCTAATTCTAAAATTCCTGGTAGGTCAAATTTTGCATTAGCGAATAATTTCTCAACATCTTCTTTTGGGACAACACCTAATGTACTCCAAGCTTCTGTTGCATAAAGCTCTACTTCTAAATATGCTTTAAAACGATTTTCATCGCTAAAGATATTACGCATTTCTTCTCTACTATATCTTTCAATCATTGCAATAATCTCCTGATGTTCTATTTTTCAATCGGTTTATTTAAAAATACTATAAAGATAAATGACCGATATCTTTTCTGTAAAATAGTTCTTCACATTCTATTTTTACTATTTCATTATACACTTTTTTATATGCATCTTGCAAGGTCTTTCCACTAGCGCAAACTAATAATACACGACCACCATTAATTACTATATCATCACCAACACGCTTAGTTCCCATATGGAATACTGGTGTAGTTACTTTATCTAATCCATTTATAACAGCACCTTTTTCACTGTGTTCAGGATAACCTTTCGCTGCCATTACAACACCGATAAATGCATCTTCACTCCATTTCAACTCTACTTCTTTACCATCTATAATATTGTTTGCTATTTCATATAAATCACTTTCTAATGATAGAAGTAATATTTCACTTTCTGGATCACCAAAACGAACGTTAAATTCAATAGTTTTTATTCCGTCATGACATTTCATAAGTCCTGCATATAATATTCCGTAAAATGGCATTCCTTCATCACTCATAGCATCAACCATAGGTTGAACTACATTTCTAACTCCTTCATCAATGTCATCTTGAGTAATTTTCTTAAGTGGTAGATATGCTCCCATACCTCCAGTATTTAAACCTTCATCATTATCAAATGCTCGTTTATGATCTTGAGCAATTTCCATTGGATAAACTTTTCTATCAGAGACAAAGCACATAAGCGAGAATTCTTCACCTTGTAAGAATTCCTCAATAACAACACTAGACCCAGCTTTATTGAATTTTGCATTACACATCATTTCTTTAAGTTCATGTTGCGCTTCTTCTAAAGTATTTGCTATTATTACACCCTTACCTGCTGCTAGTCCATCTGCTTTAAGAACTATAGGTGCTTTTTGCTTGCTTAAATACTCTTTTGCTTGTTCATAATCATTGAAACTTTCATATTTTGCTGTCGGAATATTGTATTTTCTCATCATCATTTTCGAGAAGACTTTACTTCCTTCTAGTTGTGCTGCAAGCTTAGATGGTCCAAAGGCACGGATACCTTCTTTTTGAAGCTCATCTACTAAACCATTAACTAATGGCACTTCAGGCCCAACGAAAACAAGATCGATACTATTTGTTTTTGCATAGCTTGGTATTTGGTCTTCTGTTAATGCTACGCATACTCCAAATTCTTCAACTGCAGGGTTAATTCCTGCCATATGTACTTCGTGACCTTCTTTATGAAATTTATAAGCGATAGCGTGCTCTCTACCGCCGCTTCCTACTACTAATACTTTAGCCATATTAGTGTTTAAAGTGGCGTATTTTGCTGAAGACCATCGCCACACCTTTCTCATTACATGCATCTATGCTTTCTTGATCTCGTATAGATCCTCCTGGTTGCACTATCGCGGCAATACCATAATCAGCTGCAATATCAGCACTATCTCTCATCGGGAAGAATGCATCAGAAGCTAGCACTGCACCTCTTGCTTTTTCCCCTGCTTGTTCTAAAGCTATTCTACATGAACCTACTCTATTCATTTGACCAGCACCTATTCCTAGTGTTTGTCCATTTTTTACTACTACTATTGCGTTTGACTTAACATGTTTTACTACTTTTAAACCAAACTCAATATCTCTTTGTTGACTTTCATCAACTTTTTTCTCAGTTACACCTTCATATTCATCAGCAAGTTGATCGTTAAAACCTTGTACTAAGATTCCACCACGAACACTTTTAATTTGTTGTTCATGATTATTATTTTTTTCTGACAGTTTATAGATACGTAGATTTTTCTTCTTAGTTAATATCTCTAACGCTTCTTCATCATAATCTGTTGCTAGTATAATTTCTAAAAAGATACTGTGCATTTTTTCAGCAGTTTCTTTATCTACTTTTCCATTTACTGCAACAATTCCTCCAAAAATTGATACAGGATCCGCTTCATATGCGCGACTATATGCTTCAAATACAGAATTTCCTGTTGCTACACCACATGGGTTCATATGTTTAACAGCAACACATGTAGTTTCATCAAACTCTGCAAGAATATCCAGTGCTGCAGAAGCATCTTGAATATTATTGTATGACATTTCCTTACCATGAAGTTGCACAGCATTTTGTAAAGCATAGCTTTCATTATTATCTTGTACGTAGTGATATGCTTTTTGATGAGGATTTTCCCCATAACGAAGACTATCTTGAAGTTTATACGATAATGTTAATTTTTCAGGTACTAAATTATCTTTTTTATTAAAGTAATTTGCGATAGCAGCATCGTAACTTGCAGTAGTATTAAATACTTTAATCGCTAAAGCACGACGTGTTTCATACGTTATTCCACCTTTTTCAAGCTCTTCTAGAACTTTTTCATAGTCATTGATATCAGTAACTACTGCTACGTCATTGAAGTTTTTAGCCGCACTTCTTAGCATACTAGGACCACCGATATCAATATTTTCGATAATTTCCTCTTCACTAACTCCTTCTTTTTTTACAGTAGCTTCAAATGGATATAAATTTACACAAACTAAGTCAATATATTCAATATTATTTTCAGCTACATGTTTATTATGAAGTTCATTACCACGTTTTGATAATAGACCTCCATGAATTTTAGGATGCAAAGTTTTTACACGCCCTTCTAAAATTTCTGGAAAATGCGTAACATCCTCAATGCTAATACAACTTACTCCGTTATTTTTCAAATGAGTATAAGTTCCACCTGTACTAATAACTTCGAAACCATGTTTTTCTAAACCTTTTGCAAATTCTACAATATTTGTTTTATCACTTACACTTATTAACGCTCTTTTTGTCATAGTGCCTCCTCAACTAAATTCAATATTACTTCTGGATATAATTTATGTTCTAGCTTATGTACTTTTTCAGTAACAGTTTCTAAAGTATCTTCATCTGAAACTTCAAATGATCTTTGAGCGATTACTTCTCCACCATCAAGTTCTTCATTTACATAATGAATACTAATTCCTATTTCTTTTTCGCCTGCATTAAAAGCTTGTTCGATAGCATCCTTCCCTTTAAATTTCGGTAAAAGGGATGGGTGAAGATTAAGAATAGTTTTTTTATATCTTTCTAAGAAAAATGGTGAAATAATTCTCATATATCCTGCTAAAAATATATAGTCTAAATCTTTAACTTTTTCTAATATTACACTTTCATATGCTTCTTTTGATTCAAAATCTTTTGCAGAGAATATAAATACTTTAATATTTCTATCATGTGCTTTTTTTATTACCGCTGCATTTTTTTTATCACATACTAAAAGCTCAATTGAAATTTTGTCTTTTAATCTTTCATCATCAGCAATTTTCTCAAAATTACTTCCTGTTCCTGATGCAAATATCGCTACTTTCTTCATACTATTTTTATTCCACTTTCATCTGTTACTTCTCCAAGGACAAACGCATTATCAATTAATGATAAAGTTTTATCTACGTCTTCCTTGTTCACTATTAATACCATACCTACACCCATATTGAAGATATGATACATTTCTTCCTCATCAATCTTACCTTTTTCTTGTAGATACTTGAATACTTCTGGTACTACATATGAACCTTTATCAATTTTCATACCTAAACCATCTTTAAGAGCACGAGGTAAATTCTCATGGAATCCTCCTCCAGTAATATGAGCTATTCCAGCTACTTTTACATCTTCTAAAACTTTTAGTACTTCTTTTACATAGATTTTAGTTGGTGTTAATAAGGTTTTTCCTACTGTACTTCCGTTAAATTCTTCATTTAAGCTAATATTATTATCTTTCAAAATTTTTCTTACTAAAGAGAATCCATTAGAATGTACTCCACTTGATGGAAGACCTATCACAACTTGACCTGCTTTTGTATTCTCTGTACTTAGTAATAGTTCTTTCTCTTGAGCTCCGACACAGAATCCAGCAATATCATATTCTCCATCTTCATAAAATCCTGCCATCTCAGCAGTCTCTCCACCGACTATCGCACATCCTGCTTGAACACAACCTTCAGCAACACCTTCAACTATCGCTTCTACTTGTTCAGGGTAGTTTTTACCTACAGCTAAATAATCTAAGAAGAATAATGGAATTGCACCTTGAGCCAGTATATCGTTGGCACACATCGCTACAACATCAATACCTATAGTGTTATGAATATCTAATTCGAATGCAAGTTTTAATTTAGTTCCAACACCATCAGTACCACTAACTAATACTGGATTTTTAAAGTTATAACTACTAAGGTCGAATGCTCCACCAAAACCACCTATTGCAGACATCATTCCTAAATTTTTTGTACGTGCTACATGTTTTTTTATACGTTCTACACTTTCATAACCTGCTTGTAGACTTACACCACTTTCTTCATACTTTTTACTCATTACATTCTACCTCTCTCTTTTAGAAATTGTTTTTGAATATCTGTCATAGAATTAACATAGCTTTCTTCATAGTCATATAGACCTGCTGAATAATCTCCGTTATAACACTCCATACATAAACCTGTATAAGGAGCATCATAATTTAAACCAATAGAATCTATCAATCCTTGTTCACTTAAGAAACCTAGTGAATCGGCTCCAATAATTTCACATATTTCTTCATTTGTTTTGTTAGCTGAAATAAGTTCTTCTGTAGTAGATATATCTATTCCATAAAAACTTGGGAACATAAGTGGTGGACAAGCAATTCTTACGTGTACTTCTCTTGCTCCCGCTTCTTTTAGCAATTGAACTATTCTCTTACTAGTAGTCCCTCGTACAATCGAATCATCAACTAAGACAATACTCTTACCTTGAACTACACCTCTAACCGCTGATAGTTTCATTCTTACACCTTGTTCACGAAGTTCTTGAGTAGGCTGAATGAATGTACGAGCTACATATTGATTTTTAATTAATCCCATTTCATATGGAAGTCCACTTTCTTCTGCATAACCACTGGCTGCTGATAACGATGAGTTAGGTACCCCAATTACCATATCAGCATCAGGTGTAGGTTGTTCTTTAGCAAGTGTACGTCCTGTTCTTTTTCTAGCACTATGTACGTTAATACCTGCAATGTTAGAGTCTGGTCTAGCAAAATACACATACTCCATCGCAGCTATAGCTACTTGTGTATTTTCAGTATATTTTTCAATTCTTATACCTTTATCATTAATAGTAACTAGCTCTCCAGCACCTACATTACACACAAACTCAGCACCGACTACATCTAGCGCACAAGTTTCACTCGCTGCAACGTACGCTCCATTTTTCATCTTACCTATCGCTAAAGGTCTGAAGCTATTTGGATCAACCGCACCATAAAGAGTTTTTTCAGTTAATACTAGATATGTAAAACCACCTTTAATAATATTTAAACTTTCTTTAAGTTGTTCTTTAAAAGTTTCTTTTTTACTTCTTCTAATAAGATGAATAAGTACTTCAGTATCAGAAGAAGAATGGAATATTGCACCTTGCTGTTCTAATTCTTTTTTTAGAGTTTTAGCATTAATCAAGTTACCATTGTGACAAATACCAACACTCATATCATAGAAATGAAATAGAAATGGTTGAATATTTTGAATGCTATTGCTTCCACTAGTCGCATATCTAACATGCCCAATAGCACTTTCTCCAACTAATCTTTCTAATTTTTCCTTATCGCGAAACACCTCAGAAACCAAACCTAGATCACGATGTCCTCTTAGTTTAGTACCTTCTTTAGATACTATTCCAGCCCCTTCTTGACCTCTATGTTGTAAACTATGTAAACCAAAGTACGTCACATTACTTGCTTCAGGATGTCCCCAAATACCAAATACTCCACATTCTTCATTAAGACTACGCATTTTTTAATCTCCTTAAAACTTCTTCATAAGCTTCCATTACTGAACCTAAATCTCTTCTAAATCTATCTTTGTCTAATTTTTCATTTGTATCCTTATCCCAAAGACGACATGTATCTGGAGAAATCTCATCAGCTAAGATAATTTCACCATCTTTAGTTTTTCCGAATTCAATTTTGAAATCGACAAGTACTAAGTTTGCATCTAAGTACAATTTTTGTAATAGTTCGTTGATTTTTAAAGCTTGATTTCTAATATTTTCTAACTCTTCTTCTGTAACGATTTCTAATGCCACTGCATGATCATTGTTAATTAGTGGGTCATTTAGTTCATCATTTTTATAACTTAGCTCAAAGACTGGTTTTTTTAATTTTTTTCCTTCTTCAAGTCCATATTTCTTCGCCATAGATCCTGCTACTATATTACGAACAATCACTTCTAAAGGTACTATCGTTACGTGCTTACAAATTTGGTCTGTTTCATTAACTTTTCTAATAAAGTGAGTTTTTACACCTTGTTTTTCTAGGTATTCAAAGATTAATGAAGTAATTGTATTATTGAATACTCCTTTACCTTCAAACTCTTCTTTTTTTACACCGTTGAAGGCAGTAGCACTATTTTTATAATGCACATATATTTCATCATTGTTTTCACATTCGAACAGTTGTTTTGCTTTTCCTTCGTATAAAAGTTTCATTATTTTTTTCCCCCTTTGAAGTAATTAACTCCATTTTTGAATATATCTTGTTTTACTTTTATTGTATTTGTTTTGTATAATGTAGCTCCGTATCTTTCGCTGTGTCCCATTTTTCCTAGAATAAGACCATCTTCACTAACTAATCCTTCAGTAGCTAGAACCGATCCGTTAGGATTGAAACGACCATTTAATGTAGCATTACCATCGAAATCACTATATTGGAAAGCGACAAGATGTTTAAATTTGTTAATATTAAGTCCTACTACTTTACCTTCACCATGACTGAACACTACTTCATGTTGATCTCCAATATTGAAATCTTGCAACCAAGGCGAGTTTGTATTAGCTACACGAGTAAAGGCTGTAGTCGAAATATGTTCATAACTATCATTTCTGTATAGTGTTAGGTCATCTTCTGCCACCTCTCTAACTTCACCGTATGGTAATAGCCCTGATTTTAGTAATGCTTGGAATCCATTACATACACCTAAGATTAATTTTTTCTGAGCAAGGTGTTTATGAATTGCATCCTTAACTTTTTCATTTTTTAAGAAGTTTACAATGTATTTAGCACTTCCATCTGGTTCATCCCCACTTGAGAATCCTCCAGGGAACATAATGATATGAGACTGTTCAATAGCTTTTGTGAATTCTTCTATCGATTGTTCAATATCATCTTCACGAGTATTTCTAATAACTACTGTAATAGGTGTAGCTCCAGCTTCTAAGAAGGCTTTTTCACTATCATATTCACAGTTTGTACCAGGGAATACTGGAATAACTACTTTTACTTCTTCTACATATTCTGGATAGTATTTTTTCTCTTTATATTCTGTATGAAGATTTTCAACATTACCTTTATCTTCATTTTGATATAATGGATAAACTTTATTTAGTGTTTTTGTGTATGCTTCGTAAATATCTTTATGCATAAACACTTCGTTATTAATTATAATTCTTTCACTAACTTTTCCTAATTTTTCAAACGGTAGTTCTACCGTTGCTTCTACTACAAGAGACGCTGGATCAAAGTTAAGAATATTTTCTTTTTCAACTTCAAAACCAAGATCATTACCAAGTGACATTTTCACTAATGAAGCCGCAATGCTTCCTTCTTCTTGGACATATGCAGATACTATCTTACCTTCTTTAATATATTTATGAACAAGTTCATAATTTTCTAACGTTTTCTTAATATCTGGATATCCTTTTTCATCTTTTTCTACAGGAACATAGTATAAACTATTACCAACTTGTTTAAGTTCAGGAGTAATTACATCAGCTATTTTTACAGGTGTACAAGCAAATGAAATTAATGTCTCAACTACATTTAAATCATTGAAAGTACCTGACATACTATCCTTACCACCGATACTTGGTCTACCAATTTCTTTTTGAGCGTAAATACTTCCTAATAAACTTTGAGTAACTTTACCCCATTTAGTACTATCAGTTCCTAATTTTTCGAAGTATTCTTGGAATGAGAAGTATAAGCTATCTTTATTTCCACCTACCGCGTATACTTTTGCTACTGATTCTAACACCGCATAAATAGACGATAGGAATGGTGAGTAGTAAGAAATTTTTGGAATAAATCCATAAGTTAAGATTGTAGCAGTATCACTTGTTATATGTAATGTCGGTAAAGCTTGAACACTCGCTTGAACAGGTGTAAGTTTATGTTTACCTGCAAAAGGCATAAGTACTGTAGTTACACCAATTGAAGAGTCAAATTTTTGAGCAAGACCTTTTTGACAAGTTACATTTAACTCACCTAATTCTCCAAGAATATTTTCACGAGTTACTTCTTTATTTAAGAATGGATTAGCTGCAGTATTATCTTTCATCGTTACTGTCGATTTTTGACGAACACCACTTGTTTCTAAGAAATCAGCACTCATATCAACAACTTTCTCATCGTTGTAATACATTTCTAATCTACGTCTATTAGTTATCGTAGCAACATGAGCGTATTCGATATTTTCTTTTTCACATTCACGAACAAATGTCTCATAATCTTTTTTATCTATCGCTACCGCCATACGTTCTTGAGATTCACTAGTTGCTAATTCTGTCGCATTTAAGCCTTGATATTTTGTAAGAACTTTTTCTAAATGAATTTCAATACCGTCAGAAAGTTCACCGATAGCTACACAAACACCACCAGCTCCAAAGTCATTACATTTTTTAACAAGTCTTGTAACTTCTGGTTTTCTAAATAAACGTTGTAATTTACGTTCTTCTGGAGCATTACCTTTTTGAACTTGGCTAGACATAGTATTTAATGAATCATTAGTATGTTCTACACTTGAGCCACTCGCGCCTTGAATACCATCACGACCAGTTCTACCACCAATCATTACAACGATATCACCATCGACAAGCGTTTCACGTTTATAATCTCCGTCCTTAACAGCTCCGACTACAGCACCAACTTCCATATGTTTAGCTACATAACTATCATCATATAATTCACGAACAAAAGTAGTCGCAAGTCCAATTTGGTTACCGTATGATGAGTTACCATGTGCAGTTCCTTTAGCTATATCTACTTGAGGAAGTTTGTGTTTTAAAGTATCCTCACGTTTTTGTAATACATTACCACTTCCTGAAATACGCATAGCTTGATATACGTAACTACGTCCTGATAGTGGGTCTCTAATAGCTCCCCCTATACAAGTACTTGCTCCCCCGAATGGTTCGATTTCACTTGGGTGGTTATGAGTTTCATTTTTGAATTGAATTAACCAACGTTCTTTTTCACCATTATTCTCTATAGTAGTAAAGAATGAACATGCATTAATTTCTTCACTTACTTCAATATTTTCATCTTTTAATACTTTTACATGATATTTACCGATAATACTCGCCATATCCATAAGAGTAATAGGTTTATCATTACGATCAAGTTCATCACGCACTTTTAAGTAATAATCAAATGCATCTTGCATCTCTTTTTGGAAAAGTTCTGACTCAATTTTAACTTCATCCAGTACAGTTTCAAATGTAGTGTGTCGGCAGTGATCACTCCAATAGCAATCTAATACATAGATTTCAGTTTCAGTTGGTACACGACCTTCTTTTTTAAAGTAATCTTGGATAAATACTAAGTCTTCAATATTCATCGCTAGAGAAAATTCTTTTTTAAGACCAAGTAACGAATCTTTGTCAAACTCTAAGAATCCAGCTAGATCTTTTAGTGGTTTTGGAGTAGAATCTAGTGTAAAATCAAGAATTGATAAATCTTTTTTACGAGCTTCAATAGGATTTACTAAGTAGTTTTCTACAAGTTCTAGTTGTTCATCTGTTAACTGTTTATTAAAAAGAACTAGCTTACCACTTCGTACAGTTGCTTTACTTTTTGAGTTAAGCAATCTTATGCTTTCTTTTGCGCTATCAGCTCTTTGATCGTATTGGGCAGGTAGGACTTCATAAGCAAAGTACTTCCCATCATTAAGCTCAACATCTTCAAATACTTCATCAACAACAATCTCAGAAAACACAGAAGTTTTAGCTAGTTCATAAGTTTCTTCATCAATATTAAAGACATCATAAATTACATACAACTCTACAGAGTCAAGTCCTAGATTAAACTCTAAGTTCAGGTTGTCTCTTAGCTGTAATTCTTCCTTATTATATCCATTACGTTTTTTTACAAAAATTCGTTTATTAGTCATGTTCTCCTCCTAAAATTACATCACCGTAAAAATTAATATGTCCTATTTTTCTATCTTGGCGCGGTTCTTTTTCATATAAGTGTAAGTAACCACCTTTGTTTTTATATACATCTATAAAATACTCTAAATCTTGACCAAGTATGTTATAAAGTGTCGTTTCTTTATTCTCTATTTTTCCGACTTTCAAGCCGCATATTGCCTCAATATGAGCTCTAAATTGACTCTTAGTGGCACTCTGCATCGTTATATGACCTGAATTGTGAACTCGCGGTGCTATTTCATTAAAAATCACCTTACCTTTACTTATAAAGAACTCAACAGTAAGTACTCCATAATAGTCAAAATTACTAAGAATTCTTTTTGTATACTCTATCGCAAGTGCCTCTTGTTCACTAGTTGCTGTAGTAGGAACTTTCGAGCGATACAAGATATTATTTCTATGTTCATTTTCTACTACTGCGACGATATTTACCTCATCTCTATCTTTCACCGCAACTACCGAGATTTCTTTATCAAGTTTAACGAACTCTTCTAATAAAGTATGTGGTTCTACTTCTTCACTAGAATTTATCTTTTTCTGACCTTTTCCATCATAACCAAAACGCACAGTTTTCATTAAATATGGCTTTGTTATTTCTACATTTGTATCTTCTTCTACATATATATAATCTACAGTTGGAATATCTAGTTTTTTAGCAAATTCTTTTTCATAATATCTGTGCTGAGTAGTTCTTAGCACTTCTGCACTTTGGACAATATTATACTTTTTCTCTAGCTTTTCTAAAGAAGCGGCATCGATATTTTCAAATTCAAAAGTAATGACATCACTTAATGAACATAACTTTTCAACACTTTCAAAATCATTGAACTCCGCTTGAATAAAGACATCGCTAAAAATTTTAGCACAACAGCTATCACTAGGATCTAGAATAGCAATTTTATAGCCCATCTCCTTAGCGCTCATAGCGAGCATTCTTCCTAGTTGACCACCACCGATTATTCCAATAGTTTTTCCTGGTAAAATTGTCTTAATCATAGTTTCATCTCTTCCAATACTATTCTTTCTTGTTCTTTCTTGAATTGTTCGTATTTATTAGCATACTTTTCATTAGTGATTCCTAGTATTGATAAGGCACTAATAGCCGCATTTTTCGCTCCAGCTACACCTATTGCCATAGTTAAGACCGGAACACCAGCAGGCATCTGAACTATCGAATACAATGAATCAACTCCACTAAGAACACTCGATTTAATCGGTACACCAATGACTGGTAATGTCGTCATAGAAGCAACCATCCCCGGAAGATGTGCCGCTCCTCCTGCCGCAGCTATAATTAAAGAATAGCCATTTTTTCTTGCATTCTTTGAAAATTCAACTAATAAATCTGGTGTCCTATGTGCACTTACTACTTTTTTATCAAAAGGAATTTCGAATTCTTCTAACAACTTACAAGTTTCTTCCATCGTTGTATAATCCGATTTCGAACCCATAATCACCGCAACTTTCATACTTTAAGCTCCTTTTTTTATTTAAATGTACGTGTTTTGATTAGATTTTTATATATCAGAATCTCATCGTACGTCTACAATTAAAATTATACTACTACTTAAATAATTTATCAAGTGCTATCTTTAGAAAAATCGGATATTAAGCAAATTTCTTCCGAAATTTTTAATAAAACAGGAACTTTTTTATTATTTATCTTTTAACTCAGTTAATTTCATAATTAAACAACAAACTTTTTATCTACATACTTTCTTAAACATAAAAATAAGCACCCAGAACTAACGTTCTGAGTGTTTATTTATTAGAATTTTATTTTTTCTTCGATATATTGTTTTAATTCAGCGATTGGAATACGAGTTTGTTCCATTGTATCTCTATCACGAACAGTTACCATTCCATCATTTTCTGATTCGAAGTCATAAGTGATACAGAATGGAGTACCAACTTCATCTTGTCTTCTATATCTCTTACCGATTGATCCAGTTTCATCAAAATCAACCATAAAGTCCGCTGCTAATTGTTGATATACTTCAACAGCTTTATCACTTAATTTTTTAGAAAGTGGTAAAACAGCCGCTTTATAAGGTGCTAACGCTGGGTGGAATTTTAGAACTGTACGAGTATCATTTTCCCCAACCTCTTCCTCATTATACGCATCACATAAGAATGCTAAAAGAACACGGTCAACCCCTACTGATGGTTCAATACAGTATGGAATGAATTTTTCATTTGTAGTTAGATCTTGATATGTTAAATCTTGACCAGAGTGTTCCATATGTTGTTTTAAATCGTAATCTGTTCTTGAAGCAATACCCCAAAGTTCTCCCCAACCGAATGGGAATTTAAACTCAATATCAGTAGTTGCGTTAGAATAGTGAGATAATTCTTCTTGATCATGATCACGAAGACGGATATTTTCTTTAGTCATACCTAAGTCTAATAAGAATTTCTCACAATTATTTTTCCAAGTTGCATGCCAATCTAGCTCCGTTCCTGGCTCACAGAAGAATTCTAATTCCATTTGTTCGAATTCACGAGTACGGAAGATAAAGTTACCTGGTGTAATTTCATTACGGAATGATTTTCCGATTTGTCCAATACCGAATGGTAATTTTTTACGCATACTACGTTGAACATTTTTGAAGTTTACAAAGATACCTTGCGCTGTTTCTGGACGTAGGTAAATTTGGCTCGTAGAGTTTTCTACTACACCTTGGTTAGTTTTGAACATAAGGTTAAATTGACGAATGTTTGTGTAATCATGGCTACCACATTCTGGACATTTAATGTTTTCACGATCAATAATAGCCTCTAGCTCTTCAAATGGAAGACCATCTACTACTACATCTTCATTTTTTTCATTAAAATAAAATTCTTCAATAAGTTTATCAGCACGAAGACGTGATTTACAAACTTTACAATCCATCATAGGATCACTGAAGTTACCTACGTGCCCTGATGCTTCCCAAGTACGAGGGTTCATGAAGATTGCTGCATCCAACCCAACATTATAAGGTGATTCTTGAACGAATTTTTTCCACCATGCTTTTTTTACATTATTTTTTAATTCTACACCAAGCGGACCGTAATCCCAAGTATTAGCTAATCCACCATAAATTTCAGACCCTTGAAATACGAATCCTCTGTTTTTTGCAAGAGATAAAATTTTCTCCATTATTTTTTCCTCCTAATTATTAAAATATAAAAAGCCCTAGACATGCCGTAGCACATCTAGGGACGAAATAATTTCCGCGGTTCCACCCTGATTAGTAAAAACTCAACTTTAACAATATTAAATTGTGAAAAATGCCAATATTGTTGCTGAACTTTCACCATCATCAGCTCGCTTACTTGTATCTTATTCTAACATTAAATTAATAAACTTTCAAGAGAAAATAACAAAAATTTTCTGAAAACTTCTTGAAATCATATTAGATCAATGATTTATCATACTAAATTTAATTAATATTTATAAGTTATATTACAAAATAACAGTTGTATGTATATATTATAGATGTTATAATAAAAGTTAATTAAATAAATAAAGGAGGGTTTATGAGAATTTCATTTACTCGTGGCAACGTTAGCCACCTACTTCTTAGTGGAATTATTTATATACTTGCTGTTTTTATAATTCCACTACAACTCCCTCGAAATATTAGTATAGATTCAAGAGTTACAACCGTTCTTATACTATCATTTACTGCAACAGCTATTCTTATTTATGTAGGAAGAAAAGGCACTAATGATATTGACAGAGATAAAAGTAACTATAATTTATTAACTTTGGTTGCTATAGGAATTATTGGGTTTGTTTCGATGATGCTGATTCAAGGTTTTATAAATGGAATATTAGTTTATTTTTCAAATTTCTTCCATTTTGATACTAAGAGTAAAAATACTAGTAATGTTGTAGAAATCATTAAAATGAAACCTTATTTTATACTATATGTGGCTGTTCTTGGACCTATAATGGAAGAACTATTCTTTAGAAAAGCAGTGTTTGGATATTTTTACGATGCAATGATTGGTAGTAAAAGCTGGATTAGATTTACAGTATCTGCCCTAATAACAGGTTTCGTCTTTGCATTACCACATGACGGAATATCGCCAATAATGGGAGTATATATCGGGATGTCATTTGTGTTTAGTTACTTATATGTTCATACTAAAAGCATTCTTACACCTATAGTTTCACATATTCTAATGAATAGTTTAGTAGTTTTAGTTCAACTATTTGTTCATTAGGAGGTAAATATGTCATCAAAAACTTGGTTATCAACTAACTATTTTATACAGTATTTAGTTACTGGTACTTTCTTACCATTCTGGATGGTGTACTTAACATCAGTAAAAAACTTAAGTGTGTTAGAAGCTAGCTCGGTATTTTCAATGCTTTTTATAGCTAGGGTTATAAGCGGATTATTCTTAACTCCGTACTTGATAAAGAAATATAATTTTGATATTGCTTTAAAATTGTCAGTCGGTGTCGGTCTTATTCTTGCGATAAGTTATGAATTTACAAATGAAAAGTTATTACTTGGATTAATTACATTTTTATTCGGTATGATTTATTTCATGGTCAATCCTCTTGTCGAAGGTTTAGCATCACTATTTTTGCGAGAAGAAAACATTGACTATGGTAAGGCTAGAACTTATGGATCTCTCGGATATACCGTTATCGGTATTTTTATCGGGGGTATCCTTAGTTATGTAGGAAACGGTGCATTATATTATATTCTAATAATATTAATTGGAATCTTCTTTATATTTATGTTCCTTCCACAACCAAAACTTGTAAAAAATATTAACTTAGATGATAGTTCATCGCATAGCAATGAAAACTTATACGCTTGGGTATTGAAAGATAAAAACGCAATATTACTTATTATAACTATATTCTTGTATCAACTTTCTCATACGGCATATAATAATTACAATGCCCTATATCTAGAAAGTATGAATATATCAGCAAAATGGTTATCTGGAGTAATTCTTAATGTATCGGTAATAGCAGAAATAATTTTCTTTATATTCTCAAGAAGATTAGTTAAAAGAATTAAACCAAAAAGTTTACTAATCTTCGCAGGAGTTGGAGCTGTTGTACGTTGGGCGGCATTAGCAATGTTTCAAAATATCTATATTTTTACCGTTATGCAAACATTTCATGCGATAACATTCGCAGTAGCGCACATCGCATTTATCTTAATACTTAATAAAGATTATGATAATAAAGAAATTATCGATATGCAAAATTTATATACTGCAATTTGCTTCCAACTAAGCATGGCTGTAGGGCTATATTTAATGGGTGCAATTTGGGATATTAGTACATCATATGTATTCTATGCTTCAGCTATAATAGCTGCACTTGGAACAATAGTAGCAACAAAAATAAAAGAAACCAGATAGAGCATATGCTTATCTGGTTTTTTGCTATATATTAAATTTATGGTTGAAAGGGAGTGACTCGACAAAATCAATTTCTTTAAAATATAATTTTTGAGTCACTCCCAATACAACCTACAACCAAAATTTTGCGAAATAAAAAAAGGAGTTTGAATTTACAAACATCCTTTTCTATATACTTGTATCAGTATTATTTAACTGCGTGAGTTTTTGGTAAAGTTTTTTGTCCAGCTTTTGCAGCAGGTGCTTTAACAGCTTCACCTTTGTCAACTTTAAGGTTTTCACCGTTTTTAAGTTTGTTAGCTCCACGAGTTAACTCTTCAGCAACGCGTCCTAAATCTTTATCGTTTTCTGCTTTGATTTCTCCAACTGTAGCTTCTTTAGTAGTGTCAGCGTAGAAACCTGCTGTTTCTG
Organism: uncultured Gemella sp.; assembly: GCF_963515875.1. Lineage (GTDB taxonomy): Bacteria > Bacillota > Bacilli > Staphylococcales > Gemellaceae > Gemella. The sequence goes on along the minus strand of NZ_CAUPZX010000004.1, from coordinate 56,426 downwards.
TAGTACGGTTTGCACCTAATTCTCCATTAGCTAATGCTACTGGTGCTGCAAAAAGAGAAGCAGCAAATACTGATAATAATACTTGTTTTTTCATAGTATTAAGTCTCCTTTTAAATAATAATTTTTTTGATTTTTATACGACAGATTATCGTATATAGTTATTATATTGATTTTCACTTTAAAAGTCAAGGCTTTTTCTTAAGTTTTTTATTATTTTTTGCTAAAATATAATACAAAAGTGCTATTTACTAACTGTTTTAGTTTTTTTATATAATACTTATCAATTAACTAATCCCTATGCTATAGCTTAGGTAATTAATATGTACTATCATCTAACTAAACTAAACATTATATTAAAGTACTCATTATTGTTTATATTTGTTTTATTAACTTACTTAGTAAATACACATCAACTAACTTAGGTGTTTCACGTACTGAGTCTATTTGTGTTCTTTCATATGAGTGACTCGATTCTATACCAGCACCTAATAGAGCGTGTTTTACCTCGACTTCTGAACTAGCTTAGGCTAACACTAAATCAATCGCGATCTTACTTACTCTTAACGTGCATATGCGTACGTCGCCCATTGATGATCTAATTGTCCTGTTCTTTCATCATACATATATTTACATCTCCTGCAAATAGGATTCAAACTCTTTCTCTGTTATGTTTAGCTTTTTCGCTCCTACTTCTTTTGCTATTATTCCTTCTTTCACTAAGTTTACTATTGTACCTATTTTCCCTCGTTCCATTCCTTGTTGCATACCTTGTTGAATTCCTCGTTGCATTCCATATTCTATTCCTTCTTCACGTGCATATGCGTACGTCGCCCATTGATGATCTAATTGTCCTGTTCTTTCATCATACATATATTTACATCTCCTGCAAATAGGATTCAAACTCTTTCTCTGTTATATTTAGCTTTTCTGCTCCTACTTCTTTTGCTATTATTCCTTCTTTCACTAGGTTTACTATTGTACCTATTTTCCCTCGTTCCATTCCTTGTTGAATTCCTTGTTCCATTCCTTGCTCCATTCCTTGTTGCATACCTTGTTGAATTCCTTGTTCCATTCCTCGTTGCATTCCTTGTTGAATTCCTTGCTCCATTCCTCGTTGCATACCATATTCTATTCCTTCTTCACGTGCATATGCGTACGTCGCCCATTGATGATCTAATTGTCTTGTTCTTTCATCATACATATCTTTTTCCTCCTTAGTCCAGTTTCTAACATTAAGTAAATCATCGGCTTGATCAATTACTTCACCAGGTTCACTTGTGTACTTCTTGTTGCCGAAAAATTCTAACCAGCGAACTTTATTATAACTTTCTTTTAATTCTGGTTTGTATTTTTTAAGTTCTAAAAATACGATTTTTAATAACGGCATCTCTTTTATGTCATTGTCTACATACATTTTCAGCTCGGTGTTTCTTGTTTCTTCTTTGATTAAAAAAGTACTTATAGGATCATCACCTTCAAAGTAGTTTCTATCGACTATTGCAGCTACATAAACTGGTGGTAGTTTTTTATAAATAGCGTGTCTTTCTTCTTCGTTTTGTTTTAACCTTTCGATATTGTCATTAACCTGTTTGCATAGGTAAGCCCAGATGCGATTCATAAAGAATGCCTGCTTAGCTAATTGCACTTCGATTATAACTTGTGCGTGGTTATCTAGTTCAACAAGTATATCAACAGCTATATTAAAATCATCTTCTACATTACTATTAGCTCGAAATATTTTATCGCCACCAATTAGTTTTGCGCTTTTTGCCGATAGATCGAAAATATCTTGTACAAATTGCAATGCTACTGCCTCGTTACAAAATACTTTTTTAACAACCAAATCATAAATTGGTTTTATATTTTTATGTCGTTCTTCCATTTTATTCACTCCCTTGCCTTATTACTTAAAGTATAGCATATATAAAGAATTAATGCGAATGTTAATCAACTACATACCTAACTTTAAATATACCGGTATAAAATATTCTGCTATTTATATAATCTTGTTTATATTATTATTAGTAGTAAGTTTTTCATATTTTATTATTAACTTTGTGAAAGACATTATAAATCACTTTCACTAAAACATGATTTTCATGTTACTTCCAATAATTAAACCCCAAAAAGCTAGAATTTTCAATCTAACAATTCGGGGTTATATTATTAATATCTACTTAATTAATTCACTTCTTAAATACACATCAACTAACTTATATGTTTCACATACTGAGTCTATATGTGTTCTCTCATATGAGTGACTTGATTCTATACCAGCTCCTAACAGTGCGTGTTTTACCTCGGCTCCTGCACGCATCGCAGCTGACGCATCACTACCATAATATGGATAAATATCCAATTTATAATCTATACTGTTTTCCTTAGCTAGCTCAACTAAGTGGTTACGGAATTCATAGTTATAAGGACCACTCGCATCTTTCACACAGATTGATACCGTATATTCATCTGTCTGTTGATCATCTCCCATAGCTCCCATATCTACTGCAAGATATTCTACAGCTTCTTTTGGTAGATTTGAGTTCGCTCCATGACCTACTTCTTCAAACACACTGAACATAAAATGTGTAGTATATGGTAGTTTAATATTTTCATCTTTATATTTTCTTAATAAATCTAGAAGAATGGCTGCACTGACTTTGTCATCTAAGAAACGACTTTTTATAAATCCTGTATCAGTAATTACAGTACGAGGATCAAAACTAATGTAATCACCTACATCTATTCCTAAGTCACGTGTCTGTTGAGCATTTCTCACTTTTTCATCTAATCTAACTTCCATATTATCCTCTGAACGTTCAACAGTTCCGGCATCCTTATACACGTGTGTACTAGTTTGATGAACTAAGATTGTTCCACTAACTGTTTTACCAGTACTTGCTACGTGAACTAAGCAGTTTTCTCCTTCTATCATATTCCAAGGATATCCACCAATTTTTGCCATTTTTAAGCGTCCATCTGGTTTAATTGCTCTTACCATAGCTCCTAATGTATCTACATGAGCCGTAACTACACGATGTTTTGTATTATCCTCTCCTTCAACTACTACATTCACTCCACCTTTATTAGTACGAACAGGTGAATAACCTAATTCACTTAATTCTTTAACTAAATAATCAGCAATTTCTTTAGTATAACCTGTTGGCGATACAATACTAGTCAATTTTTTCAAATAATTTATCGTTTCTTTCATAGAATTTCCTCCAAACTTTATAAAAATAAAAGACTCATGCAAAGCACGAGCCTTTCTTAATCTATTGCGTAGTTATTATGCTTTGTTTCTTGAACCGAAGATGTCGATTTTTTCGTGAACCATAGCTTTAATAGCTTCAAATCCAGGGTTTAATAATTTACGAGGGTCGAAACCTTTAGGTTTTTGATCTCCACCTTCTTCAATATATTTACGTGTAGCTTCAGCAAACGCTAATTGACATTCAGTGTTAACGTTAACTTTAGATACTCCTAGAGAGATAGCTTTTTGGATTTGCTCAGTTGGGATACCTGAACCACCGTGTAATACTAAAGGAATTCCTCCAGTAATGTTAGAAATTTTTTCTAATGTTTCAAAGCTTAATCCAGCCCAGTTTTCTGGGTATTTACCGTGGATGTTACCAATACCTGCAGCTAGGAAGTCAATTCCTAAGTCAGCCATTGTTTTACATTCGTTTGGATCAGCTAATTCACCGCTACCGATAACTCCATCTTCTTCTCCACCGATTGAACCAACTTCACACTCGATTGAAAGACCTTTAGAGTGAGCTAAAGCGATCATTTCTTTAGATTTAGCAATGTTTTCTTCGAATGGATAGTGAGATCCGTCGAACATTACTGAACTAAATCCAGCTTCGATTGCTTTTTGAGTTCCTTCGTATGAACCGTGGTCTAAGTGTAATGCAACAGGAACTGTGATTTTCATTTCTTCTACCATAGCTTCAACCATAGCTGCTACAGTTCTGAATCCAGTCATGTATTTAACTGCTCCTTCACTTACTCCTAGGATCACTGGACTTTTAGCTTCTTCACAAGCTGCTAAAATAGCTTTTGTCCATTCTAAGTTGTTAATGTTGAAATGCCCTACTGCATATCCTTCTTTTCTTGCTTTTACAAGCATATCTTTTGCTGGTACTAATACCATGTTATTTGTCCTCCTTAAATAACTACTAATATATATATTATAATACTACACTTTTTAGAAAAAATAAACTATTTTCTACAATAATTTTCAATTTAATAAATTATTTATTTTGATTTAACACATTAATCTCCAAAAACTTTGATATTACAAGCTTCTTTGTTAACGTATACATAGTTAGTTTTACAATTATTATAGTTAAATTACATGTTTTAAATATTAAGTTTTTTTAAAATTTTTACTTTTTTAATTTATAATAATTTATACTTCATTATACTAGTACACATACTAATTAAATAAAACTCCAAAATCAAGCAAATACTTAACTTTTGGAGTAATTTCTGTATTAATAAATAGTTATTTATCTAACTTCGCCATTGTTTCTACCATATACTCTGGTATTTCTGTTTCGAAGTATAAGTGTTCACCTGTGATTGGATGATTAAATTCAATACTTTTTGAATGAAGTGCTTGCCCATTAGTGTTTAATGTTTTTCTTGGACCATAAACTGGATCTCCTACTAATGGGTGATTAATATATTTCATATGTACTCTAATCTGGTGAGTACGTCCAGTTTCTAATTCACATTCGATAAGCGTATATTTTTCGAACCTATCTACAACTTTGAAATGTGTGATAGATGGTTTCCCTTCGTCGATAATCGCCATTTCTTTTCGTTCTTTCGGATTACGAGCAATCGGTGCATCAATCGTTCCATAGTCGTGTTTGATACTACCATGAACTAACGCATAGTATTTTCTCTTAACGTCTTTATTAGCAATCATTTCCGATAACTTAACATGAGCTTTGTCATTTTTCGCAACTATTAATAAACCTGATGTATCTTTATCAATTCTGTGAACAATACCTGGTCTGATAGTACCATTGATACTTGATAGTTCACTATGGAATAATAACGCATTTACTAGAGTTCCATCTTTATGCCCAACCGACGGATGAACAACCATACCTTTTGCTTTGTTTACGATAATTAAATCATTATCTTCATAAACAATATCTATAGGAATATCTTGTTTCACTACATCTAATTCCTCAGGTTCTTTATAATCAATAGTAATAACATTCCCATCTTTTAATTTAAAATTTGTTTTAATATTATTCCCATCTACTTTTATATAACCTTCAGAAATTAAGTTTTGGATATTAGTTCTTGAAACATCTACTAATTCTTGTTGTATAAATTTGTCAATTCTCTCACTTTTTGGTGAAGTATATATAATTTTTTGTGTATCCATTACTTCCTCCTTTTTTTCATACTATACTATATTAACATATACAATCAAAAAAACAAAATAAAATATAGTAGAAATGATTGAAATTATGGTATTAATTTTGCCATTTGTGATATATTGATAAAAACTTCAATTGTAATTAAAATAATGAATTAATTCCGCTTCTTTATTTAAGAACAGATTCTCACAGTCTACAAATAAATGAGAGTAACTATTAGAATTAATTTGTTCAAACTATAACTCTATATTACTCTCAATTTTTATATACAATTTTTGATCATACAATAAATTATAACCACAATTTTACAGATTTCTCACTACAAATATAGTTCTAACTCTTTTTCTGTCATTCCTAAATCTAGGCAGGCATCTTCTTTGGAAATCACTCCTAATTTTACGTATTTTATAAATCTAGCTATTGAATTCTTTCGCTCTTCACTTCTTCCTTGTTCTATTCCTTGTTCTATTCCTTCTACAAACTTATATTGCAATGCATCAACATATGCATCATATTTCCTTGTCTTCTCATCATACATAGTTTTTTCCTCCTCACTCCAATTTTTATACTCCATTAAACTATCTGCACTTTCGATAATTTCATCCTGTCCTTGCGTAAACGGTTGATTAGAAAACAACTCTAACCATCTCTTTTTATTATAATTCTCATTTATATCTGGATTATATTTATCTAACTCCAAAAATGCCATAGTTATTAAACTTCTTTTTTCTTTTATTCCTTTTACATCGACTTTTAGTTGTTCATTTGTATCATCATTCCTTAGACTAAAACTTCGTATAGCTCTATCATCATCAAAATAATTTTTTTCCAAAATTGAAACTGAATATACTGGTATCAATTCTGAATATATTGGATTAGTTCGTCCTAGTTGTAATCTTATTGTATCCATATTTTTTGATACCTGATTACATATATATACCCACAATCTTTTTAAAAATTCCAACTGCTTAGCTACTTGTATTTCTATAATAACTTGTGTACCGTCATCTAACTCAGCTAAAACATCTAATGATGTATTATATAGTAATATCTCATCTTCAAAACTTGAATGAATCTGAGTACCATCTAATATTTTCGAACATTTAACCGATAATCCTAGAATATCACTGACAAAGGCTGATGTTATTTCAGTATTTGAGAATATTTTCTTCGCTACTAAATCTTCAGTTGGTTTTACATGCTCATGTCTAACTTTTCTCATATTTACATACCTCCCAAATATGTTTAATTTTAATCTCCTATATAATTATTATAACATAGTAATACTAGCTATTCCATTGATATATAATGTTTATAGATATTTATTCAGATTTGATTTTTAAAAATATAAATATAAATTGTTAATTTCTTTCACTTTAACTATCAAACTATCTATATTATAATATTGTAGTAACTAAAAATGAAAATTTAGAAAAATTGTTGAGTTAGCTACAGATTCTCAACAAACATATACTTGATAAGGAGTGATTTTTTGGAAATTAATAGATTACACGTTGATTTTGATCTTCAGAGTAAGTATGATCCAAAAGGTGATCAGATAAACGCTATCGCTGAACTTACAGATGGATTAAATAATGGAGAAAAATATCAAACATTACTTGGAGCTACTGGTACGGGAAAAACTTTCACTATAGCTAATATCGTCAGAAATGTAGGAAAACCTACTTTAGTTCTAGCTCATAATAAAACACTAGCTGGACAATTATACAATGAGCTAAAAGAATTTTTCCCAAACAACCGAGTTGAGTACTTTGTTTCATACTATGACTACTTTCAACCAGAAGCGTATGTTCCTTCGACAGATACGTATATAGAAAAAGACTCATCAGTAAATGATGAAATCGATAAACTACGCCATAGCGCAACATCTTCTCTATTTGATCGTGATGATGTAATTATTGTTTCAAGTGTTAGCTGTATATATGGTCTTGGATCTCCTGAGGAATATTCTTCTCTTGTGCTTTCATTGCGAGTTGGTGATGAAATTTCTCGTAATAAAATATTAGAAAAACTTATAAGTATTCAGTATATGAGAAATGATATTGAATTTACGCGTGGTACATTTAGAGTTCGTGGTGATGTAATCGAAATATTCCCTGCTTCTCGTAGTGAAAATTCTGTTCGTATTGAGATGTTCGGTGATGAAATCGATCGCATTCGTGAGATTAATCCATTAACTGGAGAAGTGTTAAGTGAACTTGAGCATATAGCAATTTATCCTGCCAGTCACTTCGTAGCTGGAGACGAAAAAACTAAAAAGGCTATTAAGAGAATACGAGCTGAACTTGAAGATAGATTAAAAGTATTAAATATGGAAAATAAACTTTTAGAAGCTCAGCGTCTTGAACAACGCACTAACTACGACTTAGAGATGATGGAAGAAATGGGCTTTTGTTCTGGTATAGAGAACTACTCTCTTCATCTTACATTACGTGAACCTGGTAGTACACCCTATACTTTACTAGACTACTTCCCAGATGATTGGCTTTTAGTTGTTGATGAATCGCATGTTACCCTTCCTCAGGTACGTGGTATGTTTAATGGAGATAGAGCTCGAAAGCAAGTACTTGTAGATTATGGATTTAGATTACCTACAGCTTTAGATAATAGACCACTAAACTTCGAGGAATTTGAGAAAAAACTTAATCAAGCAATTTTTGTATCTGCAACACCCGGTGATTATGAATTAGAAAATAGCTCAAAAATCACTGAACAAATTATTCGTCCTACAGGATTGTTAGATCCAATCATAGATATACGACCAGTTAGTGATCAAGTATTTGACATAACAAAAGAAGCTGAGAAAATTATCGCTAAGGGCGAACGTGTTCTAATCACTACTCTTACGAAGAAAATGGCAGAATCTCTTACTGCTTATCTGAAAGAAAATGGACTAAAAGTTGAATATCTTCATTCTGATATAAAAACATTAGAACGTACAGAAATAATTAGAAATCTGCGCCTAGGTAAGTTTGATATTCTTATCGGTATCAACCTACTGCGTGAAGGTTTAGATATTCCTGAAGTTTCTCTTGTTGCTATTTTAGATGCTGATAAAGAAGGATTTTTACGTGGGGATAAGGCACTTCTTCAAACCATTGGACGTGCTGCTCGTAACGCTAATGGACGAGTAATTATGTACGCTGATAATATTACAAAAAGTATGAAAAAAGCAATCGATGAAACAAATCGTCGTCGTGAGATTCAAATGGCTTATAATGAAGAACACGGAATAATTCCTCAAACAATTATCAAAGATATTCGAGATTCTATTAGCCCTAAAAAAGAGGTCATTAAAGACGAAGAAGTTCTGGAACTTGAAGAAACTACTAACATTACTGATGACAATATTGAAGAACATTTAGCAGAACTAGAACAACAAATGTTTGCTGCAGCAGAAAAATTCGAATTTGAACAAGCTGCGAAACTACGTGATACTATTGCAGAACTTAAGGAAAAATATAAACTCTAAGCGACTATATAAATTAGAATAAGCATATTATTTCAAATATTATAAATTCAGATTTAGTAAATAGAAAACATTTTACTTTACTATTAATACCAAAGTATTACTAAATAATAAACTTATTTTTCTCATATATCATATAAAATATTTAACAATTATCTAATTGATACTGAATGATTCGAATATAAAAATTTATTTTTGAATCATTCTTTTTTATAACTTTTAGCAAAATATTCTAATAATTTTAAAAAATTTCTTTAGATAACTTATAAAACTACTCTACTTTTTAAATTTTGTGATATAATAAGTGGTATAACTTTTGATTGATATTACATTAGTTAGTAAAAAATTCAATTTAAAAGAAAATCATAGTGTTATACCACTATGAAAACTAATAAAACAAATACAATTTTTATTTCTTAGGAGATTAAAACATGACTAAACAAAATATTGGAATTATATACGGTGGTAAAAGTGCTGAACACTCTGTATCACTATTAACAGCAAAATCTATAATTAACGCAATTGACAAAGAAAAATACAATGTATTCCCAATCTTTATCTCATTAGAAGGCGCTTGGGCTCGTGGAGAAAAAATAACTTCTGAAGTAACAGATCAACACAACCTAGTATTCTCAAATTTTGATAATGATATTAGCGGATTACTATTCGAAGATGGACGCAAGTTTGATATTGTATTCCCTGTTCTTCATGGACCAAATGGTGAGGATGGAACTATTCAAGGACTATTAGAAATAATGGACATTGCTTATGTTGGTAATAACGTTCTATCTAGTGCTGCTGGTATGGACAAGGTCGTTATGAAACAATTATTCGCAGCATATGATTTACCTCAACTTCCTTACGTTCACTTTATCGAGTATACATGGAAAAATAAAAAAGAAGCTATTATTTCTGAAATTACTGAAAAACTAAATTATCCTGTGTTTGTTAAGCCTGCAAATTTAGGATCTTCAGTAGGTATTAGTCGTTGTAACGATGAAGCAGCTTTAGTTAGCGGTATCGAAGAAGCTCTTAAATTTGATAAAAAAATCGTAGTAGAACAAGGTGCCGTAGGTGCTAAAGAAATCGAGGTTGCAGTTTTAGGTTATAATGAGATTAAAACTACAGATCCTGGAGAAATCGTAAATATTTCAACTACTGAATTCTACGATTATGAGACAAAATATACTGATGGACAATCACGTATGGATATTCCAGCTCCTATAGATACTACCCTATATCCTAAATTTAGAGAAATGGCAACAACTGCTTTCCGTGCAATTAGCGGGTCTGGATTAGTACGTGCTGACTTCTTCTATACAAAAGAAGGAGAAATTTTCATTAACGAAGTAAATACAATGCCAGGATTTACTCCATTCTCAATGTTCCCTTCGCTATGGGCAAATATGAATGTAAGTTATTCTGAAATTATCGAAGAACTATTCGCACTAGCTGTTGAACGTTATGAAGATCGTAAAAACTTATTAACTGAAGAATAGGATTAACCATGAAATATTTAGTTACAGATTTAGAAAAAATATTAAATGCAAAAAAGGTAAATATTACTAGAGACGTAGAAATTACTGGCATCGCTATTGACAGCAGAAAAGTTAAAAAAGGGGATTTATTCATCCCTTTCTTAGGTGAAAATGTAGATGGTCACAATTATATAAAAAGTGCCTTTGAAAAAGGTGCAGCAGCATGTTTATCGCTAAAAGAGGATTTTGAATCTGATAATAATATTATCTATGTTAATGATAGCTATGAAGCTATTCAAACTTTAGCAAAACACTATCTAAATAGCTTAAAAGCTAAAACTGTCGCTATTACAGGTAGCAATGGAAAAACTACGACAAAAGATATTATTACTAGTGTCCTTTCTACAAAATTTAAAGTTCACAAAACACAAGGAAACTTTAATAATGAACTTGGAGTACCATTAACTATTCTTGCAGCACCAGAGGACAGTGAAATACTAGTACTTGAAATGGGAGCCGATGGATTTGGTCAATTAGACTTCTTATCAAAAATGGTTGAACCTGATTATACAGTAATTACTAATATCGGTGAAAGTCACATTGAATTCTTCAAATCACGAGAAGGAATTGCTAAAGCTAAGTTTGAAATTACTAACAGCATGAAAAAAGACGGATATTTCGTTTATAATGGAGATGAGATACTTCTAAAAACATTAGTAGAATCATCTGATGTTAAGGCTACAGCTTGCGGTGAAAATAGCTATAATGATATTATTTTAGAAAATTATACTATTGCTCGTGATAAGATTGATTTCAAACTAAATATAAGTGAGGAACATTACTTTACTAAATTAAAAGGTAAACATAATTTATATAACATTATGTTCGCAATAGCAATCGCAAGTAAAATCGGATTAACAAACGAAGAAATTCGAAAAACTATTGAAAATACAGTTGAAATCACAGGAATGCGTCTACAAAGCATCTCTTACAAAGAGGATTCTCTAATTATCAACGATGCTTATAATGCTAGCCCTACATCTATGAAAGCTGCTGTTGATGTTGTAAATAGCTTTGATGATTTTGATTATAAAACTCTAGTATTAGGAAGTATGTTTGAACTTGGCCCAAATGAAATTAACTTCCATGGAGATGTCGGTGAATACATTTCTAACAATACAAAAGATATTAACCTAGTAATTAGCGTTGGAGAATTAGCTGAAAACATTACTAAACAAATTAAAAACGATAAAATAAAAACACTACACTTCCCTACAACTGCAGAAGTCAGTGAATATCTAAAAAATAACAAACATAAAAACGAAGTTATCTTATTCAAAGCTAGTCGATCTATGAAGTTAGAAATGATTATTGAGGAGATAATGAAGTAGAAATATATAAAAAGGATTTACCTGAGTTATGATTAAGGTAAGTCCTTTATTGTTTTTTCCATTCTCTTTTAGTTTGAATTTTACAATTTATTTATATCCTATCCCTTTATAACCTCAATCAAAAGTGCTAAAATTATTAATAAGGGAGGTGTTTTTATGAATAAGAAAGTTTTTATAATATTTTTTATACTATTTGTTGGTATTTCATCATTAATACTAACCATTTATAATTCACACGGGGAAAACTATAAGGAAACAACTATAAATGGTATTCTAGTTAAGGGAGATAATACTAGGTATAAGGTCAAATTCATAAAAAAAATTGATGGAGATACAATTATAGTGAAATTTAATAATAAAGATTTGAAAATTAGATATTTACTAATCGATACTCCTGAAACTGTTAAACCTGGTGTCAAAGTGCAAAAATATGGACCAGAAGCAAGTGAACTTAATGGTAAACTTTTACAGAATGCTAAGACTGTAGAAATTGAATTTGATGTATATCAAAAAGAAGATAAGTATCATAGAGGTTTATGTTATGTTTATGCCGATGGAAAAAGTGTCCAAGAAGAACTATTAACTGCAGGTTTAGCTGAAATTAAATATGTTCATCCACCAGATGTTAGATATCTTGAACGTTATAAGAAAGCACAAAATAAAGCCAAAAGTAACAAACGTAACCTTTGGTCTAATTTGTAGAAGATAATAATTTTAGTAATATTATTTAAAGAGACTATAGCCAAACGCTATAGCCTCTCTATTTTGTTATCTTAGTTTACTATTTTTATATGAGAATGTGAAGTAAACGATCATACCTACAATAACCCATACAACAAAGATAATCCATGTTGTTAATGTTACACTATATAATAATGCACCAAATAGGATTATAGAAATAATTGGTAATACTGGCATACCAGGAACTTTAAATCCACGTTTTAAATCTGGGAATTTTTTGTAGAAAACAATAGTTGTGTAACTTACCAATGCAAATGCAATAATTGATGCAACGTTAGCAAGATCTGCTAGTTTTCCTAAAGGTAAGAATCCTGCCAGTAAAGCCGTTAGAATTCCTAATCCCCATGTTACCGTACTAGGTACTTTATTAGAGTTAACTTTTGTTAATCCTTCTGGTAATAGTCCATCACGTGCGATTGTATATGTAATACGGATTCCAGCATACATGAATGATAAGATACCAGCCATAAGACCAATAACGGCTCCAAGAGAAACGATACCAGCTACTTTGTTTTGTCCTACTTCTTCTAATACGAATGCTAATGCATCTCCAGTACCAAGTCTGCTATACTCAACAACACCAGTAAGTACTAAACATACTAAGATATAGAATGTTGTACAAATTAACATTGTGATAATAATAGCTTTTGGCAAAGCTTTTTCTGGATTGATTGTTTCTTCTGCTGAAGTCGAAATCGCATCAAACCCTAAATATGCGAAGAACACTGTAGTTGCTGCTAACATAACTCCAGAAAACCCAGAAGGTGCGAAGTTATTAGTCCAGTTTGTTGGTTCTACATAGAATACTCCTACAACGATGAATAGAACTACAATACCAACTTTTGCTGCTACCATCAAGTTATTAACAAGTTTACTACTTGATGTTCCTTTAGATAGTATAAAAGTAATTAAAAGTACAATGATAATAGCTGGAATATTTCCATAGCCTCCTAATGCAGGTAAAGTATAAAACTCTTTTGGAATTTCAACTCCTAATCCCGCTAATAAACGTGAGAAGTAACTCGACCATCCATTAGCTACCGTTGCGGCTGTTAAGACATATCCTCCTATTAACACCCATCCTATAGTATAAGCTACAATTTCACCAACTGAAACATATAAATATGTATAAGTACTACCACTTGATGGTATTGTTGATGCTAATTCTGCATAACAAAGTGCTGCTAAACAACACGCTAACCCTGCGATTAAGAATGAGAACACTACTGCCGGTCCGGCTTCTGCTGAAGCTTTCCCTGTTAATACCAAAATACCCGATCCAATAATCGCTCCAATTCCGAATAAAACCAAGTCCATAGTTTTCATCGTTGGAGTTAACGTTTTGTTTTTAGATTCTGCTAAAATTGAGTCAATTGATTTTTTTCTAAAAACGCTCATAAATATCCTCCTAATTTTAAATAAATATTCTCCCCTATTAATATTATTTACTAATTATACCATAGTTAAATAATATTTACTACTATGTCTTCTACTTATGTAAGTAAAGAAAAAAAGATTAATAAATAACTTAATAAAATAATATATTGAACTTTATATTTTATTTGCTATATGCTTCTAAGAAAGAAGTGGGAGTGACTCAGAAATCGATTTTGTTGAGTCACCCCCCGCAAAGCGTATTAAATGTCTAAAAAGCTTTTATAAAGGGAATTTAGATATCAATAAATCACTGCGTCTATGAGTCTTTATGTAAACTATCTCAAAATCTAGTACTTTAGAGTCAATCCCACTTTCTCTACAATATAACTATTTTATATTTTTGATTTTTATTATTATATTACAAAGCTTGCTCTACTGGAGTGTATTCATATCCTAAATCATCTGCAACAGCTTTAAATGTTACTTTCCCATTAGCTACGTTTACTCCAGGTACTAACTCTGGGAATCTTACTACTGCTTCTTTAACTCCTAGTTTCGCTATAACTTTTACATACTTAGCAGTTGCGTTACACAATGCATACGTTGCAGTTTCTGCTACAGCACCAGGTATATTAGCCACTGAATAATGAAGTACTCCTTCTTCTACGAAAATAGGTTTATCGTGGCTTGTAGGACGACCTTCAGTATATTCAGTTGTTCCACCTTGGTCAATCGCTACGTCTACAATAACACCACCATCTGGCATATCTTTAATCATCTCTTTCGTTACAAGTTTTGGTGCTTTAGCCCCTGGAATTAACACTGTACTTACTACTAGATCTGCTGTTTTTATAGCATTAGCAATATTTAATTTATTAGAGTAAACTGTTTCTACTTTACCTCCAAAGATATGAGACAATTCTGTTAGTCGATCTAAATTAACGTCAAGCATTGTAACGCGTGCTCCAAGACCTGCTGCTGCTGTTGCTGCCGCAGTTCCAGCTACACCTGCTCCTATAACAACCACATGCCCTGGTTGCACTCCAGGTACACCTTGTAATAACTTACCTTTACCGCCTTGTACTTTAGATAAGAATCTAGTTCCTTCTTGAATAGCCATTCTTCCTGCTATTTCACTCATTGGTCTCAATAATGGTAATGTTCTTCCTACTTTTACTGTCTCAAACGCAATACCGATAGTACCTGATTCTACCATCGCTTTTGTTAATTCTGAATCTGCTGCTAAATGTAAATAAGTATAAATTATTAGTCCTTTTCTAAAATATTTGTACTCTGATGAAATAGGTTCTTTTACTTTATAAATCAAGTCTGATTTATTCCAAACATCCTCTGCATTTTCTAATAAAATTGCTCCTGCTTTCTCATACTCCGAATCCGTAATTCCTGAAGCTAAACCTGCTCCTTTTTCCACGTAAACAGTGTGTCCATCTAGTACTAACTCATTTACTACTCCAGGTATAGCAGACACTCTACTTTCATTGTTTTTTATTTCTTTTGGTACTCCGATAATCATTTCCCTTACCTCCTTAGTTTTTCTCTGTACTTATATAATAACATACAATCTTACAAAATGAAAGCGTTTTTTTTAATGAAAGTTATGATGAAAATATTTTCTTTATTTTGTAATATTTTATATTTATTAATAACTTAAAAATAAGCTTTTTTAGAATCTATTTAACATTTTTTTCGTGAAAATAAGTGTTAAATTTACTAAAGAAAAGAAACTTGAAAAACACCTGTATTATTTTCTATAAAAATCTGTTTCAAATTTTAAACGAATATTTATAGCATATCAAACTATATTTTATAAAAAATTATTCGTCTATATTTTATATTTTACGCAAAAATTATAAAAATTTTAATAAATTATTTTCTTTTAATAGTTGCATATACATAATCAATTTTTTATGAAAAACATTAATTATTAGTAATACACTTTATTATTATGTATTATAACTAGTATCTTTTTTTGGTTGTATACTAAATCCGGGGCATGGAAAAATTCCATCCCCGGATTTCAATTTTTATATACAAAAAGACAAATATCCAATATAATTAAAGTGTAGAAAAATAATTAACTAAGAAAGGATATTTGTCATGTCTAATTTTATCACAAATTTACTATTAATAAAAGACCAAAATATAACTATGGAGGATAAACTTGATTTAATTAATGTGGATGGGCAAGATACATTCGTATTTCATGGGACTTTATCATACAATCCAAAGTGTTGTACAAATTGCGGATGTATAAAAGAAGGAAATAATATAGTTAAAAATGGATTCACAGATCCATTAAAAATAGCTTTATTAAAGATGTCAGAATGCCCTACATACCTTAGACTAAAGAAACAACGCTTTAAATGTAGAGAATGTAATTCTAAGTTTTGTGCTGAAACATCATTTGTACAAAAGCACTGTAGTATATCTAAAAATCTTATATTTTACATAATGAAGAATCTATCTAAAACATTGTCTTTTAAAGATATAGCTGAATTAAGTAATGTATCAGTATCTACAGTAGTAAGAGTAATGAAATCATGTAGAGAAGCTGTAGAAGTTAAGACTCATTCAAACTTACCAGAGCACCTATGTTTCGATGAAATAAAATCAACTAAAGATAGTAAAAATGGAATGAGTTTCGTATTCTTAGATGCTAGAACACATGACTTTATAGATATTGTAGATGGTAGAACACAACATATATTAAAACAATACTTTATGAGATATCCAAGAAAAGTAAGAAAGAAAGTAAAAACGATCTGTATAGATATTTACCCTCCTTATATGAGTATGATTAAAGAGATGTTCCCTAACGCTGAGATAATAATAGATAGATTCCACATGGTTCAAAATATTAATAGAGAATTAAATAAAGCTAGAGTAAAACTAATGAATCAATATAAGAATAAAAAAGGCTCTACTTACACTATTCTAAAGAACTTCTGGAAAGTAATATTAGAAGATAGAGATAAAGTAAATTCAACAAAAACATTCTATTCTAGAAGCTTTAAACGCTATGTAACTAGAAAAGAAGTATTAGATTATATATTAGCTATAGATGCTGAATTTACAGCTAGTTATGAGAGAGTTCATGAGATAAGAGAAGCTATTAAAGCTAAAGACTCTGTAGAATTAGAAAAGTATATAGATATGGATACTAAAGGATTATCTAAAGGTGTATCTAAAGCTATAAATACTATGAAAAAGCACAAAGAGTATATGCTTAACGCTGTTAAATATGAGTATTCTAATGGCCCATTAGAAGGATTTAATAATAAAATAAAACTACTAAAGAGAGTATCTTATGGATATTCTAGCTTTAGTAATTTCAGATTACGCATTTTAATTATGTCTAGATTATTTGTTTCTGAATATAAAAATAATATTAAACTTAAAGAAAGTAAGAAAAAATCTAAGCAGCAAAGTGCTGCCTAGATTTCTAGAGTGAATTTTCCCCATGCCCCGAACTTGACAAAGAGCCCTTTTTTTTTACGCAGAAAATAAAAATAAGCCCCTTAAACGTTAGTTTAAAGGGCTTTGTCTTATTAACGGCTGTAGTACTCAACGATAAGTTGTTCGTTGATTTCTGGGTGTAATTCACTTCTTTCAGGAAGTCTTACTAATGATCCTTCTAATTTGTCAGCATCAAAAGTTAAGTATTCAGGAACGAAGTTAGTTACTTCAACAGCTTCTTTAATGATTTCAAGGTTTCTAGATTTTTCTCTTACTGAAACTACTTGACCTGGTTTAACAGCGTAAGAAGCGATGTCTACTTTTTTACCATCTACAAGAACGTGTCCGTGGTTTACTAATTGTCTAGCTTGACGGTTAGTTCTTGCTAAACCTAAGCTGTATACTACTGAATCTAAACGTGTAGCAAGTAATGCCATGAAGTTTTCACCGTGTAGACCTTGTAATTTACCAGCTTTATCGAATAATTTACGGAATTGTTTTTCATTCATACCGTGTAGGTAACGAAGTTTTTGTTTTTCTTGTAATTGTAAACCATACTCAGATAGTTTTTTTCTTAAGTTAGGACCGTGTTGTCCTGGTGCGTAAGGGCGTTTAGCTAACTCCTTACCAGTACCGCTTAGTGAAATTCCTAAACGACGAGATTTTTTCCAAGTTGAACCTGTAAAACGAGCCATTATGTGCTCCTCCTTATATCTTTTTGTTTTTATTTTTGTGAAAACAAAAAGCACGATTATCGTTGTTGTATATGTTATAAAACTGGAACTTCGCCTAGCAGCATAGGCTACGAGTTGCCACATTAAAAAATGTATAACATAGAGGCAATAACAATTAATCCACTGCTATTATTTTACACAAAGATTAGTTTAACATTATTTAAATAATAAGTCAACTATTTTGATGTATTTATTAACACATTTCTACAAATTTTTTAAAAGTATTATATTCTCCATCAACCTCAGGATGCCATTGAACGCCTATAAGGTTTTCTCGTTCTATTGCTTCAATAGTTCCATCCTCTGCCATTGCTGTAACTTTAAAACCTTCTGCTAGTTTATTAATTGCCTGATGATGTATTGAATTAACATTATTTTCTTGTCCATATAAACTATATAAAAATGAATCTTTGTCTATTTTTACTGAATGTCTTACTAATTTTTCTTTGCTAGTATGTTCATCAATATGTTGCTTTAATGTTCCCCCAAAGAAAATATTAAGGCTTTGTAATCCACTACAAATTCCCAAAATAGGCTTCTTTGCATTATCGAATAACTCTATAAGTCTAAAGTCCAATTCGTCTTCATAACTATCTTCAGGGTAAGTTAATCCTTTAAGTGGTACTTCTCCGTAATATTTAGGATTTATATCCCTATCTCTACCTGCAATTATTAGACCACTACACATGGCTGCAATTTCCTCTATTCCATTTTGTGAACAAACTGGAAATAATATAAATCCTGCTTTTTCTGCCATTTCTGAAAAATAACCATTAATATACAGTCTTCTTTTATCTATACCTGCATCGGATTTATAGTCCGTGCTTCTTGTTGAAATTGCTATTATTTTCATGTGCAATGCCCTCCTTTTTTCAATTTATGTTTTTAATTATATAAACTTTATTGAAAAATGTCAAGATTGATTTTTCTTTATTTTCAGAAATTTTAGTTAAATTTAATTATTCAACTGATTCTTTAAAACATATAGCAAATCATCTTATAACTTATTACACTGTTGTAATTATTGCTAAAGATATGTATAATAATAATTGTTCTAAATTAAAAGGAGGAATAATTAGATGAATTATTTATTGACTGTTAAATATCCTAAACAAGAAGTTATAGAAGATGGAAAGGAATCTGTTACAAATATCAAAGAAAATATTGAGGATGTTACAGCTGAAGAACTTTTAGAAAAATACCAAGAATTTCAACGTGTAGGATATGATGTAAAAGTTAATTTTGTAACTTCTGAAGTATATGATGAATTTGATGTATTTAAAATGGCTGAAATCTTTGATTTAAATGCTATCGATTATAGTGCTAAATTAAAATTTATTAATCGTTCTAATAAAGGATCACATGATTATATTAGTAATCTTGCTAAACTTTTTGACAGATATACTTTCGATTATGATATTACAATAAAGTTAAAAATAAATGAGAAATCCGAAATTGATTTTAAAAATGAAGATACTTGGTTTGGAGAGACACCTATTTACCAAATAAATCCAAAAATCAACGTAAAAGATGCAAAACTATTTAAAAATCTTTATGATGAATTAAATGAAATCGCTCAAGTGAGTGCTGAGATAAAACCTAAAAAGATAGAAGAAAAAATACTTTTACTTTCATTAGA
Organism: uncultured Gemella sp.; assembly: GCF_963515875.1. Taxonomy (GTDB): domain Bacteria; phylum Bacillota; class Bacilli; order Staphylococcales; family Gemellaceae; genus Gemella. The sequence goes on along the minus strand of NZ_CAUPZX010000004.1, from coordinate 36,697 downwards.
TAACTATCCAGCGGGTACAGAAGTAGTTTTTACCCTTAAGGACTCGGAGATATACGAATAATTTATATTTTCAAACTGAAAATCAACTATCCATTAGATATTGATTTTCAGTTTTTTACTTTTCTGTATAAAAAAGAAGACAACAGAGAAATTTCTCTGTTGTCTTGACGTGCAAATTGGTATAAGACCAATATTAACGTTTTGAAAATTGAGGAGCACGTCTCGCACCACGAAGACCGTATTTTTTACGTTCTTTCATACGAGGGTCACGAGTTAGTAATCCTGCTGGTTTTAAATCTTTACGGTATTCTGGGTTTACTTCTAGTAAAGCACGTGCAATTCCGTGACGGATTGCTTGAGCTTGTCCTGTGTATCCTCCACCGTTAACGTTAACTAAAACGTCATAGTTACCTGTAGTAGATGTAACTTCTAAAGGTTGCATTAAGTCTAATACTAATGATTCTAATGGTAAGTATTCACGCATTTCTCTGTTGTTAATAACAACTTTCCCTGTTCCAGGTACTAATCTTACACGTGCTACTGAGCTTTTACGGCGTCCTGTACCGCGATATTCTACTTGTGCCATTTAATTATTTCCTCCTATATTATCCACGTAATTCGTATTTTTCTGGTTTTTGTGCTGCGTGTGGGTGTTCAGCTCCACGGTATACGTGAAGTTTCATTCCTTGAGCTCTACCTAAAGTATTTTTTGGTAACATACCTTTAATAGATAATTCTAAAAGTTCTTCTGGATATTTTTCTACCATTAATCCAGCAGTTCTTTCTTTTAACCCACCTGGGTGCATTGTGTGACGACGGTAAATTTTATCAGTTAATTTTTTACCAGTTAACACAATTTTCTCAGCATTGATAATGATAACATTATCCCCAGTATCGATATGTGGTGTATAAGTAGGTTTGTGTTTCCCTCTTAAAATTGAAGCTACTTCTGATGATAAGCGACCTAAAGTTTGTCCTTCAGCATCGATTACATACCATTTTTTTTCTACAGTTGATGGCTTTGCCATATATGTTTGACGCATGTCTTTTTTCCTCCTAGATGTTGTTTGTTAATCTGTCATAACGACTAAGTTTTCCGGGGCTTACTCGTGAAGATATATAAACAATATCATAAGTAATAATACATTATTTGACGTTAAATGTCAAGATATTTTCTTTACTTTTATTTATATTTCTTCAGTTTTTTCCGTATTAAAGTTAAAATTAAGGGATACTCTATAATTTATTGTTTTATATTTCTCCCTTAACTTTTTTTGTAATATTTTATAGATTATTTAATTAGTTCTAATGCTGCTTTTACTCTAGCTGCTACACGTTCTTTACCTAATAATTCTAAACTTGTGTTTAATTCTGGTCCATGCATTGATCCAGTAGAAGCAATTCGTATCGGCATAAATAAGTTTTTACCTTTTACTCCAGTATCTTTTTGGATTTCTTTAATTAATCCTTTAATATTATCTGCTGTAAATTCTTCAACTGCTGTTACTTTTGTTAAAAAGTCTTCAAATACAGTTGCTGTTGTTTCTTGTTTTAAGATTTCTAATTCTTCTTCAGCAAATTTTACATCTTCTACGAAGAATTGTTTTGTTAATTCAACAATTTCAGCACCATAACTCATTTGTGGTTGATATAACGAAATTAATTTTTCAAACCAAGCTCTGTTACTTTCTACTTCTTCTGCTGTTGCAACACCCTCTTTTACAAAGAATGGTAAAGCTAAGTCTACAATTCTCTCTAAAGATTGAGCTTTAATGTATTGGTTGTTAATCCAAGTTAGTTTATTATTATCAAAGAATGCTGGTGATTTACTTAGACGTTTTTCATCGAAGATTTTAACGAATTCTTCTTTAGTAAAGATTTCTTGTTCACCTTCTGGAGACCAACCTAATAATGTAATAAAGTTAAACAATGCTTCTGGAAGATATCCTAGTTCATCATATTGCTCGATAAATTGGATAATTGTTTCATCACGTTTAGATAATTTTTTCTTACTTTCATTTACGATAAGAGTCATGTGACCAAATCTCGGTGCTTCGAATCCTAATGCCTCATACACAACAAGCTGTTTTGGTGTATTTGATACGTGATCATCTCCACGCAATACGTGAGAAATTTTCATTAGATAATCATCAATTACTACTGCGAAGTTATAAGTGGCAACTCCATCATTTTTTATGATCACAAAATCACCGAAGTCACGACCTTCAAATGATAATTCACCTTTAACCATGTCATCAAAACTATAAGTTCTATCTTGAGGAACACGAATACGAATTGATGGTTTTCTACCTTCTTTTTCAAAAGCTTCTTGTTCTTCTTTAGTAAGGTGAGCGTGTTTTCCACTGTAACGAGGAGGTAATCCATTAGCAATTTGCTCTTCTCTTTCCGCTTCTAATTCTTCAGCAGTCATATAACATTTATATGCTTTATCTTCTGCAATAAGTTGATCGGCATATTTTTGATAAATATCAATTCTTTCTGATTGGCGGTATGGACCGAATTCTTTTTCTTTTCCAATACCTTCATCATAATCAAGACCTAACCAGTCCATGTATTTTAACTGACTTCTTTCACCTTCTTCTTTATTACGTTTAAAGTCAGTATCTTCTATTCTTAATACAAAATCTCCACCGTAATGTTTTGCAAAAAGATAATTAAATAATGCTGTACGTGCATTACCGATATGTAAATTTCCTGTTGGAGATGGTGCATATCTTACTCTTACTTTTGTCATAGTTATCTCCTTTTTCATCATTAATTAAATTATAATACTAAATCATTATAACATAAACTATATTCATATTTCAATGAAAGTTTATATTTCAATAAGAAAACCTTGCTTAAATCATAAATTATATTTTAGATTACTTGTTATGCTGAATAGGATTGTCTCAAAAGTCTTAAATAAAAAAGAGTATATGATAACTCATATACGCAGTAGCTTATTTATATATAAATTTACTCTTAAAATGCTTTTTAAATATCTAATAAATGTTAAGGGAGTGACTCAACAAAGTCGATTTCTACGAAATCGCAATTCTTGAATCACTCCCACTTAATTCTCTATACTTAATCTTTAATTCTTACTGTTTAATATCTACTGGACGTTTTAAATTTTTCTGAATCAACGTTACCATTTCTGTAACACCAGTTTGGTTTAAGTGAACTCTATCTGGTTCAAATAAATCTTTGCCACTGTTAGCAACAGAATACCAATCTATAATATTCACATTAGCGTGTTTTTCTTTTGCTTCTTGTAATGCAGTATTTACTGTTTTTTCCCAAGCTCTTGGAACTTTTATATTAACAAAATATATGTCCGCCTTATCAAAAACTTTTAATAGATCTTCTATTTGACTTTCTGTAAATGGTCCATTTGTTCCTAATTGAAAGATAATAGCCGAATTTTCATTATTGTATTGAGAGTACCCTTTCGCTTCGTCAACGGCTACATACAACTGTCTGCCGATTTTTCCATCGATCACTGCTCCTGGATATATTTCTTGGAATTTTTCTCCAATATCTACAGTTAATGAATCCCCGATAACTACAACTGAACTATATTTTTTCTCAGTATTATTGTTATCATTTTTATCATCTTTATTTTCAGCTTTCTTATTATCTTGATTTTGATTGTTATCTTTATTATTTTCACCCTTATTAACAAACTGACTCTCTTTATTAGACTCTACTTCTTTCACAAAAGCAGTAGAAAGATAAGGAACACTCTTACCTAAAATCCCCATAACGAACAATAAAGATACGATTACAGCAATACTTGCTACAATTTTTTTCGTTTTCTTTGATTTTATAACAATTTTTTTATAAATTACACTAACGTAGTTTTTGAATCCTAATTTTCTTATCGGTGTTTCTACAAAAACATAACTAATTATAGCAACGATAAATGTTAGAATAACACGTAATATTACGTAAAAAATATTAGGATTACCTATTTCAGATACAGGTGTTGTTAGTACTAATATTGGAAAATGCCATAAATATAAGCTATATGAAATTTTCCCTATGAACACAACAGGCTTAAATGATAATAATTTTGCCATTACAGTATGTTGTTTTCCACTACTAATTATGATTATTATACCTAAGATTGCTACTAGTAAAAATCCTCCTCTATACAACCAAGTGTTATATTCAGATGTGTATATCATAATAGTTATTAAAGTCGTAATTGATATTAAAGATACAACACTATACACTATGTTTTCTTGTGGTGTTATTTTTTTATTTAATTTATCCATTGGATACAATATTGCACCTACTACACCTACAAGAAGTGAAAATGCTCTTGTATCTGTACCAAAATAAATACGACTAATATTATTAATATCAAATAATAATATATGTGTTATTAATGAAACAAATATTAATCCTAATACAATATATAAGAAACTTTTACTTAGTTTATACGTACCGTCTTTCCCTTTTTTCTTACTATTAATTAATAAAAATAACAATGGAAAAATCATATAAAACTGTTCTTCAATGGCAAGTGACCATAAATGTTTAAATGGACTCTGTGATCCGAAACTATCAAAGTAGTCTAACTTATGAAAAATATACCACCAGTTACTTGAATATATATATCCAAAAATTGCATCTAAACGACTCTTTTTAAGAAGAACTTCATTAAACATTACCATTAATATTATTCCAACAGTAATCATGAAATAAACTGCTGGCAATAGTCGTCTTGCTCTTCTTAAATAGAAATTATATAGATTTATGCTACCTGTTTTCCTATACTCTTTAATGATTAATGAACTTATTAAATATCCTGATAATACAAAAAATAAATCTACACCTAAAAATCCACCTGGTAGGTAATTTACATCTACATGGTAAATAATAACAGCTAAAACTGCTAATGCCCTCAAGCTGTCTATACTTGGAAGGTATCTCGATTTGTTGTTAGTCATTTTTACCTCCTTTAATCTTTGTACATTGCTAGTGCAACACGACCTCTTTGCTTATCTACATCTATTACATAAACATCGACAATCTGACCTACACTAAGAACGTCAAGTGGGTTTTTTATATAACTTTTACTAATTTTCGAAATATGAACCATCGCATCTTGTTTAAGACCTATGTCTATAAATGCTCCAAATTGTGTAATATTCCTAACAGTTCCTGCTAGCTTAACACCAATCTGAAGATCATCGATAGTTAAAATATCAGATTTTAACAACGGTTTTGCAAACGACTCTCGTTCATCTCTTAACGGCTGTTTTAAATCTTTGATTATATCTTCAAGTGTTTCTAATCCAACTCCAATTTTTTCAGATAACACTTTCTTATCTATTGTCTCTACTTTAGTTACAAACTCTTCAGTTCCAACTTCTTTCGTTGATAAATTCAATTCTTTTAATAGATTTTCTGCTGCTTTATAACTTTCTGGATGGATCCCTGTAGCATCAAAAATATTTTTACTATCTGGTATTCTAAAGAAACCTACACATTGCTCAAATGTTTTCTTCCCAAGTCTAGGCACTTTGGCAATATCTTTGATTGTCTCTATTTTACCATTCTCTTGACGATATGCCACTATATTTTTAGCAATTTGTTTATTAACTCCAGAAACATAAGATAATAATGAAACTGAAGCCGTATTAATATTAACTCCAACCTTATTAACTGCAGTTTCTACCACGAAACTAAGTTCTTTTTCTAAGAACTTAGGTGTAATATCATGTTGATATTGTCCTACACCTATTGATTTAGGATCTATTTTCACAAGTTCACTTAATGGATCTTGAATACGACGAGCAATAGATACCGCACTTCTTTCTTCTACGTTAAAGTCAGGAAATTCTTCACGTGCTACATCACTTGCTGAGTACACACTTGCCCCTGCTTCATTCACAATTACATAATCTATTTTTAATCCCGCTTCTTTTAAGTTTTCTACTACAAATTTCTCTGTTTCGCGAGAGGCAGTTCCATTACCAATAGCAATTAAATTAATATTATGCTTATTAATAAATTTGATTAAATCTTTTTTTGACTTTTCTTGTTTATCTAGTGAAGCTGGTTTATGCGGATAAATTACCATTTTATCAATAAAATTACCATATTCATCTACAATCGCCATTTTACAACCAGTTCTAAAGGCTGGGTCTATTCCTAGTACTTTTTTATTTTTTAATGGACTTTGCATTAGAAGTTGCTTTAAGTTTTCTGAGAAAATAACTACTGAGTCTTCCTCCGCTTTTTTCGTTAAATCACTTCGTATTTCTCTTTCTATAGATGGAAAGATTAATCGTTTCATACTATCAGCTATACATTCTAATAATAAATCACTAATCACAGTTTGACGATTTTTTGTTAATCCACGTAATATAAAATTGTGTAATCTATCTTTATCATTTTCTATACCAACACGAATTATTCCTTCTTTTTCTGCTCGATTTAAAGCTAAAATTCTATGAGATGCAATTTTTGAAATTTGCTCACCAAATTCATAGTAGTTTTTATAAGTAGAATTTTCGTCTTTTTCTTCGCCATCTTTTTTCAGTGTTGAAGTAATTTGACCAAACTTTCTAGTATTTTCTAATACATATTCACGATATTTTGCACTATCAGAAATATTTTCTGCAATAATATCTAATGCATAGTTGATAGCTTCTTCAACACTATTAACTTCTTTTTCTGGATTTATGTACTTAGTAGCTTCTTTATCTAAATCTTCTAATGATTTTGGAAGCTTTAGAATATAATTAGCTAGTTTTTCTAAACCTTTTTCTTTTGCTATCGTAGCTTTTGTACGTTTTTTTTCTTTAAATGGGCGATATAAATCCTCTACCCTTTGTAGCTTTTCTTGAGCTAAAATATCTTTTTTTAATTCCTCAGTAAGTAGACCTTTTTCTGAAATTAATCTAATTACTTCTTCTTTTCTTTCTTCAAGTGATTTTAAATAATTAAATTCATCTTGAATTTGCTTAATGGCAACTTCATCTAAAGAATTTGTTAATTCTTTTCGATATCTGGCTATAAATGCAATTGTATTTCCCTCTTCTAATAAGTTCAATACATTTACTATATACTTATCTTGTATTTTAAGCTTAGCTGCCAAGTTCTTTGTGATTTTCTCGTACATACTATAACTCCATTTTATTTTTATAATAAATTCTTAGAACACGTTTACTTATGCAACAAAATATTTCATAACTTATGGTATCTTGGTATGATGCAAAGTCATCTATTGATACTCTTTGACCATTGTGTTCCCCATAAAATAAAACAGTATCCCCTACTTTTACATTTTCGTTGCAACGTACCATAAGTTGATCCATGCAAACACGTCCTACTATTTCACAATCTTCTGTTCCTACTTTAATCTTAAAACCTTGTGCACGCCTTAATAAACCATCTGCATAACCGATAGGAACAGTTGCTATATATTCATCTTGTTTAGCTTCATAACTAACACCATATCCTAATTTTTCACCTTGTGAAAATTTCTTGACATGAGTTACTTTACTTAGTAATGTAGCTACTGGTTCTAACCGAACCTTATCTAATTTTTCTATATTTTCACTCGGATAGCATCCATATAGAGCAATTCCTATTCTCGTCATATTATAGCAATCATCTCTATTACTATATTTTACAGTCCCTGCTGAATTTTCTATATGAATATATTTTGGTTTACGAGTAAAAATTTTTATTTTTTCTTCAAAATTTTCTGTTTGATAATCATCATAAATATCATCTGTACCATCTGCATTTGAATAATGCGAGAAGATTCCTTCAAAGTCAATTTTTTCTGAATCTAGTAGCCTATCAATACTTTTTAATTCCTCTACATCAGAAGTTCCTATTCTACCCATTCCTGTATCAATCTTTACATGTATTTTTAATTTTTTATCTAAAGTTTCTAATTCAGAAAGACATTCTCTTAGCCAAGTAATAGATGGACAAGTTAGAGAAATATTATTTTCAATTGCGTATTTTATATTTTTAGGATTTGTGACACCTAATACAAGCACCATACTGTCTTGAATTACTTCTTTTAGCTCTAGCGCCTCTTCTAATGTCGCTGTAGCAAAATGCCTAACTCCATTTTGATAAAGATGATTGGCAATTACTTTAGCTCCTAATCCATATGAATCAGCTTTAACTATTGCTAAACCGATTTTATTATTATTAAGTTCATTCAACTTATTATAATTATTTAGTAAAGCATCCAAGTTTACTCTTAATTGAGTCGGTCTATCATTAATCATCAATCTTGTCCCCTTTTTCTAAAATAACAAATGCCACAACCGTTGTATCAGTATGGCTTATAGTAAGATGAGTTATAAAGTCTTTATATTCTATAAAAGGTTTTCCTTTATCGTCTTTTTTTACTTCTACATCATGAAAAGAAAAATCTTTAGAAATTCCAACTCCTAGTGCTTTCGAAGTAGCTTCTTTAACTGCAAAACGTCCAGCTAGAAATTCCATTTTCCTTCTATGATCTGTTATTTTATAAAATTCATTTAATTCATTTTCTGTATATAATTTTTCAAGTCGTTTTTTATCATCAACATATTTTTCAAAGCGATGAATATCGACGATATCACAACCGATTCCGTAAATCATTTTTTACCTCTTGATTATATAGTCTTACATTATTATATCACTAATATAGATTTTATGAAAGAAATATTAGTTTAATATCTATCTTTATTATTTACATAAATTTTCTGATATTCCTTTACAATATAGTCTCATAATAGCTTCAATATAGTACTTATTTTTACGTATAACAAAAAAGATTGCCAATTTCCATTGACAATCTAATATTCATTAATCTCTATTATTACTATTTAGTAATATGAAGACGAATCTTAACATTTCCATTAAAGCTACAACTGCCGCCGCAACATAAGTTAAGGCTGCTGCCGTTAGAACCTTACGACAATGTCTATGTTCTTGATCGTCTACGATATTTAAATCAACCACTTGTTCTAATGCTCGTTTTGATGCATCGAACTCAACTGGCAATGTTACAACTTGGAATAGAACTGCAAATAGCATTAATCCTACACCAATCCAAGCAACTGTATAACCAAATTTTCCGATTAATCCTGTTAATAAGAATCCTACCATAATAAGAATTGTTGATAAGTTTCCACCAAAATTAGCTAAAGGCACTAAAGCGTGTCTCCATCTCATTGGTTTATAGTCTGCTACCTTGTCTTGAATAACGTGACCAATTTCATGTGCTGCTATCGCTACTGAAGCAACTGTAGGTTGATCATGAACTATAGGCGATAGTACAACTATATTATTAGTTGGATCATAGTGGTCTGATAATTCAACCTCACCTCTTACTACCTTAACACCTGTAATTCCATTTGCTTGCATTATAATTTCTGCAACTTCTTTTCCAGTTAAACCTGATTTTGTTCTTACTTTTTTATATCTTTCGTATGTTCTTTTTACTTTAAATTGTGCCCATAAAGGAATCAACATAATTAGTAAAAAGTAAATTATATAACTTCCTGACATTCCATAATATCCTAATGGCATATAGATTACCTCCTAATTAGTAAAGTATATAAGAAGAATTATACCATGTTCTAAAATTATTTTCTAGTATTTTGACTAAATTTTACCATTGATAATAAAAGTAATTAATTTTCTATTCTTTACAGTTTATTTTCAATTTCTCTTCATATTATCGTTTAAGTATAAAAAATACGATCTAAAAGTAAATTAACTTCTAGATCGTACTATAAAATTTAACTCTTATTATTAGTTTCTTTGACGTGCTAATAGCTTAATAGGCGTTCCTTCAAAATTGAATGAATCACGAATTCTATTCTCTAAAAATCTCTCATAAGAGAAATGCATAAGCTCTGGATAATTTACAAAGAATACAAATGTTGGTGGATTAATAGCAACTTGAGAAGCATAGAAAATATTAAGCCTCTTACCTTTATCTTGCGGTGTTGGGTTCATAGCAACAGCATCAACAACAATCTCATTTAGAGTTGAACTTTGAATACGTCGTTGTCTATTTTCATATGATTCTTTAATTAATGGGAAGATATTAAATACACGCTGTTTAGTTTTTGCAGAAACATATATAATTTTTGCATAATCTAAGTACGCAAAACTATCACGAATTTTTTCATCAAATTCTTTCATAGTCTTATCGTCTTTTGCGATTGCATCCCATTTATTTACAACTATAATAACCCCTTTACCAGATTCATGTGCATATCCAGCTACTTTCTTATCTTGTTCAATAATACCTTCTTCGGCATTAAGAACAACTAACACGACATCTGAACGTTCTATTGCTTTTAGTGAACGTAATACAGAATATTTTTCACAACTTTCATATACTTTACCACGTTTTCTAATACCTGCTGTATCAATTACAACGTACTCATCTCCATTATGTCTGAAATCAGTATCGATTGCATCACGCGTAGTTCCAGCAATATCAGATGCAATAACACGCTCTTCACCTAAAATAGTATTAATTAAACTAGATTTTCCGACATTTGGTCGTCCAATAAGAGAGAATCTAATTTTTTCATCTTCTTCCTCTTCATCTAGTACCTTAAAGTTTTTACAAACTTCATCTAGTAAATCTCCGATACCTAATCCATGAGAACCTGAAATTGGGAATGGATCTCCAAATCCTAGTGAATAAAAATCATAAATCATATGATTCATATCGAAATTATCAATTTTATTTACTGCAAGCACGACTGGTTTGTCTGTCTTATATAATAACTTAGCAACTTCCTCATCATCACTAGTTACTCCATCACGACCATTTGTTAAGAAAATTATAACATCAGCTTCATCGATTGCTAGCTCTGCTTGTGCTCTAATTTGTTTTTGGAACGGAGTATCTTCCAACTCGATTCCTCCTGTATCTATCATAAAGAATGAATAATTTAACCATTCTGCTTTTGAATAAATTCTATCACGAGTTACACCTGCTACATCTTCAACAATAGAAAGTCTATCACCAATTATCTTGTTAAAGATTGTAGATTTACCGACATTAGGTCTACCAATAATCGCAACTGTTGGTTTTGCCATGTTTTTACCTCCATATCTATATATTTTTATTCGAATTACCTAAAGTTTTATTAAAAACTATATTATTTATAAAAAACGTTAGTACATTCAACTTGCTTTAATACCTAAAAAATAAAAGCAATAGACAAGCCTATCTACTGCCTTTATTTCTTTATTTTTCAAATTAAAGTTCGATATCTTTAAATTTGTCCCCTAAGCTAAATGAAGTATCTTCATCTTTTAAGTAAGAAGTATCGTATTCAGCTTCTTCCTTAACTTCTTCTTTAACTGGTTTTTCTAATAACTCTTTAATAGATAAAGATAGTCTTTCTGTTTCAAAATCAAATTCTAAAACTTTAACTGTAACTTTATCTCCTTTTTTAAGAACGTCTTCTACTTTTGTCACTCTGTCGTGAGAAATTTGAGAAATATGTACTAACCCTTCTACATCAGGTAATACTTCTACAAAAGCTCCAAATGCTGTTGTATTACGAACAACACCTTCTAATACATCACCAGTTTTGATTGTAGCACGAGCAACTTCCCATTGTGTTGGTAATAATGTTTTTGCAGAAAGTGAAACTTTTTCATTCTCTTTATCAACAGCGATAACTGCAACTTTAACAGTATCTCCAACTGATAGAACATCAGAAACTTTTTCTACACGAGCGTGAGAAATTTCTGAGATGTGTAATAATCCATCAACTTCACCAATGTTAATGAATGCTCCAAAGTCAGTAATACGACTAACTTTACCTTCAATTACATCACCTTCATTAATGTTTCCATAAACTTCTGCTAACTTTTTAGCTTTTTCTTCTTCTAAAATAACGCGTCTGTTTAAGATAATTTTGTTTTTAGCTTTATCTACTTCTTCAATTTTGAATGTGTATTCATTTCCTACAAATTTAGATAAATCTTTTCTAAATTTAGTGTCGATATATGAACCAGGAATAAACGCACGTAATCCTTCTACATCGGCTAATAATCCACCTTTAGTTTGTCCTGAAACTGTTGCTTGAATTAATTCACCATTTTCAAATTTTTCGATTAATCCAGTCCATGATAATTCTACTAATTTTTTATATTCAGCGTTTTCTAAGATTTTGTGCGATAAATAGATTACACCTGGAACATCTTCTGATCTTTTTTCACGATCAGCTCTAATTCCTGTTACTTGAGCTTCGATTTCATCACCAACTGATAACACTTCTTCAATATTTTCGAATGGTTTTCTTGTGATTTGATTACGTAAGATTACGCAGTCATATTGTGCTCCTGCAACATCTACGTATACTTTGTCATTATCTATTTTAGATACTGTACCAGTTACTTTGTCTCCTTTTTTCAGCATTTCTGAGCTATTTAATAATTCCTCAAATGAAGTTGTCATTACTTCTAATCCTCCTGTGCTTACAATACATACTATATTAATATTATACATCAAAAATATAGTTATGTCATTTATTTTACGTTAATTTTTTAATTCTTTTTTTATTTCATCAAGTAATTTTACTTCTTCTTTACTTAATTCATAATTTTCCAGTAAATCTGGACGCCTAGTCAGTGTTCTTCGTAAACTTTCTTTTTTTCTGTAAATCTCTATGTTTTTATGGTGACCACTAGTTAATACATCTGGAACTAACATTCCCTTATAATCTTTCGGTCTTGTGTATTGTGGATATTCCAAAAGACCTGTAGAAAATGAATCGTCTTTATGAGATTCTTCTTTCCCTAGTACATCTGGAACAAGTCTTGCTATACTATCAACCATTGTCATAGCAGCAAATTCCCCACCGGTTAAAATAAAATCACCAATAGACAATTCATCAGTTACTAGAAATTCTCTAATTCTTTCATCATAACCTTCATAGTGACCACAGATAAAAATTAAATGATCCTCTTGCGATAGTTCTTCCGCTTTTTTTTGACTAAATCTTTCCCCTTGTGGACATAATAATATTATACGTGTTTTATCTGTTTTATCTAAACTTTCAACAGCGTTAAATATCGGTTCTGGTTTCAATACCATTCCTTGACCGCCACCGAATGGATAATCATCTACTTGATTATGTTTATTACCAGAAAATTTTCGATAATCGATTATATTTATGTCTAATAATTTATTGTCTTTTGCTTTTCCTAATATTGAATGATTTAGTGAATCGAACATATCTGGAAACAATGTAAGTATATCAATTTTCATTAGTCGATTAATCCTTCCATTACTTCAATGTCGATTCTTTTATTTGTAACATCTATTTTCTTAACTACATCTTCAATGTAAGGTATTAAAATTTCTTTTCCATTTTGAGATTTTATAACCCAAACATCATTTGCGCCAGGTGTAAGAATTTCAACGATTTCTCCTAATGTTTTTTCGTTTTCATCAAAGACTTCACATCCGATAATTTCATGAAAATAAAATTCGTTTTCTTCTAATTCTCCAATATTCTCAGAATCAATTTTTATTTGTAGATTTTTTAATTTTTCCGCTTCTTCTATTGTGTCAATTCCTTCAAATTTTACTAAAAGATTATTTTTATGAGTTCTATAACTTTCTACAACTACTTCCTTTACAACTTGATTTCCTCTAGTTATTAATAGTTCAGTACCTTTTTTGAATCTTTGTTCTTCAAAATCTGTAGATGAAATTACTTTTACTTCTCCTTTTAATGAGTGCGTATTAACTATTTTTCCAACTTTTAATCGCATTTATGTCTCCTTGATCTTATATTTTTATTTTTTTACTCTCATTCGTATGAAATAAGATATATTTTCAATAATAATTATCGATAAAGATAATCCAATTAATAATGTAGATATTCTGTTCCAATTTCTATATTCTATATTATTTACAAGCAAATGTCCAATTCCACCTGCACCTACCATACCTAGGATAGTTGAATTTTTAATGTTTGCTTCGAATCTGTACAGTACAATAGTTACAAACTCAGGAAAATATCCGTTAAATATTATTTTTACATAACTAACAAAACTTCCAAGTCCTAAACTTTTAGTCATTAGCAGCACATTATTATTGATACCTTCTAATACTTCATTATACATTTTCGTCATTACACCCACAGTATATATATATAATGCGAAAAAGCTACTTATCGCTCCTGGTCCAAATCCTCTAAAGAATATTAATGCCACAATAATAGGCGGAAATGTTCTTAGTATATTTATAAAGACTTTCATACTAAGAGCTTTATATTTCCCAAAAAGGTTTACTGATGATAAATACGAAGTAAATATTGCTGTTACCGCAGCAAAAATCGTAGCACTAAATGCTATTTCTATACTTACTAGTAGCTCACTAAACATTTTAGTAGAATAAGCTAAATCTGGAGTTATTATACCATTTCCTAATACTGACAATTGTTTTACCCCTATAAAAAATCTCTCGTGAGAAATATTTATAAACTTAGTGACATAAACAATACTTCCCAGTATAATTAAAGGAATTGCAACTCTCACTACATTCTTTCTAAGTATAAATCTTTCAAATGTTAATTGTGATGTATTTTGTAAATTTCTAAAATAATAACTTACTAGATCTATTATAAAAATCAGAATTACTAGTGTGATAACAATGATAGAAACTCTATCATATCTTAAATGGTTTAATTCTTGCCATAATCTTTGACCAATCCCACCTGCGCCAACTAATCCTAAAACACTAGCTCCACGAATACTCGATTCTAATGTTAAAAAGTAGACAGAGATTACCTGAGGTTTTAAATTAGATAAAATTGCATTTTTATAAATAACAAACTTCGAACTACCTAAAGATTCCATAGCTTCAAGTTGTTTAAGTTCCACTTCTTCTGCATACTCTTTTAACAATTTGGCGGCGGTTAGTAAATTAATTAAATATATACTTACAAAACCACTAAATACACCTGTACTAAAAAGACTAACTAAAATAGCAGCGATAATCAGAAATGGCATCGTTCTAAATACTGAAAAAAATGCACTGAAAACCTTAGGTATTATTTTCAATCTAAATAACACATTGGTCAATATAGGTAATAACAATAACGCTGTACATAACGCTAAGATTGATGAAAACAATGCAATATTTATTGTTTCAACTATTGGTTGTTTTAATTCCGGTAAAATTGAAAAATCAATAGGATACATTCTCCCAAGTAAATTATGTATTCTTTTGAAACCTAGCAAAAATGTTTTAGTATCATACTGCATATAAGCAATAATAAGTATAAATCCAATAAATACAATAGTTAATAATTTGGTAATATATTTTCTAATTATAAAGTTCATCAAATTCATCTTTCGTCACCTTATCAGAATCTTTATAAAATAAAACTTTTCCGTCTTTCAATCCTAAAATTCTTGTACTATATTTCTTCGCAAGATTTACGTCATGTAAATTTATTAATACTGTTATTCCATTTTGCTCATTTAATTTTTTAAAAGTATCCATTATGAGCGTAGTATTTTTCTCATCTAAACTACTAACAGGTTCATCAGCTAACAGCAATTTTGGATCTTGAGCCAAAGCTTTAGCTATAGCAACTCTTTGCTTTTGCCCTCCTGATAAGTATTTCGATTTCTTAAAGGCTTCTTCTTCCAATCCTACTTGTTTTAAGTAACCAACACCCTCTTCATATTCTTCTTTAGTGTAACCAAGGAATAATCCTGCTATTGATTTTTTTACCAAATAAGGCGTCAAAACATTTTCTACAGTATATAAATTATCTAAAACATTATAATCTTGGAAAATAAACGCTATTTCCCTACGAATCATTTTCAACTTTTTCTTATTAAAATTAATTATGTTTTCCCCGGATATATTAATTTCCCCTGAGTTAGGTTTGTTTAACAAATTTAAACAGCGCAACAAAGTTGATTTACCTGCACCACTCTTGCCTACTATCGCTATGAACTCCCCCTTTGGCACATCAAACGATATACCGTTTAATATATTTTTCATCCCATAGTTAAAAACTAAATTTTTAACTTCTAACTTTTCATTTTTCACATCATCACCTCATAGTTAAATAATGAATTATAAAATAGATAAGTAAAACTACTTAGTAAAATTTTATAATTACTATTATATCACTTAAACTATAAATTTTCAGTATTTTATTATTATAATTTCTTTAATATTTAAACGATTAACATAAAACTTAAAATTCTCATATTAAATTAAAATAAATACTCGCCTACATAAAATAGACGAGCGCACAAATTATTTAATAAATGTAGTAATTTCGTCGACAGATAAACTTGAATCACAAACTACTTTAACTTCTCCAGCTTCCGCAACTAATAAACCTGGAACAGTTCTTACTGAGTATTTATCACGTAATGATTCTATACCTGATGCATCAGAAAAATCTTGAGAGTCGATAAAGAACGCTTCTACTTTATTAGAAACTACTACTTCACTTAATTTTGGCATAAATCTTCTGCAAAACGGGCAAGATGATCTTCCGATAAATAATACAAATTTTTCTTTTGAATCAATTTTATCAAAAGCAGTTTTTGAATCAATTACTTTAAAATTTTCTAGATATTCTTCAAATGTTTTTTCCATGTTTTTTTCTCCTAATATTTTATAGATTTAATTTTACTCCTCTTTTATAAATTATGCTAATTTTTTGCTTATAAATTATGAAAAAAGTTATAAGTCAGTCATAAAAAAAGAAGTAATGTCTCTTACACTACTTCTTCAATCAATTTCATAAAATGGGGCGGCTGAGGGGAATCGAACCCCCGAATGTCGGAACCACAATCCGATGCGTTAACCACTTCGCCACAGCCGCCAAAATATTAAGTTTAAATAAAAAAATGCCTTGAGACAGAGTCGAACTGCCGACACATGGAGCTTCAATCCATTGCTCTACCAACTGAGCTATCAAGGCAAAAATGGCGGTCCCGACGGGAATCGAACCCGCGATCTCCTGCGTGACAGGCAGGCGTGATAACCGCTACACCACGGGACCTAACTCTTATTCTCAATGTATTTAATTCAAATGGTGACCCGTACGGGATTCGAACCCGTGTTACCGCCGTGAAAGGGCGGTGTCTTAACCACTTGACCAACGGGCCAATAAAAAAAACGGAGCAGGAGGGATTTGAACCCTCGCGCCGGTTTCCCGACCTACACCCTTAGCAGGGGCGCCTCTTCAGCCTCTTGAGTACTACTCCAACTCCACAGGCAGGACTCGAACCTGCGACCCTCTGATTAACAGTCAGATGCTACTACCAACTGAGCTACTGTGGATAAATATTTGTGTTCCTAATGAACAATATTTATTATACAAAAGTATTAACATAATGTCAATACTTTTGTATAACTTTTTTTCTGTTTTCTAATCTTTATTTTTAAAAAGGCTCTTAAATTTTGATATTTCAAAGTTTAAGAGCCTCATTATCTATTAATTATGTTTACAATAATTAAACTTATTTTTTATTTAACCTTTTTATTTAACTTTATTTAAATCTATGTTCATTTTTTCAGAGATTTTTTCAATAGCTTTATATGCATCATTATTTGGTTCTTCAAAACCTGTAATACTAAATAAATTTGTTAAAATTTGTATAGTTTCTTTATCGTTTTGAATTTCCAATAAAGCTTGTTTAATTTTTTTCTGAGTTTCCTCATCAAGATTATTTGATGCAACTACTGTTACTCCTGGGATTAATTCACTTTTAGCAATTGGATGAATATCCTCTTTTAATGTTGGGAATTCTTTAGTGTATTTTCTAATCACATTTTCATAACTTGCAACAGCATCAACATCTTTATTTAGTAGTAATTGTAAACTTTTATCGTGCCCACCACTAAATTGGTACTGAATATCTTTTTCTAAATCAATACCAGCTTCTTTCATCATTGCTCCCGCATAAATATAACCAGAGGCTGAAGATGGATCGACAAATGCTATTTTCTTACCTTTTAAATCAGCTATACTCTTTATATTAGAATCTTTTCTAACAAAAACTTCTGCAAAGTAACCAGGTTTACCACTAGTACTTCTTCCCACTAGAAGATTTTTTGTATTGCTTTGCTTATTAGAAAGAACTGCTGAAAAGGGAGGAACTAAGCCAAAGTCTACACTTCCACTACCTATTCCTTCTATAACCCCTATATAGCTACTCGCTGTAAAGACTTCTACCTTCATCCCTAGTTTATCCCCCAGTGCTTTAGCAAATGGTGTCAGATCATCTACTAGCTTTTCACTATTGCTACTTGGAACTACTCCAAGTTTTAAAACTTTTTCTTCTTTGGTTGTACTTTTTTGAGAACAGCCAATTAAAGAAAATACCAATAAAAAAGAAAAAATAGTCAATAATATTTTTTTCATTTTATTTACCTCATATTTGTATATATTTTGTTTTATAAAGCAAAGTATATCACATTATTTCCTTAAATAAAATGAAAACGCTCATAAATTAGTAATAAAAAAATAGCTGTTAGTTAGCATAATAAATTTCTGTTCAAATAAAAAACTAGAATTTAACCATCAAATAGTGATTGGCAGGTCTATTTGTCATATCTTTATTTATTTTGATTCCTTACAAAAAAACTCCCAAAGTATAGCTTCCTATTTTTTGAACAGAAGTTACCTTGGGAATATTTTTATTGTTATTTTCCTTATTTCCAAATGTAACTTCCACTTTGATTTCTTACCGGAACTGACTTTGGGAATTTATCTTATTTTTAAATTTAATTTTATACAAAATTAAATAACTTTGAAATGTCACCCTAACATTACGATTTGTTATTTAATTCCTAATAAAATTAATTAAACTTTTAAATTTTATTTCTTTATTTAACCTTATTTAAATCTATATTCATCTTTTCAGATATGTTCTCAATTGCTTTATATGAGTTTTCATCAGGTTCTTCAAAACCAATTATATTGTAAAGATCAGTTATTATTTTAAGTGCTTCTTTATCCTTTTGAACTTCTAATAAAGCTTGTTTTATTTTATTTCTCATTCCTTCATCAAGGTTATTCGAAGCAACCACCGTCACACCAGGAATTAACTCACTTTTTGAAATAGGATGTATATCTTCATTTAACGTAGGAAATTCTTTTATATATTTTTTTATAAGATTTTCATAACTAGCAATAGCATCTACATCTTTATTTAACAATAATTGCATACTCTTATCATGACCACCACTAAATTGATATTGTATATCTTTTTCCAAATCAATACCTGCATCTTTTAACATTGCTCCAGCATAAATATAACCAGATGCTGAAGATGGATCTACAAAAGCTACTTTTTTACCTTTTAAATCAGCTAAACTTTTTATATTCGAATCTTTTCTCACAAAGATTTCAGCATAGTATCCAGGTTTTCCCGTTCTACTTGTTCCTACTAGTATATTTTTAGTATTACTTTGTTTATTTGAAAGAACAGCAGAGAATGGTGGAACTAAACCAAAATCAACACTACCGCTTCCTATTCCTTCTATAACACCAATATAACTACTTGCAGTAAATACTTCTACCTTCATTCCTAGTTTTTCACCTAAAGCTTTTGCAAATGGTTCTAAATCGTCAACCAATTTTTCACTATTACTACTAGGAACTACCCCAAGTTTTAAAACCTTTTCTTCTTTAGTTGAACTTTTTTGTGAACAACCTAGTAAAGAAAATACTAAGACAACAGAAAAAATAGCTAAAAATAATTTTTTCATTTTTACTTACCTCTTATTTTTAAAAATTTTTTTATACTATGAGTATACCACACATTTTCATATAGTAAAGCATAATATTCGTATTTTTACATAAAAAATAAAAAATAGAGACATATAATATCATTTTAAATCCTTTTAACACTGAATCCCATACTTTCTTCATATATATTATTCTAAAAAGCGTATTTTAACATAAAAAAGTCCACTATGAAACAATTATAATTACCTGTTCCACAGTGGATATTATTTTACAATTTTTAATTAAACTAATTTAGATATAGTTATTCTGTATTTTAGAGTTTTCTTATTTTGCTTATGATCTTTTATAATAAATCTTCCATATTTTCTTATTGAAATTATATCACTGATACTGCAATTTTTTTCACCATTTTTTATAACAACATGATTAAGTTTTATAAAATCTTGTTCGAGATACTCTTTAACCTTACTACGTGACTTATTCGTAATTTTAGCAACGATAGAATCAATTCTAAAAGAAGAACTTACTACTTCAAAATCATCATATTTTTTCTCGATACTTACATCAGTAAGATTAATTTTTTCAAAATTCAAATTAACTCTTCCTGCTTTTGTGAATTCCATCGCTACAAAATCTGCAATTTCCTCATCTACAAAAATATATACTTCATCTTCTAAAACTATAATATCACCAAATCTATTAAAGTTTACACCTAGATTATGAACAGCTCCCAAAATATTTCTATGTTCTACAGTATTAAACTTATTGTTAAACTTTGCCCTTAAGCAAACTATATCATAATCAACATCATAATATTCGTTAGAAATTATTTTTGCTCTTTTTCTTTCAGCTTCTTTAAATCCACCAAAAAATTCCACACTAAAATCATGATAATTGTATGCCACTATCTCTTCTAAAATAACTTGTTCAAAACTAGTTAGAAATTTAGTAACAGTATTTCTGTTATCAACAAAACTAATACTCTGAAGTAATTTTTCCACTACTTCTCTTTCTTCAATAGATGCTTGTTGTAAAAAACTTATTTTCTTCATAAATCTATACTGTTTTAAATAATAAAGTTACAATGAAATTTTGCAACAAGCTTAACACTATAAGAGCAACAACTGGTGAAATATCAAGCATTCCAATTGGTGGAATAATTTTTCTAAATAATTTCAAATATGGCTCGCAGATTACCTCAAGAAATTCTACTATAATGTTATTTTTTATTTGTGGAACCCATGAACTTAAGATATAAGCAAACATACTATATTCATAGAAATTAAATAAATATCTTATAAATTTAAATACCCAATAATACTCTGTTATATTTAGCAATATTAATACTCTCCTTCGTAAAAGTCACCTGATACTTCAACTCCATTAGGAACACAAAGGTAAATATCCTCTCCAATAGTTTTTAATCTTGCACCTAGCGCATAAATCCCCCCTGAAATAAAATCTAATAATCTATCAGAAGTCTCAACATCTAGTTTACTTAGATTAATAATAACTACTTTATTGCGTTTAATGTCATCAACAATATCTTTACTATCCGCAAAAACTAATGGTTCTGTTAGTATTACATTATTAGTTCTACCTGTTGGTTGACTTTGAATATTTTGTTTGCTAACCACTGGATTCTCCTTTTTAACAACTCTTGGCTTTGGTTGTTCTGTTCTAACTTCTTCTTTTTCTACTACTTCATCTTCAAAATCATCTTCACTCACAAAAAGATTATTGAATTTTTTCATCATACTCATATTCTCAAACCTCAACTTACTTATATTTAACTACATCATTATATCATATTTTCATATGTTTTGAAACTGATTTACTACTTTAAAATATAATATTTTCAAACCAATTTTATTATTGGATCAATATTTATTCAAACTTTAATAATATAAGTATAAATAAAAAGCAACTTTCAAATTATAGTTTCGTTGAAAACTATACTTCTAAAGTTGCTTAAAATTATATTTAAAATTTAAATTTATTATTTGTCCCTAGCCATAAAATTTATTGTATCTTTCCTTCAATGAAAGTAATAACCTAACAATTAAAACCTTCAAAATAGAATATACAGGAATTCCTAAAATCGCTCCTACAACACCCGAAATATTGACCCCTATCAATATTACAAAAATCACAGTAAGAGGATGCATATTCATACTTCTACCCATAATATTAGGTGAAATAATGTTCCCTTCTAAGAACTGGACTATTCCCCATACAACAAGCATTTTCACTATCATAACCCAACTTGTTGATGCAGCAACTAACATAGCAGGCGTAATAGCTATCACCGGTCCCAAGTAAGGAACTATACTTAAAAATGCTGCTATTGTAGCTAGAGAAAACGCATAATGTAGTCCTATTATATTATATCCAATAAATAGCATAACTCCAATACATAATGAAACTAGCATTTGCCCTTGAATATAAGATCCAACTTTTTCATTAATTTCATCAATCGTCTCCTCAACTGATCTCTCTAATTTAGCTGGCAATAAACTTATAACGAATTTATTAAACTTAGATGCATCTTTTAATAAGAAGAAAAGCACAAATGGCATTGTTACTAATACTGATGCAGTAGAGGAAATTGAAGATACTATTCCCTGTGCAATAGATGTTGCTATACCAACTAATCTTTCACTTATTTTTGATACATTTAAATTTGTATTAACATATTCTACAACTACTTGAACATAAGCATTATCTGAATATGTTTCCAAGTAACCTTTTACTATTTCAATATACCTCGGTAATGCTGTTATCAAATTTTGCGTTTGTTCAACAATTATTGGAACAACACCAATGATAACAATTAAAATTGTAATTATACCTACTAAAATTGCTAATAAACTCGCCGAAAATCTAGATACTTTTTTAGAAAAAAAGTTAACTAGTGGATTCAGCATATAATAGAATACATAGGCTACTATTATAGGTGTTATTATACTTGATACTATTGTGCTTATAGGTGTGAAGATATAAGAAATTTCCGTATATAGATATATTGCTATACCTAATAAAATAACTATTAGTAATATATAAATTATAAATTTACCACCAATAAACGCTAATAGTTTGTCTTCACGCGACACTTCTGATCTAGTTTCATCTTTCTGTTTATCCAAATTTTTTCCCATATAATTCCCCTTCCTAAAATTATTTTACTAAATTTAAAGACAACTCATAAATTGTAATAATTGTCATATATCCTAGATACCCTAGTGCAAAAGAAATTAATATCACAAAAACTTTGATTTCTTTTGTACTATTTTTCTTGAAAAACTTCCCAAAATCTATTCGTATCATTGAAAAATTCGCAAGTAATATCATAAAAAATAAAATCATTAATTTAAAAATATGCATTGTTTCAACCTACTTGATAATGTTATTTAAACATATCAAGCCATCCTTTTTTCTTAAAGAACCACAACATACCAAACGCGATACCAAACATTATAGCTACAACTAAGAAGTAACCATATTCCCATTCTAATTCCGGCATATACTTGAAGTTCATACCATACCATCCTACAATGAAGGTTAATGGTAAGAAAATCGTAGATATAACAGTTAGTGTCATCATAATATTATTAGATTTAAGTGAGTTGTATGTCATGAAGTTTTCACGAATATCACTGGCTAATTCACGGTTCGCTTCAATTATCTCTGTCTGTTGAACAAGGTCATCATAAATATCGTGGAAATATTTTCTATCGTTATCTGTCATCTCTACACGACGCGAAACTAAAAATCTATGAATAAGCTCACGCATTGGTAATAAACCTCTTCTTAGTTTTAATAAATCACTTCGAAGATCAAATACCTCATCCATAATCTTACTTCCTGCTGTATATGAATCAGACTCTTCGATTTCATCTAAACGATTTTCAATTTTTGAGATAATCGGCATATATCCTTCTACTATTTCTGATACAAGCATGTGCATTACATGTAAAGGTGAATATTCTGCACCACGCTGAAGTACTTTTGGTATTATTTTATTTACGTAACGTATGTGTGAGAGGTGGAACGTTACAATATAATTTTTACCAACAAACATATTCAATGTCTCGTAGTCATCATCAATATTTTTAAGTACATGCGATACTAAGAATATTTGTTGTCTTGTTATTTCAATTTTTGGTCTTTGTAAAAGAGTTAAACAGTCTTCAATTAAAAGTTCATGGAACTTGAAAAATGTTGATAGTAAATTAATTTCACTTCGTGTTGGACTATCGAAATCAACCCAATACCACGCTATATCTTGCTCTTTAAGTCTTTCTAAACTTACTTCTGTAAGAATATTTCCTTTTTTATCTACTGCTAGAGTTTTTAACATTAGATTTCACCTCTCTTATTATTTTCACATTAACAATA
Organism: uncultured Gemella sp.; assembly: GCF_963515875.1. Lineage (GTDB taxonomy): Bacteria > Bacillota > Bacilli > Staphylococcales > Gemellaceae > Gemella. The sequence goes on along the minus strand of NZ_CAUPZX010000004.1, from coordinate 12,551 downwards.
ATACCACACTTACTATAAATAGTAAATTTATTATTTCAAATTAGTGGAAATATAATGCATAACAATTCCAGCTGCAATAGAAACATTTAAACTCTCCGCTCGACCTGGCATAGATATTTTAAGTAAGTTATTTACCTTTTCTAAAATATCTTCACTAACGCCTGCACCTTCATTTCCGAATACTACTGCAACTTTTCCACTAATATTATTTAATTGCTCTATATATTTATCTGCCTTCAAACTTGTTGCAAAAATATTAAATTCACTCATTTCATCTAATAATTTTACCAATTCAACATTATCAAAACAATCAATATGGAAGTTACTCCCTTGCGTACTTCTTATAACTTTTTGTCCATATAAGCTCGTTGTTCCCTTCCCAAGTATTATACAATCAAAATCAAATGCATCTGCTGTTCTAATAATAGTTCCCAAGTTACCAGGATCTTGAATCCTATCCAATATCAAAACTTTACTATATTTATTAATTTCTAGTTCTTTATTTACTACTTTACATATAGCTATTATTCCTTGTGATGTAATAGTATCAGATATGTTTTTCATGACACTATTTGATACTTTTGTTATTTCTCCACTGAAAGCTTCTATCAAAGAAAATTCCTCATAATTTTCCGAGATAATAATTTCTTCTACTACATTAGCTTCTATCGCTTCCTCTACTAAGTGCCTCCCTTCTATCAAATATAATCCATATTTTTTTATATTTTTATTCTCTTTTAATTTTTGTATATCTTTAATTTTCTTATTGCTTACTGATGTAATCATTTTATCTCCAAATAAATTAATTTTGTACTTTTAGTATTCATATATAATTATAATCAATGTTGAAGAAATTTTCAAATTATGATATAATTCATTTACAGATATTACAATATAAAGGAGTTCATTATGTCATCATTTTTACTATCAACAATAGTTTTAGTGGTTGTTTTAGGAGCAGTTGGACTTTTTAATTACTTTAGATTAAAAGGTGCAGTTACAAAACTTCCTTATGAAGAATTTAGAAAAGACCTTAGAAAAGTTCAATTAATTGATGTTAGAGAAAAAGAAGATTTTAAATACGCTCATATCAATGGAGCTCGTAATATGCCTTCATCTCAATTTAATTTCCTATATACATCTTTAAGAAAAGATCAACCGATTTATCTTTGTGATAAAAACGGAACTTTAGCACCTCGTGCTGCATTAACTCTTAAAAAGCACGGTTATACTAATGTATACATGTTAAAAAATGGTCTTCAAGATTGGAAAGAAAATCTAAAAACAAAAAGATAAATACTAAAAAGTACTTAACTATTTCATTTGGTTAAGTACTTTTTCTTTATGTATTATTTAATCAACAAAACTTGAAAATTATTTCCTAGCTATCTATTGAATACTATTATATTTTGTGTTAGTATTATCCTTAAATAATTCCTAAATGGAGGACATTTCATGACCAAATATTATTACGATCCAAACATGAACCGAGGTTATATTCCTGGAAGATATGTTAATAAAGTAGTTTTTCTTATTATCACTTTCTTTTTAGGTCATATTGGTATTCAATACTTTTATATTGGAAAAAACTTTAAAGGGATAATGTGCCTTTTATTTTGTTGGACTTTTATACCATCAATAATAGCTTTCTTTACGTTTATAATAACATTATTCAAACCAGCAAATGAACATGGTGATATTTTTATTCATTATTAATTAATAATACACATAATACAAAATTTATATAAAAAAATAAAATCAAGGTATTCATAATGATATATATTCTTTCATTGGATAAACCACTGAAATGTATGTATATCATTTCTACCTTGATTTTTATTTAAATTTCTTACTCTACAGTTACTTCTACTTCTTCAGTTTCAGCCATTTCCTTAGCTTCTTCTTCTAGTTTATCGATATGCATATATTTATTAAGATATCCTTTAAGTAAAACTAAAACTACACCAAGTACAATTACTACCCCTCCAATAAATGTAAATACTTGTGTATAATTCAATTTTACAGTTAAACTTGCTAAATATCCTGAGATAATATTTGCTAATGAGAACGTTAAGTACCAGATACCCATTGCTAATGAAGCATATTTAGCTGGTGCAAGTTTGTTAAACATCGCCATACCTATTGGAGAAAGGAATAATTCACCAACTGTTAATAATACATATGTCACAAGAATATATACTATGTTGATTTTCATTCCACTTTCTACATCTCCGTTAATAGTATTTAATCCTAAAACCATTACTACAAAGGCTAATCCTGAAATAATCATTCCTAGTCCCATTTTCGTACCAGTATCTAAATCTCCTCGTTTTGTTTTACTTAATTTAATCCAAAAAGCACCAAATACAGGAGCTAAAATAGCACACAATAAACCATTAAATGATACTAACCACGGTGTCGGTACTGTCCAACCGAAAATATTTCTATCTACAGCTTTTTGAGTTAAGATTGTAAATGATGTCTGTGTTTGGAACCAAGCAGCCCAGAATAACGTTGAGAAAACAAACATTACCGCCATAGCCTTCATTCTATCCATATCAATTTTTGTTAATGGATGATTTACAGATTTTTTAGCACCTTTACTAGCTGTTGGGTATTTTCCTTTATCTTTTAACCAAGTAGGTGCAAAAAATGTGAATACTGCAAACTGCAAAAATGCTAATGCCGCTGCTGCTAAGAAACCTACACGATACCCATAAGCAATGATTTTTCCATCATTTGCTACATTAGCAAACCAACTATCCGTAATTAATCCAAATACAATAGGACCGAATAAGCTACCAATGTTAATTGCCATATAGAAAATACTATATGCTGCATCTTTCAAGGTTACTTGATCACGTTCGTACAATGCTCCAACTATCGCACTAATATTTCCTTTACCTATACCAGCTGCAACAAGTAATAAAATCAAGCTCGCTATTACCGTCCATAATTCACCAGTAGAAAAATAAAGAGCAATATAACCAACACAACTAAATACCGTCCCTAATATAATTGATTTCTGAAGACCTAGGTACTTATCCGCTAACCAACCACCGACAAGTGCCATCATATATCCTGCTGCTGCATAGTAACCATATAATGTTACAGCAAAACCTTTTTCTAAACCAAGACCACCTTCGGCTGTACTTGTAGTAAAGAATAATACTAAAAAACCTATTATTCCATAAGCATAAAAATTTTGTATAACAGTAGTTATATTCACAAGATGAAGACCTTTAGGATGTTTCATTTTTTCTACTTTCTCCATAATAATTTCCTCCTTAAATTTTTATTTCAATCTTCATTTTTATTGTATAATAACACCTTTTTAAAATCAATACATTTCATCCATTGAAAATCAAGTACTTTTGTTTACAAAGATATATTTTTATATAATTATTATAATTTGTTTTATAACAAAATTATATTTACCTTATTATATTAATATTTACTTTATATATATTCTATAATATGTAAATAAAAAAACATCCCAGTTAATATATATTCATAACTAAATATATATTAAATTTATAAATTTAGCATATAGACAACCAAGAAATAAAAAAAGGGAGTGACTCAAAAATCATGATTTCTTAGAAATCGATTTTGTTAAGTCACTCCCACAAAATTTACTATATATCTAAAAACTTTTTATAAAAATGAATTTAAATATCAATAAATCACTATGTCTATGAGTATTCATAATAACTTTTCAAATTATACTTCCCATAAAATTGATTATGCCAAAACTTACTCCATAAAACCTTTTAGCTTATTTAACTTCGATGGGTGTTTTAATTTTCTTATAGCTTTTGCTTCGATTTGACGAATACGTTCACGAGTTACACCAAATGCACTACCAACTTCTTCTAGAGTATGAGTCTTACCATCTTTCAGACCAAAACGTAATTTTAGAACATTTTCTTCACGGTCAGTAAGTGTTTCTAAAATCTCTTCTAGTTGTTCTTTTAATAATTCATTTGCTGCATGCTCTACTGGAGATTGTGCTTCTTTGTCTTCAATGAAATCTCCTAAATGTGAATCATCCTCTTCACCAATTGGTGTTTCTAATGAAACAGGCTCTTGAGCTATTTTTAGGATTTCACGTACTTTTTCTGGAGTCATATTCATTTTCTTAGCAATTTCTTCAGGTTTAGGTTCGCGTCCTAAATCTTGTAACAATTGTCTTTGAATACGAATTAGTCGATTAATAGTCTCTACCATATGAACAGGAATACGAATAGTTCTAGCTTGATCTGCTATAGCACGAGTAATCGCTTGACGAATCCACCAAGTCGCATATGTAGAGAATTTAAATCCTTTAGAATAGTCGAATTTTTCTACCGCTTTAATTAATCCCATATTTCCTTCTTGAATTAAATCTAGGAATAACATACCACGTCCTACATAACGTTTTGCAATACTTACTACAAGACGTAAGTTTGCTTCTGCTAGATCTTTTTTAGCCTGCTCTTTTTCGGCTTCAGTACCAGTCTCAATAATCTTAGAAAGTTCTAATTCTTTTTCTTTTGATAATAGCGGCACTTTACCAATTTCTTTTAAATACATTCTCACAGGGTCATTAGTTCTAATCCCTGCTGGAACTGATAAATCTTCTAAGTCAAGTTCCTCTTCCTCTTCCTCTACGTGATTTTCATTAATTAATATAATGTCCTCATTATTTAGTTCCTCATAAAAATCATCCATCGCTTCAGAAGAAATGTCTAATTTTGATAATGCGTCTACAATTTCTTCTTGTGTCAGCTCACCTTGTTTTTTACCTTTTTCTAACAATTCTTTTTTTATTGTCTCAAAATCTTTTACTTTCTTAGCCATGTTCTTCTCCTTCTATTTCTTATAATTTTTCAACTGCAATAATAGTTCTTTTTGAGTTTCAAGATCCATTTCTTGAATAGCAACTCTCAGTCTATTTTTTATTTCTTCTAATGTTATTTCTTTTCTAGAAAAATACTTTATATAATCACTTACAACTTCACTCGTTGGATTTTCTTCAATTAAAAAATCAGTTTCATCAATATATGTTGCAAGTCTAACAATTTCTTCATCCTCTATACTATGAATAAATTTATGTATATGAAATTCTAAATTATTATTATAATAAATAACTAGATAATCCAATAAATTCTCAAAAATATCTTGAGGAAAATAGCATTTTTCTAATTCATTGTATTTTTCTACAAACAATGCCCTATTGACAAAAAAGTATTTAAATAATCTACAAACTTTTTTATCATAATTTATTGTTCTAAACAACTTTTCTGTATTAGCTGGTGCTACCCACAGTTCAGCTGCCTTTTTTCTTTTCACATTTACTTGACCTAATTCTTTAAGAAGAACTTGACGTTCGATTCCGAACTCCTCTGCCAAATTAGTAAGTAATATGTATTTTAATGATTCATCTTCAATATACGCAATATTAGTTAAAATTTCATTTTTATAACTAATACGCTGTTCTATGTTTGTCTTCGAATCATTTTTACAATAATCAATTTTATAATTTATAAAGTGATCTTTATTATTTTTTATATAATTAACAATATCAAAATCTGGATTCTTAGAATTTTTATCAGTTAAAAATTCATCTAAATCTTTCGCACCTGAAAATTTTAACTTATAGACATTATCAGTTTTTTTGATAATTCTATTACCTATTTCTATCTGTGCTTTGGAACCTGCTTCATCATTATCTAGACTCAACGTAACTTTACTAACAAGCGATAGAATTTCATTTAATTTATTACTGTCTATATTAGTACCCATTAAAGCAACAGCATTTTTTATACCATTTTGATGAGCTTTAATTACATCCATATACCCTTCACAAAGTATCACTTCATTTTCTTTAGCAATAAATGAACGAGCATCTGAGAAGTTATATAAGACAGTTCTCTTTTCAAAAATTTTTGTTTCATGTGTATTATAGTATTTAGGAACACTTTTATCTAAAGACATAGTTCTCCCTGAAAATGCTACAACTTGATTCTGATTATTTTTTATCGGGAACATTATTCTGTCTTTAAAAACATCATAATAATCTCCATTGTCATTTTTTCCTAATAATCCTGCTTCTACCATTGTATTTAAAGCGATTTGATTCGAATTGAAAAAGTTTAGAGCAATATTATTCTCTCGTGGCGCATATCCTATATTAAAATGTTTAATAACATCAATACTTAATCCCCTATCCAATAAATACTTCAAAGCAATCTCAGCTTCTTTCGTATTTAAAAGAATGTAGTTATAGTAATCTGCCAACAGCATATGCCCATAATACATCAAATCAAGCTCATTATTTAAATCGTAACCAGCTTCTAAATTAATATTTGACTCTATATCTAGTCCTAGTCTCGTGCCGAGCTTTACGATTGCCTGATTATATGTAATATTTTCAATCAGTGATAAAAATTGGAATATATTACCACCTTTACCACATCCAAAACAATGGGCTATTCTTTTTTCTGGAGAAACAGTAAATGATGGAGTTTTTTCATTATGGAACGGACATAATCCTAAGTAATTTTGTCCTCTTTTTTCTAGCTTTACATATTCGCTAACTAGACTAACTATATCAATATTATCAAAAATATAGTCTATATCCTTTTTAGATAATTTCGCCATCTTGCTCCTCCTCTTTCTCAATTTACCATTAGGAATAAAATCAATAGATAATCTCCCAACAATAATTATAACATATAATGTAGCTTTTTTACATAGCTTCATATAATATTTATTATACTATCATTAAGTTAAACTTAACAATCATTAGAATATTTTATTATTTACATATCGGTCTATACTTGATATTTTTTTAAAATATATAAAATTACAATTATTATGTTAATACTATATATCGTTAAATATTAAAATAACATATTACAATTTCTATAATATAATTATATAATTTAAAGAATATGTTTATTTTATACTAATATAATACACTTATTTACCTTTAACTAAATACTTTAAAAGAACACGTATAGCATTTTACACAAATTTAGGTTATAATATGAATATCATAAAAAAAAGGAGCATAGATGTGAAAGTAATTATAGTCGGTGGTGGTAAAGTTGGCGAACTTCTTTGTGCTGATTTTTCTAACACATTTGATGAAGTGACAATTATCGATACAAATGAAAGACGAGTCGAAAAACTTGTTGAAACATATGATATTAACGGTTTGATTGGAAATGGTGCAAATTCTGATATTTTACTAGAAGCTGATGCTGCAAATGCTGATATGTTCATATCTGTTACTACAAGTGATGAAATCAATATGATTGCATGTATAGCAGCGAAACAAATCGGTGCTAAATACACTATAGCAAGAATACGTAATCCTGAATATTCTAAAACTAAAGAATTCATAAAACAATCGTTAGGTATCGATCTTATGGTTAACCCTGAATTCGAAGCTGCTAAACAATTATTTTATATGCTAAAATATCCTACCGCTATTAAGGTAGAAAGTTTTTCTAATAATAAATTTAATATATTAGAGGTAATTATAGATAACAACAGTATTCTAAAGGGAATTTCTCTTATTGAAAGTAAAAATTATATTGATTTCCCTTCTCTAGTTTGTTTAGTAGAACGTCATGGTAATGTTTTTGTACCACGTGGTAACTATGTATTCGAAGTAGGAGACAAGGTACATATCACTGCTTCTAATAAAAACTTAAAAAAATTCTATAAACTTTTAGGTAATAAAGATAATCTTGAGAAAAAAATAACATCTTCTCTAATCATTGGAGCTAGTAAGATAGCATATTATCTTGTTGATTTCTTACAAAAAGCATCATTCTATACGAAAGTTATAGAAATTGACAAAGAAAAAGCAATAGCTTTAAGTGAAACTTATCCAGAAATTGATGTCATTTGGGCTGATGGTAGTGACCGTGATACTTTAATAGAAGAAGGAATTCAGACATTTGATAGTTGCATCTCACTTACTGGACTTGATGAAGAAAATATTATTATAAACCTATATGCTGATAAACTCGGTATCAAAAAAACTGTAGCAAAAGTTAATCGTGCTTCACTAAAGCAAATTGCTGAAGATATAGAGCAATATTCCTATATAACACCTAAAGAAATCGTTGGAAATATAATAAAAAAATATACAAAATCATTACAAGGTAGTCGTGCTTCTGATATAGAAAACTTCTATCGTATTGCTAACAGTAAAGCTGAAGTTATTGAGTTTAAGATAACTAGTGATCACTCTAGAGTTATTGGTACTAAATTAAAAGATCTTAATATAAATAATAATACGTTAATCGCATTTATTATTAGAAATAATAAACAAATCTTCCCAAACGGGGACGATGAAATAAAAGTAAACGATAATGTTGTAGTAGTTAATTACCAACAAAAACTTGAACATATCGATGATATTCTTGTTGGGAGGTAACATATGAATTTTAAAATGATTTTTCATGTACTTGGAAAAATGTTAATATTTTTGGCTGGATTATTGATTCTACCAACCATAGTATCAATTATTTATAAAGAACCTAATTACGTTACCAATTCTTTTTTCAGCACTATTTTAATATGTTTTGTATTATCATTCATACTACACTTAACAACTAAAGATGTCGAGGAACGTGATTTTTACAAAAGAGAAGGCTATGTTATTGTGACTTTGACTTGGGTAATATTTTCACTCTTAGGTGCTCTTCCTTTTTATCTTTCTGGAGAAATTCCTAATTATATTGATAGTTTCTTTGAGACAGTTAGCGGATTTACTACAACTGGTTCAACAATACTTGAAGATGTAGAAAAATTAAATAATAGTTTACTCTTTTGGAGAAGTTTTACTCACTTTATCGGTGGTATGGGGGTTATCGTTTTTGCATTAGCAATCTTACCTCGTTCACCTCACACAATACATATTGCTAAAGCAGAAGTACCTGGTCCTTATTTCGGTAAAGTTGTCTCATCTATGAAACAAACAGCCATATATCTTTATGGAATCTATATTGCACTTACCATTATTCTATTTTGTCTTCTTCTTTTAGGAGGCATAGGTATATTTGATAGTATAAATCTAGCATTTTCAACTGCTGGTACAGGTGGTTTTGGAGTAAAAAATTCAGGAATTGTATATTATAATAGTACATATATAACAGTCGTTATAGCTATTTTTATGCTTATTTTCTCCATGAATTTAAGTTTAATATATTTTATCGTATTCAAAAGATACTTTAAAGTACTAAAAAGTGAAGAATTACGTTGGTTTTTTGGAATGATTTCTATACTTTCCATTATAATGTTCCTTGATATTTATCGATCTTATGACACACCAAATCATAGTTTACTTGATGTATTTTTTACAGTTTCATCAGTTGTTTCTACTACAGGTTTTACCTATAATGATTTTAATATTTGGCCTGTATTTTCTAAAATGATAATTTTAATATTAATGATTGTCGGTGGTTGTACAGGGGGGACTGCTGGGGGAATAAAAATACCTAGACTAATTTTCTTCGTAAAAAATGCTAAACAAAGTATCGGAAAAGCTCTAAACCCTAGAAAAATAACGATGTTTAAAATAGATGGAAAAGTTATTAAAGATACTACTCCACTTTCTAACTATCTACTACTTTTTGGTTTCGTATATGTTATAATTTTATTTTTAGTAACATTCCAAATAAACGATTTTGAAGATGCAATTTCTTTAACTGTTACATCTATCAGTAATGCAGGACCCGCATTTAATCACTACGGACCTATGAGTAATTTTTCTCAGATACCTTACTTCACAAAAATAGTATTATCTATATCAATGTTATTAGGTCGTTTAGAACTGATGCCATTAATAGTATTCTTCTCTGCAAACACATGGAAAAAACGTAGAAAAAAAGTTAGAGAAAATCAAAAAATTATAAATAATTGTAATGAATAATGAAAATTAAAAATCAAAAAAATTAATAGTGTTTTTAAAGGAATTTACATTTGGATTATAGATACCTTGTATTTATAGACACTTACATTTTAGAGACTTATTTGCCAATATTAAAAAAACTTGTAGATAAAGAAAGAGCTCTCCGCACTAGGCGAAGAGCTCTTATTTAATATACCTTGTTATTTGACACTTATTTTCTTATTGACCAAAAAAATTAGACGATATTTCTATCGTCTAATTTTTTTGCTTTTTAATTGCAACTATTTATTTTTACGACGTTTTGTTGCAGCTAGTAAACCACCAAGTATAGCTAAACCTAATCCGGCTACTCCAGTATTTGTTTCTGTTGTTCCAGTATTTGCTAAACGTTTTGTTTGAACTTTAGATGTAACTTTTTCTTCTGGTGAGTTTGTTGGTACTGAAATCGTTGATGTAGATTTTTTAAAGATATGTACTGTGTTTCCATTCTCATCCGTTGTTGTTCTATCGAATTCATATCCTGGAACTGTTCCATGTCCTTTTATTCCTTTTTCTACTTTAATTGGATTTCCATTTTCATCTGTCCAGATTGTTATTTTACTTTGTTCTGGTGTAGATGAGACTTTCTTGAAGATATGTACTGTGTTTCCATTTTTATCTGTTGTTGTTCTTTCAAACTCATATCCTGGAACTGTTCCATGTCCTTTTATTCCTTTTTCTACTTTAATTGGATTTCCATTTTTATCTGTCCAGATTGTTATTTTATTTTGTTCTGGTGTTGAAGGTGTTTTCTTAGTATATACATATACTGTATTACCATTTTCATCTTTCTTACTTTCTTTGAAAGTATATTCAGGAATATCTTTCTTGTCTGTTCTACCTTTTTCAGATGATTTAATTTCTTTACCATTTTCATCCACAAATTTTGTAACTACTTTGCGGTAAATATAATTAACATTTGTTGCACCTTCAGTAAGTTTACCTTTTTCAACTGATGTTTCTGATACTTTTAGAAGTTCATATACATCACCGTTTTCAACAATAATTGTTGAAACTTTATGATCAGTTGTATCGTAATCTTTACCAACCAGGTCAGCTTCTGTATCTATTACAACATTTGGTACTTCCTTACCTTCTGGTGTTTTACCAGCAATTGGATTTCCTTCTTCATCTAAATAGTTTACTAATACTAATCCGATATGTGCTTCAGGATATTCCGTTGTATTATCTAATGATTCATAAACATACGTAATGACCGAAGTTCTAGCTTTAACCCCTGATTTTTCTGCATCTGATGATTTCAATACTTTAATTAGTTTGTATTTCTTACCATCTTTTGTCGTAATCATTTGAGGTTTATGATCAGTCGTATCATATTTAGTCGCTATTGGAGAGTTTGGTGTATCAATTACTGTGCTTGTAACTTCTTTACCAGATTCAGTAGTACCTGAAATTGGACGTCCAAATTTATCTTTATAGACAACAACCACATTACCATATTTTTGATTTGAAGCTGGTTCTTGTACTTCTTCGTATACATAAGTAACTGTTTGTTCTTGATCACTTAATTTACCATTTTCAGAAGCTGAATCAGTTTTTCTTTCTTTCAACAGATATACTTTTCCGTCTTTTTCAATACGTTCAAGTTTCAATGCTTCAATCGATGCATCGTAATCTGTTCCAATGAACTTATCTTTTGTTTCTACTGTTTGTGCATCACTTAATGTTTCACCAGTAGTTGATACATAAGTTACTTTAACTGATTTACCTTCAGCTTGTTCATAAATATGTTTTGTATTGCCTTTATTATCAGTTTCTGTACGAACAAATTTATATCCATAGATATCTTTCGTTGGTTGTTTAGAGCCATCTACTTCAGACTCAACTGGTTTATTGTTCTTATCAACTGTAATTGGGTTACCTGAAGGATCTACAAACGTTGTAACAGCACGAACAGTAGGTGTATAAGTTTTCTCAATAGATGTACCATTAATATCTTTAACTTGCACCGTTACTCCAGTAGCTTTACCAGCAAAGTCTTTTTCTGGTGTGAATGTAATAACATTATTGGCTAATGTATAGGTTCCTTCACCTGGGACTTTCACTTCCGTAGATGGATTTCCATTTTTATCAACTAATGTTAATGTTGATGGATTTAATGCTACTGTTTCATCACCTTTATTGAAGTTTACTGTTGATTTATCTTCATCCTTCTTATCGAAGATAACTGCTGATGTTTGTGGTTTTCCTTTTGCACCTTCTGTTTCTGAGCTTTCACCTGTTGGTAATACTTTAGCTACTATTGGTTTGTACTTCGCTGTTACAGCTGTTCCATTCTTATCTACACGTTTAACCGTTACTTCTGGGGCTTCGCCAACGAATTCTTTATCCGGTGTAAATGTTACTGTACCATCTTTTGCTACTGTATATGTTCCGACTTTATCAACTGTCTTAGTTACATTTCCATCTTCAAATGTTGCTGGTGACTCATCATCCATTGGTACTTCTGGAGAACCTGGTGTGAACACTGGTGTTCCTGTTTGTACTTTTCCTTGAAGTCCTGTTGATGTTGTATCTTTTCCTGTTGGTGTTACTTTTGTAACTGTAGGTTTGTACTTCGCTGTTACTGATGTTCCAT
>NZ_CAUPZX010000003.1:0-82505 GCF_963515875.1 uncultured Gemella sp. | reverse complement strand
TGTCATAAGATTATTCAGGAAGCCATTGATAAGGGATTAACCATGAAATGATTTGAGTTGATATGTTCTCAAGAACAGACAAAACCGTTGATATCTTCCCACAAACGAGAGCCAATGTTGGATATGTTTCCGACTACGAGTGTGGATATGTTCCCCTTAACCATAGGGGTTGAGAGGAGTAACACCGACAGGAAAAAATAGAATACCTAAAATGTCATTTTTGGTAGAGATACTTGAAAAAGTAGGACTAAAAAAAGTAAAGACTTATATTCAAAGTGGTAATGTTATTTTGGAAACAGAGTTATCAAAAGGGGAAACAGCAAAGTTAATTCATGACACAATAGCTAAAGAAATAGGAGCAGATTTAAGTGTCATTATAAAAGAAAAAAATCAATTACAGATAGCTATTGAGGAAAATCCGTTTAATGAAAATTATGATTTTCAAGAATACATTTAGTATTCACTAACGATAGTATGGGAGAAGTTGAACTAAAAAATTGGAAAATAAAGACTTTGGGGATGAAAAGTTTATTATTGGTTCTGAATGTTTATATATGTATCTTCCAAGAGATGCAAGTCCTAAAAGATTGAATACTAATTATCTTGAAAAACAGCTTTCAATAACCATGACAATGAGGAAATTAAATGTTGTTGAACATTTAGTCGAATTATGTAAGAAATAGGAATAAACACCAGCTTATTGAAGTAACAATTAAACATAACTAATACAAGAACAGTAAATCAAAAAAGGTTTACTGTTTTTTCTGGGTCTATAATAAATACGGTTGATAATAAATATCAGCCGTATTTATTATGGACCCAGAACCTTTGTGAGGGTGACTCGACAAAACTGATTTCTTAGAAATCACGATTTTTGAGTCACTCCATTTTTTCTTAATATTTAGTAAAAGTTTAAAATATGTATATAAACAAATAAGGATGTATGTTAGAATAATATGTAATAGTAATTATATCGACGTAGGAAGGATAATGAAATGGAAGTATTTAATAGTCTTTGGTTTGAATTTACTAAATTATCAGAAATAATGGAAATAGTATTGGGTGGTTCTAGAACTAGAAGTGGTAATAACTATGATAGAAGTTCTGATTATGATCTATATATTTATTGTAAAAATATACCTAATAAAGATGTTAGAAAATCAATTTTGGGAAGTAGAAGATAATTGTACTTTATCTGATGAAATAGACATAGATATTATTTATAGAAATATAAATGATTTTGAGAATAATATAGAAAATGTTGTTGAAAAACATCAAGCGAGTAACGGATACACGACATGCTTTTGGCATAATTTGAAAAATAGTAAAGTACTTTATGATCCACATAAAGAATTTCATAATTTACAAGAAAGATTTGAAGTTCCATTTCCTGAGGAGTTAAAAGAAAATATTATTTCAAAAAATTTTCGTTTATTAACAGGGAATTTACCTTCTTATGATAAACAGATTATAAAGGTATTTGATCGCGGAGATTTTGTGAGTGTAAATCATCGTATCGCAGCATTTATAGAATCTTATTTTGATATTATATTTGCGATAAATGAACTTACTCATCCAGGAGAAAAGAGAATGATATTGTATGCTAAAGAACATTCTAAAATTCTCCCTAAGGATTTTGAAGAGAATATGAATGAATTATTAAATAGTATGGGAAGTACTTTAGAGCATGTAGAAAATAATTTAAAAAATATTATAAAAAATTTAGAAGATATTATTTAATTTCTGATATATTATAGGATGCTGAATTTTGTGCAGTATAAATTTTCTAATTGTTTTTCATCGATTTTAGTATCATTTATTATACTTTGAAAGTTTTGAACTAATTTTTCAAAACTTTCTTTTTTTATATTCATTTATATTTATGTTATAATAAGAGAGTTGAGTAAAGGCTTATGATGAAAAACACTATATAAAGCTATATGTGTACTTAAAGCTTTTGCTAAGAAAAAATAAAAGTTGATTGTATAAAAACATTGAGGTATATATGCAAAAGAAAAATAAAATTGTAATACAAGGAGCAAGGGAAAATAATCTTAAAAATATAGACTTAGAAATCCCACGTGATCAGTTTGTTGTTATTACTGGATTAAGCGGGAGTGGTAAAAGTTCACTGGCATTTGATACTATCTATGCTGAAGGACAACGTCGTTATGTGGAAAGTTTAAGTGCATATGCTAGACAATTCTTAGGTAATCTTGAAAAGCCAGACGTTGATCTTATTGAAGGATTATCACCAGCAATATCAATTAATCAAAAAACGACATCAAAAAACCCCAGGTCAACTGTAGCAACAGTAACAGAAATTTACGATTACCTACGTCTACTTTATGCAAGAATTGGAGAAATCTACTGTCCAAATCATCATGAAAAAATTGAGAGTAGTTCAATAAGTCAAATCGTAGATGCTATTATGTTAATGCCAGAACGTAGTAGAATCCAAATAGTAGCACCTATAGTTAAAGATAAAAAAGGTACACACAAAAAATTAATAGATAAACTAATAAAGGATGGATATATTAGATTTAAAATTGATGGTGAATTATATGAAGTAGGAGATATTCCAGAATTAGATAAAAATAAAAAACATTCAATCAGTGTAATTATCGATAGGGTAGTTATTAAAGAAGGGATTGAAACACGTTTAGCTGATTCATTAGAAACGTCATTGAACCTTTCTAATAATGATTTAGTAGAAATAGATGATGTTAAAGAAGAAACTACGCAATTATTCTCAACTAAGTATAGTTGTAAACACTGCGATTTTACTTTAGGTGATTTAGAGCCTCGTATTTTCTCGTTTAACAATCCACAAGGAGCATGTCCAGAATGTGATGGTTTAGGAATGCATGAAACAGTAGACGTTAATAAAATTATTCAAAAAGACTTATCGATAAATGAAGGTGCAATTTTAGTTTATAATAATGCGACATCAACATATTATCCAAGTTTAATTAAATGTGCCTGTGAACATTTCGGAATTGATATGGATATTCCATTTAAAGATTTAGTAAATGAACAACAACAAATTATTTTATATGGAAATGATCAAGAAGAAATAACTCATAAATATATTAATGATGAAGGAGTTATGCGTTCACGTATAGTATATTTTGAAGGAGTAGCAAATAATATTCTTAGACGTTATAAATCTGGTATGACAAGGGCTACAAGAGAAGCAATGGCTAAGTATATTAAGGAAGACTCATGTCGTAGCTGTAAAGGTCAAAGATTAAAACCAGAAATCTTATCAGTGTATGTTGCAGAAAAAAATATTGCAGAAATCTGTGAAATGTCTATTAAAGATAGTTATGAATTTTTCCAAAATATAAAACTAAGTGAAAAAAACTATGCAATAGCTAAACTAGTACTTAAAGAAATTAAATCAAGATTACAGTTTTTAAATGATGTTGGTTTAGATTATCTAACACTAGATAGATCATCTGGAACATTATCGGGTGGTGAAGCACAGCGTATACGATTAGCAACGCAAATTGGTTCGAAGCTTATGGGTGTTACATACATTCTTGATGAACCTTCAATAGGCTTACACCAAAGAGATAATGAAAAACTTATTAATACTATGCTTTCTATGAGAGATCTAGGGAATACTGTGTTAGTTGTAGAACATGATGAAGATACAATGTTGGCTTGTGACTATATTGTGGATATCGGGCCTAAAGCGGGTGAACACGGTGGACAAGTTGTAGCAGTAGGAACCCCTAAGGAAATAATGGAAAACGAAAATTCAATTACTGGTGCCTACTTATCTGGACGTAAAAAAATAGCAGTGCCTAACGAAAGAAGAGAAGGTAACGGTGAAAATATTATTATTAAAAAAGCACGAAAAAATAATCTAAAAGACGTTAGTGTAAAATTCCCGCTTGGAAAATTTATAGGAGTAACTGGTGTTTCTGGAAGTGGTAAATCAACGCTAGTTAATGAAATATTGTTTAATTCTGTGAAGAATGTTCTTAATAAAGAAGAAATCGATACTACCGTAGTTAAATCTGTAGAGGGAATCGACGGTAATATAGATAAAATAATAGATATTGATCAAAGTCCAATTGGAAGAACACCACGAAGTAATCCAGCTACATACACGGGTGTTTTTGATGATATAAGGGATTTATACGCCAGCACCAATGAATCGAAATTACGTGGTTATAAGAAAGGTCGCTTTAGCTTTAATGTTAAAGGTGGTCGATGTGAAGCATGTAGTGGAGATGGAATATTAAAAATAGAAATGCACTTTTTACCTGATGTTTACGTTCCTTGTGAAGTATGTAAAGGAAAACGATATAATAGAGAAACTTTGGAAGTAAAATATAAAGGGAAAAGTATCAGTGATGTACTTGATATGACTATTAAAGAAGCATATGAATTCTTTGAAAACATTCCGAAAATTAAAAATAAACTAGAAACACTTGTTCATGTTGGACTTGATTACATTAGATTAGGTCAAAGTGCAACTACCCTATCAGGGGGAGAAGCACAAAGAGTTAAACTAGCAAGTGAATTATATAAAAAGTCAACAGGAAAAACACTATATATTCTAGATGAACCTACAACTGGATTACATATTGATGATATAAGTCGATTAATCAAAATAATAGATAAATTAGTTGACGGAGGGAATACTGTTGTAGTTATTGAACATAATTTAGATGTAATTAAGTGTTGTGACCACCTAATAGACCTTGGTCCAGAAGGTGGAGTAGGAGGAGGAACAATTCTAGCAGAATGTACTCCTGAAGAGCTGATTAAAAATAATGAAAGTTATACTGGAAAATTTTTGAAAAAGCTATTAAATTAATAAATTCATAATAAAAAAATTAAGTTTAAAATAATTGATTATTAAAAAATATTTGAAAAATAATTTAGTTTATGAAAACCGTTTCTAACATGGTATTTATCGAAAAAATTCAAAAATAAAAATATGATTATACAAATTTTGAGGTTGTTTTAATAATCTAAGTGTGGTAAAATATAGATATACAACTAAAGCGCTTGTAAGACTTACCATACATTCGGGCCTAACACTTTTTGAACGGGAACGAAAATCACTTACTAGTATAAAATGCTTCCTAGAGAAGACTTTAGAAGATAAGGCTATCGTACCCACCTGATTATATCAGGACCAATTAAGGTAAGAATCTACGGCGTTTTGGTTTTTTTTAGACTGGATTTTAAATATAGCCAGTCTTTTTTAATTAATTAAGATAGAATAAAATGGAGAAAGAAATGTTACATCAATTTTCAAGAAACGAATTAGTAATAGGAACTGAAGGTTTAGAAATTTTAAAAAATAAAAGAGTAGGAATTCTTGGAGTAGGAGGTGTAGGATCTTTTGCTGCAGAATCATTAGCGCGTTCTGGAGTAGGTTTGTTTGTACTTATGGATAAAGACAATATAGATATAACGAATGTAAATAGACAGATTCATGCTACAACGAAAACAGTAGGATGTAGTAAAGTTGAAGAAATGAGAAAAAGAATTTTAGATATTAATCCTGAGTGTGAAGTTACTACTATTCAAGACTTTTATACAGAAGAAACATATCCTATGTTTTATGAGAAACCATTAGATTTTGTAATAGATGCATGCGATACGGTAACTTTTAAAATACATTTAATAAAACATTGTTTAGCAAATAATATACCAGTGATTAGTGTGATGGGTTCTGCAAATAAACTAGATCCAACAAAATTCCAAATTGCAGACATAAGTAAAACTACAGTATGTCCATTAGCAAAAGTAATAAGAACTAAATTGAAAAAAGAGAAAATAAGAGGGAAAGTTCCCGTAGTATTTTCTACAGAAAGTCCAACAATTGCAAACAAAGAATATCTAGAAAAAATTGGTAAACAAGATTCAGATATACGAAAAGCGAAAATTCCACCAGCATCGAACGCATTTTGTCCATCGACTGCTGGCCTTATAGCAGCAAATTATGTTTATACAAATTTATTGAAAAATATAAAAATATTAACTGTTGAAAAACCTATTTAATGAATGAAAACAACGCTAAATTTAGCGTTGTTTTGTTTTTTGT
Organism: uncultured Gemella sp.; assembly: GCF_963515875.1. Taxonomy (GTDB): domain Bacteria; phylum Bacillota; class Bacilli; order Staphylococcales; family Gemellaceae; genus Gemella. The sequence continues at coordinate 76,432 of NZ_CAUPZX010000003.1, read as the reverse complement.
TATGGTTGACATACCAGAGTTTATGGTAGTTTTTCTATAAATGTTACACAGAATTTGAAAATTATATTTTATATTAGCGTGAAAAAAAGGTTCGAAAATTTATAATTTAATTTGATTTTTTATAGAAAACAATGTATAATGGTTATAGATGAGAAAGGAGGATTACTTTGAAGAATAAAGGAACATTACTGGCACAAAACTTAAAAAAACTTCGAAAAATGAACAATTACTCTATGTCAACTGTAGCAGATAAACTAGAGTTATCATCTCATGGTGTATATGCTAACTGGGAATACGGTAGAAACGAACCTAATGTAGCGACACTAGTATCTATTGCAAAACTGTACAACGTTTCAATAGATGAACTTGTGGGGTATAAAACAGAAAAAGGGGAACCAGAAGAGTTGGCAGACACTCACTTTGAAGTAATTGATATGATTAAATCATTAGATAGTGAGGATTGTAAATTAGTAGAAGAAGTTTTGAGAAGATTTAGGGGATATTCTTTTTCTAGAAATATAAATCTATAACATACTCAAATACTTAGGCTATAGAGTTATAACGTAGTAAATTAAATTAATAGTTTTTAAAATGTAGGCTAAGTAGAAATACTTAACCTACATTTTTCCTTTTCTTTAGGAAATGGGGTGATGACTATTGATGTAAAAAACTTAATGAATAAGATAATTAATGATTCAATAGACAAAAGAGCCAGTGATATCCATATATACCCAGATAAATCGGGAAATTCCTTTATTAAACTCAGGGTGAATGGTCATCTGAGTAAATATGAACAATTTTCAAATAGGGAGTTAGAAGCAGTTATTTCGCTTCTGAAATTCAATTCAAACATTGACATATCAAGAAATAAAGAACCACAGAGTGGGAGATTTGTTTATAATTATAATGAAAAAGATTACTTTTTACGAGTATCTACCTTACCTCTTAGCGAATTAAATGAAGGCTGTGTAGTAAGAATATTTATAAATGAATTAGAAGATGTTGATTACAGTATATTTGAAGAAGATAGTGAGTACATAAACGATCTTTCTAAAAAAGCCTATGGTCTAGTACTATTTTCAGGACCTACGGGAAGTGGTAAGTCAACATCTATGTATAAACTAGCAAATGAACTTGCTAGTAAAGATAAACAAGTTATTACTGTAGAAGATCCTGTAGAGAAGCATATATCTAGTTTAATACAGATGCAAGTAAACGAGAAAGCGGGAATAAACTATGACAATGCGCTAAAATCTATTTTACGTTGTGATCCTGATGCTATGGTTATAGGTGAAATAAGAGATTATAAAACAGCTAGTCAAGTTGTTACTTCTTCATTTTCAGGTCATTTAGTATTAAGTACTATACATGCAGAAAATTCTATAGGTGTTATAAATCGATTGAGAGATTTAAATTTGTCGTTAGAAGACATAAAACAAACGATAATTTGTATAATATCTCAAAGATTAGTAAATTTAACAAACGGAAAAAGAGGATTAGTAACTGAAATATTGAAAAAAGAAGATATTCATGAATATATAGATAATAATAAAATAGTAGGGGTCTCATTAGATCAAAAATTTGAATTAGCATGTGAGAAGGGGTTAATCACAACTGATGAAAAAGAAAAATGGGGATATTAAAAAAATACTAGATAATGAGAATAAAATATATTTTATAAAGCGTCTATATGAATTAATAGATCATGGATATATGTTAGAAGATTCCTTAGAATTTTTACTTATACAATACGAGGTTTCTAATGACGAAATTGAAAAAATAAAAGAAAAACTCTCTAACGGAAATAAACTTTCCGATATACTGGGATATCTTGGTTATTCACAGTTAATTGTTAGCAAAATTAAATTTGCAGAAGATTATGGTAGAATAGAAGATATGTTGCTAGAAGTAGAAACATATCTAACAATAAAAAAAATACAACAAGAAAAGGTACTAAAAACTTTAAGATATCCACTATTTTTAACACTCACTTTAATATGCCTAATAATGGTGTTTAATGCCTTGGTAATTCCACAATTTGAGAACATCTATACTTCATCTAATATTAAGATGGATCTCCAAACAATTATTTTAATTAAATCATTATACTATATTCCAAAATTTATTTCTATTATATTTATATTTACCATTTTTGGTATAGCTTATATTATTTATACAATTAAATATAAACCACATTTATTTTTAAAAACCCTTTTATATATTCCAAAAGTAAGGAACTATTCGAAATTATATTTTTCTTATAGATTTTCTATGGAATTAAGTCTATTTTTAATGAGCGGATTCTCACTAAAAACTGCCTTAGAAGTTATGGTTAAAGAAAACTATGATTATTACTTAACAGAATTCTCTAAAGACATTTTGTCTGAATTAGATAATGGTATAGGTTTTGAAGAAGCCGTAGCTAAAATTAAATTCTTTGATAAATCTATGGAAAAATTTGTAAGACATGGAAAGAGTAATGGTTTATTAGATAAAGAATTGAAATTATTTAGTGAACTAATGTTAGACACATTTCTAACAAGTTTAGATAGAACGTTAAGAAAATTACAACCTATTTTATTCGGTATTCTAGCTGTCGTTATTGTTGGATTGTACATGGTTATATTATTACCAATATTTAACATGGCTAGCTCACTTAAATAAGGAGGAGTTATGAAAACTTTAAAACAAAAACTAAAAGATAAAAAAGCATTCACGTTGATTGAAATGTTAATCGTGTTATTTATAATTGCAATACTATTAATTCTTATAATCCCTAATATTACTAAGAATATAGATACTGCAAAAGATAAAAGTTCAGAAGCATATGAAAAAACAGTACAATCTCAAGTAACAGCATATGAAATCAATGAAAAAGATAAAGATGTTACATTTGAGAAACTAGTAGAAAAACATTATTTAGATGGCCCAGCAGATAAAGCTAGTACAGCACCAAATGGTAAGAAAATAGTAATAGCCAATGGTAAAGCAACATTACAAAATTAGGCAGGGCTTTAGTTTAGTGGAGTCCATAGCTGTATTATTAATCGTTAGTATAATCGTAATAATATTATCCAGAATTTCTATAAACACTTATGATAAATATCAAGAAAGACTCGCTGTAAATGAAGTAGTATCAGATATTTATAATGTTCAAACCAAAAGTTTGAATGATAGTAGAAATTATATTCATTTTTTTGAAAAAGATAGTGAATACTTAGCATATTATGATGGTCAACAGCATTGGAAAAACTTAAAAAAGAATGGTAAGCCAATATTAGGAGCAAACTCAGTAAAATTTGAATACAGGAAAGGAAATCTAGTATCTAAAGCATACACGGTAGATGTAAAGTTCGATAATAGTTCTTACAGAATAATTATTCATTTAGATACTGGATATATAACACTTGATGAAATTTAATAAAAAAGCTTTCACATTTGTTGAATTAATAGGAGCGTTATTTATTTGTTCGTTACTATTTGTATTTCTAATACCTAATATGGTTAGACAATATTCTAGTTTATCCAAAATAGAAAAAGAACTCGAGATGAAAGAAATATTGTATGAAGAAGTTTGTAGTCACTATAAAGACTATAGTTTCTCATCAACTAGAGGGAAATATCGCATAAGTGTAGATCAAAAATCAGCTAAGATTGAAGATGAACAAACTGGTGAAAAAGTTAGTTACAGTTAAAAATAAACAAGGTTTTACATTATTGGAATTAACAGTTTCCTTGTTTCTATTAATAATTTTAACATTACTACTTATGTTAGTGCTACAAACAACTATTAATACTTCTAAGAGATTCTTGGACTATACTAACTATGAATATGCATTGGCTCATAAAAAAATTTTAGAAACATATAATAACAGTGCTAAGGTAAATCAAGAATATAACTACATTTTAATGAAAAGTAAAGATGATTCGGAAGACGTAAAGATAAACTTCAGAGGAGATAGAGTTTATATTGATAAATTTAAAGATTCTAATTCATTTTCAGGATATATTCTCTTATTAAAAAATATTAAATCTTATTCTTTATCACAGGATCACGATACTATTTATATTAATATTATTGATAAAAATGATAATAATAGAGAAATGATATTAAAAGTAAAAGATGAAAAAACTAATAAAGAAAAGGAAAAAGAAGAAAAAGAGAAGAAAGAAAAAGAAGAGAAGGAAAAAAAAGAAAAACTGGAAAAACAAAATAATAATGGAAACAAAACTGGAGAACTAGTATCTAATAAGGAAGGTGTGTAGAGTATGAGTTATAAGTTCAATCACAAGAGAGCAAATGCTATAATAGCATCAATACTTGTTACTATATTAGTAATCGCAGTTATGTTTAGCATTGTGGGTATATATATAAATAAAATGTACACAATGAGAAGTTTAAATGATTATTATGATACGAAAATTACACAGCAACTCCAAGAAAACAATAAATCTAAATAATTAAGTTATACATCCTAATTTCAATAACGAAATTAGGGTGTATTTTGATAATTCATCTATTGTAACTACTAAGAGTTGATTTAGAAAATGAATAAATATAGAAAATTCTAGGTAATACAACTTGAAATATAGAAATGTATATAAATTGTTGCTTTGTTTAACTAAATGGTTTAAAATATTATTATATTGTCAAAATTTTAAAATAAATTTTAAAGGAGATATTAATGGGTAAAAGATTATTATTAGGACTTATTGGAGCAGGTGCAATTGCTGCAGTAACTGTACTACCAAAAAAAGATCAATTAAGTTCAGAAGAACGTAGAAAAGTAGAACAATCAAAAAAATATCTAGAAGAAAAAGGGTACGTTGTAGTAGAAAAATCAAAATATTCTGTAGGTAAATTTAATATTTTATCTTTATCTTCACTACCAATGTATTACAAAGCTGCTAAAACTGTAGCTAAGTTTATTTTATAAAATTATGTTTATTCCAGAAAAAAATTATTCATTCTATGAAGAAAATCCTAGAGGAAAGTTAACTATCAGGAAATTCGCTAAAGAGATGTTTTATCGAATCATGTATGATGAAATATCACTGTTATCTGCGAATCTAAGTTATTATTTTATTTTATCATTATTTCCGATGTTAATTGTTGCGCTAGCTTTAACGCCGTATTTTAAAATTGACCAACAATTTTTACTAGAAAAAATACAAAGCTTTGCACCAGGAGACTTAGGCGATTACTTATTTAATATGATTACTGAAGTGTTAAATAATAAAAATAATAATACAATTATCACAGTGGGGATTGTTTTTACATTGTGGTCAGCATCAAATGGTATTTATGGAATAATTATCGCCTTTAACAACGCCTTTAGAGTTCGTGATGGAAGAATATGGATTATAACAAAATTAATTAGTATCGTATTTACAGTTTTATTCTTAGTAGGAATGTTTGTTGTATTAGCGCTAGTTGTATTTGGTAAACAACTTACATATTTATTATTCCATAAATTTAATTTAGACGAAGGATTCTATAACTTATGGTCATTTTTAAATTATAGTTTTCCTGTATTATTTACATTTATAGTATTTCTATTTCTGTATATAATGGGACCAAATCTAAAATTAAAAGCTATTAGTGTTTTCCCAGGAGCTATTTTTTCAACAATCTCTTGGACTATGATTAGTAGAATGTTTGGATACTATATTGATCATTTTTCAAGTTATATAAAAACTTATGGAACAATTGGAGCCTTAATGGCATTTATAATTTGGTTATATATAACTGGATATATATTAATTATCGGTGCTGAAATTAATGCGATATTTCATAATTATAGAGTTGAACATAGGGTATTTGAAGAAACACACACAACAGAATAAGAAGACTAATGAAAGTCGTAAATTTATAACAGGTACATTTTTGAATTGCACCTGTTTTTTATTTGAATCAGAAATATATACCAAAATTTAATAGTATGGCTATAATAAAGCATTATTATATTAAAAGTAGGTGTTTTATAGTATAATTATAGATAATAAATTCAGAAAGATGGATAGATAGAGAGGTTCATAAGATGGAAAAAGAAATTTATTTAGCAGGAGGATGCTTCTGGGGAGTTGAAGGTTACTTTTCACAGTTACAAGGAGTTCTTTATACGCGAGTAGGTTATAGCAATGGACAAACAGCTGAAACAACTTATCAAAATATAAAAAATACTGATCACGCTGAAGTAATTTACTTAAAATATAATAACGCAGTACTACCATTAAATGATGTATTACGTCATTATTTCAGAATTATTGATCCAGTAAGTATTAATAAACAAGGTGGAGACAGAGGTCGTCAATATCGAACAGGAATCTATTATGTTGATGAAGAAACAAAAGAAGAGGTAGAAAAATTTATTCAAGAACTTCAAAAAAATTATACTAAAAAAATCGCTGTAGAAGTTGAAGCGGTAAATAACTATATTGATGCAGAAGAATATCATCAAAAATACTTGGAAAAAAATCCAACAGGTTATTGCCATGTAGACTTAAGTTTAGCGAAAAAAAGCTTATAAAACTTAAAATAAATTTGAAATAATTACTAAAAAAAGGTAAAATATAAGTAAGTATAAATAAAAATAAGGAGCTAAAAAATGACAAATATTTTAATTTTTGGACATAAAAATCCAGATACTGATACAATTTGTTCATGTATCGTTTATAATAACTTAAAAAGATTACAAGGAATGGACACAGAAGCAGTAAGACTTGGTGAAATTAATGATGAAACTAAATATGCACTTGAATATTTTAACGTACATTTACCACGTTTAATTGATGGTGTTGAAGAAGGTCAAAATGTAATTCTTGTGGATCATAATGAATTCCAACAATCAGCTAACGGAATTGAAAAAGCAGTTATACGCGAAGTAATTGATCATCACCGTATTGCTAACTTTGAAACTGCAGGACCTTTATATTATCGTGCCGAACCACTTGGATGTACAGCAACAATTCTGAAAAAAATCTACGAAGAACAAAGCGTTCATATCGATAAACAAATGGCTGGATTAATGGTATCTGCAATTATCTCAGATTCATTATTATTCAAATCACCAACATGTACTTTACGTGATAAAATTGCTGCTGAAGAGTTAGCTGCTATTGCAGGTATCAACCTAGAAGAATATGGGCTTGCTATGCTAAAAGCTGGAGCTTCAACAACAGACAAAACAGCAGAAACACTAATTTCATTAGATGCTAAAGAGTTTGTCTTAGGAGAAGATAAATTAGTTGTAGCTCAAATCAACACAGTTGATGCTAACGAAGTAGCAGTTAGAAAAGAAGAATTAGAAGCGGCAATTAATGCAGAATTATCATCAAAAGGATTAGCAGCTTATGTATTTGTAATTACTAATATCTTAACTTCAGATTCAGAAGTGTTAGTATTAGGTGAAAAACAAGATAAAGTTGCTGCAGCTTTTGGAAAAACTCTTGAAAACGATTTCATGACACTTGAAGGTGTTGTATCTCGTAAAAAACAAGTAGTTCCTCAAATCACAGAAGAGTTTTCAAAATAATTACCAAAAATTTAGTTTAAGAAAGCTCTGACCCAAAAATCCTAGATTTTAAAAAAGTTTACAAGAAATCTCATAGACGCAGTGGTTTATTGATATTTAAATTCGCTTTTAAAAAGCTTTTTAGCTATCTAATAAACTGTGCGGGGGTGACTCTACAAAATCAATTTCTACGAAATCATGATTTTTGAGTCACTCCCTTCTAATTTATATAACAAATTTAAGAGGGAAAGGAAAAATATGTCAACATTAAAAACAATATATTGGCCCTTTTTGAAAAAGGTTATAATAAACACATTAGTAGTAATAGCATTTGCAGGGTTAACACATGGTAAATTAAAAATTGATCATCCCTTATACGGTTTTTTAGGTGCTTTGCTTATTACAATTTTGTTTACATTAATTCGACCATTATTACTATTAACAGTAATAATAACAATATTCAGTTTGGGACTATTTTCATTACTAGTAAGGGTATTATTAGTATATTCGGTTTCCTATATATTGTCACCACATTTTGAAATAGCTTCATTTTGGACAGCAGTTTGCTTGATTATAACTATAAAGCTTTTCAATTTTATATTTAAAACAGATGAAAGAACAATAATAATAAAAACATTTAAAATGAAATAAAAGGAAAAACAATTATGTCAAAAATTACAACAAGAGAGCTTGTAGAAAAATTAAATTTAGAAGTAATTAGTGGCGAAAAAGGTTTAGATAGAGAAATTACAACGGATGAGCTTTCTCGTCCAGCATTACAACTTGCAGGGTACTTCTCTCACTATTCTCCACAAAGAATTCAAATACTAGGAACAAGTGAATTGTCATTTTTTAAACTTATTCCAGACATTGAGAAAAAATCAAGAATGCGTATGTTATGTACAAGAATTACTCCTTGTATAATCATTTCACGTGATCTTGAGGTTCCTAAAGAACTACAAGAAGCAGCAAATAAATATGATACCCCCGTTTTAAGATGTAATCAAGATACAACAAAACTAATGGGGAATATATCAAATCATCTTAGAAAAGTATTTGCTCCTACAACTTCAGTTCATGGAGTATTTATTGAAGTATATGGTATCGGAGTATTATTAACAGGAGAAAGCGGTATTGGTAAAAGTGAAATTGCACTTGAGCTAATTAAACGAGGTCACCGTTTAGTTGCTGACGATAGAGTAGATATTAGAGAAATAGAAAAAGGATTCCTAATTGGAAGTTGTGAATCTACCTTAATTAAGCATTTATTAGAAATCAGAGGGCTAGGTATTATTAATGTTATGACATTATTCGGTACTGGTGCTGTACGTAGTGATAAACGACTACAATTAAATGTTCATCTAGAAACGTGGAATGATCAAAAACAATATGATCGAATTGGATTGGGAGATGAACATAGAGAAATTTTAAATTCTAAAATAGAGAAAAAAACAATTCCTGTAAGACCAGGTCGTAACGTAGCGATAATTATAGAATCTGCTGCAATGAACTACAGATTAAATCAAATGGGAATAAACACAGCTAAAGAGTTTACAACAAAATTAGCAGAAGAAATTAAACGAAATAATAAGAATAATGAGGAGAAATAATAAATGATTTTAGGTTTTTTAGATCCAGTAGCTTTTTATTTATTCACTAAACCAGTTTATTGGTATGGAATAATCATTGCTACAACAGTACTATTTGCTTATTTACTAGCTGATAAAGAAGCGACGAAGCGTGGATTAAAACAAGATACAATGCTAGATTTGCTTTTACTTGCATTACCGATAGCCTTCATCTTTGCACGTGCATATTACGTAATATTTAGATGGGAACACTATGCAGGAGATTTTGGAAAAATGGTAGCCATCTGGGATGGTGGAATAGCTATCTATGGTGGATTAATAGGCGGATTTATAGTTTTGTATTTCTTTGCAAGAAAAAAAGAAATTAAAATTATCAAACTTTTAGATATAATTGCACCAAGCTTATTGGTAGGGCAAATGTTTGGACGCTGGGGTAACTTCTTTAATCATGAAGCATATGGTGAAATAGTTACTAAACAATATTTAGAAGATAGATTCATACCGAATTTTATTATAGAAAACATGTATATTGATGGAGCTTATCGCCAACCAACATTTCTATACGAAAGTTTATGGTGTTTCATCGCACTAGTAATACTACTTTTAATTAGAAACAAACTGGCTCAAAGTGAGGTATTTGCAGCATATCTAATCTTATATGGTGTAGAAAGATTCATAGTTGAAGGAATGAGAACAGATTCTTTATATCTTGGAAGCTTAAGAGTTTCTCAAGTTCTTTCACTAGTATTTGTAGTAGGAAGTCTGATATACTTAATAGTGCTAAATACAAAATATAAAAATAAAAAGATTTTGTATAAAGAATCATAAAAGAGAAGGTGGAAAATATGTCAGAAAAAATTTATGACCTAATTATAGTTGGAGCAGGTCCAGCAGGGATGACATCTTCAATATACGCATCACGTGCGAACATGTCAGTCCTAATGCTAGAAAGAAAATTCCCAGGTGGACAAATGTTGTCAACTGAAGAGATTGAAAACTATACAGGATATGAAATGGTAACTGGTCCAGAATTATCAGAAAAAATGTTTGAACACTCTAAGAAATTTGGGACAGAATTTGCATTTGGAAATATTACTAAAGTAGGAACAAAAGACAATCTTAAGTTTGTCGTTGCCGGCGAAAAAGAATATATTGCCAAAGCTATTGTTATAGCAACAGGTTCAGAACATAGAAACTTAGATGTCCCAGGAGAAGAGCAATTTTCAGGAAAAGGTGTAAGTTACTGTGCAGTATGTGACGGAGCTTTCTTTAGAAATAAAGAAGTAGTAGTTATAGGTGGAGGAGATTCAGCTGTAGAAGAAGCACTTTATCTTTCAAACCTAGCTGCAAAAGTAACAATAGTACACAGACGTGATGAACTTCGCGCACAAAAAATCTTACAAGATAGAGCGTTCGCTAAAGAAAATATTGAATTTGTTTGGGACAGTGTAGCTTATGAAATTAAAGGTGAGAGAAAAGTTTCATCTATAGAAATAAGAAACGTAAAAACTGGAGAAGAAAGCTCTATTCCGGCGGATGGGGTGTTTATCTATGTGGGCATGTTACCACAAACACAAGACTTCAGAGATCTAGGGATTACAAATGACGCTGGATATATTCCAACTAATGAAAGATTGGAAACAGCAGTACCAGGAATTTTTGCTGCAGGAGATGTACGAGAAAAAGAAATTCGTCAAGTTATAACAGCAGCTTCTGATGGAGCAATAGCTGCACAAAGTGCATATAACTATGTAGAAGGACTAAAATAATAGTAAAAGAAGAGAGATTTTTTAACCTCTCTTCTTTTTTATAGCTAAATCTCTTAAAGTTAAATAACTTTTAATTATCCTTTAAAGTCAAAAATGCTCTTACGTTTACCGAAGTCAAATTTCATATGATTATTAGAGTTAACCATTTTATCTCTAAAGTCATTTACAGGGATTTCTTCATTTTTACTTGAAGGGAAGGATCTCTTATAAACTTTAGAATTTGTTTCTCCATCAAAATCAAAAGCATCAGTTTTTTCAAGTGTTAATCCATTATTAGTTAGTTTATAGAAAGTATAACCATGTACTTTTGCACCACCAGAGCCATAAACTTGGAAAATTTTATCCTTAGTTATAGAAAGTCTTGTTCTCTCTCCATTAACATATTCTGGAGTAATACGCACAACCTTATTATCTTTGTCAAGTGTATATACATCCATTGGACTATATTCATTAGGTTTCTCTTTATCAAATTCTGTAAATAATAATAGCTCATCTATACCATCACCATTAACATCATAAAATCCATAATTTAGGAAATTTTTACCAACTTGTTTTTCACCGTAAACTTTGTAATTACTTATAGCAACAGTATTTACACCTTTTGTATCAGGTTTATCATTGCTTAAAGCATCTTTATATGGTTTCAGAATACTAGCATAAGCAGCTTCATAATTATCAGGTTTTTTACGTTGGTTATTGTCTTTATTATTATTATTATCGTTATCAGTATTATTACCAAAGTTTAATACTGAATGCCAGTCTTCTGAGTCAAATTGAATAACATCAGGGAATGGTACTGCTTCATTAAATGCTTTTTTAGAATCATATTCTTTTCCTGTCATTTGATCCTTATATTTACTATTATCGACGTCTAAGCCAGTGAAGGTAATGACAGCAGATTTCTCAAGTTTATTACCATTATCTGTAAATTTCAAGAAATTATATTCACCGGAATCTTTATCAAACTTTCTAATTCTAACAGTTTTATCTGTAAATACAGCAGAACCAGAATTATTAGAACCACCATCAACACCAAGTCTATCTAGAATTGAAATATCTATAGTTTCAGGATTAAATAATCTAATTACTTCTTTTTTCTTATTAAATGTGTAAATATCAAAAGGATTATTAGGTTTATCACTTCTTGAAATAAGAAGTTCTTTTCTGCCATTTCCATCTATGTCATAAAATAAGTATTTGATATAATCATCATTTTTCTTTTCTTTAAGTGCTGCTTTAAGTGCTTGAACATTAATAGAACTATCAGCACTCTCCAGATTGTTAATTGCATCTTTATATTTTTGAATAACAGCACCGTAGACTTCATTTTCATTAACTACTTTAGATTTTTTGTACTTGTTAAAATAATAATATCCTCCACCAGCTAGAAGTATAAGTGCTAGTAGGAAACATAAAGTTGCGATTAACTTACCTTTTCCTTTTTCCTTATTTCTTGAAGATTTTTTTGGTGTTTTATTTTTGTTAATAATAGGTGGGATAGGTGGAATATTTTGGTTATTTATGTCGTTATAATTTCCATTATTTTGAGTGTTTATTTGTTCAACATTTTGATTAAATTGTTGAGTACCACCTTGTCCAAAACTATTAATTTGTTGATTCCTTTGATGTGTATTATTTACTTCATTCGCATATAGTTTCTGAGAATTTAGTTGATTAGAGTTATTCAAATCTTGTCTATTATTTTTTTTCTCTAAATTTAGAGAATCATCTCTCTCATGATTTACGAAGTTTATGTTGTTACTTTGAGAAACATCATTATAATTTTTTTCATATTTCACAGTATTTACTTCGTTAGTAGATTTAGCCTTAGGTTCTGAATAATTATTAACTTTTTCTTGTTTTAATATTTTACTAGTATTTTGATTATTGAGATTTTCTACATTTGTATTTACATTATTATTGCTAAATTGCTGAGATTGATTTTGGTTGTTGTAGCCATAATTCTGATTTTGTCCTTGATTACTGTATTCATATCCTTGATTATAACCTTGATTATTGTATGTATAATTTTGACTATCATAATTATAATTTTGATTATTACCCTGATTATAATTATTGTAGTAATTATTAGTGTTTTGATAATTATAATCGTAATTTTGGTTATAATTATCGTAATATTGATTTTCGGCTGCATTGTCTGGATTATAATATTGATTGTAATTACTATAGTCTTGACTATTATTATATTGATTATAATCATAATAATTTTGGTTATAGTTGCTGTAATTCTGACTACTGTCTACACTACCATTCTGATTTTCATAATTATAATTATATTGAGTATTATTTTGGTAATATTCATTATAATTTTGTTCACCATTTTGATTATAACTATTATAATTAGTGTTCTGATTATAGTTTTTATTAGGTGAATTATTATTTTTATTCATAAACAGATCTCCTTAATTCCTTGTTATAAATATTATATGAATAATTTAAAAGAAAATCAAGAAGATACCTTAAAAGTATTAATTTTTAAAAATTTTAAATAGATATTTAATAATCGAATTATAAGAGATTTTTTGATATCAATAAACTGTGAGGGGAGACTCGATAAAATCAATTTCTATGAATTTGCTATTTTTAAGAGTTGCTATAACAAAAAAATAAGTCTGAGAAATAGATCTCAGACTCATTTAAATAATTATTTATTATTTTTTTTAGCTAAGTATGGCATGATTAATCCTAATGAAAGTAGAACAATTGGAGTTGTAATGTTCATAATTGTTTGGAAAGTACTTTCTGGAGTATACATACCAGAAATACAAGCAAATGCAGTTAAGAAGAAGCACCATGCACCTAGTCCCATACCAACAAATTTATTCTTAACAAATTTGTACTCAGATTGGAATTTCTCAGCTGATTTTTTCAAGAAGATGTATGCAGCGAATACCCATAGATAACGTAATGGCATAGTAACTGCGTTAAGTTTAACCAACCATCTGAATAAATCATTAACTTCTTTAATACCAAACATAGGAATAATTAATAAGATAGAAACGATAACTCCTACAAGTTTTAATCCATTAACATATACATCATTTGCATTCTTAACTAATAGTTTTTTCGGAATATATTTTTCATCTGCGCTACTTAGTAACATACGAAGTGGAGCATCGATAGAAATAATTACCACAGAAATTTGTCCAATTAAATCAACAATAGCATAGATTACTAAGAATAAGTTACCAACTCCGTAGTAATTACCTAAAGTTTGGAATGCATAGTAAGTTCCGTTTGTAAGTAGGTCTTTAGGAATATTATTTGTATCAAACATTAAAGCCAGTGCAAAAGTCCCAAGAATTGCAGTTGTACAAACCATAATAACTAAAGCAATCATTCCACGAGGGAAATCTCTTGATGGATTTTTCATTTTATTAACATAAGGAGAAATCTTCTCACAGCCACCGACCGCAAAGACTAGTATCGCAATCGAGGTAATGTATTTCACATCGAATGTTGGCATGAAAGTATCCAATGACCAATCGATTTTATATGTTTTTGCTCCAGTAATAGATGGTGCAGTGATAGCCATAACTACAAATAATAATGACATAATGAACATTGAAGAACCAGCTAACATAGCCATCTTTTTAATAAAATTAACCCCACGAGCAGCTAAGAATAAAGCTACTAAGAATATAACTAGTGAAGCAATTTGTAAATATGTGATATTCATTTTGCTAATACGATTATCACGAAATACCGCCCAGCTAAATGCAGCGATAATACGAGATGGTTTTTGAGAAATGTAAGGCATATGTACAACCCACATTGTCCATCCAGTATAATAAGCAAGTAGCTTTCCATGTGTTGAACTTATCCAAGAACTAACACCACCACCCGCATCTTTAAAAGTAGAACCTAGTTCACCAACGATTAATGAATACGGAATAAAGTAAATTACAAAAATTAAAATCCAAGAAACTATAGATTTTAAACCACCGAATTCAGAGTATCCATTAACAACATTCCCAAAGGCCCAAACCGTTGAAAACGCCATGAATGCTAGAGTATACCAAAATATTTTTTTTGCATCTCTCTCCATAGAAAACCTCCTAAAATATAACTAATAACTGCAAAATTGCATTAATAAAATACTAGCATAGTATACATAATTATTCAAGTAAAAATAAAATAAATTAGATTAAAATTTTTTTATGAGATAAATAAAATAATAATATATATAATTTTGTGGAAATATTTTCTATCAATATTAATTATATTTAAAATAGAGATGTTAATATTGAATTATAAAATAATGTAAATTTACATTTTTGAAATATATTTACATATAATCATTAAATTTATATTATCGATATCGTTTTATTGTACTTCAGGCTTGAAATACTAATGATTTTCCTTTATAATGAACAATAATAAGTGAAAGTTTTTGAAAAGTTGAGGAGTGATAGAACTTTGAAAAAAAGGCAGCGTACATTAACTAGATTAATGTTGATAATGACTAGTTTAGTAGTTGTTTCTCTATTAATTACCTCTTTTTTTGTTAGAGAATATATAAAAAAGAGAGAAGATGAGATAATTCGACAAAAAATCTATTCAACTGCAAAATTAATTTCGAATGACAAAGGTGTAATAGATGAACTTAAGCAGCGTAAGATTTCAAAACAGATGCAAGAATTTACGAATCGAGTAATGGAAGAGACAGGGACCGATTTTATCGTTATAACTGATGATACGTTTACAAGATATACACATCCAAATGATGAATTTATCGGTGAAAAATTTTCTAGTATAGAAGACGCAAGTTCAACATTTACAATAGGTGACCATTTTAGTAAACAAAGTGGTCAATTTGGAGAAGGATTACGTTTCTTCACAGCAATAAAAGATGAATTTGGAAATAATATTGGTGTAGTATGTGTTGGTTATACTAAAGAAACTGTAAAAAAACAGATATTGCATTCACAAGAGAAAATTTTCCTTGCCTTATTAATAGGAGTTGGATTTGCAGTAGGTCTTGCCATAATGTATAATAGAAAACTAAAAAAAATATTATTGAATTATGAACCAGAAGAGATTGCTTATAATTATATCGAGAAGAATTTAATTTCAGATCATGTTTCTGAAGGAATTATTGGAATTGATATTAACAAAAAAATTATTGTTAAGAACAATAGCGCGAACCAGATTTTAGATAAAGCAGGTCTTTCAAAAATTAAAAAAGGTGAGCAAATTCCCGATGATATGTACGAACTATTCTTCAAGAGTATCTTAGAAAAAAATAAGAGTAGTCGTGATGAATTAATTTTATTAAATCATATAGAAGCTTTAATAAATAGAAATCCAATATATCAAGATGGTAAATTATATGGTGCAGTGGTAACACTTCGAGATCAAAGTGAAATGAAAAAACTAATTACAGAACTTAGTGGAACTGAAAAATATAATGACAGTTTAAGAGAACAAAGCCATCATTTTATGAATAAACTTCATGTATTGCATGGATTAATCGAAATGAAGTCATATGATGAAGTAGAGAAATTTATTACATATCTAAAAGACGATTATCATGAAAAAATTGGACATATTTCAGAGAATATTAAAGTACCAGCAATAGCAGGATTTCTATTAGCAAAAGTTAGAGAAGCTAAACAAAAAAATATAGCATTATTAATAGATCCAGATTCAATGATATTGAATAAAGATGGTCTAGATGAACTTTATAATGAACTTTTAATTATCCTAGGAGTTTTAATAGACAATTCCATGGAGTCTATCGCTAATAAGGAAGATGGTAAAGTTGTTGTTTATTTATACTTAAATACTGAAGAAAATATTCTACTTTGCAGTGTTTATGACAACGGTGAGGGTATAAGTAAAGATATAATTGAGAATGTCTTTGAAAGAGGATATTCAACAAAAGGAGAGAATAGGGGATACGGTCTAAATGCTGTTGATACTATTGTTAAAAAGTATAATGGACTTATAGACATTGAAAGTGAAGTAGGTAAAACGAAATTTATAATTGAAATACCAATTGAGGAGGTACATTAATTGAAAGTACTAATAATAGAAGATGATCCAATGGTAGCGATGATTCACAAAGAATATTTTAAAAGAAAAGAACATAACTTTGGGATTTCTCATGTTACATCATTAGAAGATGCAAAGAAATTTTTAGAGAATAATGAAATAGATTTAATTGTATTGGATAATTATTTAACAGATGGTCAAGGAATAGACTTTTTACCCGAACTAAAAGGATTCCCAATTATTATGATTACTGCAGCTAATGATATACAAACAGTAGAAGCTGCATTATCTAATGGAGTAGTTGATTATTTGGTTAAACCATTTACATATGAAAGATTTTCTCAAGCAATCGACAAAGTTCACGATTATGTAACTTTATTATCAAAAGAGAAAATTAATCAAGATTTAATAGACGAGTACTTAAATTCTGGAAGAGTAGAAGAAAACGAAGACAGCTTGCCTAAAGGACTTTCTAGAATAACATTGAAAAAAGTACTAGAAGCTATTCAACAACACAACGAAGGATTTACAACACAACAAATAGCAGACGAGCTAGATATTTCTAGGATTACTATTAGAAAATATTTAAATCATCTAGTTAGTATAAATATTCTAAGTGAAGATGCTGAGTACTATACATCTGGAAGACCAGTATCAGTATTCACACTTATTGAACGAAACAAATTAGAAAAAATGCTTTAAAAAAATTCGAAATATATCATCATTATCATAAGAAAAAGCTATCAAAGTCCAAGAGTTTTTGATAGCTTTTTTTGTTAAAGGCTTTAGTCAGTTGAGGAGGTGGAGTTAGTCGTTAATTTTATATTTACCAGATAAATAGTTGTTGGTATTTTTATATTCAGCTATTGTTTTATTAATTTTGTCCATATCTTCTTTTTTGAATGTTTCTTGAATTTCTTTGTAGGTTACTTTTTTGAACAATTTAAAATCCCGTTGTCCTACAGGTTTATCATAATCAATAACTTTAATTTCAATTCCATTATCAATACGACGAACCAACATATTACTTCCTAATGTACCAAAACTTGTTAAGTATCCTCCATTTTTCTCTTCCATTGTAAAATACGTATCAGGTTTTAGTGTTTCAACATGAGAATCTGTAGAATTATGAACATAAGCTCTACCGATTAATGCAAGTTGAGAATTTGTAAATTGAGATATAGATTCTTCTTTCTTTTGTTCTACAGGCTTAGATGAGTTTTTTTCTTCTGTAGTATTTTTCTTCAGAAGCGGAATAATATTAGATATGGGTTTGTTGGTATATTTTGAATAGCTGTACGCACTTCCAATGGTAATTAGTCCGAAGATTAAAATACTAGAAAAAACTGGAATAAATTTACTTTTCTTTTTCTTATTAAGGTTTAAGGAATTATTGTTTGAAACTTGTTCATTGTATTGAGTATTAATATTCTGGTAACCAGCATAGTTTTGATATTGTTGATTATAGCCTTGTTGACCATTTACGTTAGTGTAGTTTTGGTATTGCTGATTATTTGTTGAGCCTGAGTAATTTTGATACTGTTGATAATTGTACTGTTGATTAGTATGATTATATTGATTATTATTTTGATAATTTTGATTTGAATAATCGTACTGCTGGTTATTTTGATATTGCTGATTAGAGTTATTATAATTTTGATAATATTGATTAAAATCTTCTTGATAACCTTGATTATTATAATTCTGTTGTTGGTTATTATAGCTATTTTGAGAGTTGTAATCATTTTGATTATAGTTACTATAATTTTGATTATTATTATTATTATTATTATTTGGTTTTGTATTATTATTACTCATAAAATCTCTCCTCATAAAGTATTTTCATTACTATTATAAAATAAATTTAATGCATTTTAAAGTATAACAAGAAAAACTCTTGATTATATATTTACTTTATATAAAACCAAGAGTTTTTAAATATTATTTAGTTACTACGAAAGAATACCATCCGTTATCAGAAGTTTCTTCAACAAGTTTAAAGCCGCGTTCTAACATTTTTTCAAGAAGCTCATCTTTTTTATCTTCGATAATACCAGAAGTGATGTAGTAACCACCATTTTCTAATAAGTTATACGCATCATCAAGCATAAGTTCGATGATATGAGCAAGAATGTTCGCTACAATAATGTTGTATTTTTTAGTTTCTTTTGTAAGAAGGCTAGCTTGATCAACCTCGATTCTTTTCTCAAGATTATTTAACGCGAAGTTCTCAAAAGAAACATCAACAGCAAGTTTATCTAAGTCAACAGCTTTAATATTACCGTCAGTTAAATAACTAGCTGCGATACTTAAAATACCACTACCGCAACCCACATCTATAACATTATCATTTCTTTGTACATATTTTTCAAGATTTTTAATACATAAAGAAGTAGTTTCATGACCACCAGTACCAAAAGCCATACCAGGATCAATGTTTATAATATATTTATCTTCAGTATTTTCATATTCACGCCATGTAGGTACAATAACGAATTTTTCACCGATATTAAGAATATCGAAATAATCTTTCCAAGAATTTTCCCAATCGCTATCTTGAATAATAGTAGTCTCAATTTTGAAGAAATCTCCAATGTTGATATTTTCACCTAAAGCAAGAAGCTCAGCTTCAAAACGCTTGAAAGTTTCTTCATCAAAATTTAGCTCATTAATGTATCCTTTAACGATAACTCCGACTTCTGGATAATCGGCAGGACTAAGCTCAACGATAGTACCGAAATCATCATGTAAGTTCTCCTCAAGAGTAGTAGGATCTTCGATGGCAACTCCAGTTGAACCATAATCAAGAAGAATAGACTCAACTATTTCACTAGCTTCATTAGTAGTATGAATTGTAATTTCAACCCAATTTTCCATTATATACCTCACAAATGTTTTATTTTTACATATTAACTAGAGTATTCTAGTAATCTACATACCTACACATATTATACTATTTTCTATATTTAAGCAACTGAAAAGGTGGAGTAGTTGCTAATATTTCGAGTGTAGAATACATGAAGAAATATTTTCCAAGAAAAAGAAACTAAAAATTTGTAATGAAATAAGAAATTAGAAAATATGTACGATAAGTATGAAGTGGCTTATCTCTATAGTTGAGGTATAAAGTCACTTTTATAAATAGTTTTTAAAAAAATTAAAAAGTAGTTGACATAAGCTAAATTCAATGTTAAACTTATACTTGTACCTGATACGAGAACAAGTTAAAAGATTATAATTGGATGATTTAAAAAAAGAGATTAAAGGAGAAAATATGGATACAAAATTTTCAGTAGCATTACACATACTAATATATATTTCAGAAACAGATAAAGTAGTTTCTTCGGAGCTACTAGCACAAAGTGTTAATACTAATAGCAGCCACATAAGAAAAATTATAGCGCTTCTAAAAAAAGGCGGTTTAATAGAAAGCCAACAGGGAAAAACTGGAATAAAATTGGCAAAAGAGCCTAAAGACATTACATTATCAGAAATTTATCAAATCATTTATCCTGAAAAATATTTAGTAAATATCCATGAAGGAGCCAATAAAGAATGCCCAATTGGTTTTAATATCGAAAATTTATTACAGCCAGTATTTAATGAAGCACAAGAAGCTTTTTATAAAAAACTTGAAAGTAAAACATTAGAAAAATTAATTAAAGAATTATACATAATTGGAGAAAAATAAACAATGAAAGCAGCAGTACATACAAAATATAATAAAAATAATATAGAACTTGAAATTAGAGATGTAGCAGTACCTACAATAAATGAAAATGAAGTGTTGGTAAAAGTTACAGCAGTAGGAGTAAATCCACTAGATAATATGATTTCGCGAGGTGAAGTGAAGATTATCGTACCTTATACACTTCCACAAGTTGCTGGGAATGAAGTAGTAGGTATTATCGAACAAAAAGGAAGTAATGTAGCTAATTTTGAAATTGGAGATAGAGTATTCTCTAGATTACCATTAGAGAAAATCGGAGCTTTTGCAGAGTATGTAGCTATTAACCAAGATGCAATCGCTAAAGTACCAGATTATCTAACTGATGAAGAAGCAGCAGCCGTTCCATTAACAGCATTAACAATTATGCAAGCTTTAGAACTTATGGGAGCAGAATCAGGAAAAACAATCTTCATCTCAGGTGGAACAGGTGGAGTAGGAGGTATGGCTATTCCAATCGCTAAAGCAAAAGGTCTGACAGTAATCACTAATGGTAGTGTAGAAAACAAAGAACGTGTTGAAAAATTAGGTGTTGATCAATTCATCGACTATAAAACAACAGATTACACTAAAGTATTAAGAGACGTTGATTATGTCCTTGATACTTTAGGTGGAGCAGAAACAGAAAAACAAATGACTATTATGAAATCTGGAGGTAAATTAGTGTCACTAAGAGCGATGCCAAATGGAAGTTTCGCTAAACGTATGAATTTAGCTTGGTGGAAACAATTTATCCTAGGATTAGCTGGAAGAAAATTTGATAAAATGGCGAATAAATATGGAGTATCGTATGATTTCATCTTCGTAGAATCAAATGGGAAGCAACTTCAAGAAGTAGTTGACATTTTCACAAAATTAGAAATTAAACCATCAATAGAAACAGTATTTGACTTTAAAGAAGTAAATAAAGCATTAGATAAAGTAGCGAATGGACGTTCAAGAGGTAAAACAGTTTTAAGTTTTAAATAATATAAAAATGTATAAATAACAAGAGAAGGATGCGACTAGAAAATTATGGTTTCTTAGTAATCAATTTTTCATAGTCGTTCTTTTTATTTCAAAATATCAACAAACAAAATAAAGTTAGGAGACAATCATGTCATATAAAAAAATATATATCCAACCTAGAGCGATTAGAAAATTCAATTATAAAAAGCAATAATTCTTCACTCACTCTAACATTTTTTGCAAAATCCTTGACAATGACGGTAGTTTAGTATAATATAGACTAAGTAAACTGTAATATAAAATATTAGTAAAGAGACTTTTATTTCATGTTTTTTTAAAAGAGAGTTTAATCCCCAGGCTGAAAGATTAAATAATAATGATTGAAATAAGCAACACTTTTTATAAAACCGAATATATATTGAAAGGTATCAGGAAACTGATATGAATTCGGGTGGCACCACGAAACTAGTAATCGTCCCATGTAGTTAAATAACTATAGGGGGCGTTTTTTTATTTCAAAATATAAGAGGTTATAACTAATATTAGTAGTTAAAATAGACAAAAATATGGAGGAACTTATGACAACAATTACAAAAGAACAAGTAGCTCACATCGCTCATCTTTCTAGATTAGAAATTCAAGAAAATGAAGTAGATGGATACATCGAAAAATTAGAGAAAGTTGTAGATTTATTCAATACAATCAACAGTGCACCAACAGAAAATGTAAAACCAACTTATCACGTTCTAGACTTAGTTAATGTATTTAGAGAAGACGTAGCTCATGATGGAATAGATAGAGAAGAAGTTCTTAAAAACTCTAAAGAAACAGAAGCAGGACAATTCAAAGTACCTACTATTATTGAATAAAATAAGGAGATAATTTAATGAGTTTATTACATGAATCAATTGAAAGTTTAGAACTTAAACTTAAAAATAAAGAAATTAAACCAAGTGATTTAGTAAAAGAATCACTAGACAGAATTAAAGCTACTGATGAAAAAGTAGGTTCATTCATTACAGTAACTGAAGAAGTAGCATTAAAACAAGCTGAAGCTTTAGACCGTGCTCAAGAAGAAGGACGCGCTGAAGGTAAATTATTCGGTATCCCAATGGGAATCAAAGATAACATCGTTACAAAAGACATTCAAACTACTTGTGCATCAAAAATCTTAGAAGGATTCAATCCAATTTACGATGCAACAGTAATGAATAAACTTAACAAAGAAAACCCAATCCTTTTAGGGAAATTAAATATGGACGAGTTCGCAATGGGTGGTTCTACAGAAACATCTTACTACAAATTAACTCGTAACCCTCATGACTTAGATGCGGTGCCAGGAGGATCAAGTGGTGGTTCAGCTACAGCAGTAGCAGCAGGACAAGTTAGCTTCACTCTAGGTAGTGACACAGGTGGTTCTGTACGTCAACCAGCTTCATACTGTGGTGTGGTTGGATTAAAACCAACATACGGACGTGTATCGCGTTTTGGATTAGTAGCATTCGCTTCATCATTAGACCAAATTGGACCAATGACTCGTACAGTTAAAGATAACGCTCGTGTATTAGAAATCATCTCAGGATTAGATGCCAACGACATGACTAGTGCACCTGTAGAAGTACCAGAATTCAGTAAAATCATCACTGGAGACATCAAAGGTAAGAAAATCGCTCTTCCTAAAGAATACTTCGGTGCTGGAATTGATGAAGAAGTTAAACAAGCAGTACTTGAAGGTGTTAAATACTTAGAAAGTCAAGGAGCTATAGTAGAAGAAGTAAGTCTTCCAAACACAGACTACGCTATCTCAACTTACTACATTATCGCATCTGCTGAAGCAAGTTCAAACCTTTCTCGTTTTGATGGTATTCGTTACGGATTTAGAAGTCCAAACGCAACAAACCTGGAAGAAATCTACAAAAAAACACGTGGAGAAGGATTTGGAGCTGAGGTTAAACGCCGTATCATGTTAGGAACATACGTACTATCTTCAGGATACTACGATGCATACTACAAAAAAGCACAACAAGTTCGTACATTAATTAAACAAGACTTTGATAGAGTATTCGAAGAATACGATGTAATCATTGGACCAACTGCTCCAACAGTAGCATTCAACATAGGAGAAGAAGTAGGAGATCCAATTAAAATCTACGCTAACGATATCTTAACAATCCCAGTAAACATGGCTGGATTACCAGGTATCAGTATTCCATGTGGATTCAAAGGTAACCGTCCAATTGGTATGCAAATTATTGCTAAACCATTCGCAGAATCTACACTATACGATGTAGCGTACAACTTCGAACAACACTACAACTTACACGATAAAAAAATAGAATTATAATAGGAGAAACAAGATGCATTTTGAAACAGTAATTGGACTAGAAGTCCATGTAGAATTAAAAACAGATTCAAAAATATTCTCACCATCTCCAGCTCACTTTGGTGCAGAACCAAACACTAACACAAACGTTATCGACTTAGGATACCCAGGGGTACTTCCAGTAGTAAACAAAAGAGCGGTAGAATGGGGAATGAAAGCAGCAATGGCGCTTAACATGACAGTAGCTCGTGAGTCAAAATTTGATAGAAAAAACTACTTCTATCCAGATAACCCGAAAGCATACCAAATCTCACAATTTGATCAACCAATCGGAGAAAATGGATGGATTGATATCGAAGTAAACGGAGAAACAAAACGTATCGGTATTACACGTGCTCACCTTGAAGAAGATGCTGGTAAATTAACTCACAAAAATGGTTATTCACTAGTCGACCTTAACCGTCAAGGGACACCACTTATCGAGATCGTATCTGAGCCAGATATCAGAACTCCAGAAGAAGCATATGCTTATTTAGAAAAATTACGTTCAATCATTCAATACATCGAAGTATCTGACGTTAAGATGGAAGAAGGATCAATGCGTTGTGACGCGAATATCTCAATCCGCCCTTATGGTCAAGATGAATTTGGTACAAAAACTGAGCTTAAAAACTTAAACTCATTCACTTTCGTTAAAAAAGGTTTAGAGTACGAAGAAAAACGTCAAGAACAAGTTATTCTTTCTGGTGGAGTAATCAACCAAGAAACTCGTCGTTTTGATGAAACAACAGGAACAACAAAACTTATGCGTGTTAAAGAAGGTTCAGACGATTATCGTTACTTCCCTGAGCCAGATATCGTGCCTATGATCATCTCTGATGAATGGATGGAAGAAGTAAGAAAAACTATTCCAGAACTTCCAGACGCTCGTCAAAGAAGATACCAAGAGGAACTTGGATTACCAGCATACGATGCACACGTACTTACATTAACTAAAGAAATGTCAGACATGTTCGAGCAAACTGTAGCTTTAGGAGCAGATCCAAAACTAGCTTCTAACTACCTAATGGTAGATGTGAATGCATACTTAAACAAAGTTCAACAAGAACTTAAAGATACAGCATTAACTGCAGAAGGTTTAGCAGGAATGATTAAATTAATCACTGACGGAACAATCTCAAGTAAAATCGCTAAAAAAGTATTCGCAGAACTTATCGAACATGGTGGAGATGCTGCACAAATCGTTAAAGAAAAAGGTCTTGTACAAGTATCAGATAGTGGACAATTATTAACATGGGTAAATGAAGCATTAGATAATAATCCAAAATCTATCGAAGACTACAAAAACGGTCGTGACCGTGCGATTGGTTTCTTAGTAGGTCAAATCATGAAAGCCTCAAAAGGACAAGCCAACCCACAAATGATCAACAAGATGTTATTAGAAGAAATCGCAAAACGATAATAACGAAAATAATAAAAGAACTCGAAGCAAGGAGAAATCTTTGTTTCGAGTTTTTTAGTGTTTAAAACGTAGAAAAGTTTCTTATGTATTGCAAAGAACATAATTGTTATATATAATAAATAATACGGAAATAAAACAAGAAATATAATTTTTTGAGTTAAACAATATACATTTACTATATAATGTTAAAATTAAATCTGTTAACGTGTAATTATTGAAAAATAACTTATGGGAGGAAAATGAAATGACTGAAGATCCGTTTAAAGAATATTTAATACAATCAGAACCTTCTAAGAGAGAAAAAGGTTATGCATGGCAGACAGCAATAGGTTTGCAGGAAGTTGATGGTTTAACTCCATCTCAATATTTAATTAATACAGCATTGCGAAACATAGAAGGTGAAATAACACTAGAAGAAGCCGATATACTGCTTCATTCATATTATGAAGAAAATCCAGAACTAAATAAAGAAAGTCGCGTAGAAGAAGCTGATAAAGTATCTGTTCGAATAGCAAGAATTTTATCGGAAGAAGCTTTTACTTTTTCCCCAACGGAATATTTAGCTATTCATAGGAAGTTATTTGAAGGAATATATAAACACGCAGGGATAATCAGAACTTATAATATTACAAAAAAAGAATGGGTCTTAGACGGAGAAACAGTAATATACGGAAGTGCAAGTGAATTAGTTAGAACTCTAGAGTATGATCTTGAGCAAGAGAAAAAATTCCAGTATAATGGTTTATCAACGAATGAAATAATAAAACACTTATCAGAATTTATCTCAAGACTATGGCAAATCCATGTTTTTGAAGAAGGGAATACAAGAACAACAGCTGTATTTTTTATCAAATATCTAAGAACATTAGGTTTTGATGTAACAAATGATATATTCGCTGCTAACTCTTGGTATTTTAGAAATGCATTAGTTAGAGCAAACTACAGAAATTTAAAGAAAGAAATCTATTCAACATTTGAATTTGTAGAGTTATTTTTAAGAAATTTACTACTAGATGAAAGTACACCATTAAAAAATAGAGAATTACATATCAATTGGATAAAAGAAGATAGAGAGATTTCAACATATAATTATAACGATAAACTAGAAAACTTCTCTGATAAAAATAAGGAATATATTAAGAACCTTTATGATAAATTCAATTTTGATTCTGTATTTGGAAGAAAAGAAGTGATGGAAGTTACAAAACTAAAAACATCAAGAGCATCAGAAATAATAAAAGAGATGCTAGTACACGAACTTATTGAAAAAGTAGAGGGGTATGGAAAAGGAAAATATAAATTTAGAATAGAGCCAAATTTATAGAACTCACAAAATGATAAAAATATACGAACTCGAAATAAGGGGAAATCTTTGTTTTGAGTTTTTATATTAATTTATGAAACTGGACATTCGTCATTAAAAAGTGGACATTAAGGAATAAAACTGGACATTCGTAGATGAAAAAAAGTGGACATTGGTGAGTAAGACTGGATATTCACAGATGAAAATAGCGGACAATGGAGAGTATAACTGGACTTTCATGGTTAAATGAGGAATAAAAGTGGACTTTGATACGTGCGTAGTAAATTATAATACTAAATTATAATACTAAATAAAGATGTACCCAAAAATAGATTATTTAATCAAATTTTGAGTACATCTTTTTTATATTTAATTTTAATTATTTACTCTTCACAAACTCAACAATTTTAGAAATAGCCTTCGTTGCTTCTGGTATAGGGAAAGCAGGGTATACGTGGTTTAAATTTTCCCCGACAACAAAAGTGGTTTCTACACTTGCTTCTTTTAGTTTATTTGCTAAAAGTCCTGCATCAGGATATAGAAGTTCACGTGTACCAGAGAATAGAAGTACCTGAGGTAAACCTCTCATATCACCATACAATGGAGAAACCTTCCAATCTGATAAGTCTGCATCACCAGCCCAAGATTTAGCATCAGCTAGTAAAGTATCGACATGTAGTAGAGGATCTTTTTTGACATATTTTTTAATATCAGGATTCGACATAGTTAAATCAACCCACGGACTTAGTAGGATAAGACCTTTAGGTAGAGTAATATTATTTTGGACAAACTCTTGAACTAATCCTAGAGCTAAGCCACCACCAGCACTATCTCCCATAATATAGACATTTTTATCTGGATTTTTAGCAATATAGTCTGTATATAATTTTGTTAGAAGTTCATAACTATTTTTATATGTATAGAATGGAGCTAATCCGTAATCAGGAATAATAACTTCTGCGTCAGCTTCTTGGGCTATCTTATCAGCCATCTCCCATTGAATATCTACGAATTCGTGAACGTAAGAACCACCATGAATATAGAAAATAGTAGAGTTAGAAGTATTTACACTATTTAAATACCAAACTTGTCTATCAGAAACAATCCTAGTATAGAATTTTGACTTAGTATCGAATTCATATACATTTACAGATTCTTCGATCTTATCTGCTTTTTGTTGTTCTAATCTTTTAGTTTCATCTATATCTCTTAGCTTCTTATATTTATTACCAAGGTATAACTCGATTAGACCAGCTTTAGCACTACGTTTATAACGTAATTTTTGATATCCTGCATAGCTACCGATTAGGGCAGGTAATGTTGCGGCAATTGAAGCTACTGAAACAACTTTTTTATTAAATTTTCCCATTTTAATCTCCTCTTATTTACATAAATGTAAGTGTTTTATTTATTTACAATTATAGTTTATCAGAAAATAAAGTGATTGTAAAAATATAAATCTGTATAAAAGGAATAAGAAAAAAATAAAAGGAGTTGGAAATCTACTTCCAATTCTGAGGAAAAAAACAAAAGTTAGAAGTATACTTCCAAATTAGGATAAAAATGAAGAAAGTTGGAAGTGAACTTCTAATTCATAGTAAAAAATACAAAAGTTGGAAGTCTACTTCCAATTAATGAAGAAATATGGTATAATAATAGTAATATGATAATAAAGTTAATGAAAGGAGAATAAAATGTATATTAGAGATAATTATTTAAGTAGACTAATTTCGTTCAAAGATACAGATTTTATAAAAGTAATCACTGGAGTTAGGCGTTCTGGGAAATCGGTCTTATTAAAACAATATAGTAATTATTTATATGAACAAGGAATAAATAAAGAAAATGTAATTTATATAAATCTAGAAGCATTTGAGTATCAACATATAAAAAATTCTGAAGAATTCTCAGAGCTTCTAAAAGAGTTATTGCCAAATAATGGAAAAAAAGTATATTTATTAATAGATGAAGTTCAATTTGTTGATGGTTGGCAAAAAGTAATTAATGGATTAAGAGTCAGTTTTGATATAGATATAGTAATAACTGGATCAAATGCAAAATTGTTGTCGGGTGAATTAGCTACCTTACTTAGTGGAAGATATGTGGAAATAGAAATATATCCATTTTCATTTAGAGAGTATTTAGAAGTAAATAACATTGACGTTAATTCTAGATCTGTAGATTCTGCGTATAAAGATTATGAAAAATATGGAGGATTCCCAGGAGTTGTATTATCACCTGAAGAAATTAAGACAACTATTTTATCAGGAATTTATGATTCGATATTATTAAACGATATAGCAATAAGAGGATCTGTGAAAGACACGTTAGTTTTAAAGAGGGTGGTTGCATTTTTAGCTGATAATGTAGGACAATTAATAAATCCTACAAAAATATCAAATATGTTAAAACAAGAGAAATTAACAATATCTAATCATACAGTAAATAGATATTTAGAATTATTACAAGATGCTTATCTATTTTATGAAGCTAAGCCATATGATATAAGAGGTAAAGGATATTTAAAACAAAACTCAAAATATTTTATAGCGGATAATGGACTTAGAAACCACGCTGTTAGTCATAAAGATGGTAATTTAGGAAATCGATTAGAAAATATAGTATACTTAGAACTTCTGAGACGAGGATATAAAGTAGATATAGTTAGATTAGATGACAAAGAAATAGACTTTATTGCTAAAAGAGATGGGATAATTGAATACTATCAAGTAGCATATCAAATTCCAAATAACTCACATGAAACTGATAATTTATTAATGATAAAAGATAACTATAAAAAAATAGTAATTACAGGTCGATATGAAGGAATAGACTATATTGATGGTATAGAAATCAAATATATTGTCGATTGGTTAATTGAGGAAGAATAATATCTAAAATTTTTTAATTAAAGTGTAAATAAAAAATAAGGGTCTATAATAAATACGGTTGATAATAAATATCAGCCGTATTTAAATTTATAAAAAAATAGAAAAGAATGTAAAATTCCTTTATAATTTAAGTATGAGCAAAAAATCAAGAAAGGAAATTTACATTCATATGTGTAATTATAGCAAATCTCTTAAAATAACGCTACAAATAACTGACGAAAATATAAAAATTCTAGATAAAACAGAGAAAATTGAAATAAATGGTTGTATACATCTAGTTTATTACGGGGTATTGGAAGCTTCATCTAGCTCTTGCCCTCATTGCGGAAAATGTGAGATAACAAATAATGGTTATAGAAAAGTAAAGGTTAAAATGCCCACTATTTCTGATAAACCAGTCATCTTATACTTAAATAAACATCGCTTCATATGCAAAGGTTGTCGTAAATCCTTTACAGCTGAAACTACTGAAGTTAGGAAGTATTCTAATACTTCTAAAAATCTACGAGCTGGAATTATTAAAAGGTTATCTAAAGAGAATACTTCAAAGGAAATAGCTGAATCTTGTGCTGTTTCTACTAACACTGTATTAAGAATACAGTCTGATCTATCTAAAACTTTAGAAAGACCTAAAAGTTTACCTTATTATATGTGTTTTGATGAACTTTCTTCTACTTCTGATAGTATAAGCAAAATGAGCTTCGTGTATGCAGATGCATTAACTCATAAAATACAAAATATACTTCAGGGAAGAACTAATAAAATTATAAAAGACTACTTCTTATACTATTCTTATCAAGAACGTTGTAAGGTTAAGGCAGTAGTTATTGATATGAATTCAGGTTATAAAAGTATCATTAGAGAACTTTTCCCTAATGCGAAGATAGTAATCGATAGATTCCATATTGTTCAGTTAGTTAATAGAGCTTTTAATAAATATAGAGTTTCATTTATGAACAGTATTAAAGATAAAAATAAAGAGTTATACAGACAATTGAAATGTTATTGGAAGAATCTCCTTACAAGCTATGATGAATTAGATAATGGTACCCACAAGAAATTTAAATACTTTAAGTACATCACTACCGAACAAAATATTGTCGACTACCTAATTAAGCAAGATCCTCAACTATATAAGTGTTATTGGCTTATCCAAGACCTTAGAGAAGCTCTTGAAAAAGATAATTTCGATAGATTTAAAGCTTTAATCAATGATAAATCTACTCTACCTAGATATATGTTTACAGCTATTAAAACACTTAGAAAATATAAAAGACAGATTAAGAATACTATGTACTACAATGGGCTTTCTAACGGTCCTTTAGAAGGAATTAACAACAAAATTAAAGTTATCAAGCGTATTTCGTATGGTTATAGAACCTTTAGTAATTTTAAAGCTAAAATACTTCTTGTTTTTAGCCTGTTTACACCTTCAGAGACTAAGAAGAAACCTAGGTATTCTATAGAAGAGCGTCAGGATATTCTCGCTAAAAAGAAGGAAATAAGATTAAAACGAAAAAATAGGAAAAAAGCTATACCACTTAATATAGCATAGCTTCCTCCTAATTTTCAAAATCAACCGAATTTGACAAAGAACCAAAAATAAAAACTCAAAAATCCACAACTGAATTTTGAGTTTTTATTTTGGATATATTTTTAAAAAATTTACTAATCACTTATTATTATTTAATTAAATAGTAATTATTGATAAAAGCATTCACTATGTCACGAAGCTGATCTGATGATAGTCTTTTTATAGATGGAACAGCAATAGTGGCTAGCTCTACTAAATTATCAATATGTTTTTCCGTAAAGTCTTCTTGGTTAATATTCTCAGTATTATGTGAGAATAGAACGAATAATTTACCGATTTCCTCATGTTCTACACCTTTTGTATCACATACTAAATGAAATGAAGGTTCTTCATTAAATCTATCTTTTAAATATTCATTCACTTCATATAAAGCTGATTTCATAATAAAGTGACTAGAAAGGAAAGCAGGATCTTCAGAATATTTCTTTTGTTTCACATCAAAAGGTAGACCACCTTCATTAACAGCTTTTGCTAAAAATATATTAATTGCAGTTTCCATATTTAATCCAAGGCTAGAGAATACAGCTTCAGCCTCTTTTTTTATATTATTGTCAATAGTTAAAACAATTTTTGATTCACTCATTTATAAACACTCCTCATTTTTAAGTTTATTTTATCGTAGAATAAGTTATTTTACAAGAGGGAAATGATAAAGAAAATTGAAACAACAATAAAATTCAATCAGAATTGAATATAGTATCAGAAGAATTCATATTAAGTATGGTATAATAATACATGTAAACAAACTTGATAAATAGTATTGAGAGGATTTTTATGAAATTAGAATTATTACAAAAAGTGATAGAAGAAGAGAAAAATGTATTTTCAGAAGTTAATAATGCAGCATATAGCTTGGAGCCAGTGTCAGAAGAAAGATTGGTAGAAATTGCAAAAGATGTAAATCAACAGTTAGGATATGAACTATATGATAAACTAGATAAAGAAAACTTAATAACGGACTTTTCAACTACATCAAAAGAAGTATATAAACATACTCTAGAAAAGTCGAAATTCTTAAATGATAGGCTAGAAAAAGCATTAATAGAGCATAGTGATGACATATTACAAGATGTAGTAAAAGCACACGAGAACTTCGATTCAATGGAAACATATGAACTATATACACTAGCATTCGAAGTAAATGAAAAACTAGGCTATAGATTATTTAGAGACATCTATTCATACAGCTTAAAACGTGACTTTGAGAAAGTAGCGAAAGCAGCAGAAACATACAAAAAAGAAGGAAAGATAACGAAGTTTATGAGGTAGAGAAAATGATGGGGATGCTGAGTTATCTTGTAGACTAGAAATCAATAACTTAATCATTTAAAAGAGGGCTCCGATTTTATAACGGAAACTCGAAAATATTGATTACAAAAAATTGTACAATTTATATTTTATTATTATAATGAATTAATTTAA
The DNA here is from genome assembly GCF_963515875.1 of uncultured Gemella sp. GTDB lineage: Bacteria > Bacillota > Bacilli > Staphylococcales > Gemellaceae > Gemella. Next base: position 43,872 of record NZ_CAUPZX010000003.1, on the reverse strand, counting down.
ATATAATAATTATATCGTTGATATAGTTAATAGAAATATTAAAAGAGGGATAAAATGATTTTAAAATTATTATTTTTACATAAAAATAAAAGTATAAATATTGAAGAATTAAAGAGTGATTTTAGTAGCGTGTTTGAAATGAAAAATGATGAAATTTTTTATAAGGATATAAATTATAAATTAAATGTAGGAAAATCTCAAGAAAGTAATAATATTATTATTAGTATATCTACTACTAAAAGTGGAAATAATCTAGAAAACGCAATACTAATTGAAGATATTAAAAATGCTGTAAAAAAAGGAAAACATAGAAAAAATTATCGAATTATAACAATATATGATGATTCATCAAGATATTTTTGTGATAAAGCAACTATAATTATTTCTAAGTTTGAAAGGGTTCTTCGTCAGTTTATATATTTGACAGTTATTCAAGCGTATGAAGGAAAGTGGGTTGAGAAAACCATAAGTAAAGAAATTGAAAAATCACATAAAGAGAAAGGTATTAATCAAAAACATTATATAGAGAATGCATTAGAAGAATTCTCATTCTTTGATTATATTAATTATTTATTTAATGAAAGTGAAGAATGGAGTAATGAAGAAGTAATAGAAGCATGTAAAGTTGAAATAAAAAAACAAAATCCAAATATTAATCGTATAAAAGAAATCTTAGAAAAATCTGTTAAAAGATCTTTGTGGGATAGGCTATTTTATAATTATAATATTAAACTTGAGAAAGAGGATTTAGAAATAATTCGATTAAGTAGAAACAAAGTAATGCATAATAAAGATTTTTCGAGTAGTGAGTTTAACTCAATCAAAATACTATTAAAAAAACTGACTAAGGCATTAGAGAAAGAAATTATAAATATAAACGAAGAGAAATATAAAGAAAATACAAATGTAACAGCTGTTTATACTTCATTCAGAGATGCACTATTAAATGCCATAGAAACAAGTGATATATTTAATAGATTATCTGAGAACATAAATAATATTAATTTAGGATTAAGAGAAGTAGTATTATCAGAGAATCAAAAAGAATTAATAAGTCTTCGTAAATATCAAGAAGAAATAATTAAACAACAGAATCAAATTATAAAAAATATAATAAATGATTATACAAGTAATTATAATTTTAGTAGTAATATTAGCAAAATTATTGCTAACTTAGGAGATATATCTGAGATTTTGAAAAATGCCAAACCTAAATTAAATATTCCAACTAATCATATTAATGAATTAATTAAAAATTTAGGAAATAGTTCAGAAATATATAGTAAAGAAATATTAAAAAATAAAGGAAATAATGAATAAGTATTTTATTTATATTAAGTAAATTATTAGTTATATTCTATTAAAAAGTTGTTTTGTAAGTATCAGTTCAACTTTTATATAATGGTTAATAAAAATTAAATTGTACCTCATTTGTATTGCTAATAGAGATACATAAGTGTATAATAAAAAGAGACGCGCGGAGGTGTTGATTATGACGAGTATAAAGACAGCAACTGTAAATGTAAGGATACAAGAAAATGTTAAAGTAGAAGCGGAAGCAATACTAAAAAAATTAGGTTTAACGAGGGCAACAGCGATAGATTTATTTTATAGACAAATTATAATACATAATGGCATTCCATTCCCACTTGAAATAAAAAAAGATGCTTCTATAAAAAAATGATATCTAAGAAATAAAGAAAAATTATCCAAGAGGAAAATCCATTAAAAAGAGAGGGAATGAAGAGTGGTATTAATTGATAATAAGACAAGTTTTTTAAAAGATGATTTGGTAAAAACTATAGAAAAAAGTAATAAAATATCAATTGCTGCTGCCTGCTTTTCAATGTATGCGTATAATGAGTTGAAAGAACAATTACAAGATGTGGAAGAATGTAGATTTATATTTACATCTCCTACATTTGTTAAGGATACTCCTGAAAAACAGAAAAGAGAGTTTTATATACCTAAATTAGATAGAGAGAATGTTATATATGGTTTAGAATTTGAGGTTAAATTAAGAAATGAATTAACTCAAAAAGCAATTGCAAAAGAATGTGCAGAATGGATAAGAAATAAAGTAATATTCAAATCTAATGTAACAAAAGATCAAATGGATAGATTTATTGTAATTGAGAAAGAAAATTTAAATTCTGTTTATACTAATATTAATGGATTTACTACTATTGATTTAGGCTGTGAACGAGGAATAAAATATAGATTTATGCTATAATATAGTGGATAAAAAATCCACATATATGGAGTGAGGAAAAAGAAAAATGAAATTCAACTACAATGGACTTTGGAAGACTCTAAAGAATATGAAGAAAAAAAACCTAATTGATAAAACGGGGGTATCGCCTACTACAATCTCAAAAATGGTTAGGGGAGATGCCGTATCGCTTACGATTATCGGAAAAATTTGCGAAGAACTTGGAACAGATATTGGAGATTTAATCTGTATTGAAAAAAATAGCTTGGAGGATAAATAAATGTATAAAAATATTTTTGAAATAGTCGAGGAAGTATTAAAGACAAATTTAAAATATATTTCTGATGATGGTAAATTGCTTAAGGCGATGGTTTATAGCGATGTAATGACAATGGATAAAGAATTGTTGTGTTTACTTTTATCGAATGAAAAAATTAAAGAAAGATTTTTTAAGGATATAAATGGAACACTTATTTTCGATAAACAAGGTTTTGCTTGGTTTATTGAGTCTAAGGAATTCTTGCCGGAGTCATATACGAGATATACAAATAAAATCGGATTAACTAATGGCGGAGATTTCATCTCAAAGTCGAATGATGTGGTATTAGACTTTCCGTATAAAGATTGTGTACTTGAAGGAGGTCAGGATAAGGAAGATCAGAAGCGTAAAGAGATTTTCTACAACGAGACTATTGCAAGTGATGAGATTAGCAAAATGCTTGCTCCAAAAGTTTTTACGAACGCAAAAAGATATACGAAAGATGGAGTTGAAGAAAATATTACTTTTGATGAGAATGATAATTTGATTATCAAAGGAAATAACTTGATTGCACTTTCAAGCTTACTAAAACGATATGAGGGCAAAGTTAAGTGCATTTATATTGATCCACCTTATTACTTTTATAAAACAAAACCAGCGGATGCATTTAAATATAATTCTAATTTCAAACTAAGTAGTTGGCTTGCATTTATGAAGAACCGCTTGGAAGTTTCATATAGATTGCTAGAGGATCAGGGAGTACTTTTCTGCCATATAGGTGAAGATGGTGTGCATTGGATTAAGGTTTTAATGGAAGAAGTATTTGGACAGAATGACTTTGTTGAAACTTTCATATGGAAAAATACAGATAATGCGGATTCACTTTCCCCTAAATCAAGATCATCGGTCGAATATGTTGTTTGTTATGAGAAGAATAAAGACAACTCAATAAGCTATTTAGGCAAAAAAACCGAGAATGGAGATGCACCACTTTTAAATACAGGCAATTCTTACCATCCATTAACCTTTCCTGCAAATACAATTAGATTTAATTTAGAGGATGGGGTGTATAGTGGGAAACCAGATAGAGTTGAAATAATTGGAGAATGCAAAGTAAAAAGTGGCACAAATGTTGAGCAGGTAACTTTAGCAGGAGAATTTAAATGGGGACAACAAATGTTGGATGAAGAAATTGCCAAAGGAACATACTTTTTGGTTAAATCTTCTAAATTTTCGATTAGATTTCAACGTGTGGAAGGAACTTTAATGGCTCCAGAAAAATATATTGACGAACAATATTTATCGAAAGCAATAGGCGTAGGAACAAATGAAGATGCAACTTCTCATTTAAAGAGTATGTCGTTAAAGTTTCCGTATTCAAAACCAGAGAGTGTTATTTCATTTCTATTGCAGGCAACTACAAAAGAAAACGATTTAATTTTGGATTATTTTTCTGGTTCTGGAACAACTTGTGCAGTTGCTCATAAAATGGGTCGTAGATATATAGGTGTTGAGCAAATGGATTATATCGAAGATATTACTGTTGAAAGAATGAAAAAAGTGATAGATGGAGAACAAGGAGGTATATCAAAATCTGTCAATTGGCAAGGTGGAGGCTCATTTGTCTATTGCGAGCTTCTTGAAAATGCAAGTACACTCATTAAAAAGATTCAGGCAGCTTCAGAAGAAACAATCTCTGAAATAAAAAATGAAATATATGTTGATGAGCGTATTATTCCATATATCACAAGGGAAGAGTTAGAGAAAGCTGATGAAGAATTTGCTTCATTGGAATTGGAAGAGAAGAAAAAGGCTCTTATTAGCTTAGTTGATAAAAATAAGCTATATGTCAATTACTCGGATATGGATGATGAAAGTTATGATATAAGTGAGTCGGATAAGGCGTTCACAAAATCTTTCTATGCGGAGGTCTAATATGTCGAAACAGTTTTTATATGAAAAATTAGATGTCGCAAAAGAAGTTGGTATGAATGTAGACTTCCCTGAAATTATTAAAAGTGGACTTTCAAAGAAAATCTCTCTAAGAGAGTATCAAATTGATGCTTTTACAAATTTTGCCTTGTACTTTGACAATGATGGATTAAGAAAAAATAAGCAAGTCCATACTCTTTTTCATATGGCGACAGGCAGCGGTAAAACTGTCATTATGGCAGGTCTGATATTGTACTTGTATACAAAGGGGTATAGAAAGTTTTTATTCTTCGTAAATCAGACCAATGTTCTTGAAAAGACGATTGATAATTTTATTAATCCGCTTTCAAATAAGTATCTATTCAATGATGTTGTAGAGTACTTAGGGAAAAAGGTCAAGATAAAAAGGGTTGAAAATTTTAGTGGTACTGTTTTAGATGATGACATCAAAATATTGTTTACTACTACGCAAAAGCTTCACATGGATTTATTTGAAGCGAAAGAAAATTCGCTGACTTATGATGACTTTGAGAATAATAAAGTGGTTTTTATTTCTGATGAAAGCCATCATATCAATTCACTAACTAAGAAACCTACTAAAGACGAAGAAGAGGCTGCTAAAAGCTGGGAATATTCTGTTACTAATGCTTTGTCACGAAATAGGGATAGTATTATGCTTGAATTTACGGCTACTTGTGACTTAAAAGATCCAAATGTCTTACAAAAGTATAAAGACAAAATCATCTTTAACTATCCTCTTATTTCTTTTAGAGAGAGCGGATACACAAAAGACTTTCAGAATTTTGCAACAGATACTAACTTGTGGGAAAGAACGCTTATGGCTCTCGTAATGAGTGAGTACAGGAGGTTTTTGTTTGCTGACTTAAAACTCAATATTAAGCCTGTGGTTATGCTTAAATCACAAAAAATAGATGAGTCAAAAAGTTTTTATGATAAATTTTTTAAGAAAGTAAAGGAGTTGACAAGTTATGAAATTCAGAACTTAGAATTAGTTGGAATTGAAAAATTGACGGAAGCGATAAATTATTTCAAAGAAAAGGATGACACTCTGGAGCTTTTGGAGCAGTCAATTAAGACCGCATTTACTGAAAATACTTCGCTAATAATGAATGGTTCTTCGGATAATAACAAGAAAAATCAGTTGTTAGTCAATTCTCTGGAAGATCTTGATAATCCGATTAGACTTATCTTTGCGGTAGATATGCTTAGTGAAGGCTGGGATGTGCTCAACCTATTTGATATAGTCCGTCTATATGATACAAGACAGGCAAGCGGTAAGGCTGGTAAAGTTGGTTCCTATACAATTAAAGAAGCACAGCTTATTGGAAGAGGTGCGAGATATTGTCCATTTATTGTGGATGATGAGGAATTTAAATTTAAAAGAAAATTTGATGGCGATATATCGAATCCTAATCGCATTTTGGAAACAATGTATTTTCACAGTAAAAACGATTCAAAATATATATCAGAATTGAAGAATGCCCTTATAGAAACAGGATTGCAGGCACCGAATCCAATCATTTTGGAATACAGACTTAAAGGTGAGTTTAAAGACAGTGATTTCTATAAGAAAAGTTATGTATTTTCTAATAAGAGATTGATTAAAGGACGAGAAGAAGTGCGTTCCATTGAGCCGAGTATGAGAATGAAAACATATTACTACACAGCTCTTTCCGGCAAAGGTAATATTGTAAATCTTATAGGCGATAACACTGCAAACGCAAGTAGCATTAAGAAAAATCTGAAGAGGATTAAATTCAAGGATATAGATTATAATATCTTGCTTGGGGCTATAGAATGTTTTGAAGAACTTCGTTTTGACATACTTAAAGAGAAATATCCATCTTTAAAATCAATGAGGGAGTTTTTAACTTCAGATGAGTTTCTCGGAAACTCTAATGTGGAAATAACATATTCTCAAGATGAAGTTAATGGAAAGATTTTATTTTCAGCTGTGAAGCACGCCTTAGTAAAAGTTGTATCGCATGTTATGGCTATCAAACCTGAATATGTAGGTTCTAAAGAATTTGAACCTAAGCAGCTTAAGATGATTTTGAAAGACAAGAAAATCAGTTTAGGATCGATTGAGGGGAACGGTGGAAAAGGAAATTCTCAAAATAACTGCTCAAATGAACAATACAGATTAGATTTAACAAATGAGAGTTGGTATGTATTTAATGACAACTACGGAACGAGCGAAGAAAAGCTTTTTGTAAAGTATTTCAAAACCAATATAGAGCCAAAACTGAAGGAAAAGAATTTAGAATACTATGTTGTTAGAAATGAAAGAATTCCTGAATTGGCTATATATTCTTTTGAAGCTGGAGAGCGATTTGAACCTGACTTTTTGCTGTTTATAAGAAAGAAAAGAAGTGAAGGCAGTCTCATTTATCAGGGATATGTTGAACCTAAAGGCAATCAACTCTTGGATGATGATGTTTGGAAAGAAGTATTTGCAATGCAGATTGAAAAAGAGCATTCAGTTAAAGGATTATTTGCGGATGATTATAAAATAATCGGATTTCCATTTTTTAATAATGATAATAGAATGGAAGAATTTGAGAAAGCAATTAACACATGGATGGAGACGGTGTAATTTATGGGAAAAGAAAAAAATAAGTTTAATGCTCTTACTCCAGAAGTGCTGACTGAAAACAAGCAAATATATACAGAAGCACTTGATTATGCTTTTGGTAATAGCGATATAAAAAATATCGCTATTACTGGTATATATGGTGCAGGGAAAAGTACCGTATGGAACACTTATGTCCGTCAAAAGGGATTAAATAATGTAATTACTGTTTCTTTGGGCAAATATAAAAATAATATTAGTGATGACGATAGTCTAAAAGAAGTATCGATGACTAAGCTTGCCACTTCAGAAACTGATGGTGTTAAAGATAAGCTCAGAAATGAAAATCAAAAAACAGTGGATATAGATGATGACAACAGAGTGGAAAGACAGCTCATTAATCAGATTTTATCTCAGATAGCATCAAAGAAAATACCACTTAGTAAATATGGGTTTAAATCAAATAAAAGCTTTCCTAATATATGCATACAGTCATTGGCGTTTATATCAATAATATGTTCAATACTTCTTTGGATAACGAGAGATACTTTTTTACCTTTTGTTAATGAGTTGCATAAAAATTCCGATGGAACCTCTTTAATACTTTTATGTTCTCTATTGTTGTTTGTACCATTGTTTTATTATTTGTATATATTCTATAGAGGGAATAAATTTAGAATTTCTAAAATAACATTCAAAGGTGCAGAAGCAAATGTAAATGATGATAAGAACGATGAGTCGGTGTTAGATAGAGATATAAAGGAGTTAGTTTATTTACTAAGAAGCTCTGGTACAAAAATTGTTGTTTTTGAAGATTTAGATAGATATAATAACACATCTATTTATACAAAGTTGCGAGAACTAAATTTTCTCTTAAATCACTTTGTAAAAATAAGTGGAGATAATAAGCCTGTGCGGTTTATATACATGCTCAAAGATAGTCTGTTTTTCTCTAAAAACAGAACTAAATTCTTTGACTTTATTCTACCTATTGTTCCTATTGTGGATTCAAAGACATCAGAAAATGAGCTTATCGAACTTTTCAAAGCTGTCGAAAATGCACCAGATAGGAGCGTATTAGCGGATATTTCTTTATATGTAGATGATATGAGGCTTCTTAAAAATATAGTTAATGAATATATTGTGTACTCTAAAATTATACCATTAGGACAGATTGATTTGGAGAGCAACAAGCTATTTGCTCTAATCACCTTAAAGAATATATTCCCCAATGAATTTGATCTTTTGCAGGAAGATAAAGGATTTATAAGAACTGTATTTGATAAATTAGAAACTAATAAGAAAAAAGTTGTTGATAATCTTAATCAGGAATTGATAAAAGTTGATGATAATCTTGCATTTATTAGGGATAGAGTTGAGAATGATAAATTCAAAGCAATGGCATTGATGATTCAATCGGATGTCGGACATTATTATCAGGAAACAAGAACTTGGGCTGAGTATCTAAAAGAATGGAGTAAAAAGCCTGATGAGCAGGCTTTTATTAGGTATTCTGGGAGCAATTCATATTTTTCATATAATGAATTTATCAATAGCTTTATTTTGAACACCGATGAAAAAAAGGTGTTAGTTGAGAAATTACCAGAAAATTATTCGCTGGAAGTAAATAAACTTAATTCGGATAGAGAAAAAATAAAAAAACAAATCAGAGATATTGAGATATATAGCTATAAAGAGTTGATATCTAGTATGAGTGCTGAGCAAAAAGATGAGTTGTTTTCAATTGATGGTTATGATATTGTAGAAAGCCATTACTTCCCTTTAATCAGAGTTTTAATTTTAGATGGTTTATTGGATGAAACATACTGGTATTATAAAGGGAACTTTAATGTAGATAGATCAAATACATTAAAGCGTAATGACACAATCTATGTAAAGGGTTTAAAAGAAGGAAAAGAACTTGATATCTTTTTAGATGTAGAAACACCTGAGCAGATTATAAATCGTTTGAAATTAACTGATTTTAGCCGTGATAATATACTCAATAAGAAAGTGTTAAAAACATGCATAGAAAAAAATAATATTAAATGCATAATAGCTATAGCAGACGCAGTTGATGTCAATGATAAGTATGAGGATTTAGTTAAGATTTTAGATGAGTTTGATTTAGAGTTAATAAGAACATATTCTAATATACTGATTAATGATAAGTCAGACAGACTTGTTAACACTTTGGAATATTGTGAAGGTGAAAGTGTTGAAACATTTAAAAACATACTGATTTCAGTTGCAACAAATAAAACTATAGCTTTAGATAACTTAGTTGTATTTAAGGAATATATAGAACAAAACGAGAACATAATTTCTTTAATACCCGAGGGACAATTTGATGTTTTCATTGATAACATTCGTTCTGCGGGTATCAGGTTTGAAGATGTGTCAGAAGCAAATTGTGATAAAGCAAGATTGATGGCTGTTGAGAAAATTCAGGCATATAAGCTGAATGTTGGAAATCTGATATTTATAACTGAAGCAATATTGGAAAAGACGATAAACTATGGAAGTTTCTTGAATGAGATCTATAAATCTTTGCAATTATCGTCAAGTAAAGAGTATATAGAGAATAATTTTTCGAGCATTGTATCTAATTATATAGATGAAAACAAGAGTGAAAAAAACTATACCAACACCGGAGAGATACTGCTTAAAATTCTTAATTCAGATATTTCAGATGAACATAAATTTAAGTATGTAGAGAAGAACGAAACAGTAATTTCAAAGTTAGCTGATCTACAGAACAGCTCTGTAACAACAAAAATACTGGATTGCTTATTGCATAAAAATAAGATTAAGTTTTGCTCAGATAACATAGCTGCATATTGGAATATGGTTGAAGAATACAGTAATGATTTCATTGAATACCTCGATAACAACTTGGATGAAACCAATTATGAAGATATACTAAGAAATAATGTATCGATTTGTAATACCTTTATAAATAGTCCATTAATAAGTGATAAAATTTTTGCATTTGTCATAAATTACGCAGATGAGGTAATAAGTGATATTAATCCTAAACTTCCACAAGATAGAGCTAATATTTTAATTCGTCGGAGATTGATTGAAGTTACGGAAAAGAATATAGAGGTGTTATGGAATAACTCATATAATGACGAATTGACTTTGTTGGCAAATTGTGATGAAGAGGTAGAAGACATTGTTATTGATACGCTATTAAAACATGAACTTTCCGACGATTTAATATATAGTTTAGTTAATAGTGGACTTTCAGATGAAAATTCTTTGAATTTAATAAATTCAATAAAGGACAGCGTTTTAGTAGAAAGGATAAATTCGACTAAAAAATCTATCATAGAAGCCATTATAAAGGAATATTTATCTTCGGTAAATATTAACTATATATGCAAGTCCTTTAAGATATTTGAGTTAAAAGATGAGTTTATAGAGTCATTAGATAATGAAGATAAATTGGAGGAATTGGAAGACGAAAATCTTAATGAAGATTTTATGAAGTATATCTTAAAATTATCAAACATAAAAACAGACACGAAGGTATCATTGATTGAAACAAAGATAAATAATCATTCTGATATTAATACTTTGAAACAGTATATATCTTCAGTTTTGGAAATTTCCGATTTATCAAGTGTTTGGGATAGGAGACAACCGCTATTAGATAATGCTTATAAAGAGAGAGTCGGGCAAGTGTTAATAAAATTAGGTTATGTTAGACCACGCAAAGACAAAGATGGTCAACGAATTATGCTCCCAAAACGATTGAGAAATACTACTGTTGATACACATCTATTGTAGAAAAGAGAGGTACTTTTAATCACCTCTCCATCTCTTTCCCCATATATTTCTCATAGTTTTTCCTGATTTGATGCAATTCGGTCATCTCAGATTTTGATGAAGAATACTCTTTCATAAGGGTATTCTTTTTTCGTTCAGTTTTTAAGAACGTTAAAAAACTGCTTGAAATTAGGTATTTTAGAGTACGATTTTTTAAGGTTGACAAGGGCTTTTTCGTACAAAAAAATTTCTACCTTATGTTCACCAGCAAAGGCTTTGTCAGTCGGATCTTTATTATATGCTTAATAAATTTGGTGATATTTAGTTACAGTATGGATAAAACAAATAAAAGTTGAAAAGACATAATTAATCCAATGAGTGCATGGTTTGCAGCTTTTCCAAATGGAGCCATTCAAGATAATGATAAAAACAAAGTTAATAAGCTTCAGCCAGCATCACATCCTGATAAGTCTTTACTTAATGATCAGTTAGTTACAATTAAAAAAGATGGAACAGTTTCTGGAGCTGTAGCTTATGAACTTACAGACTTAACTACACCTGTAAAACTTACAGCATATAAAGGTGTAGGTGGAATTGAATTAGGTAGCCAAGAATTTGCTGTGAAATAGAATAAATTTTATTCGGATTGATATTATATCAGTCCGAATTTTTTGATGAAATTTTAATTTTTTATAACACTGTTAACACTCAATAATAATTATTTTTAATTTTTTGCCAATCTGAAATTATTTCCTAAAATACCGGTATTAAAGTATTTGTGGTGCGTTTTCAATTTGGCGAAATTCATTTTGCCTACTTTGATATTGTTAGTTGACTAGGCAGAATGTATAATGAGTTCATAAGATAAAAGTAAAACACAAAAGGAGATTTATACTTATGAGCGAAAATAAAAGTAGTTTAAAAGTCTTAGTTCAAAAAGTCGGTACTGCTCTTTCAAGTATGGTAATGCCTAACATTGGAGCATTCATAGCTTGGGGATTAATTACTGCATTATTTATACCAACAGGATGGATGCCAAACGCAAAACTTGCGGCATTAGTTGCACCAATGATATTCTTCCTATTACCACTATTAATTTCTTATTCAGCTGGTAAAAACGTTCATGATGAACGTGGAGGAGTTGTAGCAGCGATTGCTACTATGGGTGTTATTGTTGGAACGGTGACAATCACTGAAAAAGGTTTAAATGGAACACCAATGTTCCTAGGAGCTATGGTTATGGGACCTATCGCAGCTCACCTAATGAAAAAATTTGACAAAGCAGTTCAACCAAAAATTAAAACTGGATTAGAGATGTTAGTAAACAACTTCTCAGCTGGTATTCTTGGATTTATCTTAGCTATTTTAGGATTCTTTGGAATTGGACCTATTGTTAAAGTTATTACTAATGCACTTAGTGCTGGAGTAGATGTGATTATTAATGCACATTTATTACCACTTGCTAACGTGTTTATCGAACCAGCAAAAATCTTATTCTTAAACAATGCGATTAACCATGGTATCTTAACACCAATCGCAACTGAACAATCATTAAATGCTGGTAAATCAGTTCTATACTTACTAGAAGCTAACCCAGGTGTTGGATTTGGTATCTTACTAGCATACATGTTCTTTGGAAAAGGTTCTGCTAAAGCTTCTGCTCCAGGTGCAGCAATCATCCACTTCATCGGTGGTATCCATGAAATCTACTTCCCATATATCTTAATGAAACCTGCATTAATCTTCGCAGCTATGGCAGGAGGAGTAAGTGGTACAGCAACATTCCAACTATTAGGTGCAGGTCTTCGTGCTCCAGCATCACCAGGTAGTATTTTAGCAGTACTTGCTCAAACAGCAACTGGAAGTTACTTTGCTGTAGTAGCTGGGGTAGTAGTATCTACTTTAGTAACATTCGTAATCGCAAGTATCATCTTAAAACGTGATAAAGGGGATGGAGATTTAGAGTCAGCTCAAAGCAAAGTAAGCAATATGAAAGCTGAATCAAAAGGTCAAGACGTAGCAGCTGATACTGCAAGTGAAACTTCTTATGCTGATGTTAAAAGAATTATCTTCGCTTGTGATGCAGGAATGGGAAGCTCAGCAATGGGTGCTTCTATCCTACGAAACAAAGTGAAAAAAGCTGGACTTGATTATGAAGTAACAAATGTAGCGATTAGAAATCTAAATGAAGAAAGTGGATTATTAATCGTAACTCAAAACGAATTAACGCCAAGAGCGAAACAAATGAATGGAAAAGCTCTACACGTATCTGTAGATAATTTCCTAAACAGTCCAAAATACGATGAAATCGTTGAGAATTTGCAAAAATAGATAAATAACTATATAATATTTTGTGAATAGATACGGTAGTGTTTATGACTTCTTCTTAGATAAGGCGATATGTATTACTAAGAGGAAGTCATATTTTATTATAAAAGGAAGTTTTGGATATTTTTTGAATGGAGGTTATATGTTTAACGAACGTGAAAAATTAATATTACAAGTTTTGTTAAAAAATACTGATGAAGCACTTAGTATAAAAGAGATTGCTAAGGCTACAAAAATTAAAGAACGAACACTCTATAGAGAAATTAAAAACTTAGAGAGTTCATTAAATCAACTTGGAATAGATTTAACGAAAGAAAAGTCTAAGTATGTACTAAAAGGTGATTTATCCGAGTTGGATTCTTCATTATTTGAAGCTAGTTTTCAAGATTATGCATATTCAACTGAAACTAGATTGAATTTAATATTATGCTTTTTAATTTTAAGTGAAGATACTTCGATTAAAGATATCTCTGAGAAACTGATGTTGAGTTATAATACTGTTGCGACTGCAATAGGCACTATCGAAAAGATTTTATCTGATTACAAGTTGACATTGATTAGAAAAAAAGGGCATGGTATTGAAATAGAAGGTAGTGAAATAGATCGAAGAGTACTTCTTATTTCATTGCTGTGTAATGAGATTAGTGATGAGGAATTTTTCACTAGACTAAATGACCGTAGTATTTTATCAAGCAATCCATTTACAAAATTCTTGAATTTTGACTTTATAAAAAAGGTATTTTATCAAAATAAACATCTTGATGTGTTTAAAATATATACTGATTCTAGTATTAAGAAAATTCTTATAAGTTTAAATGTGGTGTTTCTTAGAATGTCATATCCAACTGATATTAAAGAAAATATTACGAACCAAGAATATGATAGTATAAAATCATTACTAATTGCTTCTAAAGATATTATTGAATTTGATATTACAGATGATATAATTCAATTCCTTATCAAAATATTAAAAACTTGTCGTCTAATCGAACAACTTTCATATTTAAATGATAAGTATTCATATACATTAGTATATAAAATAAGCCTATTGATAAAATATGTTTCTGAAAAAATGAATGTAGATTTTACACAAGATACGAATCTTTCTAGTGGTCTTATTGCACATGTTGAATCAGCTATAAAAAGACATCAGATGAATTTAATAGAGGAAAATGATGAATTACAAGATTTTGTATTGAAAAATTACAACGAGCTATATCTTGTAATTAAATCAGAACTGTTAGTTGTGTTTGATGAAATAATGTTTAATTCTACGGAGTTAAGTTATATTGTTATACATTTTGCTTCTAGTTATGAACAAATTTATAGAAAGAATTTTATTCGTGCTCTAGTAATATGTGCTAGCGGTATAGGAAGTTCAAAAATTTTAGGTAGTCAGATTAGAAAGAATATTCCTGAAATAAAAAATCTAGAGTATACAATTCCTAGTAAGGTAACTAAATCTTTAGTAAATAATTATGACGTAGTAATATCTTCAATCGAATTGGAACAAGATGTCGATTACTTATTAATCCCAACTATACTAAAAGAAAAAGATATAAACTTAATTCGCGAAAAAATATTATCTAGTAGAAGTTTCAAAAGAAATAATACTGTTAAAAGAGAAAATATTGTCAATATTGATAGATTTAGTCGTGCGTGTCGAATTATTTTGAGAAATACGGAGTATGTTGAAACAGCTAGCGTAGCTAATTATAAAGAAATATTAAATGTTATTTTAAAGGATTCAACACTAAATATTACTAACAAAGATGAAGTCTTTAATAGCTTGTTAGAAAGACATACTAAGAGTTCTGTAGTTATTCCTAATACTAACATAGCTCTTTTCCATACGTTGAATAATGATATCAAAGAACCGTTTGTTATTATTAGTTTGTTAAATGATAGTATTATTATGAAGGATTCAATGGGGAATGATCAGAATGTTGATAATTTTATAGTGATGGTTAGTCAAAATCAACAAGAATGCACAGATTTACTTAGTCAGATTAGTATTGCAATATTAGATGATGAGGTATTTACTAAAGCATTGGTTAGTAGGAATAAAGAGTTTATCCTAACAAAAATTGAACTAATCTTGAAAAATTATATTTTACAGTTATAGTTATTGTAGCGACTTGAAAGTTAATTTCAGGTCGTTATTTTGTTGTTAAGAGAGTAGATATATAGCTATATTCTAAAGTGATTTACTGAAAAATTATTTTTTGTCAGTATTTATAACTCTATTTTGGCAAAAAGTGTTTCGCCGACTTTGATATTGTTTAGAAGGATAACTAAAGGTATAATTAACTTATAAGAGATAGAACAAGAAAACTAGAAGGAGAAATGAAGATGAATTTAACAAAAAATGATATTAGATTAGGACAAGAAATTAATAATAAAGAAGAAGCGATTAGAAAAGCAGGAGAAATCTTAGTAGAAAATGGATATGTAGATAGTGATTACATCCCTGCGATGTTAGAAAGGGAAGAAATCGTATCAACTTACATGGGGAACTTTATTGCGATTCCTCACGGAACAGATGAAGCTAAAAAATCAATTAAAAGTACAGGAATTTCTATTATTCAAATACCTGGAGGAGTTTCTTTTGCGAATCCTGAAGATACTGAAGATAAGATGGTATTCATAGTATTTGGTATAGCTAGTAAAGACGGTGAGCATTTAGAATTATTATCAAAAATAGCAATCTTCTGTTCAGAACAAGAAAATGTTATAAAATTAGTAAATGCAGCTACTGAAGAGGAAGTTATTACTTTATTATCAGAAGTTGAATAATTAAAAATAAAATTAATAAGAAGGTATTACAATGAAAAATTTACACTTTGGTGCAGGAAATATCGGACGTGGATTCATAGGAGAATTATTAAATAAATCTGGATATCATATTACTTTTGTAGATATTAATAAAGATGTGGTTAATGATTTAAAACGCCGAGATACATACACTATTAGAATATTAGATGAAAATATCGAAGAAGTTGAACTTAATAACTTTGATGCTTTAAACATCGCAGAAGAAAAAGAACAACTTTATACAGCGATCGGTGAGGTAGAATTAATTACTACTTCTATAGGTCCGAATGTTCTGCCTATCATAGCTAAAGACATCGCAGAAGGATTAAAATTAAAAGTAGAGAATAATAATACTAAATTATTAGATGTTATCGCTTGTGAAAATATGATTTCTGGATCTGATTTTTTAAAAACAGAAGTATTTAAACATCTTTCAGAACAAGAACAAGAGTTTGTTAATAAATATGTAGGATTCCCAAATTCGGCAGTAGATAGAATCGTACCAGCTCAAAAACATGATGATGTTCTTCTAGTTGAAGTGGAGAAATTCTGTGAATGGGTAATAGAAGCGGATAAAATCAAAGTAGAAAGTAATAGAAATATTGAACAAGTACACTACGTAGAAGATCTTAACCCGTTTATTGAAAGAAAACTATTTACGGTAAATACAGGGCATGCAGCACTAAGCTATATTGCGAATTACTTAGGTATTGAGTTAGTTTCAGATGGTGCTAAACATGCTGATGTAAGAAAAGATTTCATCGCTGTATTAGAAGAAACTAGTACATTACTTGAGAAAAAATGGGGATTCAATAAAGCTGAGATGGAAGCTTATAGAAATAAAACTATCAAACGTTTCGAAAATCCACGTATAGTAGATAATGTCTCTAGAATTTGTCGTACTCCTATAAGAAAATTAGGTTATAATGAGAGATTTATTAAACCTATTAGAGAAACAGAAGAACTAGGATTATCAAATAGTGCTTTACTAAAAACTTGTTCATATATTCTTACTTTTAAATCTGAAGAAGATGAACAATCAGTAAAACTTGAACAACTAATTAAAGAAAAAGGTGTTATCGAAGCTTTAAGTGAAGTAACAGAATTAACAGATACAACCTTATTAAATAAGATTAAAGAAGGTTACGAAAAATTAGTTTAATAATACATACAAGTATCTCAATATAAAAATTATGACATGACGTGTATATATAAGAAAAAAATAGTATGTATTATTAGCAGTTTTTATACAAAATAATAATCGAAAGTCTTTGGAATAGTGATTCTAAAGGCTTTTCGCATTATTTTTTAAAGGATACGTTGCAGCTATTGACACTACAACGCATAAATATTATCATTGTAGTATAAATTACTACAACGAAAAAATAAAAGATAAAGAGGAAAAATAAAATAACAATTTTTGAAAAAATGAATTGAAGTAAAATCGAAGTGAAGTATGAGATTGGTGCATATTATTAATAGTTTTCACGTGGCGTCTTAAAAATTTGTGTAAAAATTACTTTAGTTAATAATAAGGAAATCGAGGGAATAATAAATGAGTATTACATTAGTAAAAGCAACAGAATCTGATATTAAAGAAATATGGGAAATGCAGGTAGAAGCGTTTAAGAGTCTATTAGAGAAGTATCAGGATTATGATATGAGTCCAGCGACAGAAAGTTATGAGAATGTTTTGAATAAATATAAACAACCTTGGACTAGCTACTTTTTTATTATAAGAAATAATGAAAAAGTTGGAGTGGTTAGAGTCATAGATAAAAAAGATGGCAGTAGAAAACGTATAGCCCCTATCTGGATTATGCCTGCATTTAGGAATCAAGGACTTGCTCAACTTGCTATGAGAGAAGTTGAAAAGCTATATGGTTCACATCATTGGCAACTGGATACAATATTACAAGAACAAGGTAATATATATCTATATGAGAAGTTAGGTTATAAGAGGACAGGTGAGATAGAAAATATAAAAGATGGAATGGATATAGTGTATTTTCATAAAGATTAAAAATGTTGAATCTTATCAGCCTATTTTCTTTCATTCTATTCTTTTTCGCGTTATAATTAAGTTACTATTACTAGAAATTTTCGGAGGTAACATATGAATGAAGTAATTAAAACGATGCTAGAACATCGTACGACTCGTAGTTTTGTAAAAGGGAAAGAACTTCCTAAAGAACATCTTGAGCAAATCATCGCTGGTTCTAAACAAGGATCTAGTTGGATGAATGGTCAACACTATAGTATTATCGTAACTACAGGTGAAACTAAACAACAAATTGCTGATTTAATCCGTGATATATCACCTGGTAATGCGGCTCATATTGAGAATTCTACTGCATTCTTACTATATTGTTTAGATTATACTAATATCAAACTAGCGTTTGATATTGAGGGTGGAGTGTTTGATATTTCTAATCAATATGAACCATTAATTATCGGTACTTTAGATGTTGGTATTGCAATGCAAAATGCTACTTTAGCAGCTGAGTCTTTAGGATACGGAATTGTTTATTGTGGTGGAGTAAGAGGTTTTGGCGACAAGATTTCTGAATTACTGAATATTCCTAAGACTGCTTTGTTCTTATGTGGACTAAGTATTGGTGTTAAAGATGAAGAGTTATCTACGGAAAAAGTTAAACCTAGATTACCAGACGCGGCTAATGTAGGATACAATGAATTCCCTAAATCAAACGTAGAAGTATTAAAAGAATACCGTCAAACTATGGTAGACTTCGCTGAAGGACGTGAGACAAAAACATGGACTAAGAAATTCGCTGATTTTTATGCACATCCTTCAGGAATAGAAAAAGTAACTAAAGAACTATTAGAAAAAATGGTTTTGTGAGTGAGAAGGAATAAAGAATAAGATTAAATTAGAGAATCGCTTATATAGTTTTATGCTAGATAAGCGGTTTTTTATAATGAGAAACTAATAAGGATGATTTTTCCTGAAAAAAGTGCACTAATTGATACATTTTCAATTGACAAAAGTCATAGTTTTAGTTATGATGATAGTATAAATAGGTGATTTTATGAACCCTAATTATAATCAAAATTATATAAAAGAAGATATAGAAAATATTCTATATGTAATAAAAGAGTGTATAAAATCCAATAAATACACGATTTCATTTAATCAAAATAGGCGAGAAAATATCGTATTTGTTAACGATTATAATATTAGGAGTGATAAGCAAAAAAGAATTTTATTAAATATTAAAGTTGATGATTTTTGTCACTCTCTACAAAATATGAATGCTGGATATGAACATGAAGTGTTGTATGTTTTTGTACCACAAGTAAGTTTATTTAATATAGATGATGTAGAAGAAGTCGTAGATATTTATACAAAGTTTAATATAATTGATTATGGAGAGACAAATCGAACTATAGTGATTTCCTTTCATAAATGCAATAAAGAAATAGATTATGCATTTAGGTAATCTAATTATAAAGATGATGTATATTTTGAAATGAATGAATAGTTAGTGAGGAAATTTTGATATGGATAAAGTTTTTTGTGAAAATTGTAGAAATGATGTTGAGTATAATGTAATTGAAGAACAAATGATAGGAACTATAAAAGGTGAGACTTATACATACACAGGTAAAGTTGCTAAATGTAAAGAATGTAAATCTGATATCTTTGTTAATAGTATTAATGATTATAATCTAAAGGCTTTATATGATGTATATAGAGAAAAGAATGGTATCATCTCTTTAGAGAAAATATTAGAAATATGTGAAAAGTACAATATATCTAAGCGTCCGTTGTCATTGCTATTAGGATGGGGTGAACAAACTTATTCTCGTTATTGTAATGGTGATATTCCTAGTAAACAGTATTCAGATATACTAAATAAAATTTATGAAAGTCCAGTATTTTATAGTGAACTTTTAGAAAATAATAAAGAAAAATTACCTTCAGAAATTGCGTATAAAAAAAGTAAAGAAGCAGTTGATAAAATTCTTGAAGGGAATTTAAATGAAGAGTCAAAAATAAATAGGGTTATTAATTATATCTTAAATCGTTGCGAAGATATTACGCCATTAGCGTTACAAAAATCATTGTATTATGTACAAGGATTTTATTATGCGTTTAATAATGAATTCTTATTTGAAGAAGATTGCCAAGCGTGGGCACATGGTCCGGTATATCCCGATGTTTATTTTAAATATAAATATTATAAATTTGATCCTATTAAACCAAAAAAAGGAGTTTCAGATACTATATTTACATCATCAGAATTGATAATTATGGAAAATGTAGTTAAACATTTTTGTTGCTATAGCGGAAAAGTATTAGAAAAATTTACACATTCTGAATATCCTTGGTTAGAAACTAGAGGGGAAATTCCAGAATTAGAATTATCTACTGAGATAATAAAAAAAGAGTATATTGGAAAATATTTCAAAGATGTTAAAGAAAAATACAATATGATAAATCCTAATGATATAGAATCATATGCAAAAAAAATGTTTAATTGTATGTAAAACATTAGCCTACTAATTTGAAAATAGTGCCGCTTGCTGATGGAGCGGGATAGAAGTAATTCAGTTCGAAAATAGTGCCGTTTGCTGATGGTATGGGATAAAAATAATTCAGTTTGAAAATAGCGTTTAGCTGAATAGACGCATGAATTATCATTGAGTATGGCTCGATAAATTTGATTTTTTAGAATTACGACTATTGAGCCACTCTTTTTTTATAAATCTGATTGACAAAACTCGATACATGTATTATATTTAAGAAAAGGATAAGAAAGGAGAACGCAAAGTGGTAAAATAATGGTATGTATTAATCAATTGTTTATGTTTACTGAGTATAATTATAATTTTGAATATATAATAAAGAGAGCACCATTCTTATTCTACCGTTGAGCTAATTATTTATGAAAAAAGAATATAAATTAGGTAAAAGAAAATTAGAAATAGAAATTCGCAGAAGTACAAAAAAAGAATTTTTACAAAGTATCTTGGGAACTTGTATTATAGGAGTATCTATTTATTATTTTTTCTTTAATAAATAGTAAAAGTATATAATAATGGAGGAGAATAAAATGACAGAATCAAAAACGTCTGAAGCACAAAAGAAAGCGAGTAAAGCTTATTATGAGAAAAATAAAGAACGTGCTTTAATGAATAATAGGAGAACTGCGGCTAGAACATTCGTAAGACATTATGCAACGAAAGAGGATATGCAAAATTTAATAGAAATATTTAATAATGAGAATCCTAATGCAAAATTGTAGTTATGTTCTAGTAAATAGTAAAATTATTGATTGTTTACTTTATAATTATATATATAATCTCTGCGTGATTTACTTCACGCTTTTTTTATTTTTCAAAAAAAAAAACACCTATGAAATCTCATAAGTGTCTTGCAGAGCAGAAATTAATCTCTCTGAGAAAGTTACCAGTAGAGCATATATTTTTATATCTCTAAGATAATATTAAGTATAATATATAGTATAAAGCTTGTCAACATAAGGTTTGCGAGCTATTTTTATTTTATAAAATTTTTTCAAAAAAAACTATTGTCAAAAAAGGTCAAACATGCTATAATTTATTTAAGGTCAAAGAAGGTCAAAAAATTACAACTTAAATATATTCCATAAACCCTTTTTGTTTGTTAAATATTTAGTTGTATCTTTTGAGGGTAGTATCTTAATTATATTAGAGATACTGTTCAATGAATGTACCTTTTGATCTAATAATTTAATCAAAGGAGATTTACAATGGATATTAATAGTTTTACTAACAGTGTGAAAGAAATCTTAGCGAAATCTTCCGAATTTGCAACTGAGAAAAAAAGTCAAAGTATTACGAGTGAGATGTTCTTAAAAGCGGCTCTTACTGGTAGTAATTTATATAGTGATATATTAGGAAGAGTAAATGTTGATAAGGTGAATTTAACTTATGAGTTAGATAACGAGATTGCGAAGGTAAATAGTGTAGAAGGAGATAATATTAACTACGCTAGTTATCTAAGTAATGATTTAAATGCTTTATTAATAGAGGCTAATAAATATAAAGAGAAATATGAAGATAAATTTATTTCGTGTGAACATATCGTTCTTGCGAGTTATTTGAAAAATAGTATAGTAAAAAAATATATCGATAAGGTGACTACGTTAAAAGAGTTAGTGGCTGTTATTGATAATATCAGAGGAGGTAAAAAAGTTATGAACGAAAATCCAGAAAACAACTATGAAGTTTTAGAGAAATATGGTCGTGATCTTGTAGAAGCTGCACGTAGTGGTAAAATTGATCCTGTGATAGGACGTGATGAAGAAATAAGAAATGTAATTAGAATTTTATCAAGAAAAACAAAAAATAATCCAGTGTTGATAGGGGAACCTGGAGTAGGTAAAACTGCGATTGTTGAAGCACTGGCTCAACGTATTGTACGCGGTGATGTACCTGAAAGTCTTAAAGACAAAACTGTATTCGAACTTGACCTTACTAGTTTAGTTGCAGGAGCTAAATATCGTGGGGAATTCGAAGAACGACTAAAAGCTGTATTAAAAGAAGTTAAAGAACAAGATGGAAAAATTATTCTATTCATCGATGAAATTCACATGCTTGTTGGTGCTGGTAAAACTGATGGAGCAATGGATGCTGGTAATATCTTAAAACCAATGCTTGCTCGTGGTGAACTTCACTGTATCGGTGCTACAACTCTTAATGAATATCGTCAATATATTGAAAAAGACTCTGCATTAGAACGTCGTTTCCAAAAAGTTCTTGTTAAAGAACCAACAGTAGAAGATACAATCTCAATACTACGTGGTCTTAAAGAAAGATTCGAAGTTTATCACGGTGTGAAAATCTCTGACCGTGCGATTGTAGAAGCTGCAGAATTGTCTAATAGATATATTACTGATAGATTTTTACCTGATAAAGCTATCGATTTAATCGACCAAGCTTGTGCAACTATTAAAACTGAAAACTCTTCTAATCCAGCTGAATTAGATACGATTAATCGAAAAGTTATGCAACTTGAAATAGAAGAAAAAGCCCTAAGTGGAGAAGATGATGATGTGTCTAAAAGACGTTTAGAAAACTTAAAAGAAGAGTTGGCTAATCTAAAAGAAGAACAAAATAAACTTCAACTTCAAGTTGATAGTGAAAAAGAAAAATTATCAGCTGTTAAAAATCTACGTGAAAAAATCGACAGAGTTAAAGTTGAATTAGAACAAGCTCAAAATAGTTATGATTTAGAAAAAGCATCTGAGTTACAATATTCTACTTTACCAAAATTAACTCAAGAGCTTGAAGAATTAGAAGAAAAATCTAAACACGAAGAGTATAAACTTCTAAAACAAGAAGTTACTGAAGATGAGATTGGATTTATCGTAAGTCAAATGACTGGTATTCCAGTAACTCGTCTAGTGGAAACTGAAAAAGAAAAATTATTACATCTAGCTGATACAATTCATGAGAAAGTAATAGGTCAAGATGAAGCTGTAGAGAGTGTAACTAATGCAATCTTGCGTTCTCGTGCTGGTATCGCTGATCCTAATAGACCAATCGGTAGCTTCTTATTCTTAGGTCCTACTGGGGTAGGTAAAACTGAGCTTGCTAAAGCATTAGCTCTTAACTTATTCGATGATGAACGTAACATCTTGCGTATCGATATGAGTGAATATATGGAAAAACACTCAGTTAGCCGTCTAATCGGAGCACCTCCAGGATACATTGGATATGAAGAAGGTGGTCAACTTACTGAAAGTGTAAGACGTAATCCATATAGCATTATCTTAATGGACGAAATTGAAAAAGCTCATCCAGATGTGTTCAATATCTTACTTCAACTTCTTGATGAAGGTACACTTACTGATTCTAAAGGTGTAGTAGTAGATTTCAAAAACACAATAATTATCATGACTTCTAACATTGGTTCATTAGAACTATTAGAAGAAGTGAAAGATGGTGTGATTTCTGAAGAAACTCGTAAAAATGTTACTAACCAACTTTACGGATACTTCAAACCAGAAATCCTTAACCGTATGGATGATATAATTATCTTTAAACCATTAACACAAGATAATATTAAAGGAATCGCTAATAAACTTCTTAATGAACTAGTTGCGCGTATCGCTAATAGAAATATTACTCTAACTTATACTGATAATATTTCTAGTTGGGTTGCGACTGCTGGATTCGATATGAAATTCGGTGCTCGTCCACTTAAACGATTCATCCAAAGTCAAATTGAAAACAAACTTTCAGTTGAATTAATCCGTCATGGTATCGAAGATGGAATGGAAATCCACCTAGACTATGTTGATGATGAATTGAAAATTAATATTAAATAATATATTGATTTAGCCCCATAAAGAAGTTTGACTTAATAAATTCGATTTTCTGAAATCGAAACTTTTGAGTCACTCCCAAATAACTAAAGGTGCTAACTCAAAAGTCACAAATTTTGAAAAAGTGTATATGATAACTCATAGACGCAGTGGTTTATTGATATCTATATTCGCTTTATAACAGCTTTTTAGATATCTATAAACCACTGAGGAAGTGACTCTACAAATCTTGTTTCTTAAGAAATCACGATTAGTAGAATCACTTCCTTTTTCTCGTACATTAAAGGTGGATAAAAAAGCAAATTGATTATTTTATCCACCTTTAACTTTGTTATACCCCTAATTCGTTTTTTAACGCTTGCTGTAATACTTGTGAAAAGTTAATTTTTTTCTCTTTACCTAAATCTACTAACCATTTTGGTAAAGTAACCATTTTATTTACTGCTTTGTTTTCTTCTCTGCGTCTAATAAAATCAGTGTCAACATTAATCAATTGTAATTGCTGGTTATTATTTAATTTAGCTTGTAACTCTTGATATGTACTTGGTTTTGGTATACTCATTTTTTCGTCTTCTAATGATAATAAATACCCTTCTAGAGCATCTTTACTCATGTATAACGCTTCTTCTAAATTATCACCAAAAGTAATACAACCTTTTAAATCTGGAAATGTTATATCTATATAATCTTTTTCTTGTGTAAATACTGCATAATACATATATTTCATATGGTTAACCTCCTAAAATCAAGGGGCTTTATTTCAAGCCCGCTTGTTTCAATATCTTTTGCGCCGTCCCTTTTGGTAAATCTCTTTTTGGGTGCGGTACAGTTATAAGATAATCTTTGTTAGGGTGCTTAAATTGATGATGACTGCCTTTTATTCGGACTTCTTGCCAACCCAATTTATTAAGCTGTTTTATTAATTCTTTCGAACTCATGAGTTTACCTCCTAACAATATTAATTTTAACATATGTTTTAACATATGTAAATAAATACTGAAAAATTAATTATTTTAATTTTATAATCTTACGTATTTTTATTTGAATTCAAGGTTCAAAAATGAAACAATTGTTTTCTTCTAGTTTATGAGAATTTTTGTAAAGTTTCTGTTTACTTCTAGCGTATAAGGTTATAGAGTATTGTAAGTTGAAAATTAGTTGATTTCTCTTATAGTATACAATATGATAATTATTCTCGATTACTATGGTGGTTGACCCAAAAGTCATAAATTTTTAATAAGTGTATATGATAACTCATAGATGCAGTGGTTTATTGATATCTAAAGTCGTTTTATAAAAACTTTTTATATATCTAATAAACTGTGCGGAGTTAACTTTACA
This sequence comes from uncultured Gemella sp., assembly GCF_963515875.1. GTDB lineage: Bacteria > Bacillota > Bacilli > Staphylococcales > Gemellaceae > Gemella. Next base: position 18,283 of record NZ_CAUPZX010000003.1, on the reverse strand, counting down.
AAATCTTGATTCTTAAGAAATCACGATTTTTTTGTCACTCCCAAATAACTATAGATCTTAGGAGAAATCCTGAGGTCTTTTTTGTATAAGGTTATATTATTTTAAAAGATTAAAGTGTGGAAATTTAGTATCTTTTGTATAAATGAAATTTGTAGTATAATGATAAAATAAATAGACAGACAAGATATGTTTATAGGAGGAATTTTAATGAAAATAGCGGTTATGGCTGGAACACCGATTGATTCGAAATTAGGTGCGGAGCTACTGGGTTCATATGGTTATGATGAAGTAGTTTTAGTGCCGATTTCTAATAATCCAGTAGAACAAACGACGTTTCAAGCTTTAGAAGATGAGGAATGTGAAAAGATTATTATAAATATTATTGAAGAACTAAAAGAAAAAGATTGTGATGCGATTTTTGTATACTGTAACTCACTTAGTTCAGTTGTTGATTTTGATAGATTGGCAGAAAAAATGAACATTTCTATTATTACTCCTATGCAGATGTATAGAAATTTAGGTCTCGAGTATAAGTATCTTGCTGTAATGGCGGCGAACTCTCACGGTCTTACAGGTGTTGAGAATAATTTATATGTATCGAATCCGCGTCTTCGTGTATTAGGTTTATCTATGTTGGAGCTTGTTAAATCGATTGAAGAGGGGAATAAACCTGAACAAATAGTTGAAGATTTTAACTTCAAGACGTTATTCAATTATTTTGAATTGACTAATGTAGAAGCTGTTGTACTTGGATGTACTCATTTTCCTTATATTAAAAAAGAACTTGAAAAGATTACCGATTTACACATTATCGATGTTGGTGTATTTATGATAGAGAGTTTAAAGAGTAAGGGGTAGTAACTATATTATAGTGAAAAAATAAGAGTGAGAATACTTTAAAACAAGATTTTAAAATCGTTGTAAAGTTATTTTCACTCTTTTTATTGAGTTATCTTCCTTCTAAGAAGTACTCATTTCTTTCTTTTGCTTGTTTGAAGATACTGTTGTATTCTTCTATCATTTCTTCTGTGTATTCACCTTCAACTTGTTCGCAATCTAGTGAATATAGTACTTTTTCAACTCTGTCATAAACATCTTCTAGTGTAAAGTTCTTATGTAGAAGTTTTTCTAATGTTTCCATGCAGTTTGGATCGATTTTTGGATATTTGTAGTTTATAGGTTGGTCTTTAATTCCTATGTCATAGAATTCTCTCATTATATTAGCACGTTTTTGTTGATCACCGAAGACACTAATATAAATAGATACTACCACCGCGTCTTTTATTTTTCTTTGAGCAATACCTGCGAATTTTTTCCCATTAATACTAAGATCATAATCACCTGGACAGTATGAATTGCTAATTTCTATGGCATCTATTTTATTAGCACCTTCAGGGAAAATAGCTTTTATAAAGTCAGTCATAAGCTCGTATCCTTCATTGATTGAGAAGTTTTCCTTCGGTTTATTCATTATGATTGATAGGTTTAATATTCCTTTGTCTGATATTATTCCAAGTCCTCCGATATTTCTAACAGCTGGAATAATATTATTTCTATAAAATGCGAATAGAGCTTCATCAAAGAATGGTACACGAGTATCTGGTGCTCCGATTATCGCAGAGTTGGGTAATGTGTACATGTGTAATATGCATTCATTATTATCAGAGACTGAGCGTAAAAACATTTCGTCAGTAGCGATAGGTATTAGGGGATTAACAATATTTAGTGTTTTATAAATATTGAATTTTTTATTTCGAATAAGATCTAGCATAGCTACTCCTTTAACATGTCGATAATATTTTATAATCTTAAAAATTAATACTTTATAATTATAAGTTATGCGACTAATTTATGCAAGGTATTTATGAATTACATATTATAAAAAAAGTGACTCGAACATCGTGATTTTAGAAAAAAATTTTGTCGAGTCACATCTGTGTATATTATATTATAAGTTAAGTTTGTAATCTTCTGGTTTAATAATTGGTATTATTTTTGTAAATAGTTTTACGAAGAAGAAACCTGAAACTATAGGTATTAAAGCGAAGACTAGAGCAGCTTTTAGTAGTTCAAAAGCACTACCATCTGTAGTAGCAAGATGTGCTAGTGGTCCAACTAAACCACTGAATCCAAATCCTGCGCTCATCGATGTACCTTTAATGTTTAGTATTGCGGCGAATACTCCCGAAACAGCTGCGCTACATAGAACTGGAAGCATAATTTTTGGTTTAGCAAAAATGTTTGCCATTGAAATCTTTGGAGATCCAATAAAGTGAGCGAAACAAACACCTTTTGAGTTTACTGCCCATCCTGCAATTGCTAGGGTAAATCCACAAGCGCAGATTCCAAGATTTGCAGCTCCTGAAGCAATCCCATCGATATTAATAGCAAGAGCAACTCCTACTGATGTAACTGGTGAAACTACTAGGCAAGCAAAAATCACAGCTATAAGTATTGTTAGGATAATAGGTTGAAGTGTAAGTAGGTGCTTAATTCCATCTCCTAGAATTTTAGTTACTCCTGAAAAGAATGGTAGTGTATATCTACCGATACCTCCAATAATAACGAGTGTTAATGGAGGTAATATGATTACCGCATAGTTTTTAGCTTTATCTCCGATTAATAGAATAAAGGCTGTTGCTAAAGCGGCTGTGAATATCATCGTTACAATGTCTCCTGAACCTTTCAGCATTAAACCTGTTTTATCGGGTGTTGGTACGATTGAACCACCGGCGAATAATGTAGCTAGTCCAATAGAAACACTTTGAACAGGTGTAAATTTAAATAATAATCCAATAATAATACCTGAAGCTAGTCCAATCATTGCATTAGAAATAGTTATTGATAATGATAAAAACGCAAGTGCTGGGTAAAGTTTTCCTATATATTTTAATAGTTCTCCTAGTAATGCACCTGGAACTAGACAAAGAACAGTTCCTAACGCTATACCATTAAGTACATTCATGGTGAAATTTTTTATTGTGATATTTTCTTTCATATGTTCTATCTCCTTTACTAAAACTTAATCTTTTTAGATTATTAATTATTATAGCGTAAAATGAAAGGGTTGTATATTAAAAGATTTGTTTTGTAACTAATTATAGTATCATTTTTACTGAATCTATAGAAAAGATTTAACTTTGTTTAAACTTTAGCGAGTATAGTGTATAATAATATAAGAAAAGCTATAAAAAAGGAGATATAAAATGAAAGTACTAAGAAGCTTACTATCATTATTGATAGTATTAGCGCTTTTTGGTGGTGGCATAACTTATGCATTAACACCAAGTGAAACTATAAAAAACACAGAGAGATTGGCTAATGTTCAAGCAACGACTAGTGTGGCGGATTTAAATAAAAATTTTATTTCGAATGTTTCTTTTTCAAATTCGAAATTATCGACTTCTCTAAAACTTGATAATGATACTTTTTTATCGATTTTAAAGAACTCGGTGGAAAAGGACTCAGAGTTGCTTCAAGGAAGTTATAAGCTTGTAGGTAATCATATTGAGGCGAAACTTCCAGTTAAGCTTGGTCTTTGGGATAGTATTATTAATGCTAATATTAGAGTTGTTGGTGCAAATAATAGTGTAGATTTAGTACTAGAAGATGCTAAAATTGGTAAAGTGCCTATTCCTGATTTTGCTTTGGAAAAATATCTTAAAGAAGCATTGACAGGAACAGGTGTTGGAGTTAAAGGAAATATAATTTCTATAAAAGCATTATCTTTACCAGTAAATGTTGATGGAGTTGATGTTTCTGGTGGGAACATTAATGTTACAGCATCACTAACGCAAAAACAAATTTTGGAATATACATCAGAAGCGTTAAAATCGTATCGTAGATCATAGTATAAATCAAGATTTTGAAATCAGTTGAATTTAAGGAAATTATGATAGTTTGTAAATCCTTAGTATTTGCATTGTTTTCAAAGTCTTTTTTTATATTTCACTTATGTTTTCAGATAATTTTAATCTAAATTCACATAAAATACTTGAAAGTTTATGATTTATGTAATATAATAAATCTATCGTAAATAAAGACAAGACATCTATGTGGAGTTTTTAGAGAGAAACTGGTTGGTGGAAAGTTTTATAGAAGCATGGAAGTTATCACTTTATTGTGTAATTATTTTAATAGAACAAACAAGCGCTCTTAGTAAGAGTTAAAAGAGGTGGTACCGTGGATACATTTCGCCCTCTATAACTTTTACTAAGAGCTTTTTATTTTGAAAGGAGAAAAAATGGTAGAATTAAAAGATACATTATTAATGCCGAATACAAAGTTTCCAATGCGTGGAAATCTTCCAAATAAAGAACCTGAATTCCTAAAACGTTGGGAAGAAATGGATTTATACAATAAAATTTTAGAAAAAAATGCTGGGAAACCATCATACGTACTTCACGATGGACCTCCATATGCGAATGGTAACATCCATATTGGGCACGCATTAAACAAAATTTTAAAAGACTTTATCGTTAAATATAAAAACATGAACGGTTTTGTTTCACCTTTTGTTCCTGGTTGGGATACTCATGGTCTTCCAATCGAACAAGTATTAGTAAACAATGGTGTTGATAGAAAATCTATGCCAGCTAATAAATTTAGAAATAAATGTAAAGATTATGCTTTAAAACAAGTTGATAAACAACGTGCTGACTTCAAAAAACTTGGGGTTCTTGGTGACTGGGAAAATCCATATGTTACACTTGATCCAAAATTTGAAGCTGAACAAATCCGTGTATTCGGTAAAATGGTAGACAAAGGATATATCTACAAAGGATTAAAACCTATCTACTGGTCACCATCTTCAGAATCTGCATTAGCGGAAGCTGAAATCGAGTATCATGATCACACTTCACCATCTATCTATGTTGCATTTGACTTAGTTAGTGAAAATGGTGTAGTAGAAAAAGGAACTAAGTTTGTTATCTGGACAACTACTCCTTGGACATTACCTGCGAACTTAGGTATCGCTGTTCATCCTGATTTTGAATACCAAGTAGTTAAGTACAATGGAGAAAATTACTTAGTAGCTAAAGAAAGAGTTGCATTCTTAACTGAAAAATTTGGTTGGGAAAACTACGAAACTGGTGAAGTATTAGTAGGAAAAGATTTAGAATACTTACTATGTCAACACCCATTCTTAGATAGAACATCTACATTAATCTTAGCAGATTATGTAACACTTGATTCAGGGACTGGGCTAGTTCATACAGCACCTGGACACGGGGTTGATGACTATCTTGTTGGTCAATTACAATATAAACTTGGAGTATTATCACCAGTTGATAACCAAGGTGTTCTTACAGAAGAAGCGGGGCAATTCGCTGGTAAATTCGTATTTGATGCGAACAAAGACATTATCGCTCACTTAGCTGAAACTGGAGCATTATTAAAACAAGAAGATATTACTCACTCATATCCACATGACTGGAGAAGTAAAAAACCAATTATCTTCAGAGCTACGCCTCAATGGTTCTGTTCTGTAGATGCATTCCGTACAGAATTATTAGAAGCTGTGGATAACACTAAATTCTACAGTGAATGGGGTAAACCAAGATTATATAACATGATTCGTGACCGTGGTGACTGGGTAATCAGTCGTCAACGTGTTTGGGGTGTGCCAATTCCTGTATTCTATGCTGAAAATGGTGAAGCTATCCTTGATATCGACTTAATCGAACACGTAGCGAAAATCTTCGAAGAAGAAGGATCAACAGTTTGGTTCTATAAAGAAGCTAAAGAATTATTACCAGAAGGATATACTCACCCAGGAAGTCCTAATGGTGAATTCACTAAAGAAATGGATATCATGGACGTATGGTTCGACTCTGGAACATCTCACCAAGGATGTTGTGCAATTCGTAAAGAGTTAACTTACCCAGCTGACTTATACCTAGAAGGAAGTGACCAATACCGTGGATGGTTCAACTCTTCACTTATCACTTCTGTTGCAGTATCGGGAGTAGCTCCATATAAAGAGTTAGTATCTGCTGGATTCGTTATGGATGGTAATGGTAACAAGATGAGTAAATCATTAGGTAACGTTATTTCACCTAACGATGTTGGTAAAGAACTAGGTGCTGAGATTATCCGTCTATGGTCTGCAAGTGTTGACTATACTCAAGACGTACGTATCTCTAAAGATATCTTAAAACAAGTTTCTGAAACATATAGAAAAATCAGAAATACTTTCCGTTTCTTACTAGGAAACTTATATAACGGAAGCTTTAATAACCAAACAGATCTTCTTGCATATGAGGACCTTGAAGAATTAGATAAATACATGGTTCTTAAGTTTGAAAAAGTTGTTGCGAAAGTATTAGATTACTATGAAAACTATCAATTCAACAGTATTACTACTGAATTAATTAACTTCTTTAACGTAGAATTATCTTCATTCTACCTTGACTACGGTAAAGATATTCTTTACATCGAAGGTGAAGATTCTCACAAACGTCAAAGTATGTTAACAGTTCTTTACACAGTATTAAGTAAATCTGTTAGATTATTTGCACCTATTCTTTCATTCACTGCTGAAGAAGTTTATGATAATATGCCATATGAAGATGCTGAATCAGTTCACTTAACTGACTTCCCAGTTAAGAACTTAATCGATGATGCAGCATTAGAAGCTAAATGGGATAAACTTTTAGAAGTTCGTGATGATGTAAACAAAGCATTAGAAGAAAGCCGTAATGAAAAAGTTATCGGTAAATCTCTTGAAGCAGCTGTTGAAGTATACAGTAACGATGCAGAAGTTGTTGAGTTATTAAACTCTGTAGCAAATCTAAACCAATTCTTCATCGTAAGTAAAGTAGCTGTTAAAGAAAATGATGGTGTAACTTATGATCTTGCTACTGTAAAAGTAACTAAAGCAGAAGGACACCGTTGTGAACGTTGTTGGAACATCGTTGATGAAGTGAACGAAGAAGGATTATGTCCACGTTGTGCTAGCATCTTAAATAAATAATAGAATAAAGAGAAGAGTATTTTCTATAATATTATTATAGTTAATGCTCTTTTTTAAAAAATTGAGGTATACAAAAAATGTTTAATATTGAATATGAGGCATGGGAAAATGTATGTAGTGCTTACTTTAAATTAAATGAAAATACAAAAAAAGCATATTTACAATTTTTTCCATTAACTAAGATTTCAAAAATAGAAGAGGAACATTTAAAAAGTGAGAGTTTTTTTAATAATTATATTAAAGATTTAACTTTTGCAATAGTTGAAGAATGTTTCTTTAGAACAAATAACTTTTTACAAAAAGGTGATGGTAGTTTTAGAGATTCTTCATTAGTTTCTCCAATTCTATTTTTAGTTTTACAGACACTAGGATATAAGATTTATAATTTATATGAACAAGAAAGAAATGAAAATATAGAAGTATATTATGCAGGTAATTATAATGAATTGGACGTAATGTATAAAAAGAGTTATGATGAATTTTACAATAGTATTAATTCTAAGAAAAACGATTTTGACTATTATTTAAAAACTGATTTATCTAATTTTTTTTCGAACATAAACGTAAATATTTTAGTGGAGAAAATTGATAAAAATTGTAATAAGAAAGGCAATAAAATTACTATCAACTCTTCTGAATTGAAAGTATTAAAAGATATCTTAGAGTATGCTGGATTTGGAAAATTTCCAACAATAGAAAATAGCGTTGCTACTTCGTTTTTAGCAACTAATGTATATCTAGATGAGATAGATAACTATATTTATGACTATATAAGTAAAAATAAAAATGAAGATAGTTTTAAAATGATTCGTTATGTAGATGACTTATATATTTTATTTAATTCAAATAAAATTAATAAAAATACTAAGGACTTTTGTAACGAATTAAGAAATCAATATTCGTCAATTTTAAAAAAATATGGATTAGCATTAAATAATAAAAAGTTTACTTTTACTAAAATTGAAAATATAGAAAATGAATTAAAGAAGTCATTATATTCAGAAAATATAGATATAAAAGATAATAGTTTTAAAAATTTTCCCGATGAGTCATTTTATCAGTTTATTACTAAATTAGCTAGTATTTTAGATAATGACTATATTACTATTGAAGAATATAGTGAATTAATAAACGAGTATTTTTATGATGAAAATATTGAGTATACACCCATTGAAATCTTCAATTATTTCATTTATGGTAGTGATATTATTGGTAAAAATAAAAAATTATCTGATTCTATTTGCCAACTTATAGAGAAAGATATTTCTTTCATCTCTCTTGATCCTAAAAGACTTACAACTTTAGTTTTAAAAACAAAAAATGGGAGAGCTATAAGAAGTCTTTTGAATTCACTTTTTAAACGTAGCAGAAATAATCACTGGAATACTTACGATACATCAATAGCTGTACATTATTTGATACAACGTGGTTTTGAACATTCTGATTTAATAAATATTTTAGGGGAGAATGAGAGTGATTTAAAGAACTTCTATGATTATTTTTGTAAAAATAGTTTCATGAAAATATTTGAAAATAAATTAAATAAAGTTATTAATAAATTAATTCCAATAATAACAGGAAAAGAAAAAAAGAAAACTTATTTTTTATATTTAATGTATAAAGCAGAAAAAGAAAAAAATAATACATTATCAGAATTCAATTTTTTTAAAAATTATTTTGATAGAGTCACAGCACATCTAGAATTTAAATATTCTTCTGAAAAACTAAAAAATCCAAATTTCAGAAAGTTTTATAAGGAACAAGAACTTTGTAAATTTTATAATTGTATAGATTGTTCTAAAGATGTGTTAGAAAAAGCTCATAATATAAGGAATGCTAATCCACTATCTCATGCAAGTGCAGAATTATTGGAGAAATATACAACCGAAGAAATAAAGAGGAACATTGAAGATTTAAATGGTTTAATTGAATGTTATATTGAAAATAAAGAGAATAATTAATTTTAAATAAAAATAACAGTCACAATATTGAGTTTCGGAAGTGTAATAGATTTTAAAATTGTTAAAGTGAAAATAATTTAGAGGTTATTTTGATGATAAAATCAAAAAATATATAAATTCATTTAGCTTTCTTAGTCAGATATGATGCCTACTTAATATCAACTTAAAATCGTTGTAATGTGGTTGCTTTAATAGAAAATGAATGTTATAATTAAATGATGAATTATAATAAGATTATAAAATCATTAATAAGAAAATATGTCGGAAGGAAAATGTTAATGGCTATTTTAGGAAAAATATTTGATGCTAACAAAAGAGAAGTAAAAAACTTAGCGAAATTAGCGGAAAAAGTATTAGCTAAAGATGAAGAGTATTCAAATCTTAGCGATGAACAATTACAAGATAAAACTGAAGAATTTAAAGCTTATATTGAAGAACAAAGAGAAAAAGGAAAATCAACAGCTGATATACTAGATAAAATTTTAGTAGATGCTTTTGCTGCAGCTCGTGAAGGAGCATTCCGTTCATTAGGTATGAAACCTTATAAAGTTCAAATTATGGGTGGTATCGCACTACACCGTGGAGATATCGCAGAGATGAGAACTGGGGAAGGTAAAACACTTACTGCGACAATGCCTGTTTATTTAAATGCATTAGCAGGAGAAGGTGTGCACGTTGTTACAGTTAACGAATACTTATCTCAACGTGACGCTCAAGAAATGGGAGTTTTCTACAATTATATGGGACTTTCAGTAGGACTTAACTTAAACTCTCTAAACTCAGAAGAGAAAAGAGCGGCTTATAACGCTGATATTACATACTCAACAAACAATGAGTTGGGATTTGACTATTTAAGAGATAACATGGTAAAAACGGTTGAAGCTCGTGTTCAACGTCCATTAAACTATGCTGTTATCGATGAGGTTGACTCAGTTCTTATCGATGAAGCACGTACACCGCTTATTATCTCAGGTGAAGGACAAGAATCAACTTCACTATACCAAGTTGCAAATGCATTTGTTAAAACTTTGAAAAAAGCAGAGGAAGAAGATGGAAGTGATGGAGATTATACTTTAGATATTAAAACTAAAGCTATCCAACTTTCTGAAAATGGTATCGATAAAGCCGAAAGTTACTTCGGATTAAAAAATCTATATGAATTAAAAAATGTTGATTTAACTCACCATATTAACCAAGCATTAAAAGCAAACTATACTATGTCATTAGATGTAGACTATGTTGTTGCTGAAGATGGAGAGATTTTAATCGTTGACCAATTTACAGGACGTACTATGCCTGGACGTCGTTTTTCTGAAGGATTACACCAAGCTATAGAGGCTAAAGAAGGTGTGCCAATTCAAAAAGAAAGTAAAACAATGGCAACTATTACATTCCAAAACTTCTTTAGAATGTATAAAAAACTTAGTGGTATGACGGGGACTGGTAAAACAGAGGAAGAAGAATTTAGAAACATTTATAACATGTTTGTTACGACAATTCCTACAAACAGACCTATCCAAAGGATTGACGCTCCAGACTTTATTTATTCAAACATGGAAGCTAAATTTAATGCCGTAGCACAAGAAGTTAAAGAATGTTATGATAGAGGACAACCAGTTCTTTTAGGTACTGTTTCTATCGAAACGAGTGAATTAGTATCTAAACTATTATATAGATATGGAGTACCTCATAAAGTTCTTAATGCTAAGCAAAATGAAAGTGAAGCAGAAATTATCAAACAAGCAGGACAACGCGGTTCAATAACTATCGCGACTAACATGGCTGGTCGTGGTACGGATATTAAACTTGGAGAAGGTGTTCGTGAATTAGGTGGACTTGCTGTTATTGGTACAGAGCGTCACGAATCACGTCGTATTGATAATCAGCTACGTGGTCGTTCTGGACGTCAAGGAGACCCAGGTTACAGTAGATTCTATCTTTCTCTTGAAGATGAGCTTATGGTTCGTTTTGGAGCTGATAGATTACAAAAAATCATGGGGAAAGATGATGATACACCGCTTGAAAGTAGAATGGTAAGTAGATCTGTTGAAAGTGCTCAAAAACGTGTTGAAGGTAACAACTATGATTCTCGTAAACAAGTACTTCAATATGATGACGTATTACGTAAACAACGTGAAATTATGTATGCGGAAAGAAATGAAGTACTAGAAAATGAAGTAGTTACTGAAATTATTCAAGAAATGATTGGAGATGCAGTAGATAAAACTATTGCTTACATTACTGAAAACCTTGAAGTTCATAGTGAAAAAGAAGAAACAGAAGAAATTATTAAATCACTTAATGAAAAATTCTTAGGTCTAAAACCTATTACTGATAGTGAGTATGCTGATGTAATGAGTGATGATGAAATTCGTGAGCTTGTAATTCACAGAATTAACCTAGAACTTGCTGAGAAACGTGAATTACTAGGTGATGAAACTATGAATTCATTCGAAAAATATATCTTACTTAATGCTATCGATGACAGATGGACTGATCATATCGACCAAATGGATCAACTTAGAAAAGGGATTTTCCTACGTTCATATGGACAAATTGATCCACTTCGTGAGTACAAAACAGAAGGACATGAAATGTTTGAATACATGATTGATGATATTCAAGTAGAGGTTGTTACTAATCTAATGCGTATTAGAGTAGAACGTCATGAAGAAATTGAGATGAAACAAGAACCAACGAACCTTATTACTAATGATCATAAAGAACATATTGCTCGTGGTCCAATTAAGAGTGCAACTCGTGAAGAGAAAAAAGCTCGTATAGAAGAACGTAAACAACGTATTAAAGAGTTGAAAGCTCAAAAAGATAAAGAGACTAATTAATAGTTAGGAAAAGAAGGAGACTTGAAAATAGGTTTCCTTCTTTTAATGGCTTATAATATATATTTTAGGAGGTAGTATTATGAAGTATATAGAAAATCTAAGAGAGATAATAAAGTCTAATGACAATATTGTCTTTTTTGGTGGTGCTGGTGTTTCTACTGAATCGAATATACCTGATTTTAGAAGTGCTAACGGTGTATTTAATGTGCAATTAAATCGTCATTTTACACCTGAGCAACTCGTTTCTAGAACAATGTTTGTGAAGTATCCTGTAGATTTCTTTGATTTTTATAAAAAACACTTAGTGTACCCGGAAGCTAGACCTAATAGAGCACACTTTTATTTAGCAAAATTAGAAGAACAAGGAAAATTAAGAGCAGTAATAACACAAAATATAGATACACTTCATGAACAAGCAGGAAGTAAAAATGTTTTGAAACTACATGGGAGTGTTGATGCGAATTATTGTACGAAATGCAAGTCGTTTTATAATTTAGAAGATTTTTTGGCTAAAAATGAAGAAATACCAAGCTGTGATAAATGTGGTGGAGTAATTAAACCGTACGTTACTTTGTATGAAGAAGAATTGGATATGACGGTATTTAATGCTGCGATTAATTTTATTGAAAAGGCTGATGTATTAATTATAGGCGGTACTTCTTTAAGTGTGTATCCTGCAGCAAATCTTTTACACTATTTTAGAGGGAAACATCTAGTAGTAATTAATAAAACTTCAACATCTCAGGACAATATGGCTAATCTGGTTATTAATGGTAAGATTGGAGAAGTTTTCTCAAAATTAGAAGAAAGAGAAGGTGATGTGTAGATGTATTTATTTAGAAAACTGGGTTGGTTTATGAAGTTAGAAAAAAGACGTTATTCTATTGGGATAATTGCTCTTATCTTAGTAAGTATTTTTAACTTGATTCCACCAAAAGTTATCGGAACTGTTATCGATAAAATCGAAGCTGGAAATTTAACAAATGCTCAGTTGTTTTTAAATGTTAGCTATCTTGTATTAGCAGCACTTGCAATGTACGCACTTCGTTATGTTTGGCGTGTTTATATTTTTGGTGCAGCATATAACCTAGGAAGAATTTTAAGGTCAAGACTATTTGAACATTTTACTAAGATGTCTCCATCATTTTTCCAAAAATATCGTACTGGTGATTTAATGGCACATGCGACAAATGATATAAATTCGATTGCTATGGTTGCTGGTGTAGGGGTAATGTCTGCGGTTGATGCAAGTATTACAGCATTAGTAACATTGTTTACAATGATATTTTTAATTGATTTTAAGTTAACTCTAATAGCCATTATTCCATTGCCATTTTTAGCTTATGCTACTAATTATATTGGAGATAAAAACTATGAAAGTTTTGAAGAGGCTCAAGAATCTTTTTCAGATTTAAATAATAAGGTTCAAGAGAGCGCCTCTGGGATAAAGGTTACTAAATCATTTGGTTATGGTAATGATGAAATTAAAAATTTTAGAGAAGTTAATAATAGAGTATTTGAAAAGAATGTTATTGCAGCCAAGTATAATTCATTATTTGACCCGATGGTGTTGATATTTGTTGGAATATCTTATACACTGACTCTTGTTTTTGGTGGGATTTTCATATCTAATGGTGATTTATCAGTTGGTGAATTGGTTACTTTTGTAACGTATTTAGATATGCTAGTATGGCCACTTCAGGCGATTGGTTGGTTATATAATATATCGCAACGTGGAGAAGTATCTTATAAGCGTATTGAGAGTTTATTAGCTGAGGTTAATGAAGTAGATACTAACCTAGACAGTAAAGTTAAAGCTGAAAATGGAAAACTAGAATATAATATAGAAAACTTCGAGTTTGAAGAAGGTAAGACGGTGTTAAGAGATATTAAGTTCGCTATTGAAAAAGGACAAACACTTGGTATTGTAGGTGTTACTGGTGCAGGTAAAACTACATTATTAAGATTGTTGCTTAGGGAATTTAACATTAATTCTGGTAATATCATGCTTAATAACAGAAATATTGCTGAATATAGTTTGAGTGATTTAAGAAAACTTGTAGGATATGTTCCTCAAGATCAAGTACTATTCGCTATGTCGATTAAAGAAAATATTCGTTTTGCTAATCCATTTATCGATGATAAGAAGGTAGAAGAAATTACGAAAATCTGTGGGCTGTACGATGATATTATGGCTATGTCAGATAAATTCGATACGATTGTAGGAGAAAAAGGAGTTAGTCTTTCTGGTGGTCAAAAACAACGCCTAGCAATGAGTCGTGCTTTAATAATTGATCCAGAGATTTTAATTCTTGATGATTCATTATCTGCAGTTGATGCTAAGACAGAACATATTATTTTAGAGAATTTAAAAGAGCAACGTAGTGGCCAAACTAACATAATCACAGCTCATAGACTTTCTGCTGTTGTAGAAGCTGATTTAATAATTGTTTTAGGTGATGATACGATTATTGAAAAAGGTACGCATGATGAACTTATTGCTAATAATGGTTGGTACAAGGAAACTTATGAAAACCAACAAATGGAAGAAAGCTTGAAAGGGGGAAGTGTTGATGTTGAAAAGTAAGACGTTTTTTAGATTAATGCGCTATATGTTTAGATATAAAGGTTTATCGATATTAGCATTAATATTTATATTATTGACTTCTATTGTAGCGACAGCGATTCCTCTATTAGCTCAATATTATATTGATAATTTTATTACAAAAAATATAGCTAAAGCAGGTTTATATATATTAATAATTTATTTTGGATTATTTATACTGAGAGTTGTATTTACATTTTTAGGAGAGTTTTACTTTGCAAGAGTAGCTCATAGTATAGTTAGAGATTTGAGAAATGATAGCTTTATTAATTTGCAAAAATTAGGAATGTCATATTTCGATAAAACTCCTGTAGGATCTGTTGTATCAAGATTAACTAATGATACTCAAGCAGTTGCGGATATGTTCGGGACGATTTTCTCTAGTTTCCTAAATACTATTCTTATGTTTATCGTGACACTTTCTGCGATGATTGCTCTGAGTTGGCAACTGACAATTTATATGATTTTATTCATTCCTGTTATGGTTGGTTCGGTATATATGTATCAGAAGTTATCTAGTAAACTTGTAGAGATTTCACGAGCGAAAATTAGTGAGATGAATACGAAGTTATCTGAATCAATCGAAGGTATGAAAATTATTCAAGCATTCAATCAGGAACAGCGATTAATAGATGAATTCGGTGAGGTTAATAATGAGCATCTTCGTTATTATACTAAATCATTAAAAGTTGATAGTTTATTACTGCGACCTGCAATGGCGCTATTTAAAGTATTAGCGTATGGAGTTATAGTTATGTACTTTGGACTAAGTTTTGAAAGTGCTGGATTTACAGCTGGGATAATTTATGCATTTATTCAATATACGAATCAGCTTTTCAATCCGTTAATAGAGTTAATGCAAAACTTCTCAATTCTTCAAACATCTATAATTTCTGCGGGTCGAGTGTTTACATTAATAGATAATGATGAATATGAGCCAGAGCAAAAAGATCAAGATTTTGTTATTTCGAATGGTGATATTGAGTTTAAAAATGTTAGTTTTTCATATGATGGCAAACGTGATGTTCTTAAGAATATTTCATTTAGTGTAAAAAATGGTGAAAGTATAGCGTTTGTCGGTGCTACTGGTTCTGGAAAATCATCAATAATGAATCTTTTCTTAAGATTTTATGATTTTGATAGAGGTCAAATTCTTATAGATGGAGTTGATATAAAAGACTATAGTGCTAGTCAATTAAGAAGCAGTACAGGTCTAGTTTTACAAGATCCGTTTTTATATCATGGTACGATAGAATCTAATATTAAAATGTATAATGAAAACTTGACAAGAGAAGATGTTATTGAAGCAGCGAAGTTTGTCGATGCACATAATTTTATTGATAAACTTGAAGATAAATATGATAGTATAGTAACAGAAAGAGGTTCGACATTTTCTTGTGGGGAGAGACAACTTCTTACATTTGCTAGAACAATAGCTAGCAAACCGAAAATTCTTATTCTCGATGAAGCGACGGCTAATATAGATTCTGAAACTGAAGATATAATTCAAAATTCACTAAAAAAAATGAGAGAAGGTAGAACTACTATAGCAATAGCACACAGACTTTCTACTATTCAAGATTCAAATTGTATCTATGTATTGGATAAAGGTGAAATAATTGAATCAGGTACGCATGAAGAATTATTAAATAGAAAAGGTAATTATTACAAAATGTATCAGCTTCAAGCGGGTATGATAAATAAATAAAAAATAAATAATAGTGGAGGTGACTCAAAAAACGATTTCTCTGAGATATCGATGTTTGAGCCACTTCCGTTATATTTTTATAAAAATATAATTATATACAATAAAGGTTAACGTAAAATTAAGGTGTTAACTTTTATTATTTTAATGTTAGAGATATTGTGAATCTGTAATTGTATTGTTAGTTAGTGTTAATGTATATATTTCTTGAATTTCGAGTTAAAAAAGGTTACAATTAATGTATTGAATATCAATGTTGAAAAGAAAAAGATTATGAAAGTATTTTTATGAAAGAAGGCGAAAAAAGGTGAGAAAATTTTTAGGGGAAAAACATAACAAATTTTCATTGAGAAAATTAACTATTGGTGTTTGTTCGATGACAATAGGTTCATTTTTCATGCTACCTGCTGTAAATGTGGACAGTAATATAATAAAGGCCGCTGATAATGCAGTAGTTCACTACAAGTATGTTGGTGAAAATAATTTAACTGACAAAGAAAAAGAATTAATAAAAAAAGAAGTACCTAATGTGGTTAGTAGTACAGAAGAAACATATTATTTAGTATTTAAGCCAGAAAAAACAGCACAATTAAATAAATTACCTAATACTGGTTTAAATTATGGTGTTGGTAGTATGTTATTAGGTGGACTTTTGGGGCTTATTGTAGTGGTAGTCGCAAAGGGTCGAAATAAAAAAAGTAAGATACTTTCAATATTATTAGTGACAAGTATGGGTGTAACTTCTATAGAATTACCTGCTCGTGCTATGGAAAATCTTGAATTATCTGTATATAATATGGATTATAATTTGAAAGTTGGAGATAAACTTCCTAATATTTCTTCAATCCCAGGATATAATTTTGTTGGATTTATAAAAAATGAATTAGAGAATAATTTAACTGAAAAAGCAGATAGCATAAGTAAAGTAGAAAAACAACAAAATAAACAGCAGATTGTTAATAATGATAAAAAATTGGATTCTTTAAAAAATTTTAATGATTTAGAAAAGAAAAATGAAGAATATATTAAAAATGATAAGCAGTTAGATAATGTTAAAAAAAATAATGATGTTCAGGTTAAACCTAAAGGTGTTAATACTGTTAATCCTGAAGATGAAGTTATGTCTGGAAAATTGACTAAGCCTGAATTATTATATGAAGATAAAACTGTAGAAACGAGTTTAGCATATAATCGAGTTATTGAAAATAATTCAGAATTAACAGAAGGAACTACAAGAATAAAACAACAAGGAAGATTAGGGAAAAAGATTGATGTATATAGAGTATTTGTTGTTGAAGGGAAAGAAGTTTCAAAAGAAATTCTATCATCTAAAACAGTAGAACCTATTTCTGAAATAGTTGAAAGGGGTACTAAAAAAGTAAACAATAACCCTAAATCAACTGGAGCTAAGTTGGTAAAAGCAGCAGTGGAGGAGAAACCCGAATATACAGGAGTGCAAGCCGGGGCAATAGTAGAAGCGGCAAAAATGGAGAAACCTGAATATACAGGAGTACAGGCTGGAGCATTAGTAGAACCTGAGAAAGTGGAACCCCCAAGAGAATATACAGGAGTGCAAGCTGGAGCAATAGTAGAGCCAGAAAAAATAGAACCTGAATATGGTATTGTTACTTCTGGAGCTTTAGTAGAACCAGAAAAAGTAGAATCACCAAAGGAATATACAGGGGTACAAGCTGGAGCAATAGCAGAACCAGAGAAAGTGGAAGCACCAAGAGAATATACAGGAGTGCAAGCTGGAGCAATAGAAGAACCAGAGAAAGTGGAAGCACCAAGAGAATATACAGGAGTGCAAGCTGGAGCGGTAGTAGAACCAGAGAAAGTGGAAGCACCAAGAGAATATACAGGAGTGCAAGCCGGAGCAATAGAAGAACCAGAGAAAGTGGAATTGCCAAGAGAATATACAGGAGTACAAGCTGGAGCGATAGTAGAGCCGGAGAAAGTAGAACTCCCAGAGGAGTATAGAGGAGTACAAGCTGGAGCGATAGTAGAACCAGAGAAAGTAGAAGTCCCAGAGGAGTATAGAGGAGTACAAGCTGGAGCGATAGTAGAACCAGAGAAAGTAGAGCCAACTAGAGAGTATTCAGGAAGTATTGAGCAGCCAAGTACAGAAGAGACTAAACCAAATAATGAAAATACTAATACACCAGAAGAAATGAGTATTCAGAAAAAATCTAG
>NZ_CAUPZX010000002.1:0-84123 GCF_963515875.1 uncultured Gemella sp. | reverse complement strand
TTCTGAGATTATCAAACTATTTGATAGAATAGAAACTTAAAAAATGAATAAAAATTAATTATGTGTGAAGAAGATAAAAATACTGACTATTTAGATTATTGATAAAATGGAGGAAACGAATATGGAAGAATCTAAACATCTAATGTTAGAAATACCAAAGAAACAAAACATTCCTCTTTTATATAATCTCTATAGTAGGTTATTGTTTCAGATGCAAGCTGAAATACGCAAGTGTAGCTAAAGAAGTATTCTTATTCTTCCGTTTTAGAGGACTTCGTATGCTTAAGTGTAGAAGTCCTCCTTTTTTTGCCTGAAAAACAGTCAGTCAAAAGAAACGGAGGACTTCAAAATGAAAAAAGAATATTATCTATATGTAGGTGGACAAAAAGTCAAAGTCAGTGAGGATAGTGAGGATATATACAAAGTCTACTGGCGGGAAAGAGAACATGAAAGTATTTAGAGCAGGTGGACAGGAAAAACCGCTTGCTCTTTTTTTCGTCCTTGGATTAGGATGGGCACTTTGCAGATAATATCATTGATGAAAGTGTTGATGTCGAAAAGATTGTGGAAACACAGATGATGATTGAAACCGTCAGAAATGCTATATCACAGGAAACCACATCATCTCTCAGTATAAAACTAATTTTATGAAGTATAAAGATAGAATTAAGATTTTTAAAAACTGGAGCTCGTTTAACATTATAAAGAGAATTTAAAATAATGTAATAAAGTTAGACAAATATCTTTTCATGATTACTTAGTCTCAACTTAAGTTCCAGTTAAAAAATTAGTTTCAGGTTAAATTCCAGTTTATAATTTCAACTGGAATTTACCTTGGGAATTAACATCGAGAAGAAATTTATAGAAATTCAATTGTAATCGTTTGATATATATATATTATAATATTAATGTAGAGATAGAAATAAATTACCAAAGGGGGAGGTGATTATGATGAAATTATTAACAATGTTTAAACTTGCTAATTTAGATAATGAAGATGAAGTTTATGAAGGTGGAGTAATTTCTATTCTTCTAGCAATAGGTAGACATTTATGGTTAGGTCTAGCTAATATTGTCAAAG
Organism: uncultured Gemella sp.; assembly: GCF_963515875.1. GTDB lineage: Bacteria > Bacillota > Bacilli > Staphylococcales > Gemellaceae > Gemella. The sequence goes on along the minus strand of NZ_CAUPZX010000002.1, from coordinate 83,042 downwards.
CACTAGGGTATGCTTATTATCTATTAATCTGGCTGATATATGCAGTAGCAGTAATAGTAGGAGTAGGATTTATTCTCTAATTATCTATATTTAGTTGGATTGACTCTATTTTAGCAAATATAATTTGTTTTATTAACAGTTGTAACAAGAGTTTTTGATGCCTCTTGTTACAACTGTTTATTTAGTAATATGGATTTTTAAATAATTACTAGGTATGTTATTTTAAAAAAGAAGTAAAAAGAATGTTAATTAAATTTTTGGATAAATTTTATTATACAAATTAAAAAATAGGAAGCTTTACTTTGGGAATTAATAAGAGACATTTAATTGCTCCAATAATCCATTATAAATTTGACAAATCTCATATTATGGTATATAATATTGATAATTTGAATAACACATCTTTAATGTGATCCAGAGAGGTCAGCAAAGATTTATTTATTGGAAAACCAAGTTTATTTATGCTGTCCTGCTCAATAGAGTAGGCTATTTTTTGAGGTGAAGTATGAAAAAACGAATTCTTTTCGACGAAACAATGATTTCTAGAATGATTACTAGAATTGCTAATGAAATTATCGAACAAAATAAATTAGATGATATTGTTTTAGTTGGTATTCAAACTAGAGGGGTTCATATCGCCAAAAGATTGAAACAAAAAATCAAAGAAATTGAAAATACTAATATTCCAGTAGAAACACTTGATATAAAATTTTATCGTGATGATTTAGAAAAAATAAGTGAAGAACCTGAAATAAAAGTTCCACGTTTTAAACTTGATTTGACAAACAAAGTTGTAATTATTGTAGATGATGTTCTTTATACAGGAAGAACTGTAAGAGCAGCGATAGATGCTATTATTGATGCAAGTCGTCCAAAAGCAATTCGTCTTGCTATTCTTGTAGATAGAGGACATAGAGAACTGCCAATTAGAGCAGATCATATTGGAAAAAATATTCCTACTTCAAAAAAAGAAAATGTAAAAGTTTATTTGAATGAAGTAGACGATGTTGAAGAAATATTATTAATTTAAATATAAAATCTTTTTAAGGTAGTCCAGAGAGGCTAACAAGGGATTGAATTTAAAGTTTATACTTTATTTGAGTATAGCTATATTTAGGTATAACTATGCCCAGATAAAAACTTGAATTTAATAGTTGATGAACAGTCATACCTTGTAGCCAAATGGATACAAGGTATTTTTTTATACAAAATGGAGGAACTACTATGAGAAATATAGTAAAAATGTCGGATTTAACAAATGAAGAAGTTTATCAACTGATAGAAAGGGCTTTAGAGTTGAAGAATGGTAAGCAAGTAGAGCCGAGAGAAGACCTATATGTAGCGAACTTATTCTTTGAAAACTCAACTAGAACAAAACATAGTTTTGAAGTAGCTGAGCATAAACACAGATTGAATGTAATTAATTTTGAAGTAGCTACTTCATCGGTAAATAAAGGTGAAACTTTATACGATACTTGTAAAACATTAGAGATGTTAGGTTGCAACATGTTGGTTATCAGACATCGTCAAGACGCGTACTACAATGAACTGACAAACTTAAATATTCCGATTTTAAGTGGGGGAGATGGTAGTGGAGAACACCCAAGTCAATGTTTACTTGACTTAATGACGATGTATGAGAAGTTTGGAACGTTCGAAAATCTTAATGTAATTATCGCTGGGGATATAAAAAATTCTCGTGTAGCAAGAAGTAATTACAATATGTTAACTCGCCTAGGTGCCAAAGTTAGATTTGTTTGCCCTGATATTTTTAAAGACGAGACGCTTGGAGAAGTAGTAGACTTTGATAAAGTAGTTGGAGAAGTTGATGTTTGTATGTTGCTAAGAGTTCAACATGAAAGACATGATTCTAAGATGGGGCTTAGTAAAGATGAATACCATAATAACTTTGGATTAACTAAAGAACGCTATGAAAGCTTAAAAGAATCTGCAATCGTGATGCATCCAGCACCTGTTAATAGAGATATGGAAATAGCTTCGGAACTAGTTGAAACACCTAAATCGGTAATCTTTGAACAGATGAAAAATGGAATGTTCATGAGACAGGCAATGATAGAAAAAATAATTAAAGATAATAATTTATAAAGAGGAGAAGAATATGTTACTTTTAAAAAACGGTAAAATTTTAGAAAATGGTGTGTTGGTAGAAAGAGATATTTTAGTTGATGATAAAAAAATCGTAAAAATATCTGAGAATATCGAAGAGAGTGGAGCTAAGGTATTAAACTTAGAAGGGAAATTCGTTTCACCAGGATTTATAGATGTTCACGTACACTGGAGAGAACCAGGATTTGAATACAAAGAAAACATTTATCATGCTTCAAGAGCTGCAGCGCGTGGTGGTTTCACTACAGCGATGCCTATGCCAAACTTAAATCCAGTACCAGATAGCTATGAGAATTTAAAATTACAATTAGATATTATCGAACGTGATTCAGTAATTAGAGCGATTCCTTTCGGAGCTATAACTAAAGGGGAAGAAGGAAAAGAATACGCTGATTTCGAAGAATTAGCTGAGCATGTCTTCGCCTTCAGTGATGACGGTAGAGGAGTACAGGATGCTAACATGATGTATGAATCAATGATGGTTGCCGCTAAATTAAACAAAGCAATCGTAGCCCACTGTGAAGATAACTCATTAATCCGCGGAGGATGTATGCATTGTGGACGTAGAAGTCGTGAATTAGACTTACCAGGAATTCCTTCAGTATGTGAGAGTGTTCAGATTGCGCGTGATGTTCTTTTAGCAGAAGCAGCAGGATGTCACTATCACGTATGCCACGTATCTACTAAAGAATCAGTTAGGGTAGTAAGAGAAGCGAAGGCAGCGGGAATTAAAGTAACTTGTGAAGTATGTCCTCACCATTTAATAAGTGATGAAATGGATATCCCAGAAGATAACGGAATGTGGAAGATGAATCCACCGCTAAGAGCACGTGAAGATAGAAATGCTCTAATCGCTGGTTTATTAGATGGAACAATTGATGTAATAGCGACAGACCACGCACCACACGCTACTCATGAAAAAGACTTATCAATGAGAAAAGCTGCATTTGGAATTGTTGGAAGTGAAACAGCATTCAGTCAACTTTATACGAAGTTTGTAAAAACTGGAGTATTCTCACTAGACTTACTAGTTAAGCTAATGACAGAAAAAGTCGCAGATACTTTTGACTTACCATATGGACGTTTAGAAGAAGGTGGTTTTGCAGACTTAGTAGTAATTGACTTAGAAAAGTCACTAAAAATTGATCCGGAAAAATTCTTATCTAAAGGTAGAAATACACCGTACGTAGGAGAAGAAATTTATGGAATACCAGTATTAACACTATGTGAAGGTCAAGTTGCATACAAAGATAGCGAAGTATTTGAAGTTTAAAAAATAAAAAACTTAGAAAGAGAGAACAAAGATGTACAGTTACGATAGACAACTAATTTTAGAAGATGGAACAGTATATAAAGGATATGGATTTGGTGCTAACAAGGCGCTAGCAGGAGAGGTAGTATTTAACACAGGTATGACGGGTTATCAAGAAACACTTTCTGATCCATCATACAATGGACAAATAGTAACATTTACTTATCCATTAATCGGAAACTACGGAATCAATAGAGATGACTTTGAAACAATTAATCCTAGTATTAAAGGGCTTATCGTTAGGGAAGTTTGTAAAAAACCTTCTAACTTTAGAACAGAATACAGTTTAGATGAAGTGTTAAAAGAACTTAATATTCCAGGGATTTCGGGGATTGATACACGTAGTTTAACAAGAAAAATAAGAGAACACGGTACAATCAAAGGAATAATCACAGACCTTTGCATGGATCCAGAAGAACAATTAGAAAATCTTAGAAAAACTGATTTACCAACGAACCAAATTGAACAAGTTTCAACGCAAAAAGCGTTCTTATCTTCAGGAAATGGATATAGAGTAGTACTAGTAGACTTTGGTATGAAATCAGGTATACTTAGAGAACTAAATGAACGTAATTGTGATATCGTTGTTGTACCTCATAACGTAACTGCTGCGGAAATCTTCAGACTTAATCCAGATGGAATTATGTTAAGTAATGGACCTGGAGATCCAGAAGATGTACCAGAAACAATCGAGATGCTTAAAGAAGTTATGCCAAAAATTCCAGTATTTGGAATTTGTATGGGACACCAACTTATTTCGTTGGCATGTGGAGCGAAAACATATAAACTTAAATTCGGACACCGTGGAGCTAATCATCCAGTTAAAAACTTAATAACAGGAAAAGTTGATATTACTTCACAAAACCATGGTTTCAGTGTTGATATCGAATCGTTAAAAGATACGGATTTAGAGCTTACGCACTTATCAGTGAATGATAAAACATGTGAAGGGGTACGTCATAAAAAATATCCAGTATTTTCAGTACAATATCACCCAGAAGCTTCACCAGGACCGCACGATCCTAACTACTTATTCGATCAATTTATAGATAATATGAGAGAATTCAAAGAAAATAAATAGGAATTAACCTGAAAACTATCAAGTATCAATGCAAAACTAAGGAGAATAAAAATGCCAAAACGTAATGATATAAAAACAATATTAGTAATAGGATCTGGACCAATTACAATAGGTCAAGCAGCTGAGTTTGACTATGCAGGAACTCAAGCCTGTCTATCTTTAAGAGAAGAAGGGTATGAAGTTATCTTAGTTAACTCAAACCCAGCGACAATAATGACTGACAAAGAAATCGCTGATAAAGTTTATATGGAACCCTTAACTCTTGAGTTTGTAAGTAAAATAATTAGAAAAGAAAGACCTGATGCATTACTTCCAACATTAGGAGGTCAAGTGGGGCTAAACCTTGCTGTTGAACTACACAAAAGTGGAATTTTAGACAAGTACGGAGTGGAATTATTAGGAACAAAACTAAGTTCTATTGAGCAAGCAGAAGATAGAGAATTATTCCGTAATCTAATGAATGAACTTAATGAACCAGTTCCAGAATCAGCAATTATTACAAATTTAGATGAAGCTAGAGATTTCGTTGCTGAAATAGGTTATCCAGTAATCGTTCGTCCTGCATTTACGATGGGAGGAACAGGTGGAGGTATCTGTTACGACGAGAAAGACTTAGAAGAAATCGTAAGTAGTGGATTACACTATTCACCAGTTACTCAATGTTTACTAGAAAAATCAATCGCAGGATTTAAAGAAATTGAATACGAAGTAATGCGTGACTCTAATGATACAGCGATTGTTGTATGTAATATGGAAAATATTGATCCTGTAGGAATTCACACAGGAGACTCAGTAGTAGTAGCACCGTCTCAAACATTAACAGACAGAGAATACCACATGCTACGTAATGTGTCATTAAAAATTATCAGAGCTTTAAAAATTGAAGGTGGATGTAACGTACAACTTGCACTTGATCCAAATTCATTCAAATATTATATTATCGAAGTTAACCCAAGGGTATCACGTTCGTCAGCTTTAGCATCAAAAGCTACAGGATATCCGATTGCGAAAATTGCAGCGAAAATTGCTGTAGGTTTAACTCTTGATGAAATTATAAACCCAGTTACACAAAACTCATATGCTTGTTTCGAACCAACACTTGACTATGTAGTAAGTAAAATTCCACGTTTCCCATTTGATAAATTTGAAAATGCAGATAGAAAATTAGGAACACAAATGAAAGCTACTGGTGAAGTAATGGCGATGGGTAGAACTTATGAAGAAAGTTTACTAAAAGCTATTCGTTCATTAGAATATGGTGTGCATCACCTTGGACTACCTAATGGAGATGATTTCACATTAGAAGAAATTATTAACAAGATTAAGCAAGCTGGAGATGAAAGATTATTCTTCATTGGAGAAGCTTTAAGACGCGGACAAAGCACAAAAGCTATTCATGATATTACAAAAATTGACATGTTCTTCCTAGAGAAAATGCAAAATATCATTGATATCGAACATGAGTTAAAAGACAATGTAGGAAATGTAGATTTACTAGAATATGCTAAAAAATATGGATTCTCTGATAAGGTAATTGCCCACAGATGGGGAGTGACAGAAGATGATATCTACAACCTTCGTCAAGAAAACAAAATAACACCAGTATTCAAAATGGTCGATACATGTGCAGCTGAGTTTGTATCAGAAACACCTTATTTCTATTCAAGTTATGAGCAAGAGGAAGAATCAATCGTTAGCGATAAGAAAAAAATTGTTGTGTTAGGATCTGGACCTATTAGAATCGGACAAGGGGTTGAGTTCGACTATGCAACAGTACATGCGGTAATGGCGATTAAAGATGTAGGTTATGAAGCAATCATTGTTAATAACAACCCTGAAACAGTTTCTACAGACTTTACAATCTCTGATAAACTGTACTTTGAGCCACTTACTGAAGAAGATGTAATGGCGATAATTAATCATGAAAATCCACTTGGTGTTGTAGTTCAATTCGGTGGACAAACAGCTATCAATCTAGCGGCTAAATTAGAAAAACACGGCGTGAAAATTTTAGGTACTGCTTTAGAAGAAATTGATAATGCAGAAGATAGAGATAAATTTGAAGAATTATTACATAAACTAGACATTCCACAACCACTTGGAAAAACTGCATTTGATGTAGAAACAGCGGTTAAGAATGCAGAAGAAATTGGATACCCTGTATTAGTAAGACCATCATATGTACTTGGTGGACGAGCTATGGAAATAGTTTATGAAGAATCTGAATTACGTCGTTATATGAAAACAGCGGTAAAACTTACACCAGAGCATCCAGTACTAACTGACAGATATTTAGTTGGTCGTGAGATAGAAGTAGATGCTATTAGTGACGGAGAAACAGTAATTATTCCAGGTATTATGGAGCATATCGAAAGAGCAGGGGTTCACTCTGGAGACTCAATAGCAGTATATCCACCTCAAACACTGACAGAAGGTGAAAAAGCTAAGTTAATAGAATATACAATAAAATTAGCAAAAGGATTAAACATTGTAGGACTATTAAATATCCAATATGTAATCAGTAAAGGTGAAGTATTCGTACTAGAAGTTAACCCTCGAAGCTCAAGAACTGTGCCATTCTTAAGTAAAATCACAGGAGTTCCAATGGCAAAACTTGCTGCTGGAGCTATCATTGGAGAAACGCTAAAATCTAAAGGTTATGAAACTGGGCTATTACCAGAAGCAGAGAATGTGTACACTAAAGTACCGGTATTTAGTTTCCAAAAACTAAAAGATGTTGATACTACTCTTGGACCTGAGATGAAATCAACTGGAGAAGTAATGGGAAGCGATAGAACTCTAGAAAAATCACTTTATAAAGGACTTCTTGCAGCAGGAATCAAAGTAAGTGATCAAGGAAATATCTTATTCACAATTAGTGATGATGATAAAGAAGAAGCATTAAATATAGCAAAACGTTTCTTCGGTTTAGGATACAACCTATTAGCTACAGAAGGGACAGCTAAGTACTTAGATGAAAATGGATTAAGAGTTACGCCAGTAGGAAAAATTAATCAAAGTGATTACAGTGTACTTGACGCTATATATAATGGAGATGTGGATGTTGTAGTTAACACTACTTCAAAAGATAAAGATGTAACAAAAGACGGATTCAAGATTCGTCGTGTAGCGAGTGAGCAAGAGGTTGTATGTTTAACATCATTAGATACAGCAGATGCGCTACTAAAAGTACTAGAATCAATCTCATTTGATATATTACCACTATAAAATAAAAAATGAAGCAGGGGAAAATTTTTCCCCTCTTCTTACAGAAGGAGCATTTGAATGGATACTTATTTAGCAACAGTAGTTAGTAATGAACAAATTGCGGATAAAATATTCAGAATTGAATTACAAGGTGACGTAGTCAAAGAGATGAATACGCCTGGACAATTTGTAAATATTAAAGTAAGCAACAGCTATGAGTTTTTATTAAGAAGACCTATTTCAATTTGTGAAATTAATAAAGAAAAAAATACATTTGTGATGATTTATAGAGCAGATGGAGCAGGTACTAAGAAAATATCTGAATTAGAAACAGGTAATTTAGTAGATGTATTAGGTCCATTAGGAAAAGGATATGATGTTTATACGCTAGAAGAAGGACAAACTGCATTGCTAGTGGGTGGAGGGATTGGAGTACCACCGTTATATGAGCTGGCAAAGCAATTTAGAAAACAAGGGGTAAACACAGTACATATTTTAGGTTTTAATAATGTGAAAGATGTGTTTTATGAAGAAAAATTTGCAAAGCTTGGTACGACTTATGTTGCTACAGCTGATGGAAGTTACGGAGAAAAAGGTTTTGTTACTGATGTTATAAAAAATTATGAAGTTGACTATGATAAGTATTATAGTTGTGGTCCATTTGCAATGTTAAAAGCATTAACTAAGATGGATGAAGAAAAGATGGGGTATATTTCTTTAGAAGAAAGAATGGCTTGTGGAGTAGGTGCATGCTACGCATGTGTTTGTGAGAAAATTGATGGTTCTATATCTCGAGTATGTTATGATGGCCCTGTTTATGATTCAAAAGAAATAGCATTATAGGAGGAATTTATGAGCGAAAGATTACGAGTGAAACTACCAGGATTAGATTTAAAAAATCCTGTAATGCCTGCATCAGGATGCTTTGCATTTGGTTTAGAATATGCTAACTTTTATGATTTAAGCAGACTTGGAGCAATTATGATTAAGGCAGCGACTAAAGAACCACGTTTTGGGAATCCTACACCACGTGTAGCAGAGACTTCTAGTGGGATGTTAAATGCAATAGGTCTACAAAATCCTGGGGTTCATGAGATATTAGAAACTAAATTAAAAGAATTAGAAAAATATGATGTTCCTATTATTGCTAATGTGGCAGGATGTGAAATAGATGATTATGTCTATGTAGCGGAGCACATAAGTAAAGCACCGAATGTTCATGCATTAGAGTTAAATATATCTTGTCCTAATGTTAAGCATGGAGGAATTCAGTTCGGAACAGATCCTGAAACAGCAAAAAACTTAACTAAAAAAGTAAAAGAGGTATCTAGTGTACCTGTTTATGTGAAACTTTCACCTAACGTTACCGATATCGTAGCGATGGCAAAAGCTGTCGAAGAAGGAGGAGCTGATGGTATTACAATGATAAATACCTTAGTAGGTGTAAGGTTAGATAAAAAGACTGGGAAACCAATTATTGCGAATGTAACTGGTGGATTATCAGGACCAGCGGTGAAACCTGTGGCTATAAGAATGGTTTATCAGGTGAGTCAAGCTGTAAACATTCCTATTATAGGTATGGGAGGAATTATGGATGAGTGGGATGTAATCGACTTTATCTCTGCTGGAGCGAGTGCGGTAGCAGTAGGTACAGCGAATTTTGCAGATCCATATGCTTGCCCAAAAATTATCGATAAGTTAGAAGCGGCGCTTGATGAACTAGGTGTAGAACATATACTAGAACTTCGTGGTCGTGCATATAAATAAAAAGGAGAAATATTATGAATAAAGATGTAATAATAGCATTAGACTTTCCAACTTTGGAAGATACTTTAAATTTTTTAGAAAAATTTGGCGAAGAAAAACTATTTGTAAAAGTAGGGATGGAATTATACCTACAAAATGGACCTGTTGTTATTGAAAAAATTAAAGAATTAGGACATAAGATATTTTTAGATCTTAAACTACATGATATTCCTAATACAGTTTATGGTGCGACAAAAGGATTAGCGAAATTCAAAGTTGATATTCTTACTGTACATGCTGCAGGAGGCTATGAAATGCTAAAAGCAGCAAAAAGAGGAATGGTTGAAGGTGGTAGTGTAGATACTAATGTAATAGCGATAACACAATTAACTTCAACATCAGAAGAAGCGATGAAAGACGAGCAACTAATTGCTGTCTCTCTTGAAGATAGTGTAATTAATTATGCTAGACTAGCTAAAAAAGCAGGACTTGATGGAGTAGTTTCATCAGTTTGGGAAGCAAGATTAATTAGAGAAAACTGTGGAGATGACTTCTTAAAAGTAACTCCAGGAATAAGATTAGAAACAGATGAAGTAGGAGATCAAAAACGTGTAGCGACTCCAACTGTTGCTAACGAAGAAGGAAGTACACATATCGTGGTTGGTCGTTCTATAACTAAATCAGAAAATCCACTTGAAGTTTATAAATTAATAAAAAGTCAATTCGTAAAATAATATTAGATATACAGCTAAGGTAAAGGAGAAAAACATGGTATTAGAAAGAAAAATAGCAAAACACTTATTAGATATTGAAGCAGTGGCATTAAGACCAAATGATTATTTCACTTGGACATCTGGTATTAAATCACCAATTTACTGTGACAACAGAATTACAATGTCTTATCCAGCGATTCGTCGTGAAATAGCTGCAGGAATGAGTGAAGTAATTAAAGCTAAATTCCCAGAAGTAGAAGTGGTAGCTGGTACGGCGACAGCTGGTATTCCACACGCTGCATGGGTGAGTGAAGTACTGGACTTACCTATGATTTACGTGAGAGATTCAGCTAAAAAACATGGGAAAACAAATCAAATCGAAGGAAGATTACTAGATGGGCAAAAAGTTGTTATTATTGAAGACTTAATCTCAACTGGATTATCTTCATTAAAAGTAGCTAAAGCATTAGAGGAAGCAGGAGCAGTAGTCTTAGGAGTAGTGGCAATATTTAGTTATGAACTTAAAAAAGCACAAGATGCTTTTGCAGCAGATAAGGTAGAGTATCATACATTAACTAACTATAACTACTTAATCGAAGAAGCGGTAGCAAGTGATTATATCAAACAAGAAGATGTAGAAAAACTTCTTGAGTGGAGAAATAATTTGTAGTAAAAGTTCTTTATCAGATTGAGATTAGTTTCAAAGAAATAAAGTATATAAAGTAATATTAAAGATGTAACTTAGATGAAAGTCTTAGGTTACATCTTTTTACATTATCATTTTTAATTTGATAGCGATTATCAATGGCTTATGGTATAATTATATTAATAATATAAGGTAGTGAGGTAAAGAAAAAATGGATAATATTATAGATGTAAGTATACCAGTTGCACAAGTTGTTGATAAACACCCAGAAGTATTGGATATTTTAGTAGATTTAGGGTTTAAGCCTTTGGCTAATCCGATTATGAGAAATACTGTAGGTAGAAAGACTTCACTTAGAATGGGTTCGAAGCTAGCAGGAATTAAACTTGAAACAATTATTGCTACATTAGAAGCTAATGGGTATGAAGTAGTAGGATTAGACTAATGGCTACAAAGAGAATTGAAGTTTTACGCGATATATTATTACGACTTCATAATGGAGAATCTGCAGAATCGGTACAGGAGGAGTTTAATGAACATTTTTCAGGAGTATCTGCGATTGAGATATCGTTAATGGAGCATGAGCTTATGAATTCAGATTCTGGCGTAACTTTTGAAGATGTTATGAAGTTATGTAATGTACATGCTAATCTATTTAAAGGTGCGATAAAAACTGTAGAAGTTGAAGATAGTGAGCATCCAGGACATCCTGTTCAAGTGTTTAAACAAGAGAATTTAGCTTTAAGAGCTGCGATTATTCGAGTACGCAGAATTTTAGACAATTATGCTAAGCTCGATGATGGTGATACAAAAGTAGCAGTTTTAAAAGGATTGCTTCGTCAGTTGCAATTATTAGGGCAATTTGATATTCATTATAAACGCAAAGAAGAACTTATGTTTCCTATAATGGAGAGATATGGACATGATGCACCACCTAAGGTTATGTGGGGTGTTGATGATGAAATAAGAGATTTGTTTAAACTAGCAAAAGAAGAAGCGGAAAAACTACCAAATGTAGAGATAGCTGTCGTTAAAGAAAAGTTTGAAGTTTTTGTTAAAGAATTTGAGGAAATGATCTTTAAAGAAGAGTCGATTCTTCTTATGATATTATTAGAAACATTTACTCAAGACGATTGGTTGAGTATCGCTAAAGATAGTGATACATACGGTTATGCAATAATTCGACCTCAAGAAGAGTGGATACCTCATAGAGAAGATTTTGAAACTAAAATTACTAGTGAAGACAGTGAAGTAATAGAAGTAAGCGAAGGGGAATTAACGAAAGTAATTCAAACTCCTGAAGGAGAGTTCACTATTACCTATAAACCAAAAGAAGTTAAAGAAGAAACTTTAAATAGAGATACACCTCAGAAAATTGGAAATGGGTATTTATCATTAAATCAAATTGATTTAATTTTAAATTATTTGCCTATGGAGATTACCTTTGTGAATAAAGAGGAAATCTTCCAATATTATAATAATCATTGTTCAGAAGAAGAGATGATTTTCAAACGTACGCCAGGACAAGTAGGAAGAAATGTTGAACTATGTCATCCACCGAAGTATCTAGAGAAAGTTAAAACTATAATGAAAAACTTGCGAGAAAGAAAAAAAGACAAGTATGAAATGTGGTTTAAATCAGAATCAAGAGGAAAGTTTGTTCATGTTACTTATGCAGGTGTATATGATGAAAATGGGGAATTTCAAGGAGTACTAGAATACGTTCAGGATATAGCTCCTTATAGAGAAATAAACAGTGATTATTATAGGGGAATAGAATAAGATAAAAAAGAGAGAGACTTAAAAATCAATTTTTTGAGTCTCTCTCGTTACATATTATTTATGAGTATATTTTGTCAAGTACATTTTTTCTTAATTTTCTTGTTGCGAGAATCAACAGTATTATTAATATTAGAGAATATATTATTCCTACTATATTTACTGATGATGGCAGCATAGCAATTAAGAAAAATGTCACGACATTAAGTAGTACCAACAGGAAAATAGCTCCGAAAGCTAAAATAGTTAATAGTACTTGATTTATCGAACTACGATTAGCTAGATCAGTGATAGTGTTCCAATTTAGATATAATTTTCTATAGTCGCTTGTATAACTATAGAAAGAAAAGACAAGGCTTGAAATAATGTAGGATATAATAGTTGCAATTGCTAATAAGATTGGTGTTTTAGTTATAATTAACATCGCAATCAGAGCAAATAATCCAAAGCCAAGTTGTAAACAAGTGGCGATTGCTAATTTGATTTTTAGGTATTTTTTAAAATCTAATGGAAGAGATTTTAAAAAATAGTAATCTTGTTTTTCTAGTGATATTGCTATACTTGTAAAATTCATAGGATTAGAATTAATGTATAATGCTAACGTGAATCCTATAGTCATAGCTAGAGGATAAAATAGAAAAGGTAGTGTAATACCTCCGTGTTTTCTAATTTCTATAATCGGAATTACAAATATACCAAGTGTAATTATAAGATTAGTAAATACAGTTGTGGAAATTGTACTGTTTAACAATAATTTTAAATTTCTCTTAATTAATTTAGAAAATAGTGTAGTTGATGTACTATTAGTATTTTCTTTGATTTTTACAGCTTTAGAACTAGATGTGTATGTATTACCAGATATTCTATATAAGTCTTTCATATATTTTCTTATTACAAATATATATGTAGTAAAGAAAGAAATAAGTGCTAAGATAATAGCTACTATTAAGTAAGTATAAGTCTTAGAAATATCTAATACGAGTATATTTAAAAATAAATCTCCTGAATAATCAGAATCAAAACTTTTAAAAGTATGAGCAAAATTAAATATGTATCCTGTGAAGAATATCAACGCAATTAATATTGTAGCTGCATTAACTTTCCCTTTATTCTTCTTAAAATTTGGGATATAAGTAATAAATGAAAGTAGTGTCATAATAGAACATATTAAAGTAATGATAAATGCAAAACTATATACTAATACGAAGAAAAATTTTTGAATTGAAAACTCTGCATTTAATCCAATAATTAAGTTTATAACTATTAAAGGAGTAAAATTACTAATAACTTGTGAAAGTAGAGTAAACAATTTACTAAAAAATATTTCAGATCCTGTAACAGGTAAGTGAATAATTGCTAATGTATCATCACTTTCGTAAAACATATTGATAAAATTATTTAAAATCTGAATAAACACTAATAATAAAATAAAGAAAAGTATATTTCGATATCCCGGTCCAGAAAAGTTAAAACCACGAGAAAATATTGAAAATAAAAATAAAATATGTAAGAAATTGAAAAAATTAAGCATTAAAACATTTCTAAAAAGATTATGTCTTATATCGCTCTTTCCACTGAATTTTTTTCTGTATTTTATTCTTTGAGGTGAAAAACTATAAAGAAGATTCGTTAAGAATAACTCTTTTATTACACTAAATCTCATATTTAATCACCACCTAAAATATTTGAATTTGAATTTTTTACTATATTAAGATAAATTTCTTCTAAATTATCTCCCTCAAATTGTTCTTTAAGCTCGTTAAGTGTACCGATAAAAACTAGTTTTCCTTTGCTGAGGATACCTATTCTATCGCACAGATGTTCAGCGACCTCCAAGACATGAGTAGAGAATAAGACACTATTTCCTTTTGAAGCGTGCTCTTTCATTAAGTTTTTCAAGTCAAATGCAGCTTGTGGATCTAATCCAGTCATCGGTTCATCCATAATCCAGAATTTAGGTTCTGATAATAGGGCACCAATTACGAATACTTTTTGTCGCATACCGTGAGAAAAAGAACTAATTTCTTGATGTTCAACTCCTGCCATATTAAATAATTTGCAGTACCTATTAAGAATATCATCTCTTGTTTTATTATCGATTTCATATATGCTAGCGACTAAAGACCAATATTCAAAGGCTGATAATGTAAGAAACATATCGGGAGTATCGGGAACATAGCCAATTTGTTTTTTACATTCTAATCTATTATTTTTTAAAAGTAGGTCATTGAAGTAAATCTCTCCTGAAGTAGGTTCTAATATACTAACTAGAGATTTGATTGTAGTAGACTTACCAGCTCCGTTATGCCCGATAAGCCCGAATATTTCTCCATCATTGATTGTAAAACTTAAATCATCAACAGCACACTTTGTATCAAATTTTACGGTAAGATTTTTAATGTTTATCATAAGTATCCCTCCAATGTTATCTATAGCTATATTATACTTGAAATCGATTTACTCAACAAGAGGGATGGATAAATTATTTCTATAATTATGATAAAAAAATATAAAAAAATATAATTTTGTAGTGTGTATATGGAACACCTGGAAAAGTGAGCTAAAACTATATATATGATACACCTGGAAGTGTTTGTTTATAAGTTAAAAATGATACACCTGGATAAGTGTGAAAATAGAATGTGATAATGACAAGTAAAAAAGATATAAAAAAATTTTAAAAAAGTGTTGACAAGAAAAAATAAAAGTGGTATTATTTAGTACGTGAGTGTTACGGCACTCTGTGTAAAGCCACTAAGGCTTATAAAAAATTTAAAAATGTGATACACCTGGATAGGTGATTCACAAATAAACAGGGAAGGAGGAAATCAGGAAAATGCCAACTATTAACCAATTAGTTCGTAAACCTCGTAAATCAAAAGTATCGAAATCAGATTCACCAGCACTTAACAAAGGTTACAACTCTCAAAGAAAGAAAGAAACTAACATTTCTTCACCACAAAAACGTGGAGTTTGTACTCGTGTTGGGACTATGACACCTAAAAAACCTAACTCAGCTTTACGTAAATATGCACGTGTTCGTTTATCAAACCAAATCGAAGTAACAGCATATATCCCAGGTATCGGACACAACCTACAAGAACACAGTGTTGTACTTATTCGTGGAGGACGTGTAAAAGACTTACCAGGGGTACGTTACCACATCATCCGTGGAGCTTTAGATACTGCAGGAGTTAACGACCGTAAACAAGGACGTTCACTATACGGTGCTAAAAAACCAAAAGAGAAAAAATAATAAAAGATAAAATTTGATAAAAAGAATTCGTGAAAGGAGGCAGACACTATGCCACGTAAAGGTCCAGTTGCAAAACGTGACGTTTTGCCAGATCCAATTTATAACTCAAAATTAGTTACAAAATTGATTAACAAATTAATGCTAGATGGGAAACGCGGTACAGCACAAAGAATTTTATATTCTGCGTTTGATTTAATTAAAGAAAAATCAGGACGTGATGCTATGGAAGTTTTCGAAGAAGCATTAAACAACATTATGCCTGTTCTTGAAGTTCGTGCTCGTCGTGTTGGTGGTTCTAACTACCAAGTACCAGTAGAAGTACGTGCTGAAAGAAGAACTACATTAGGTCTACGTTGGTTAGTTAACTATTCTCGTTTAAGAGGAGAAAAAACTATGGAACAACGTTTAGCTAATGAAATTTTAGACGCAGCAAATAACACTGGTTCAGCTGTTAAGAAACGTGAAGATACTCACAAAATGGCTGAAGCTAACAAAGCATTTGCTCACTATCGTTGGTAATTATAGGGTGAATATCAAGCTATTTCATAGCTTGAGTTTTTCACTATAAAAGACAAATTACTAAAATCATTTAAAAAATTATGAAAGGAGAAAATTGACTCATGACTAGAGCATTTTCTTTAAAAGATACTCGTAACATCGGTATCATGGCTCATATCGACGCAGGTAAAACTACTGCAACAGAGCGTATTTTGTTCTACACTGGGAAAATCCACAAAATTGGAGATACTCACGATGGTAACTCACAAATGGACTGGATGGAACAAGAACAAGAACGTGGTATTACAATCACATCTGCTGCAACAACTGCTGAGTGGAAAAAACACCGTATCAACATCATTGATACACCGGGACACGTAGACTTCACAGTTGAAGTTGAACGTTCACTTCGTGTACTTGATGGATCAGTAGCAGTATTAGATGCACAATCAGGTGTTGAACCACAAACAGAAACAGTTTGGCGTCAAGCTACAACTTATGGAGTTCCTCGTATTGTATTTGTTAACAAAATGGATAAAACAGGAGCAGACTTCTTATACTCTGTAGGAACAATCCACGACAGATTACAAGCTAATGCGCACCCAATTCAACTTCCAATCGGAGCTGAAGATTTATTCGAAGGTGTAATTGACCTTGTTGAAATGAAAGCTATTTATAACGAAGGAAGCGTTGGGGAAAATCTTGTTGTTAAAGAAATCCCAGCTGAATATCAAGATCAAGCTGAAGAATACCGTGAAAAACTTATCGAAGCTGTTGCAGAATTCGATGAAAACTTCATGGAAAAATACTTAGGTGGAGAAGAAATTACAATTGACGAGCTTAAAGCTGCTATTCGTAAAGCTACTTTATCAGTAGAATTCTTCCCTGTAGTATGTGGATCAGCTTTTAAATATAAAGGTGTACAACCAATGTTAGATGCTGTAGTTGACTACTTACCATCTCCATTAGATGTACCAGCAATTAAAGGTGTTGATCCAAGCACTGATGAAGAAACAGAAAGACACTCTTCTGATGAAGAGCCATTCGCAGCCCTAGCTTTCAAAGTTATGACTGACCCATTCGTAGGGAAACTTACTTTCTTCCGTGTGTACTCAGGTATTTTATCATCTGGTTCATACGTTAAAAACTCAACTAAAGGTAAACGTGAACGTGTAGGACGTATCCTACAAATGCACGCTAACACTCGTAACGAAATCGCAGAAGTTTACGCTGGTGATATTGCTGCAGCTGTTGGTCTTAAAGATACTACTACTGGGGACACACTTTGTGACGAGAAAAACGAAGTTATTCTTGAATCAATGGAATTCCCAGAACCAGTTATCCAACTTTCAGTTGAACCAAAATCAAAAGCTGACCAAGATAAAATGTCTACAGCTTTACAAAAATTACAAGAAGAAGACCCAACATTCCGTGCTGGAACAGACGAAGAAACTGGACAAGTTATCATCGCAGGTATGGGTGAGCTTCACTTAGACATCATCGTTGACCGTATGCGTCGTGAATTCAAAGTTGAATGTACTGTAGGTGCTCCAATGGTATCTTACCGTGAAACATTCAAACAAGCTGCACAAGTACAAGGTAAATTCACTCGTCAATCTGGTGGACGTGGACAATACGGGGACGTATGGATTGAGTTCACTCCAAATGAGCCAGGTGCAGGATTTGAGTTCGAAAACGCTATCGTTGGTGGGGTAGTTCCTCGTGAATACATCCCAGCAGTAGAAGCAGGACTTAAAGATTCTATGGCAAACGGGGTATTAGCTGGATATGAATTAATCGACGTTAAAGCTAAATTATTCGATGGATCATACCACGATGTCGATTCATCTGAAATGGCGTTCAAAGTTGCTGCGTCATTAGCTCTTAAAGAAGCTGCTAAAAAATGTAACCCAGTAATCTTAGAACCAATCATGAAAGTTGAAGTTGTTATGCCTGAGGAATACTTAGGAGATATCATGGGTGATATCACTTCACGTCGTGGACGTGTTGAAGGTATGGAAGCTCGTGGTAACGCTCAAGTAGTAAGTGCTTCAGTACCATTATCTGAAATGTTCGGATATGCAACTTCTCTACGTTCTGCAACTCAAGGACGTGGTACTTACTCAATGGTATTCGACCACTACGAAGAAGTACCAAAATCAATTTCTGAAGAAATTATCAAAAAAAATAAAGGATAATAAAAATTATTCTTTATAGTTGCAATTTTTGTTGTAACATTATAAAATATAGTTATCATAGAATGCTATGTGACTATTTTAAAAAAAACAAAATTTTATTAACTTGAAGGAGACATTTTTAAAATGGCAAAAGAAAAATTTGACCGTAGTAAAACACATGCTAACATTGGAACAATTGGTCACGTTGACCACGGTAAAACTACTTTAACAGCAGCTATCGCTACTGTATTAGCAAAAACTTATGGTGGGGAAGCTAAAGACTACGCTTCTATCGATAACGCACCAGAAGAAAGAGAACGTGGTATCACAATCAACACTTCTCACATCGAGTATGAAACTCCAAACCGTCACTACGCACACGTAGACTGCCCAGGACACGCTGACTATGTTAAAAACATGATCACTGGAGCTGCGCAAATGGACGGAGCTATCTTAGTAATCGCTGCTACAGATGGACCAATGGCTCAAACTCGTGAGCACATCCTATTATCTCGTAACGTTGGAGTACCAAAAATTGTTGTATTCTTAAACAAATGTGATATGGTTGATGACGAAGAGTTATTAGAACTAGTTGAAATGGAAGTACGTGAACTATTATCTGAATACGGATTTGATGGAGACGATCTACCAGTAATCAAAGGTTCTGCTCTTAAAGCTCTTGAAGGAGAAGCTGATGCAGAAAAAGCTATCATCGAATTAATGGAAACAGTTGACGAGTACATCCCAACTCCAGAACGTGACAACGCTAAACCATTCATGATGCCAGTTGAGGACGTATTCTCAATCACAGGTCGTGGTACAGTTGCTACTGGACGTGTTGAACGTGGACAAGTTAAAGTTGGAGACGTAGTAGAAATCGTTGGATTAACTGAAGAACCAGCTTCAACTACTGTAACAGGTGTTGAAATGTTCCGTAAATTATTAGATTACGCTGAAGCAGGAGATAACATCGGTGCATTATTACGTGGTGTTGCTCGTGAAGATATCGAACGTGGACAAGTTTTAGCAGCTCCTAAAACAATTACTCCACACACTCAATTCGTAGCTGACGTGTACGTATTATCTAAAGAAGAAGGTGGACGTCACACTCCATTCTTCACAAACTACCGTCCTCAATTCTACTTCCGTACTACTGACGTAACTGGTGTAGTTACTTTACCAGAAGGTACTGAAATGGTAATGCCTGGGGATAACGTATCAATCAACGTAGAACTTATTTCTCCAATCGCGATTGAAGAAGGAACTCGTTTCTCAATTCGTGAAGGTGGACGTACTGTAGGTTCAGGTGTTGTTACATCTATCGTTAAATAATTTTGAATTTAAATAGAAAGCAAGGTGATTTTCACCTTGCTTTTTTTATATATTTATGATTCATATTTTAATAATTTTATGGTTTAAGTTTATAATATTTAAAGGAATAATATAAAGTAAAATATACTATTTTTATAAAGTTGTTGCACAAAAACTGTAAGAGGTGTATAATATGTTTAAAGGTAGTATAGGGGAAAATAATAGTATTAATACATTAAATGTACGACTATTATTACATCAAACTTAATTACTCTAGGGATATTGAGTAATAATAAGAAATCGAAGTTAAGAGATTAACTTCGATTTCTTATTATTAATATATAAAATACGTTTAATAGAGAAAGTTTCAAGTAGCTGAGTTTAAGAAATTTGCATAAATAATTGTATAAACCATATTAATATGCTAATATATGTTAGTGTATAGTATTCTCATTATCCCAAATTTATGAGTAATATAATGATTAATATTTTTAAATAAAGTAAAAATAGTATAGAAAGGAAGAAAATGAAGAATTTAAAGTTTGATGGAACTCAGTTAAAATATATAGCTATAATTGCTATGACAATTGATCATTTAGCATGGCTATTATATCCAGGTTTAGTTAAAGAAACAATACCAGTACTTATGCATATAGTAGGACGTTTAACAGCACCGATTATGTGGTATTTTATCGCAGAAGGATGTTATTATACAAAAGATATTAAAAAATATTTCTTTAGAATTATGAGCTTTGCTTTTATTAGTCACTTTGCTTTTTGCTTCGGTTTAGGAATACCATTTGATATAACTACAGGAAGCATATTTAATAAAACAAGTGTCTTATTCCCATTAGCGATGTCGGTTTTATTAATCGCAATCTTTAGAAGTGAGAAGATAAGTAATACATTAAAGATTTTAGCTATTATTGTTTTCTGTTTATTAACATTTATAGCTGATTGGTCTGCAATTGCTCTTATGATGCCATTCTTCTTATATAATCATAGAGGTAATAAAAAACAACAAGTACTTGACTATGTTATCTGGATAAGTGTTTATGCAGCTATTTATATTATCTTTATAGATGTATTTTATGGAGTATTACAGTTTGCAACTTTACTTTCATTACCATTATTAATGAGATATGATGGTACTAGAGGTAAGCATACTGGTTCTAAGTGGTTCTTCTACTATTATTATCCAATACATTTGGCAATTATAGGTATTTTTAGAATTATATTATACGGAAATATACCATTGGTCTTTTAGAATTAGTATAGACGTAGCAAATCAAAAGAACATGGTTAAATTTAATACAACGAAAACTAATATAGAGGTTCCTTATTAAGATAAAACTTAATAAGGAATTTTTTATATAGTTTGATATTGATATGTAGTAAAAAAGTATAAGATATAATATAATATGGATATTAAAAATAAACTGTTTTCGAAAGGATAAAATGAATAATAAAGAAGAAAGAGTTCAATGTCAAAAGTTATGGGCAAAAAATAAATATCTTGTTTTGAGTCATTCAAGTAAAATATACTTAGAAATTAGAACATATTTAAAGCAAGAAGAAGTATCCATAGTTAAAGTGAGTGAGTTTATAAAACAAGCTGTAAGTTTACCTGAAGATAAAGGACAAGTAACGAACGCACTACATCATGTCTGGGGATATTTTAAAAAATATGCGACAAAAGAAGAAAAAGATCATTTTTTTGAAATGATTGAAGAATATCATAATAATAAATATAAAAAAGAAGATTTGATAAAAGAAGTAAAACATCTTCTAAAGAAATATCCAAATAAGTATTTAGAAGAATCTACTTTTATCAATGGAGGATAAGATGAGACTTTGGCATGAAGAACTTATATCAAAATTACCAAGGCAACAACTTTTAGGACAACATAGAGAGTGTTGTGCATTAAGAGGAAATGGTTGGGGTAAGAAACATGCAACAGTAGATTATGTATTTAAACATAAACCATTTTTACTTTTCAAGTATCATGAATTAATCATGCAGAAAATGAAGAATAGAGGCTATAATATTAGTGAAGAATGGCTTGATAAAAATTATAGAGGAAAAATTTGTGCGCCTCACAACGATCTAAAAGAGTGTAAAATTAATAAGTCAATTTATAAAGAACACGATAAGGCATACTATGATGAGTGTATCGAGAATTTAGCTCAGAAGAATATTTTTATCTAGCTATATATTTATATTAAAATATTAATAGAAAATAAGTAAGGAGATAACAATGAAAATTTCAATTTTAAATTTAGCTCCATTAAGACAAGGGCAGAATTTTAAAGATGCCATTGATGCAATGGTTAAATTAGCTAAAAAGGCTGATGAACTAGGATATGAAAGGTATTGGATTGCAGAACATCATAATACCAAAAGTGTAGCAAGCAGTGCAACACAATTATTAATACAACGTACTTTAGACAATACTAGTACTATTAGAGTAGGATCAGGAGGAGTAATGTTACCTAATCATAGTCCATATATAGTTGCAGAGCAATATGGAACTTTGGAGACTCTTTATCCAGGTAGAGTTGATTTAGGTTTAGGGCGTGCACCGGGTACTGATTATAACACTGCACGTGCTATCAGAAGGAATACTAATAGAGAGATGGATTTTAAAAAAGAAGTTGTAGAACTATCTGGGTATTTTAAAGACACAAGACCTGTTCATGCATATCCAGCTTCTGGTCTTGATGTTCCACTATATATACTAGGTTCAAGTACTGATAGTGCATATGTAGCTGCTGAGCTAGGATTGCCTTATTCATTTGCATCGCATTTTGCTCCAGCTATGATGGAAAATGCAGTAGCAATTTATAGACATTACTTTAAACCATCAGAAGTTTTAAGAGAGCCGTATGTAATTTTAGGTGCTAATGCAGTTGTTGCAGATACCGATGAAGAAGCAAAAAGATTATCAACAACTCAGATTCAATCATTTTTAAATATTATTACGAGTAATCATCAGGGCATGGTTCCACCAGTACAATCGGAAGAAGCTGTATGGAAAAATTATATCGCTACAACAAAAGTTCCATATTTTGGACCAATTGCATTTGAACATGATGAGATAGTTGATCATGAGAAATCTGTGGTTGATCAGATGACGAAAATCTCATTTATTGGTAATAAGGAAACTGTGAAAAATCAGATTTTAGATTTAAAACGTAGGGTAGAGTTTGATGAATTAATGATAAATTCATATATTTATGATGAACATGCTCAACATTACTCATATGAATTGTTAAAAGAAATTATTGATGAAATTAATGGATAGACCATGGGTGAATATAGAAATATAATTTATTAGAACTCATAAAATTCTTAAAACTTAAATTGATGACAAAAGTAGATAATTAGTGTATTATGGTATCAAATAAACTTAATAATAGTAAAAAGAGGTAAATTATGGAAAAGTATCTAATTAACAACGAATTTGTCAATGTAAAATCAAAAGTAGATGAATATTTAGAAAAAAATAACATTCATCAATTTTTAAATATAAATCAAGGTGAATATGCCAAAAATGTTGATTTAGAATTAGTTGATATTCAATATGTAGTATTTGGAAATCCTAAAGTAGGTACATTACTAATGCAAGATGATGTTTATCTAAGTTTTAATCTACCGTTGAAATTGTTTCTGATTAAGAGAGAAGATAAAACTGAATTAATATATGAAAAGCCTACTTCTTGGTTAAAAGAAGAGCATTCAGATAGAATAAAAGATATATTGCCTAAAATGGATAATTTGTATTTGGATATTATTAAGTATCTAGAAGCATAATTAAGAATTGTTTATTTTAGATAAGAAAATTACTAACTTTTAAATAAGGAGAATTGGGAGTGACTCAAAAATCGCGATTTCGAAGAAATCGATTTTGTTGAGTCACCCCCGCACAGTTTATTAGATATCTAAAAAGCTTTTATAAAGCGAATTTAGATATCAATAAACCACTGCGTCTATGAGCTCTTATATAAACTTTGTTAAATTTTAGGACTTTTGGGTCAGCCCCTTCTTCTTTTTTATTAACATACATACTAAAACTAATTTTATCAATGGTTATTAAGAGTGTTTTGTGATAAACTGTTATTAGTATACATAGGAGGTATGAAAAATGTTAAAAATAAATTTTTTAGGTGTAGAATTAACTAATCCATTAATGAATGCATCAGGGGTTCACTGTATGACGACTAAGGAACTAGATGAATTAGTGGCTAGTGAAGCTGGGGCATTTGTTACCAAGACTGCCACTCGTAATTATAGAGAGGGAAATCCTGAACCAAGATATTATGATATTACTTTAGGAAGTATTAATTCAATGGGGTTGCCGAATAATGGTTTAGATTATTATTTAAATTATGTTATTGAACGTCAAAGAGCAGGTGCAAAATTACAGTTTTTATCGGTAACTGGTATGAGTTATGATGAAAATATAGGATTATTAAAAAAAATTCAAGAAAGTGAATATGATGGAGTTACTGAGTTTAACTTATCATGTCCGAATGTGCCGGGTAAACCTCAGATTGCTTATGACTTTGAACTTACAGACAAATTATTAGCTGAGGTATTCACATTCTTTACAAAACCTATTGGGGTAAAACTACCTCCATATTTTGATATTGCTCATTTTGATGAAATGGCTAAAATTTTAAATAAATATCCATTAACGTATGTAAATAGTGTAAATAGTGTAGGGAATGGTTTATATATTGATTTAGATAAAGAACAAGTAGTTATCAAACCAAAAGGTGGTTTTGGAGGACTTGGTGGAGAATATATTAAACCAACAGCTCTAGCGAATGTTCGTGCATTTAGAGAACGCTTAAATCCTAGCATTAAAATTATAGGAACAGGTGGAGTTATAAATGGTAAAGATGTGTTTGAACACATTCTATGTGGTGCTGATTTAGTACAAGTGGGAACAACTCTTCATAAAGAAGGAGTTTCAGTTTTCGCTAGACTTATTAAAGAACTTCAAGAAGTAATGAAAGAAAAAGGGTACTCAAGTATAGAGGACTTTAGAGGTAAATTGAAGGTAATAGAATAAGTAATTATCATTCATACAGTATAATTTTAAATTAACGATAAAAATATAAAAGAAAAAACAGGTAACACTTGAAAATCATTTTGAAAATTGATATTATATCATGTACAGACAAATTATAGCACATATAAAGGCAAGAATAAGGCTTGCAAGTTTCTACCATCAGACCGTAAATTTGATGACTATGGGCATTTTTATTATAATGTTATTACTTTGAATTAATTTTTAAAGTAACTATTTGTAGTAGAATTTTAAATCGCCTATAAGTAATTATAGGTGATTTTTTGTATTTATATAGTTATATTTGTCAAAAATAATATATAACTAAGGAGAAAAGAATCTTGAAAACTTTTATTTTAAGTTTACAGCACGTACTAGCAATGTATGCAGGAGCGGTAATTGTACCGATAATTGTTGCTGGAGGTCTAGGTCTTTCAGCAGAACAAACAACTTATTTAGTGTCAGTTGATATTTTTATGTGTGGGATTGCTACATTTTTACAAGTGTATAAAGGGAAATTTACAGGAATTGGGTTACCGGTTGTTCTTGGATGTACTTTCACAGCAGTAGCGCCAATGATAGCAATTGGTAATAGTGCAGGATTAGCAACTATGTATGGAGCAATTTTTGTTTCTGGATTAGTTGTAGTTCTTATAGCACCATTTTTTGCTAAAGTTGCAAAATTATTCCCGCCAGTTGTTACTGGTAGTGTTGTGACTATTATTGGTATTACTTTAGTTCCTGTGGCTATGAATTATATAGCGGGAGGACAAGGAGCTAAAGATTTTGGTAATCCTAAAAATATTATACTTGCATGTATAACACTTGCTATTATTTTGGTTATTTATAAATTTACAACTGGTTTTATACACTCTATAGCAATTTTATTAGGTTTAGTATCAGGAACAGTTATTGCTAGTTTTATGGGAATGGTAAGTTTTTCTGAAGTTTCTCAAGCAGGATGGTTCCAACATCCAACCCCGTTTAAATTTACTGGTTTCGAATTTAATGTTAGTGCGATTTTAACATTTACAATCGTTGGTATTGTAAGTATGATAGAATCAACAGGAGTGTATTATGCCCTAGGAAATATTTGTAATCAAGATGTAAAAGAACCAGATTTAAGAAGAGGTTACTTGGCAGAAGGATTAGCTGTTATGATAGGCTCATTAGTTAATGCTTTTCCGTATACAACATATTCTCAAAACGTAGGACTTGTTCAAATTTCAGGTGTTAAAAGCAAAAAAGTTATGTATGTTATGGTTCTATTATTATTGGTATTCGGTTCGATACCTAAAATAGGAGCTTTAGCAACAATTGTACCTCAACCGGTATTAGGTGGAGCTATGATAAGTATGTTTGGTATGGTACTAGCTTACGGTGTTAAAATGTTAGGGAATACTGATTTTGCTAGACAAGAAAATCTTATGATTATTGCTTGTTCAGTAGGATTAGGACTTGGTGTTACTACAGTACCAACGGCTTTCGCACAATTACCAAGTTTTGTTCGTATGTTTACTGATAGTGGAATTGTTTTAGGAACAGTTGTAGCAATAGTAATGAATTTAATATTTAATAGAAAATCAAAATTAAATAAATAGAAAATACGATTTTATTGATAATTAGTAAAGTTAAAGGAAATTTTTAATATTAAACTGATTTAGAAAAATGATTTTATAAATTAATTTGCAAGGAAGCACTGTTTAAAGGGCTTCCTTTTTTGCTTTTATATATTTAAAAATCAATGTTTTTTATGTACAAAATAATTTTTGTGTAGTATAATTTAAGTAAAGGTCAATTTTAGTCAATGAAGGAGGTGCCCTCATGAATAATAATATGACAGATATTCTTGAACAATATATTATGAGCTTATTTAATGAGGCTTCAGAAGATCATATAATTATAAAAAGAAGTAATGTTGCACAAAAGTTTGACTGTGTACCATCCCAATTAAATTATGTAATAAAAACAAGATTTACTCCCGAACATGGATTTATAATTGAAAGTAAACGAGGTGGAGGAGGGTTTATTAGAATAACAAAAATAACCTTACACACTAATAAGGATTACATTGATTACTTAATTGAGACGGTTGATAATGAGATAATTGAGGTAGAAGAAGCTATAAGAATAGCTAAAATTTTACTTGAAAAGGATTATATAGATAAATTTGACTATAATCATTTTATAGATAGTGTTGAAGCGATAACATCTGTTCACAATCAATTTTTAGAACATATAGATGAAAACTGTATAGAAGAGATGATTTTTAAAACAAAATCAAACTTAAAAGACTTAACAATAAGATTTTTAACTAATATAAAATATAATAAGAGAGGATAAGGTTATGTACATAAGATTTAATGAAACTGCCCTTATGGTACTGACGTCAGCGAAAGAAGAAGCAAATGACTTTGGCGTAAAGGCTGTTGGAACTGAACATTTATTATTAGCTATGCTTAGTATGAACAATACATTAGCATGTAAAACACTTAATAAATATGGTGTTTATTATGATGATTTCAGAAAAAATGTTGTAGATTTTTATGAAGCAGAATTAGAAGGTACAGATTTTTATAGAAATGTATTAATGAAGATAGACTATACGAATGGAGCTGTTAGAACTATAGAGAAAAGTCAACAGTTTGCAGATGATACATCTAGTTTTGTGGTTACTAGTGAACATTTATTATTATCTTTATTGAATGAGAAGACAGGAACTGCTGTTCGTTTATTAACCGATAAATTAGGTGTTAATATTAATGCATTAATTACTGAGTTATTTGAATTATTAAAACAAAGTCAAGGACTTCTTTCTAAATTATTTGATGGGTTTAAAAAATTAGAAATGGCAGAAGATAGTTCTGCAAAAACTAAAACATTAAATTCATTAGCAAAAGATTTAACAAAGGATGCATTCAATAATAAATTAGACCCTGTTTTGGCACGTGATAAAGAAATTACTAGAATGATAGAAATTTTAAATAGACGTACAAAAAACAATCCAGTTCTAATAGGTGAGCCTGGGGTAGGTAAAACTGCAATAGTTGAAGGATTAGCTGAAAGAATAGTATCTCAAAATGTTCCAAGTAATTTATTAGGTAAAAGGGTAATGGTGCTTGATATGGGAACATTATTAGCTGGTACTAAATATCGTGGTGAATTTGAGGAAAGATTGAAAAACATAATTGCTGAGATAGAAGATGCTGGAGATATTATCTTATTCATTGATGAAATTCACACAATTATTGGTGCGGGAGGAACAGAAGGTAGTGCAGATGCATCAAATATCCTAAAACCCGCCTTATCTCGTGGATTGATACAATGTATTGGGGCTACGACAACTGAAGAATACAGAAAGTATTTTGAAAAAGATGCCGCATTAGAACGTAGATTCCAACCGATTAAAGTAGAAGAACCGAGCACGGAAGATTCTATTAAAATACTAGAAGGGTTACGTCCTAAATACGAAGAACATCATAATGTAGAAATATTAGATGAAGCACTAGATGCGGCAGTTAAATTAAGTACAACTTATATTACTGATAGATGTCTACCAGATAAAGCGATAGACTTAATAGATGAAGCATGTTCAAAAGTTAAATTAAGATTTTATAAATCTCCTGAAAAATTAAAAGAATATGAAGATGAACTAAGTCGTTTAAATAAAGAAAAAGATAGAGCGGTAATTAATCAAGAATTTGAAATTGCTGCAAAAAAACGTGATGAAGTAAATCAAATAATTAGCAAAATAGAAGAATTTAAAATCTCTTGGCAAGATAGTTTATCTAAAGATAAAATTAAGATTAGTTCTGATCACGTAGCAGAAGTTCTTGCGGCTTGGACTGGTGTGCCTGTAACAAAATTAACAGAAACTGAGAGTGAGAGACTTCTGAAATTAGAAGAGATTTTACATAAGCGTGTTATTGGGCAAGATGAGGCGGTTGTTAGTTTAGCTAAAGCAGTTAGAAGAGCGAGAAGTGGATTTAAAGCACCAAATAGACCTATAGGAAGCTTTATTTTCTTAGGACCTACAGGAGTAGGTAAAACAGAACTTGCAAAAAGTTTATCAGAAGCATTGTTTAGTTCTGAAGATAATATGATAAGAATAGACATGAGTGAGTATATGGAACCACACTCAATTAGTAGACTTGTAGGAGCTCCTCCAGGTTATGTAGGTTATGAAGAAGCGGGGCAATTATCTGAACAAGTTCGTCAAAAACCATATTCAGTAGTATTATTCGATGAAATAGAAAAAGCCCACCCATCAATATTTAATATTTTATTACAAGTTTTAGATGATGGACGTTTAACTGATGCTTCTGGTCGTGTAGTGGACTTCAAAAATACTATTATAATTATGACTTCAAATGTTGGAGTAAGTGAACTAAGTGATCAAAAATTCGTAGGTTTTGGTGGAAGTGAATCAATTAAAAATGATTACAAAAATGTTCAAAATACTATGATGGAAGCATTGAAAAAACAATATCGTCCAGAATTTCTAAACAGAATAGATGATATTATTGTTTTCAAGACTCTTGAAAAAGAAGAACTTGAAAAAATCTCTGAATTATTAATAGATGGTTTATCTAAACGATTGGAAGATAGAAATATTACTATTAAGCTTACGAAAAAAGCAATGGCTAAAATTGTAGAAGACGGAAGCATAAAAGAATACGGTGCTCGCCCATTAAAACGTAGTATTCAAAAAAATATTGAAGATTTATTAAGTGAAGAATTACTAAGAAACCCTGAATTAACTGGAACTATCAATGTCGACTACAAAAATGATCAATTCGTTGTGAAAAAGACTAAGAGGTAATTATGGCGAAGGTTAGTGTAAAGTATGAATGTAATGCCTGTGGTTATCAGAGTTTGAAATATATGGGAAGATGTCCGAGTTGTAAAAAGTGGGCATCTATGGAAGAAGTAGTCGAAGCAAAAAAGGCTTCTAAGCATACAGAGTTTGAAGTTAAGACAAATGATACAGAACGTGTAGAAGCTGGGAAATTAAAATCAGTTTCTACACAGGATGTTCCTCGAACACTTACTGATAGTAGTGAACTAAATAGAGTTCTGGGTGGAGGAGTTGTGGCAGGTTCATTAGTACTTTTAGGAGGAGATCCAGGTATTGGGAAATCTACATTACTTCTACAAATATCAGCATATTTAGCAAAAGAACATGATGTATTATATGTAACCGGTGAGGAATCTGTTAGACAGGTGAAAATTAGAGCTGATAGATTGAAAAACAATACTGATGAACTTTATGTATATGCTCAAACTGATTTAAATTTGATATATCAAGTTGTAAAAAAAATAAAACCTCAGTTTTTAGTTATCGACTCAATTCAAACAATTTATAACCCTAATATGGAAAACTCACCAGGAAGTATTACTCAAGTAAGAGAATGTACTCAACAGCTTATGAAAATTGCTAAGAGTTTAAATATAGCAATTTTTATAGTTGGACATGTGACTAAGGAAGGAACTATAGCAGGGCCTCGAATGCTTGAGCATATGGTTGACACAGTTTTGTATTTTGAAGGTGAGGGGCAACACAGCTATAGAATACTTAGGGCAGTAAAAAATCGTTTTGGTTCTACAAATGAAATTGGAATTTTTGAGATGAAGCATAGTGGGCTAGAAGATTTAGCTAATCCTTCGCAGATGTTCTTAGAAGAACGTAGTAAAAATTTAGCTGGAGCAACGATAATTAGCACTATGGAAGGAAGCAGACCTCTTCTTGTAGAGATCCAATCACTAACGACTCCAACAGCTTTTAATAATCCAAGGAGGATTTCAACTGGATTAGAGTACAATAAATTAATTTTATTGATGGCAGTTTTAGAGAAAAAAGCGGGGTATCTACTTCAACAACAAGATGTTTATGTTAAGGTATCAGGTGGAGTCAAGATTGATGATCCTGCAGTAGACTTAGGCGTAGTTATGGCAGTGGCTTCAAGCTTTAAAGATATAGCAGTCGATATGAATGATTGTTTTATAGGTGAGGTTGGATTAACTGGTGAAGTCAGAAGAGTTAGTAGAATCGAACAAAGAATCAATGAGGCAAAAAAACATGGATTTAAACGTGTAATAGTCCCGGTTGGAAATATGAAAAATTCTGATTTCCCAGAAGGAATTGAAATAATACCGGTAAAAGATATAAGAGAATGTCTAGATATTGCTTTTAGTAGTGTGTTTTAATACTACAATATAGATGAATGGGAGTGACTCAAAAATCGTGATTTCGGAGGAATCGATTTTGTTGAGTCACCCCCGCACAGTTTATTAGATATCTAAAAGCTTTTATTAAGCGAATTTAGATATCAATAAATCACTGCGTCTATGAGTTCTTATATACACTTTGTTAATTTGGGTCATCCTTATTCGTCTTTTAGGGTAGTATATATTAAGTGAGATTTTAAAAAAATAGATTTTTCAAATTTTCTTATGTTAATTTTAAGGAATATGTAGTAGAATAAATAGAAGAGATGTTATATATCCCTTTATATTGGATATATAATAAGAAATTATTAATGAGTTTTTAATAATTTTTATATTTATAATTAAATAATAAAAGGAGTGATTTTAATGTTGAAAAAAGTTTTAATTATTATTTCCTTTTTTCTAGGAATAACTATAGGAACACTTTCGACAAATGCATTGATATATTATAATATATTTACATCAATGAGTGAGACGATGATAAGAGTTATTGTTACAATTGGAACTACAACAGTTTTTGTATTAATGTCTTTATTATTTTCAGATAAGTTTGTAGCAATGTTAAAAAGACTAGAAGATCGTCTATCGAAAACACCAATTCAAAAAATTATATTCACAACAATAGGATTGATTCTAGGATTATTACTGGCCAGTTTACTTTCATCAGGAGTAGATGTAATTGCTGGTGCTGGAATTATGGGAAGAATTATTTCAGCTGTAATTTATATTGTTTTTGGATATTTAGGGTTAGTATTGGGATATAGACGTGAAGGAGAATTTCTAAATATATTTACAGCATTTAAATTTGGAAATAAGCCAAAGGAAAAAGAATCAAAAACAAAAACTAAAAAAGTTTTAGCTAAGGTTGTAGATACTAGTGCTCTAATAGATTCTCGTATTCAAGATGTTGCAAAGACAGGATTTTTAGAAGGGAAAATAATAGTTCCAGAGTTTGTATTAAAAGAACTTCAATTAATTTCTGATTCTGAGGATTCATTAAAACGTGCCAAGGGTCGTTTAGGTTTAGATTGTGTTGAACAGCTACAAAAAATGAAAGAAATTGATCTTGAAATTGATAATAAATATAACTATAATGAGCACAAAGGAGTAGATAATCTTTTAATAGATTATGCACTAAAATACAAATGTTCAATTATCACAACAGACTACAATCTTAACAAACTAGCTACATTACAGTCAATAAAAGTTTTAAATGTAAATGATTTAAGTAATGCAGTTAAGCCGATGTTAACAACAGGTGAAAGATTGAAAGTTCAAGTATTAAGAGAAGGTAAAGAGAATAATCAAGGTGTAGCTTACACTGAAGATGGAACAATGATAGTTGTAGAAAATGGTAAACGTTCTGTAGGAAAAACAGTTGAAGTAGAAGTTCAAAGTGTATTACAAACATCTTCAGGAAGAATTATCTTCACTAAAATTATTTAATAAATTTGCTTTTTTTGAAAAAATATGGTAATATAAGTTGTATTGTATTAACGAATGATTATTTTAGGAGGAGAGTATGCACACTTTTTTAATGACAATGGCAATAGTGAGCAGTATTCTGTTAATTATAGTAGTATTACTACAAGAAAGTAAATCTGGAGGTTTATCTGGATTAACTGGTGGAGCAGAAGAACTGTTTGGAAAACAAAAAGTAAGAGGTGCTGAATTAGTTTTACAAAGAATTACAGTAGTACTAGGACTAATATTTTTTATATCACTAGTGTGTCTTACTTGGTTAAAATTATAAACTAAACATAGTAAACCTAAAATGGGAATTCATTTTAGGTTTATTTTTATAGAAAATAATTGTATGTTGTATAATCTAATTTAAGGAGGATTATATGTTAGAAAAAATAGAAAATATATTCAAAAAAGAAAAAGTATTGAGTATTGAGGATTTAAAAGAAAGGTTAAACATTGAATCGGCAAAGGATTTTGTGGAACTTGTAAAAAATGTTGGTAAATTAGAGAGAAAACTAGCGATAACGCAACTTCCCAATGAAATGTTTCTCTACGTTAAAGAATCATTAGAAATAGAAGGAGTAATTAGATTACATCAGAAAGGTTTTGCATTTGTTTATTCTGCTGATTTAGGTATAGAAGTGTATATACCTAAAGGATTTACACAAAGTGCAATGACTGGAGATGTAGTATTAGTAAAAGTTGATAGTGTTTATAAGGATGATCGTAATCTTGAAGGTGTAGTTCAAAAAGTTTTAGAAAGAAATACTAAGTATACAGTCGGTACACTAACTAATGCTAAATTTTTCTCTTTTGTAAAAAGTGATGATAAAAATATAGTAAAATACATTAAAATAACAAATGCAAAAAGTTTTAATTTAATTGATGGAACTAAGGTATTAGTAGAAATTACAGATTATTCAAAAGTTAGCTTTGAAGATCATAAAGGAATAATTATCAAATCTATAGGACATAAAGATGATCCTGGTGTTGATATTCTTTCAGTAATATATAAACACGGTATTCCACATGAATTTCCTGAAGATGTAGAAGAACAAACTAAGAATATAAGTGAAGAGATTAAGCTTGAAGATAAATATAGGGATTGTACTAATGAAATGGTGGTTACAATAGATGGAGATGATGCTAAAGACTTAGATGATGCTATTTCTGTTGTGAAAACTAAAAAAGGATATAGACTAAAGGTCTTTATAGCCGATGTAAGTAGGTATGTTACTGAAGATAGCCCGCTAGATAAAGAAGCAGTTAATAGAGGATGTAGTGTTTATCTTGCAGATAGAGTTGTTCCAATGTTACCAAGGAAGTTGTCTAATAATATTTGTTCTTTAAATCCTCACGTATTGCGATACACAATTTGTTGTGATATTGATTTTAGTAGTAAAGGTAATCCAGAAAGTTATGATATATATCCAGCAGTAATCAAATCTAAAGGGCGTCTAACTTATAAAAAAGTTAATGAGGTCTATGCAGAAAATAATGAAGTAATTGAAGAATATAAAGATTACATTCCGATGTTGAAGACAGCATTAGAATTGTCAACCAAAATTCGTGCTAATAGAGAAACAAGAGGTGCTATAGATTTTGATAAACCTGAATCTAAAGTGGTTGTAGATGAACAAGGTGAAGTTGTTGATATTGTACTGCGTGAAAGAGGTATATCTGAAAGACTGATTGAGGATTTCATGTTAAGTGCTAATGAGGTAATTGGAGAGCATTTTTATTGGATGCAAGTACCATTTATTTACCGTATCCATGAAGAGCCTAAACTAGAAAAACTTAGACAATTTTTTGATATTGCTGCAAGTCTTGGTTATAGAACAAAAGGTAAAATTGAGGAAATAGAACCTTATATTCTAGCTAATATGCTTAGAAAATTTAAGGGAGAGGTTGTAGAAACTATGCTTTCAACGATTCTTCTTAGAACTATGAATCAGGCAAGATATTCAGTAAATAACATAGGACACTTTGCACTTGCTACTAAGTATTATACACACTTTACTTCACCGATTAGACGTTATCCTGACTTATTGGTACATCGAATGATTAGAACATATTTATTTAATGGTGACGTGTCAGATGAAACTATTGATAATTTTATTACTAGATTACCGGATTTAGCAGAAAGTTCTTCTGAATACGAAAAGAGAGCTGTTGACTGTGAAAGAGAAGTTGATAGAATGAAGAAATGTGAATATATGCTTAAATATCAAGAAAAAACTTTTAGGGGGATTATATCAAGCGTTACTAATTTTGGAGTATTTGTAACTCTAGAGCGAAGTAATATCGAGGGATTAGTTCATATTAAAGCAATGAATGATGATTACTATACATATGATCAAAAAAATATGATATTAGTAGGACGAAGAAAGAAAAAAATATACAGACTTGGTGATGAAGTAATTGTTAAAGTAGAAAATGTTGATTTAGAAAATCAAGAAATAGATTTTAAAATATTAAAACACAAATCATTAATTAGTAAAAAATAGAGGACGAGATTATGGATAAAGAAATAAAAGTAATAGCTCAAAATAAAAAAGCTAATCATGATTATTTTATAGAAGAAACATATGAAGCAGGATTAGTTTTAACTGGTACAGAAATTAAATCGATTAGAAGAGGAAGAATAAATTTAAAAGATTCATATTGCCAAACAAGATTAGGGGAAATGTTTGTCTATAATATGCACATTTCACATTTTGAAGAAGGAAATAGATTTAATCATGAACCATTAAGAGTAAGAAAATTATTATTAAAGAAAAAACAAATTGCCTCACTGAGTAGTATTCAAAATGAAATTGGAATGAGTATTGTTCCGTTGAAACTTTATATTAAAAATGGTTATGCAAAGCTATTAATAGGTGTTGCAAAAGGTAAGAAAAACTATGATAAACGTCATGTATTAAAGCAAAAAGAAGCTAATAAGGAAATTAACAGAGTACTTAAAGATAAACAAAAATATTAAAAAACAATTTATTATTTCATAATATCTAGAAAAACACACATCATAAAAAATCTTATATGATGTGTATTTTTTATTATTAATTTAAAATACGTATTAATACAATATTAATTTAAATAATAAATAGTAAATATAAAATTAGTTTTTAATAACTGTTATAAAAAAATGAGATATGTTTTTTCAAAAAAATATATCCTTTTTTCTTTGATATAAAGGGATTTTTTAAGAATGTTGTAAAAATAACTAAAAAAACGCTTTACATTTAAATGAAAGCGTGCTACAATATTTAATGTAAACAAGAAAATCATTAAATAAATACTATCAAATATTAACAAGTTCTCATAGTTGAACAGAGAAAAATAACACAGATAAAAAACTGTTATATATCTGAAATATGAGGTTAAGGATTCATTCATAGATTAAATAAAAACGATTTTTTTCAATATTTGATTACTAGTTAATATATAACTTTGTTGTTTATGATAATAGATTTTCAAAAATCAAACAAAATATATTTATACAAAGGAGAAGTGTATTTATGGAAAAATTCACTCAGTTATTACAGCCAGTGGCTGATAATTTATATGTTTCTGCACTTGTTGCATTAATCCCGATTGTGTTTTATTTAGTAGCACTTGCAGGTTTTAAAGTTAAAGGGTGGTTAACAGGTCTTTTGACTTTATTAGTAGCAATTGTAGTTGCATGCTTATTCTTTAAAATGCCATTCCAATTCGCAGCATTTTCAACGTTTCATGGTATGGTGTATGGTGTAATGCCAATTGGTTGGATTATCTTAACATCAGTATTCTTATATAAAATGACAGTTAAAACTGGTCACTTTGATATTATCAGAGATAGTATTACTTCTTTAACAGATGACCGTCGTATTCAAGCGTTAATCATTGCTTTCTCATTCGGAGCTTTCTTAGAAGGAGCAGCAGGATTTGGTGCACCAGTAGCTATCACAGCTTCATTATTAGTAGGATTAGGATTCAGACCACTTTATGCAGCTGGAGTTTGTTTAATCGCTAATACAGCGCCGGTAGCATTTGGAGCTGTAGGAGCACCGGTTACAGCAATGGACGGATTAACAACTTACGCTAATGGATCGCCTATTGCAGCAGTAGAAATCGCAGCAATGATTGGTCGTCAATTACCTCTAGTGTCTATCTTCATTCCTTTCTATCTAGTACTTATTATGGCTGGATTTAAGAAAACATTGGAAGTATGGCCTGCGTTGTTAGTTTCAGGTGGATCATTTGCACTGGCACAATTCGTAAGTTCTAACTATATGGGAGAACAATTACCTGACATTCTTTCATCATTAGTATCATTAGTATCAATGGTTATTTTACTTCAATTCTGGAAACCTAAAACAACTTGGAGATTTGCTGATGAAAAAGAAGTTGATGAAAATACAGTACAACCAAAACACAGCTTAAATGAAGTGTTAGTAGCTTGGTCACCATTCGTTGTATTAACATTTGTAATTTTCATTTGGACAATGAAATCTTCTAAAGCGTTCTTCAAAACTATCGCTTTAAATCCGAAGGTACCAATTATTCACAATAATATTATCAGTTCAGTATCTGGTAAAGAAATCGCAGCAGTATTCAAATTAGATTTAGTAGGTTCAATTGGTACAGCAATTTTAGTTGCAGCATTAATTTCTAAATTTATTATTAAAATTAGTTGGAAAGATACAGCAGCAACGTTTGTTCAGACATTTATGGAAGTAAAAATTGCATTATTAACTATTTCATTCGTAGTAGGATTTGCATATGTTATGAATGCATCTGGTATGTCTAATACTTTAGGATATGCTTTAGCAGCAACAGGAGCAGCGTTTAAAGTTTTATCACCAGCTCTTGGATGGATTGGAGTATTCATCACTGGTTCTGACACATCAGCTAACTTACTATTTGCTAAATTGCAACAAGTTACAGCAAGTAAAGTTGGAATGGATCCACTATTAGCAGTAGCAGCTAACGCATCTGGAGGGGTAGTAGGTAAAATGATTTCTCCACAATCTATCGCAGTAGCAGCTGCAGCGGTTGGATTAGTAGGAAGAGAACCAGAATTACTTAAATTCACTGTAAAACATAGTTTCATCCTATTGATTATCGTGTGTGGTATCATCGCACTTCAATCTACAGGAGTACTTGGATGGATGATTCCAGTACACCCATAATAAGAAAAATATTAAAAGGAGATCGAGTTATACTCGGTCTTCTTTTTCTTCGTGTAAGGCCTCAAGAAGAAAAATATTTAAATTAAGCTATTTTGACAGTATATTTGTTTACAATATAGAAAAATAATGGTATTATTGATAAGTTAGATTTAATATTATATGAATTGAAAATTATATACATTTTATAAAGTAAGAACAAGGAGAAAAAAATGTCAGTACAATTAAGAGATGATGTTAGAAATATTGCTATTATAGCTCACGTTGACCACGGTAAAACTACACTGGTTGATGAATTATTAAAACAATCAGGAATTTTCCGTTCAAACGAGCACGTAGAAGAAAGAGCCATGGACTCTAACGACTTAGAAAGAGAACGTGGGATAACTATCTTAGCAAAAAATACAGCAATCGACTATAAAGGTAAAAGAATTAACATTTTAGATACACCAGGTCACGCAGACTTTGGTGGAGAAGTAGAACGTATCATGAAAATGGTAGATGGTGTTCTTTTAGTAGTAGACGCTTATGAAGGAACAATGCCTCAAACACGTTTCGTTCTAAAAAAAGCTTTAGAGCAAAACTTAAAACCAATTGTTGTTGTTAACAAAATTGATAAAGACTCTGCAAGACCAGAAGAAGTAGTAGATGAAGTTATCGATTTATTTATCGAATTAGGTGCAAATGATGAACAACTTGAATTCCCAGTTGTTTATGCTTCAGCTATTAATGGAACAGCTTCATTAGAGAGTGATCCAAGTGCTCAAGAAGAAAACATGCAATGTTTATATGAAACAGTAATTGATTATGTTCCAGCACCAAAAGATAATAGAGATGAACCACTTCAATTCCAAGTAGCATTATTAGACTATAATGACTATGTTGGGCGTATTGGTATTGGACGTGTGTTCCGTGGAAGTATGAAAGTGGGAGAATCAGTATCTCTTATGAAACTTGACGGAACAGTGAAGAACTTCCGTGTAACTAAGATTTTTGGTTATTTTGGATTAAAACGTGAAGAAATTCAAGAAGCTTTTGCTGGTGATATCGTTGCAGTAAGTGGTATGGATGATATTAACGTTGGGGAAACTGTATGTCCAACAGATCATCAAGAAGCATTACCAGTACTTCACATTGATGAGCCAACACTTCAAATGACTTTCTTAGTAAATAACTCACCATTTGCAGGTAAAGAAGGTAAATTTGTTACGGCTCGTAAATTAGAAGATAGATTAATGCAACAATTAGAAACTGACGTTTCTTTACGTGTTGAACCTAATACAAGTGATTCTTGGGTTGTTAGTGGACGTGGAGAACTACATTTATCCATTCTTATCGAAAACTTACGTCGTGAAGGATTTGAGCTTCAAGTATCTAAACCAGAAGTAATTATCCGTAACATTGACGGAGTTGACTGTGAACCAGTTGAACGTGTTCAAGTTGATGTACCAGATGAAAGTGTCGGTGCAGTAATTGAATCATTAGGTCAACGAAAAGGTGATATGGTCGATATGCAAGCCGATGGAAATGGACAAACACGTCTTATCTTCAATGTACCAGCTCGTGGGCTTATTGGATATTCTACAGAATTCATGTCTATGACTAAAGGATATGGTATTATTAACCACACATTCGATTCATACCAACCAATGCAAAAAGGACGTGTTGGTGGGCGTCGTAATGGGGTACTAGTAGCATTAGAAAATGGTCAAGCTACAGCATATTCAATTTCAAGTTTAGAAGATCGTGGAACAGTATTTATTGAACCAGGTACTGATGTATATGGTGGTATGATTGTTGGAGAAAATAGCCGTGAGAATGACTTAACAGTAAACATTACTAAAGCAAAAGCTCAAACAAACGTACGTTCTTCTACTAAAGACCAAACAGTAACACTTAAAAAAGCTCGTATTATGACTTTAGAAGAAAGTCTTGAATACCTAAGTGATGATGAATACCTAGAGGTAACTCCAGAGTCAATTCGTCTACGTAAAAAAGAGTTAGATAAAGCAGCTCGTGAAAAAGCAGCTCGTAAAGCTAAATATTCAGAAGAATAAAATTTAAAGGAACTTTCGAGATAGGAAACTATTTCGAAAGTTTTTTTGTAAGATATGGTTAAATAAAAAATATCCAAGAGTATACGAATACTCTTGGACAAGATTAATTATTATTAATTTTTAATTTCTAAGTTACCGTCTTTTAAAGAGATGTTATCTCCTTCTTTAACTTTTTCGTACTGTTCTTTAGTAACAGATACGTATTTTGTTTCTCCATCTTTAGTCTTAATTTCTAACATATATACAGGAACTTTTGAGTCTTTTACATTATCTACTAATTCTTTTTGTTGATCGCTAGCATGGATATGATTATGTGAGGTTGCTGAATTAAATAATGTATACCATAGTAACATATTAGTAATGTTGCTACCTGAGAAGAATCCACTGCTTCTATAATTATTATTTATATAATCTGTATATTGTTTTTTATAGCCTTGATTATTGTAGCTATTATAATCTTTGTTATATGAACCACCTGAGTTTTTTGTAGTATTTGTAGTTGGTTTACTGCTTGATGTAGAAGCAGTAGGTTTTGAACTAGAGTTAGTGCTTGATGGCTTAGATGTACTAGGTTTAGAACTAGGTCTCGGAGCACTTGGTCTTGCTGCTGTTCCTTTAGCTTCAATTAGATTAACACTCGACGCACTAATTGTAGAGAAAATTAATGCAGAAGTAAGGAATACACTTGTAATTCTTTTTATAGTATTATTTTTCATCGTATTATCCTTTCACAAAATTAATTGTTTTCAGTACTACGTTTGGCAACGACAGTTCCCTCAATATTTTCTTGAGATCCTGCTTCATTTTTTACTGTATTTTCTATATTAGTTTTGTCATCTACTTTATTGTCATCAGTAGAATTGTTATTAAAGTAATAATATAGACCAAAACCAATAATTGTAATTGTTAGTAAAGTAATAAATGTTTTTAAAAATTTAGCCATACTAGAATCCTCCTAATACGTAACCTTTCATATCTAATGCACGTTTTAGTCTATCGTATTCAGAAGCTG
Organism: uncultured Gemella sp.; assembly: GCF_963515875.1. Classification (GTDB taxonomy): domain Bacteria; phylum Bacillota; class Bacilli; order Staphylococcales; family Gemellaceae; genus Gemella. Next base: position 42,182 of record NZ_CAUPZX010000002.1, on the reverse strand, counting down.
GTACTTCCAGTTCATCACCATTTACTTGGGTAATCGTCGCATATTCAGCGTTTAGTTCTTTCCAAATATCCACGATATTATTTAAGTTAATTAATCCACGATTTCCATCGATTAGAGTAATTTCAAACCAATTCATAAAATTACCTCCTTTATTATTATAATTAAATTATATCATAGTTTTTAAGAAAATAATAGTAAAGTAAAAATTGTTGAGTATTTTAAAATGAATTTTAGAGAATAAGCTATGATACTTATAATTAAAATTAATGTATAATTTTAGAAAATTTGATATAATTAAATAAAGAATAATTTTTAGTGAGGACAGAATGATGAAAATATCTGTGATAGGTTCGGGAAGTTGGGGAACTGCTTTATCTCAAGCAGTAGTAGATAATGGTCATGAATTGCGCTTATATTCGCGAAGTGAAAAAACAAGGGATGAAATAAATGAAAATCATACAAATAGTAGGTATTTAAAAAATGCTGTTTTACCAGAAGAGGTCGTGGCAACGAGTAATTTAAAAGAAGCTGTCGAATTTGCAGATGCAATAGTTATAGCTGTTCCTACTAAAGTGATGAGGGATGTGGCAAGGGATATAAATAATTATTTAGATAGCCCTAAGTTTATTATCCATGTATCTAAAGGGTTAGAGATGGAAACTAATAAGAGAATGTCAGAAGTTATAGCTGATGAGATTGATGGGGATAAGTTAAAAGGTGTTGGTGTACTTAGTGGACCTTCTCATGCAGAGGAATTAATTTTAAGAAATCCTACGGTGGTTGCTATTGCATCTAAAAACGAAGAATTAAATAAAGTGGCTCAGGATATTTTCCACAATAGATACTTTAGAATTTATGTTAATAAAGACATAGTGGGTGTCGAAGTAGGTGGAGCTCTTAAAAATATAATTGCACTTGGTTGTGGTATGATTGATGGAATGTCTTATGGAGATAATGCAAAAGCGGCGTTATTGACACGTGGATTAATCGAAATAACACGATTAGGGAAGAAGCTAGGTGCTGATGAAATGACTTTTTTAGGTCTAGGTGGAATAGGTGATTTAGTAGTAACCTGTACATCTAAACATTCAAGAAACTATAATTGTGGTTATTTAATTGGTCAAGGCTATACTCTTGATGAAGCTATAGAAAAACTGGATATGGTAGCTGAAGGAGTAAGAACAACAAAAGTTTGCTATTTTTTATCAAAGGAATATGATGTTTATATGCCAATCACTGAGAATATATATAAAGTTTTATATGAAGGCTTAAGTATTAAAGATTGTGTTAACAATTTAATGAATAAAATGGCGGCTGAAGAATTAAACAAATTTGAATAAAATGAGTTTACGTATTATAAATTAAACTATAAAAATCAAAATTAATAATAAAAATATAGAAAAAATACTAAAAAACTTTAAAATTCGTTAATAAAACCTTGATTATTAGCGATTTATGTGGTAATATTTAATAAGTGAAACGGTAGAACCGTTACTCAATAATGGAGGTAAAGAATTAATGAACAAATCAGAATTAATTTCAAAAGTTGCTGAGAAATCAGGACTACAAAAAAAACAAGCAACTGCAGCTATCGAAGCATTCGTAGAAACAGTTGAAGAAACTTTAGCTAAAGGTGAAAAAATCCAAATTATTGGATTTGGTAACTTTGAAGTTAGAGAAAGAGCTGCTCGTAAAGGACGCAACCCTCAAACTAACGAAGTTATTGAAATCGCTGCAAGCAAAGTTCCTGCTTTCAAAGCTGGTAAAGCTCTTAAAGACGCAGTTAAATAATAACAATTTAATTCAAAAAAGAGGAGTTACTACTTAGTAGCTCTTTTTTTTATAAAAATGGAGGATAGTTTTGAAAAATAAAGAACAATCACAAGAACTTATAAAAACACTATTAGAAAATATCGGAGAAGACACTTCAAGAGCTGGATTACTAGATACACCTAAAAGATGTGTAAAAATGTATGAAGAGTTATTATCTAAAACAAATGTAGACCCGAAAGAGGAAATTAATACGTTTTTTGAATCAGATAATGACGAGCCCATTTTAGTAAAGGACATTCAGTTCTATTCTCTATGTGAACACCATATGTTACCGTTCTATGGAGTATGTCACATAGCATACGTTCCAAATAATAAGAAAATAACAGGGCTTAGTAAATTAGCTCGTCTTGTAGAAAGTGCTAGCCGTAGACTTCAAATTCAAGAAGATATGACACTTATGTTAGTGAATGCAATCGAAGAACAACTACAACCAAAAGGTGTGTATGTAATTATTGAAGCTGAGCACATGTGTATGGCCATGCGTGGAATTAAGAAAATTGGATCAAAAACAGTGACTAGTAAGAAAACTGGTATTTTCTTAGAAGATACAGAATTAGTTAAGGACATTCAATATAAAATTAAGTTATAGTATTAACAGGAGTAGATTATGAAAGAAAGTAGCTATATTATTATTAGAGCTGAAGTTGATAATGTAAGAGTAATTACGAAAAAGACGAATAATGAAGAAGCTCTAGAGATACTAAATAAGGGAGAAGTTATTATTCTAAATATTTTTGATAATATCGTAAACTTTAAAGTACAGGGAAGAGCGAGAATAGTATCAAATTTAGATCAAGTAATTTCAGAATAAAATTTAGAACCTACACAGGCTAAGAGTAGCTTGTGTAGGTTTTTTTAAAAAATATAGTGAAACTATTGTAAAGAGAAGAAATGTTATATATAATAGATTATGATAATACTGAAATACATTTTAAAAGGGGAACTATGGTACTTGAAAATAAACTAGGTATAACAGAAAGCTCTGTTTTAGCACGTGAAGAAGAACGTCTTAGTAAGAAAAAAGCTATTAAATTATTTACAGATGAGGTACTAAAAAATAAAGAAGTAGGTAAATTCTCTACCTTAGCCTTTATACATAAATGTTTATTTGAAGAAATTTATGATTTTGCAGGAAAAGTAAGAAATGTTAATATAGCAAAAGGGGATTTTCGTTTTGCGCCTGTTATGTTTTTAGATTCTTCTTTAAAACATATTGATGAAATGCCGCAAGGTACTTTTGAAGAGATAGTAGAAAAATATGTTGAAATGAATATAGCCCATCCTTTTCGTGAAGGTAATGGTCGCGCTACACGATTGTGGTTAGATCATATACTAAAGAATAAAATTCAAAAGGTAATTGATTGGAATAAGATTGATAAAGAGGATTATTTATTAGCAATGCAACGCAGTCCAATTAGAGATATAGAAATTAAACATGTATTAAGAGCTGCACTTATAAGTGAAATTAATGATAGGGAGATTTACATGAAGGGGCTTGATGCAAGTTATTATTATGAAGGATATATAGTTTATAATTCCAAAGATTTACTTTAAAATCCGAATAAAAAAGTTCGCAGAAATTTTTCTGCGAACTTTTTTCATTTTACTAGAATAGTAATTTATCTGCTCCACCTAGTTTGTAGTCTAGAGCTGCCATAGCAAGTACGTTAATGAAGTGCCATGGACGGTCAAATTCTGGTTGGAAGAATATATCAGCAAGAGCTAATTGTTCTAATGTCCACTCTGATGCGATAGCTATAGATAAAGCTGCGATAGCACTAGATACGTCATATTTAGACATTAATTGAGCTCCTAGAACTCTGTGCGTATCTTCATCGAAGTAGATTTTCATGTGAACCAGATTGTTTTCTTTTCTCATGAAGTCTGGGTAAATTCTTTCTTCTACATATTTAGAAGCTACTTTACCATCGTATAGGCAAACACCGTTTTGAGATAATCCAGTACTTACGAATTTGTAATCAAAGAATGATAATGCTGAAGTACCATTTACCGCAGGCATTTTAGTTTTAGTACCCATAGCGTTTAATGCAGCAACTACACCTTGACGACGAGCTAAAGTAGCAAGAGCTATTGGTAATTCTCCGCGAGTTGGAGCGTATGGAAGAAGAGTAGAGTCTCCACCAGCATATACATCTTTAGCAGATGTTTCTAAGTATTCGTTAGTAACAACAAAACCACGTTCTGTCATTTCTAATTCTTCACTTAACCAAGATGCGTCTGGACGAACACCTACAGAAACAATAACAGTATCTGCTTCGTACTCACCTTTATCTGTTACTACAGAAGTAACTTTTCCATTTTCACCTTTGAATGAAAGAACTTTTTCTCCACCACGAACTTTAAGGTTGTGTTTAGCCCCTTCTTCTGTAAGGATATCAGTAAGTTCTTGGTCTAAATATGTATTTAAAATTCTTGGTGCGAAGTCAACGATTGTTACACCTATACCGTGTTTTGCATAAGATTCTGCAACTTCAAGACCGATGTACCCACCACCAACTACAACAGCTTTTTTACTGTTTTTCATACAATCGTATACAGCTTGAGTATCTTCTGGCCCACGGAAAGTGTGGATATTTTCTAATTCAATTCCTTCGAATGGAGGTTTAACTGCAACTCCACCAGGACTTAATAATAATTTATCGTAAGATTGTTTTTCTTCACCAGCTGGTGTTTTAACAACAACATATTTTTCTTTTGAGTTTAATCCTACAACATCGCTGTTACAGTGAATGTTAATACCTTGTGAACGGTAAGATTCCTCTGTTGCAAAGTGTAGTTCAGATAACGCTTTAGATGTCCCATCTAAATAAGATTGGCTACCTCAACCCATAAATGATGCCCCAGCGCCTCTTTCGTATAAGTGAATTTCAGCGTTAGGTTCGTTTTTTAAAATAGTTTGAACAGCTTCGTAACCGAAGTGAGATGTTCCAATAACTACATATTTCATGTATTTTCCTCCTATGTCAATATTAAAATTATATTGTATAATTACTAATGTATGATTATACAAGTAGTATTGTAACATATAATGCTAAAATATAAAAATAATATGCTTATAAAAAATGATAAGAAAGCCTTTGTTATCGTTTTATTAGGAAAGAAAATATGTTTCTTGTTATAAACAATTTTGTGAAATATTTATTTTGAAATTTTACAGAGTACTATTATAGATTAATTTCTGAATTATATAATTTGACTTTTTTTGACTTTTGTTTTATTATATATTTCAGAAGATAATATAATAAATATAAAGAAAATTTTTATAAGAGGTTATTGATATGATTAAACCATTATTTGACAATGTTCTATTAAAAAAAGTAGAAGAAGAGAAAGCAACAACTAGTGGAATAGTGTTGGCGTCAAAAGAAGAAGCTTCAAATATTGCAATAGTCGTTGCTTTAGGAGAAAGTTGCTTATTATCTAAAGATAATGAAGGTGAATTAACTGCTGGAAGTAAAGTAGTATTTTCAGATAAATATAAAAAAGTAAGTTTTAAAAACGAAGAATATTTCTTAGTAAATGAAGAAGAAGTTCTTGCTGTTATTGAAGAATAGGAGGAAACATGGTAAAAGAATTAAAATTTTCAGAAGATGCTCGCCAATCTATGAAAGTTGGTGTAGATAAATTGGCAAATGCTGTAAAAATAACATTAGGACCGAAAGGAAGAAATGTTGTATTAGATAGAAAATTTGGCTCACCACTAATAACAAATGATGGTGTATCTATTGCCAAGGAAATAGAATTAGAAGACCCATATGAAAATATGGGGGCAAAATTAGTGGCTGAAGTTGCTAATAAAACGAATGAAATAGCAGGGGATGGTACAACTACCGCAACTATTTTAGCTCAAGCTATGATAACGGAAGGATTAAAAAATGTTACAAGCGGAGCTAACCCTATCGGTATAAGAAAAGGTATGGAAAGAGCGGTGAAAGTAGCAGTAGAACGTCTTCGTGAAATTAGTGTAACAGTAGATTCTAAAGATAAAATAGCGCAAGTAGGAGCTATTTCAGCTGCTGATGAAGAAATAGGAAAATTCATTTCAGAAGCAATGGATAAAGTAGGTAACGATGGTGTTATTACTATTGAAGAATCTCAAGCATTAGATACTACTTTAGAAGTTGTAGAAGGTATGCAGTTTGATAGAGGATATCTATCACCGTATATGGTAAGTGATACAGAAAAAATGGTTGCTGACTTGGATAATCCATATGTTCTTGTCACTGATAAAAAAATTAGTGCAGTTCAAGAGATTTTACCTGTATTAGAAGAAGTAGTGGCTGCAGCAAAACCATTGTTGATTATTGCTGATGATGTTGAACAAGAAGCTGTTGCTACACTTGTTGTCAATAAACTTCGTGGTACATTTAATGTAGTAGCAGTAAAAGCTCCAGGATTTGGAGAAAGAAGAAAAGCAATCTTAGAAGATATAGTTATTCTAACAGGTGGAACACTTATTACCGATGACTTAGGTTTAGATTTGAAAGATGCTAATATTGCAATGTTAGGTAAAGCTTCTAAAGTTAATGTTACTAAAGATAATACCGTTATTGTTGGTGGTAAAGGGGATAAAGAAAAAATCGAAACTAGAACACAACAAATTAAAGCACTTTATGCAGAATCAAGTTCTGAATTTGACCGTGAAAAATTACAAGAAAGACTTGCGAAACTATCTGGAGGAGTAGCTGTTATAAAAGTTGGTGCCGCAACAGAAACTGAATTAAAAGAAAGAAAACTAAGAATTGAAGATGCTCTAAACTCAACTAGAGCTGCAGTAGAAGAAGGTATAGTTCCTGGCGGTGGAACAGCACTTGTTCAAGTAATTTCTGAAGTTGAAAAACTTGAAGCAACGGGTGATGAACAAACTGGAATTAATATTATTAAAAAGGCACTTGAAGCTCCGGTTCGACAAATAGCCGAAAATGCTGGATTAGAAAGTAGTGTTATTGTCGCTAAACTAAAAGAGGTAGAAGTAGGGTATGGATTCAATGCTACTACCGAAGAATGGGTTGATATGATTAAAGCAGGTATAGTTGATCCGACTAAAGTTACTCGTTCTGCTTTGCAAAATGCGGCAAGTGTATCAAGTTTATTCTTGTCTACAGAAGCTGTGGTAGCTGATGTTTCAAAAGATGAACCTATGCAACCACAAATGCCAATGATGTAGAAAAAATTAAGTAAGACAAAATATTTGAATATTACTTTGTGATATTATAAAATAAATTTATAAGTTTTAAAGGAGATTGAAACAATGAGAGAAATCACAGATAAAGAATTTTTTGAACTATCAAAAACTGATAGCGTAAAAGTATTTGACTTTTGGGCACCATGGTGTGGTCCATGTAAAATGTTAGCACCTGTATTAGAAGAAGTTTCTAATGAATTAACTAATATTGAATTCTACAAAGTTAATGTTGATGAAAATCAAGAAGCTGCTGGTGAATTTGGAATTATGTCAATTCCTACACTATTGATCATGAAAAATGGAGAAGTACTAGAGGAAAAAACTGGATACCAACCAAAAGAAGCATTAGTAGAATTATTATCAAAATACTAATACGTAAAAAGGCTATAGAATTTATCTCTGTAGTCTTTTTTACATCATAAAAAACAAGGATGAACTCGAATTTTAGTTCATCCTTGTTTTTTTGTAATTAATAATTTTTTAAATATTGCTCAATTTCCCAATCGGTTACTTGAGTTCTAAATGAATCCCATTCTATTGACTTAGCTTCAATAAAGTTATAGAAAATATGATCTCCAAGAGCTTCTTTCATGATAGGTGAAACTGATAGTTCTTTTAGTGCAGTGTAAAGAGTTGAAGGTAATTCATCGATACCATTTGTAATTCTTTCTTCACGTGTCATAACATAAATATTACTTCTTACTTCAGCTGCTGGAGTTAATTTATTTTCGATTCCATCTAAACCTGCTGCTAAGATAGTTGACATAGCTAAATATGGATTTGCAGCTGGATCTACTGATCGAACTTCTACACGAGTAGATTTACCACGAGCAGCTGGGATACGTACTAGAGGAGAACGATTAGAAGTAGACCATGCTACATAACATGGAGCTTCATAACCAGGAACTAGACGTTTATATGAGTTAACCGTAGGGTTACATATAGCAGTAAAACTACGAGCATGTTTTAAAATTCCAGCAATAAATTGCGCTGCAACTTCACTTAAACCATTCTCACTGCTTTCATCGTAGAAGCTATTTTCACCTTTACTGAAAAGTGATACGTTACAGTGCATTCCTGATCCGTTTATACCAAAGATAGGTTTTGGCATAAATGTAGCATGTAGTCCATGTTTACGTGCTATTGTTTTAACGATTAGTTTAAATGTTTGAATATTATCGCAGGCAGAAACAACGTCATCGTATTTAAAATCAATTTCATGTTGACCTGGAGCAACTTCGTGATGACTAGCTTCAATATCAAAGCCTAAACGCTCTAATTCAAGTACGATATCACGACGTACATTTTCGCCTAAATCTACAGGTGCAAGGTCGAAATAACCACCGTTATCATTTAATTCTAAACTAGGTTCACCATTTTCTTTCAGTCTGAATAAGAAAAATTCTGGTTCTGGTCCTAGATTTAATGTATCAAATCCTAGTTTATTCATTCTTTCAAGTGTACGTTTTAAATTACCTCGAGGATCTCCAGCAAATGGTTTTCTGTCGGCAGTATATACGTCGCAGATGAAACGAGCTACTTTACCGTATTCACTATCCCATGAAAACACTAAGAAAGTGTTTAAATCTGGATAAAGATACATATCGCTCTCTTCAATTCTTACGAAACCTTCAATCGATGAACCATCAAACATCATATTATTATCTAATACTTTATCAATCTGACTTACTGGAACTTCAACGTTTTTAATTGTTCCTGTAATATCAGTAAATTGCAGTCTGATATATTTAACGTTTTCTTCTTTGATTGTTTTAATAATCTCTTCTCTAATAATAGTTTTAGCCATGTCGTCTCCTTATTTTCGTGAAAAAATCTAACATTAAAATTTATTTTTTTTATTGTTATAAAATCTTGATAAGTCACCACGTCCAATAGAGCGTTCTCTAGGTAAACCACTAGGACCTGCAAAAATATCGTTATGGATAATTTGTCTAATTTGAGTAGTTTCAGCAGAAACTTCTTTTTCATTAATAATTTCATCGATTGCTTTCAAACTAAAACCTTTAGTAAGTAAGTCTTTTATTGTTAAAAGTTTATCGATATCATTAAATGAAAATAGTCTAGTATTACCTTCGGTACGTTTTGGAGTAAAGAGTTTTTTTTCTTCATAGTATCTAATTTGACGTGCAGTAAGTTGGGTAATTTTTGTTACTACACTTATAGAAAAAACTGGAAGATTTTTTTGTAATTCTTTAAATCCCATACTTATACCTCTCTGTTTAGATTTTGTGAAATAAAAAAATTTTATATCTATATAGTATAATAACAAAATTAATAGAGAAAATAAAGTGTATGTCATAAAATCTTACATTTTAAAAATTATGTAAATCTAGTTGTATACATTATAAAGTTTTTTTGTATAATATATTAAAGAATGTTTAAAATTTTTTGAAATCGTGATAAAATAATAGTTAATATAAAAAAGAAAGGATGATAGTATGGCAATATTTTTATCTGTTGTTGTTTTTGTTATTACATTTGTGCTTTTATTAGGTTCATATATAGTACTGGTGGCTAACAACAAAATAAAAAGAAGACGTATGGATAAAGTATTGAAATTGGTGGCTGCGTATAGTCTAGTTGCTGCATTAGTGTATTGCTATCAATTTTTATACTTATAAAAAAATACAATTAAATAAAAGATTTGGATGTGAAAATTTTGAAAAAAGATTCTTTGTTTAAAGGGACTGCAATACTTAGTATAAGTTTGATTTTGACAAAGGTTTTAGGTGCTGTGTATCTTATTCCATTTTATCAAATAATAGGTGGAGAAGAACAAATGGCGCTTTTCAATTATGGATATAGTTATTATGCGACTATTTTGGAAATATCTGGAGCGGGAACACCTTTAGCAATTGCAAAATTAGTTGCTAAATATAATGCGATTGGTGCATATAGTGTAAGTAGAAGAATTTATAAGCTAGGCTCGTGGTTATTGGTTGTGATGGGGATTTTAGGATTTTGTATCTTATTTTTTGGTTCTGGAATCATTTCAGAACAAATTTTAATAAGTAATCAACAAAAATTCACCCCACAAGAAGGTACACTAGTTTTAAAAAGTCTAAGCTTTGGAATTCCATTAGTTTTAGTTTCAGCTGGAATTAGAGGACTATTTCAAGGACATGAGATAATGTTACCATCTGCACTTAGTCAATTTATAGAGCAAGTCGCTCGTATTGCGTTTATGCTTGGTGCTACATATTTTATTATGAGAATTTTAGGGTATGGAGTAGTTGAAGGGAATGTTAGTGCAACTTTTGCAGCTGCAGTAGGTGCTGTATTTTCTTTAATTACACTCTTCTTTTTTTACACTAAGTTTAAAGGTGATTTAGATTTCAATAAAGAAAAAGATGAGAATGTAATAGATATTTCTACATTTAATTTAGTAAAGGAGTTTTTCTCTGTCTCAATTCCATTTATTTTTATAGTGGGATTATTTCCGATATTGAACATAATTGATCAACATAATTTTATACACGGCATGACTAAGATTGGAAAAGCAGACATCGTAGACGGAAGGTTTTCAGCTTTGCAATTAGTTAATAAGGTTGTTATGATAGCAGTTGCTATAGCACCGGCTTTTTCTAGTACTTTTTTACCGTCTATTACGAGACTATTTGCCCAAGGAGATAGAATTACTGTTAGTAGTCAAATTAACAAAGTTATTTTATCTTTAATGATGATAGTATTACCTGCTTTAGTTGGTATGTATGTGCTAGCGGATCCTATATATTCTGCATTTTATAGTAGGAGTTCAATTAATGCTGACTTGCTGAGATTTTATTTACCTCTGGCAGTTTTATATTCTATATATAGTTTAACTAGTATTATAATGCAAGCTATAAATAAACAATTACTAAATCTTATAGCAATTTCTATTGGTCTGGTTGTTAAATATTTAACAATTACTCCGCTTGTAATAGCATTTGAAACTAATGGTGTGATTTTTTCTTCTATAGCAACGTATATTGTAATGATAGTAATTAACTTGTTTATTATAAATAGAGAAGTTAAACTGAAAATTGTTGAATTTTTATCGAGGTTAGTAATACTATTAAGCAGTTGTTTCATTATGTTTATTACTGTGGCGGCTGTATATGAATCGATAGCTTCTAATTTTGTTATTGAATCTAAAATTTCTAGTATGATACTAATTTCTATCTGTGCCATTTTGGGAATGCTAGTTTACTTCTTTAGTATAAGCAAAATGAAATTTGATAAGTACTTATTTGGTAGAAAAATTACATTATCAACTATAAGACGACTAAGGAGATAAGTATAGTGAGATTGGATAAATTTATTAGTACTACGACAACGTTAAGTAGAGCAGAAGCGAAAAAAATTATTAAAAAGGGAATATTAATTAATGATATTTTAGTAAAAAGTCCTGATTATAAGATTGATGAAATCAATGATCAGGTTATAGTAAATGGAGATAGGTTATTTTATCAAAAATATGTTTATATAATGATGAATAAGCCACAAAATGTTATATCAGCTACGGATGATGCGATTGACAAAACTGTAGTTGATTTATTAGAAGAAAAAGATCGTATATATAAAGTCTTTCCTGTAGGTAGACTTGATAAGGATACTGAGGGATTAATGTTACTGACAAATGATGGAGATCTTGCTCATAAATTAATTTCTCCAAAGAAAGATGTAGAGAAGAAGTATTATGTTGAGGTAAGTGGAAAATTAAAAGAAGAGCATTTAGTATTAGTAAAAGAGGGACTTGTTATTGATGAAGGTTATAAATGTAAAAGCGCTAGGTTGGAAATAATTGAATCATCTGAGGTGAATAGTATTGCGTATATTTATATTACTGAAGGCAAGTTTCATCAAGTTAAAAGAATGATGAAGGCTCTTGGAACAACAGTAACATATTTAAAAAGATTATCTATAGGAACATTAGAGTTAGATAAGAATCTAAAATTAGGAGAATATAGATATTTAACTGATAAGGAAATAAAAAATTTAAATAACTAAAATAACGGAGGGATATATTATGGATATCAATTTTAAACAAGAAGTGTTAAATCACAAGGAGAATTTACTAAAAGACCTTTTTGATCTATTAAGCGTCCGATCAATCTTAGGGACTGATATAACTGATGAAACACCTTTTGGAAGCGGTCCTAGAGAAGCTTTGGACTTAATTTTATCTTTTGGAGAACGCGATGGATACAAAACTAAAATAGTAGAAAATAAAGCGGGACACATAGAAGTAGGTCAAGGAGAAGAACTATTTGGTATTCTTGGACATGTTGATGTAGTACCGGTTGTTGAAGCGGATTGGATTAGTCATCCGTTTAAACCTGAAGTGAGAGATGGAAGAATTTATGCTCGTGGATCACTAGATGATAAAGGACCAACAATGGCAGCATATTACGCTGTTAAACTTTTAGATAAACTAGGAGTTAAATGGAATAAACGTGTTCGTTTAATTATTGGTAGTGATGAAGAAACAGGATTTAGATGTGTTGAATCATACTTTAAACATGAAGAACAACCAGCTTTAGGTTTTACGCCAGATGCAATGTTCCCTCTAGTATATGCTGAAAAAGCACGTGCTACATTCGATCATAAGTTGATTTTTGTTGAAGATTCTGAACAATACGATTACAAACTTGTTAAATTTAATGGTGGACAAGTACTTAATATGGTAATTGCTAGTGCAGAAGCCGAATTAGTTGGTGAAGTAGCAGATATTAAGGAAAAATTCGAAAAATTCTTAAGTCAAGAGAAATTAGAAGGTGAAGTTAATGTAGCAGAAACTATTAAGTTAACTCTAAAAGGTAAAGCAGCCCATGGTTCTACACCACAATTTGGGATAAATGGAGCAACAAAATTAGCAGAATTTTTAAGTACATTAGGATTAGACGTTAATGGTAAAAATTTTGTAGGTTACATCGTAGAAAAACTTGCAAATGATCCATTCGGTACAAAATTAGGAATCGACTACTCTGATGATGAAATGGGAGCTGCAACTTACAACTATGGAATATTAAATTATAATTTAGAAGAAAAACTGGCTGTGATTTCAACAGACTGTCGTCATCCTAAAAAGTTCAATTTAGTAGATAAGTTAAGTAGTGTTAAAGTAGATAACATTATAATTGAAGTTACTAGTACAAAAGAAGCTCACTACGTTCCAAAAGATGATGAATTAGTAACGACTCTAATGGATGTATATAAAAAATACACAGGTGATACGAAGAATGATGCTTTTGTACTTGGTGGTGGAACTTACGCACGTTGCCTTAAAAAAGGTGTTGCATTTGGACTTTTATTCCCAGGGAAAGAAGATACAATGCACCAAGCAAATGAATATTTAGAAATAGAAGACTTACTATTAGCAACTGCGATTTATGCAGAAGGAATATATAAACTTTGCTGTGAATAAAATATTTATAAAAATATTTACTTGATATAGTTTTTAGTTTTATAAAAATTAGATGAATAAAGAATCTCAAAGATATTTTATTGTATTATAAAAATAAAATTAGAATATCTTTGAGATTTTTAATTTTTGTTATAAAATACTATCTTGAAAAAAATGGTTAAAGATTGTAAAATATATAGTGCATTATAATTTTAAAAAAGAGATTGGAGAAAGGAGAAGTATAAAATATGTCTAGAGAATATTATCAGATGGGCTGGACTTTAGATGATACATATAAAGAAGATTATTTTTGTTCAAGAGATAATCAACGTTATTTTATAAAAAAGAATACTACTCCTATGATTGCAACTCTTTCGGCAGAAGGTATTGTGCCTAGATTAAGATGGACTAAACGTATTAGTAATGGAGATGTATTAATAGCTCAAGATTTTGAGAATGGCAGAACATTGAATAAGGAAGATATGACTGATAAGCGTATCCCGGAAATCTTGAAAAAAGTTCATGGATCAACTAAATTAAAAAAAATTATGAAAGCACAAGGTTATAGTGAAGAAACAGCTGCAAGTTCGCTTAGAAATTTAAAGTCTATAATAGCAGATGAACTTTGGAAAAACGGTAATATAGTAGATGCCCTAAATTATTTAGAAAATTGTATACCTGATGACGATGTAGAGTACACGCCTTGTCATACAGATTTACATAAAGATAATTGGTTACTCTCTGATCAAGGGAAACTATTTTTAGTAGATTGGGAACATTCAATACTTTGTGATCCTGCAATTGATATTTCTTTTGTATTATATCGATATATTCCTCAATCAGATTGGCATGAATGGTTAGAAATATATGGACAAGAACCAACAATTAAATATAGAAACAGATTAAAATGGTATATAACTTTACAGTCAGTAATTATGATTGTATGGTATCATGAGAAAAAGCAATTATCTGAGATGAATTCTTGGTTAGTCTTTTTAAATAGTGTATTTAACGATTTTATTTAAAGCATTAAATAGGAAAAACCTAATTAATGCTTTTATTTTTTTTATAAACGGTGTAAAATAGAAATAGTTACATAATATTTTCAGTTTGTTTTACAAAGGACAACTAGTTGAAAATATTATATTAATAGTAGTTGATGGAGTGACAGAATGAGTATAAAAAGCTATAAATTGTATCTAATTGATTTGGATGGCACTATTTATAATGGTGAAAAAAAGATAAAATATGCCAAAGAATTTGTTGATTATTTAAATGAAAATAATATAGATTATTTGTTTTTAACTAATAATTCTACAAAACAACCAAGAGAAGTAGCAGAACATTTAAAAAAGTTCGATATTGAAACTACTCAAGAACATGTTTTTACATCCAGTGATGCTACCAAAATTTATTTGGAGTCAAAAGGATACAAAAACTTGTATATAATAGGAGAAAATGGCTTGAAAAATACCTTAAGTGATTTTAATCATAAAAACACTGAGGAAGATGTTGAGGCTGTAGTTGTTGGACTCGATAGAGAACTTACGTATGATAAACTGGCAATAGCAACTAAAGCCATTCTTAATGGAGCAGAACTTATAGGAACTAATCCTGATACGTTACTACCTACTGCACAAGGTTTTGTCCCTAGTAATGGGGGTCAGATCAAATATTTAGAATATGCGACTTCGACAATTGCTACAGTTATAGGAAAGCCTAGTAGAATCATAATGGAGAGTGCTATAAAATTATATAATTATTCAAAAGATCTAATAGCTATGGTAGGAGATAATTATGATACTGATATAATGTCAGGTATCAATAGTGGTATTGATACAATTCATGTTCAAACTGGAGTTACGAGTCTAAAAGATATTGATAAAAAAGAGAAAAAACCAACATATTCTATAGAAAATTTAAATAAACTGGTTAAATAAAAGGAGAAAAAATGATTATTAAAACAGAAGAACAATTACAAAAAATGAAAGAAATAGGTTTTATTTGTGCAACTATAAGAGATGAAATGGTTAAAAATGCCGTACCTGGTGTTTCAACAAAAGAACTTGACAATATAGCAAAAGAATTATTCGAAAAATACGGTGCCAAATCAGCTCCAATTACAGAATATAATTTCCCAGGTTATACATGTATTTCATTAAATTATCAGGCTGCTCATGGAATTCCATCGAGTACTAAAATATTAAAAGATGGAGATTTATTAAATATAGATGTATCAGGATGTAAAGATGGATATTATGCTGATACTGGAATCTCTTTTGTTGTCGGTAAGGTTGATGACGAAATGAAGGAGAAAGTTTGTGAAGTTGCTAAAGAAGCTTTTTATGAAGGTATTAAGCATGCTATTGCAGGAAGAAAAATAAACCAAATAGGAAAAAATATTCATAAGAAAATAAAAGAGCATAAATTACAAGTTATTGAGAATCTTACAGGTCATGGAATTGGTACATCTCTTCATCAAGAACCACAACATGTATTCAATTACTTTGATCCATGGGACAATTTAATTTTAAAAGATGGTATGTGTTTAGCCGTAGAACCTTTCGTATCTACAAAAGCTAAAACAGTAACAAATACTGATAAAGACGATTGGGAATTGGTTGCTAAGGACGGTTCGTATATTGCACAATATGAGCATACTATAGTAGTTAGAGAAAACCAAGAACCAATAATTTTAACAAAAATTGATTAATTTTAGTGAAAAAAGTTGACAAGTTAATAAAAATGTTTTAAGATACTACTTATTAAAAAACTACGGAGAGAAGAAAATGGCAGAAAATTTAGTAATAGTCGAATCTCCTTCCAAAGCAAAAACTATTGAAAAATATCTAGGGAAAAAATATAGAGTAATATCTTCAAAAGGTCATGTAAGAGACCTTCCTAAAAGTAGAATGGGAGTAGAAGTACTAGATAATGGAAATATAGATGTTGATTATATTTCTATAAGAGGGAAGGGCGATGTAATTAAAGCTTTAAAAAAAGAGGCTAAAGGAAAAAAAGTTTTCCTAGCATCCGATCCCGATAGAGAAGGAGAAGCAATAGCATGGCATATTGCATACATTTTAGGATTAGATAATAATTCCGATAATAGAATTATTTTTAATGAAATAACGAAAGATGCTGTGAAAGAAGCAATTAAAAATCCACGAAAAATAAATACGGATTTGGTACAATCACAGCAAGCGAGAAGAATTTTAGATAGACTTGTAGGTTATAATATTTCTCCAGTATTATGGAAAAAAGTAAAACCTAAATTATCAGCTGGTAGGGTACAAAATGCAGCATTAAAATTAATAGTCGACAGAGAAGAAGAAATTCAAAAGTTTGTACCTCAAGAATATTGGTCAATGCCTATTGATTTTATAAAAGATAGAAAAGTTTTGACTGCTAATTTTTACTCATATAAAGGTGAAAAATTAAAACTTGAAAGTAAAAAAGATGTAGAAAATATAAAAAATGCTATAAAAGGTGATACATTTAAAGTTATCGATGTAGCTAAAACCAAGAAAAATAGGAATGCACCTAATGTCTATATTACATCGACGATGCAACAAGATGCTTCAAGAAAAATAAACTTTAAAACTCGTAAAACTATGAGTGTAGCTCAAGAATTATATGAAGGTATTAATCTGAAAAAATTAGGTGGAGTTACAGGATTAATAACTTACATGAGAACTGACTCAACAAGGGTTTCAGATGAAGCGATAAAAATAGCAAATGAGTATATTCTTAAAAACTTTGGAAAAGAATACTTGGCTACTGCATTTAAATTGAAAAAAAACAATAAAAATGTTCAAGATGCTCATGAAGGAATTAGACCAACAAATATAGAATTCACACCTGATAGTATTAAAGAATATTTATCTAATGATCAATATAAACTTTATAAACTTATTTGGGAAAGATTTGTTGCTAGTCGTATGAGTGCTGCTGTTTACGAAACGAGTACTACAACATTTGAAAATAATAATGTAGTGTATCGTGGAGCGTATTCTAAATTGCTTTTTAATGGATTTTTATCAGTATTAAAAGAAAAAGAAAAAGTGAAACTTGCACCTGAATTTGAAGTCGGTGAAGATGCGAAAGTAAAAGAATTAAAAGAAGAACAACACTTTACACAACCTCCTGCCCGTTACTCAGAAGCAAAACTAATTGCTGAATTAGAAGAGTTAGGAGTAGGTCGACCATCAACTTACGCAACAATAGTAGATACTTTACAAAAAAGATACTATGCAAAACTTCAAAATAAAGTTTTCACGCCTACTGAATTAGGAACCCTAGTTAGTAAAATCACAGAGCAATATTTCCCTGATATTATCAACACAAAATTCACTGCGAATTTAGAAAGTCAATTAGATGATATAGCAGAAGGTAAGGTTGGTTGGGAAAATACAATATATAATTTCTATAGAAATTTTAGAAAAGATGTAGAAAAAGCTGAATCTGAGATGGAAAAGGTTGAAATTAAACAAGAATTTACTGGTGAATCTTGCCCAGAATGCTCATCTCCTTTAGTGTTTAAATTAGGGAAATTTGGTAAATTTATAGCTTGTTCGAACTTCCCAGATTGTAGGTATACAAATACAATCCAGAAAAAAGTAGGAGTAGTTTGTCCGAAATGTAAAAAGCATGAAATTTTAGAGAAAAAATCTAAAAAGGGGAAATTATTCTATGGTTGTGAAGGATTTCCTAACTGTGACTTTGTTTCTTGGGACAAACCAATAAATCGTCAATGTCCAAAATGTAATCATCTTTTATATGAAGGGAAAAAAGGTGTTATGTGTGGAAATTGCGATTATAAAGAAGAAATAAAAAAATAATGTGAAAGGATTTGATAAGTGTTTTCAATTATCAAATCCTTATTTTGTAAAATTTGAATTTGATTGAGCAATATTATAAAAGACATAGAAAGTGATTCCAATATAGATATAATAAATTTGTAAACGATACAGTTTATTTATAATTTAGATTAATTATCAGAAAATTTTACACAATTATTCAACAAAAAATCGAATATTTTTTAAAAATCTATTGACAAAAATCAATAAATATATTATCGTATATAACATACTTAAAAAAATAAATTTTGGAGGAGATGAAATGTTGAAATTTTTAAAGAAAAATCCTTATATTTCAATTGGACTTATGTTATTTGCACTGTTTTTTGGTGCTGGTAATTTAATTTTCCCAGCATTCTTAGGACAAAACGCTGGAACAAACTTATCTACAGCGATGATTGGATTTATAATTATGGGGGTAGGATTACCGCTATTAGGAGTTATTGTAATGGGGTACTCAGGAGCTGAGGACTTATTAGACTTATCTAGCAGAGCAGGAAAAGGATTCGGTATTGCTTTTACGACTTTATTATACTTAACAATCGGGCCTTTCTTTGCTATTCCTAGAACAGGAACAACAACTTATGAATTAGGTTTATCAAGTTTTGTAGCACCAGAAAATACTTTTGTTGCTCAAGCCATTTTCTTAGCTTTCTTTATGGGATTAACTCTGTGGTTAGCTATAAGCCCTAATAAGCTTGTTGATAGAATCGGAACAATTATTACTCCAGTTCTACTATTATCAATGGTAGTTTTAATCATTGCTTCATTAGTTAATCCTATGGGATCTGCACAAGAACCTACAAAAGGTTATGCAACTACAGCCCTAGCATTTACTAATGGGTTAATGGAAGGTTATAATACGATGGATGCACTAGCTTCATTAGTATTTGGTATAATTGTAATTAACTCAGTTAAACTTTACGGTGCTAAGACTAAACAAGAGGTATTTAATAATAGTGCAAAATCAGCAGTAATTGCAGCAGTTTTATTAGCGTTAGTATATATTTTTATTTCTAATATTGGTGCTACATCAGTTTCTGTTTTAGGATTACAAAAAACTGGTGCTGGAGTATTAACTGGTGCAACTACATTCTATTTTGGTAATGTTGGTAAATTATTATTATTTGTTATTGTATTTTTAGCTTGTCTAACTACAAGTGTTGGTTTAGTAACTGCTTGTTCTTCATTCTTTGTAAGATTATATGATAAGATTAGCTATAAAACATATGCAATTGCTTTAACTTTATTCTCTTTTGCAGTTGGTAATTATGGTTTAGCAGCGATTATTCAAGGTGCAGTTCCAGTGCTAGTATTACTTTATCCATTAACAATGGTATTAATCTTACTTGGTTTCTTAAATAATTTTTTTGGTGGAAGAAAAGTTGTTTATACTTCAACAGTACTATTTACTGGATTATTCAGTTTATACTCTACTGTAACTTCAACATTTAAACTTGTAGTGCCTACAGTTGATAATGCATTGGCTAAAGTAAACTTCCTTCCAGTACCTGCGGATTTTGCTTGGTTAAATTACGCTCTAGTGGGATTTGTACTAGGAATTGTGTTAACATTTGTTGTGAAAAAAGAAAGTAAATAATTATTATATAGATTGAGACTTACTTAAAAGTCATAAATTTTACAAAAGTGTATATGATAACTCATAGACGCAGTGGTTTATTGATATTTAAATTCGCTTTATAGAAGCTTTTAAGATATCTAATAGACTGTGCGGGAGTGACTCGACAAAATTGATTTCTTAGAAATCACGATTTTTGAGTCACTCCCTTCTTTTTATTTTTTATGATTATTGTTTTGACATTAAGTTAAAGCAATGGTATTATAATAAGATATAGTATTAATTTATAAGAGAAGGTAAGTTAGTAGTTTGATAAAATGAAGTGATTTAACAAATTATATTGTTTATAATAGGAGAAATAATGGTTTTAGAATTTAAAGAATATACAAAGAAAATAAAAAAGGATACTATTTTGGAACTAGATTTCAAAGTGGATACTGGCGAAATTTTAACTATTGTAAATAATAGTACAGCCAGTTTAGATATTTTAAAGGATTCTTTTAGACAAAGAACAAAGTTTAAAGGAGAAATACTTTTTGATAAAGAAAATATAAATAAACAAACATTATTATTTTCTAGAGATTTTGGTTTTTATAGTGATTTAACGTTATTGAATAATTTAAAGAAAGGGTTGTCTTTATTTAATATTGGGTATGCCGATGAAGAGTTAATAGCGGATTTAGAGTTTTTAAATCTAAATTCAGAAGTTAAATATAAAGAGTTATTAAGTAATGAAGTGACTAAATATCATACATTATTTTCAATCCTAGTTGATCAGAATGTTTTAATAGTTGATAATACGGAAAAATCTTTAACTTTAGAGGATAAAGAGGCTATAAGTGATCTGATTTTAGATAAATCAAATAATTCTAATGTAATAATTTTAGATACAATGTTAAATAAACATAATAGTATTGCAGATAAAGTATTAGTAATCTCGGATGGTATTAAATCATATTTTGGTAATCTTGAAGATTTATTAGTATTAAAAACATTAACTGCTATTAATGTATCAAGTCAGGATAATCTTGATTTGATTTTAGAAGGTTATCAATACAGCCTTTATCACGATAATGAAATTGTAGTGAGAGAAGAAAGTCTTGAAAAAGTAGTATATGCGTTATTAAAAAATAATATAGAAGTATATCAGATTCGTAATTTAGGTGAAAAAATTAAATTATATGAGGGAGAGGCTGATTTATAATGCTTTTAACTATTGAATTTGGGAAGTTATTTAGACGTAAATTTAATTATTTATTTTTAGTTATAATTATTTTAATGAACTTTGTTTTTGTTTACAAATTAGATTCACTTTCTGCCTATTTTGATATTTCGATAATCAATATTATCTTTAATATTATTTTAAAGGTGAATTTAGCATTACTTCTTTTTGTAATGGGGATTAATTATATTCATTCATACAGAGAAGATTATATTTCTAAAGTCAATGTTCTTTTAGAAATGAGAAAAAAGAAAAGTATTCGTGATATTTCTGCCCTTATAGCAAACATAATTTATTTTTTAGTTTATTTTGCTATTATAGTGTCGTGTTTAGTAGGATTTTTATTCTTACGTAAAAGAGATATTTTTGAAGAATTGAAAGTAATAATGATGAATGTAAATACATCAGTAGCATATGCTTCAATTTTGATATTATTATTACTATTTGCTAATATTATTTATTTATTAGCTTTAACTTTATTTAACAATACTAATCTAGCAATATCATTTTCTTTATTATTCTTTATTGGAGGAGATGTAATTGCCAAAATGATTAAAGATAGAGTGGCTATTCCCGTAGAAAGAATTGATAATAGTGTATTGACAATTTTTACGAAGTCATTTAATAATTTAAATCAAAATATAACACTTAGTTTTGGCAATTATTTACCTTTATTATTAAATATGGCTGGTTTAATAATTGTTATCTTAATTGTTAAATTAATGAAAAAAATAATAGGATAGAAGGAGAATTTAATGGATACACAGATTCTAATTCAATATGTAATAGTATTATTGAGTTTAATACTATTGGAAGGATTATTATCAGCAGATAATGCGATTGTTCTAGCGGTAATGGTTAGACATTTACCTCCAAAAGAACAAAAGCACGCGTTAATGTATGGTCTTGCTGGTGCACTAGTGTTTAGAGTTATAGCGATATTTTTAATCACGATTCTTGCCCAATATTGGGAGATTCAAGTGTTAGGTGGATTGTATTTGGTATATATGGCTGGAGTTCATATAAAAGAATTTTTTGATAAAAGAAAAGAAGGGGAAGCTACAGAAGAAATATTTGAACCTAAGAAGCAAAGTGGATTCTGGGCTACTGTTATAAAGGTAGAACTAACTGATATAGCATTTGCTATAGATTCAATATTAGCAGCTGTTGCAATTGCAATAACATTACCTCATATTTCGGAGACATCAATTGGCGGAATTAATCTTGGTCAATTTGCTGTTATGGTGATTGGAGGTTTTGTAGGAGTAATTATCATGCGTTATGCTGCTAATGTATTTATAAAAGTATTAGAAACAAAACCAGGTTTAGAAATTGCAGCATTTCTAATTGTAGGCTGGGTAGGTATTAAATTATTTGTAATTGCTGCTGCTCATGAGAAATTAGCTTTAATACCACATGAATTTCCACATTCAACTCTTTGGACTGCTATTTTTTGGATAGTATTATTAGGATTACTAGTTTGGGGAGTATTGGTTTCAAAAAAATTTGAAGAGGATAAATCTAAATAGTATGTTGGTTGATCCTGCAGCCCTAAACTATAAAAAGAGTTTATATAATAAATTATAGATACAGTAGTTTATTAATATCTAAATTTGTTTTATAAATATTTTTTGGATAATTTAATAAACTTATTGGTAGTGACTCGATAAAATCAATTTCTATGAAATCGCGATTTTATTAAGTCACGCCTTTTTTTATTATAAAATGGCAATATTATTTTCATATACACATAATATTTTATGTGTTATAATTCTAAGTTGAGCATCAAAAAATATTAAGGAGGATTAAAATGGCATTTGATGGTTTTTTTGTAAAAAAGATGGTGGAGGAATTAGAAGAAAATATTCTTAATGGACGAATTAATAAAATAAATAATTTATCAACGGATGAATTTGTTTTTTCTATTAGAAAAGGGAAAAACTTAAAGCTTTTTTTATCTGCAAATTCTAATACGTCTAGAATACAGTTAACAAATAATAGTTATGAAAATCCTTCAACACCTTCAAATTTTTGTTCTGTCTTAAGAAAATACTTAACTGGTGGAATAATATTAGAAATTAGTCAGGTTAATAACGATCGTATAGTAATTTTAAAAATTAAAAATTTTGATGATTTAGGTTATGAAAAGTACTATTATCTAATTACAGAATTAATGGGAAAACATTCAAATATAATACTAACTAATGAGGATAATATTATTTTGGAATCGCTAAAAAATAGTTATAGTTTAGAGTACAAGAGATCAACTATTTCTAATATGGAATATACATTACCTCCAACGGCAAAAAAAATTAATCCTTTTGAGTTCAATGATTATACTAATGTTGAGTTTTCTATAGAAGATAAGAAGTTTTTAATGAAAAATTTCTATGGAGTTTCAGCTTTGTTAAATAATTATTTTAAAAAAATATCAGCAGAAGATATGAAAAATTCTTTTATAAGTTTTTGTAAGGAATTTGAAAAATATTATAAACCAGTCATAATAGAAGAAAATGGTAAAAAGGATTTCTACTTTTTTGATAT
This sequence comes from uncultured Gemella sp., assembly GCF_963515875.1. Classification (GTDB taxonomy): domain Bacteria; phylum Bacillota; class Bacilli; order Staphylococcales; family Gemellaceae; genus Gemella. The sequence continues at coordinate 18,533 of NZ_CAUPZX010000002.1, read as the reverse complement.
CAATGGTTATAGTAAGAACTTTGAATCATTATCACAATTACTTGATTATTATTATATGGATATAATCAGAGAGTCAATTAATAAGAATACTGATAGAAAACTATTTAACTTTATTAATTCTAAAATTAACAGATTGAATAAAAAAATCAATATTTTAGAAAATGAACTAGAACAAGCTAATAATAGAGATGATTATAAATTAAAGGGACAGCTTTTAATTTCAAATATTTATTTATTTAAAAATAAAATACCTGAGACTATATCATTACAAAACTTTTATAGTGAAGATTTAACGGACATTGAGATAGAGTTAGATCCTAATTTAACTATTGAAAAAAATTCAGAGAAATACTTTAGTTTATATAAAAAGAATAAGAGAACAATTGAGAATCTAATTGAGCAAATTGAGATTGCTAAGCACGATTTAGGTTATTTTGAGACTATTAAGTTCCAACTTGAAAATGCTGATAAAACTGATATTGCAGAAATCAAAGAGGAATTGATTGCTAATGGAATACTGAAAGAGAAGATTAAGTCAAATAAGAAAAAAAATAAGAGTAATTATTTTGTAGTTAATCATAATAATACGGCTATTTATGTTGGAAAAAATAATCTTCAAAATGATGCTATTACAAATAAATTAGCAAGAAGAGATTATTTATGGTTTCATGCTAAAGACATACCTGGTAGTCACGTAGTAATCTTTGATAATAACCCTAGTGAAGAGACAATAGAAGTTGCATCAATGTTAGCTGCGTATTATTCGAAGTTTAAAAATGAAGAGTATGTTAATGTCGATAGGACACTTATAAAAAATGTAAAAAAAATATCAGGTGGTAAACCTGGCTTAGTGACTTACACTGGGCAAAAAACGGTTAAGCAAAAGATAGATAAAGTTCTTATTAGACAGCTTTTATTAAAATAAAACAATAGGTAGTCAAGGATGATGAATATATGAATGATAAATTAGATGTAAAGACAGGTGTAAAAGACACATTACCGACAGTTTTTGGCTATATAGGTATAGGATTGGCCTTCGGAATTATTGCTAGTTCGATAGGACTTAACCCATTTTTTGTAGGTGCAATGTCATTATTTATATACGCCGGAGGAGCTCAATTTGTAACAGTAAGTATGCTTTCGAGTGGTTTTCCGATACTCTCAATTATCATTGCAACATTTCTAATTAATTCAAGAATGATTTTAATGAGTATGGCGGTTGCTCCATTTTTTAAAAAATATAGCATATATAAAAATATCTCTATTGGTACTCTCTTAACAGATGAGAGCTTCGCGTTAGGGATGAATAAACAAAATTATACAAGAGGAATATTGACTTATGAATGGTTTAATGCTGTAAATTTAGTATCTTATTTTACATGGGTGGTTTCCTCTGTGATAGGGGGCTTATTAGGAGGAATAGTTAAAAATCCAAAGGCACTAGGTTTAGATTTTGCTTTAGTTGCTATGTTTATAGGGTTATTATACTTACAAGTTATATCAGATATTACTATTAAGAAAAAAGTACAATTTCTAGTAATTGTTGTTGTATTCTTCTTAGTGTATTTTGGAATGATTTTTATTCCAAGTAATGTATTAATTATAGTGGTTACTTTAATAGGATGTGCAATTGTAACTTGGTTATCCAGGATACTTCCATTTATATTGTTGAAAAAATTTGATTTACCTAAAGCGGTTACAGAATATCTTAGCTTAGTGCCGATTGTAATAATGTCAGCTTTGTGGTTTGACAGTCTACTTATACAAAAGATTGGATACCTTCCTAAAATTAATTATGAAAATCTATTTGCTTCTTTACCTATGGTATTAAGTGCAATTATTTCAAAAAGTCTTTTAGTAATAGTTCTAATAGGAATAGTGTCACTAGCGATTATTAGACTTGTATTTTAAAAATAAAAATTGAGAATTTTTAAAAAATACTAGTAAATTAATTTTCAACTTAAATATACATGTTTATTGTTTAAATTTTTTCTATTTTGTGGTATCATAAAAAGATAATAAATCATAATTAAAGGATACGAAAAATGGAGAAAGGATTATTGATAGTTCTTTCAGGACCTTCAGGAGTTGGTAAGGGGACTGTTAGAAAGAGAATTTTTGAAAGTAATGATGTAGACTTCGAATATTCAATTTCAATGACTTCTAGGGGAATGAGACCTGGCGAAGTAGATGGGGTTGATTATTTCTTTAAAACAAAAGAAGAATTTGAAAATTTAATTCAACAAGGAGAGCTTTTAGAGTATGCTCAATATGTTGATAATTATTACGGAACTCCCGTTAAATATGTAAGGGAGACTATGGATAAAGGAAAAGATATATTTTTAGAAATAGAAGTTCAAGGTGCTGGTCAAGTAAAGAGTAAAATACCAGATGCTTTATTTATATTTTTAGCCCCTCCAAGTATAGCAGATCTGAAAGATAGATTAAAAGGTCGCGGAACGGAAAGTGATGATGTCATAGAATCTCGTATAGCAAAAGCTAAAAAAGAAATAAATATGATGCATCTTTATGATTACGTTGTTGAAAATGATGAAGTAGATAGAGCTGTAGAAAGAATTAAAGCTATTATATTAAGTGAACATTTGAAACGTGAACGTATTGAGATGAAATATAGAAGAGCGTTATTAGAATTAGAAGAAATGTAGGAGAAAAAAATGTTATATCCAAAGTTAGATGTATTAAAATCAAAAGTAAATTCAAAGTATATGCTAGTATCTTTAGCAAGTAAAAGAGCAAGAGAATTATTTGCTAATCCTGAAACGAAAAAATTAGAAAAGTATACTTCACACAAAGAAGTAGGAAAAGCATTAGAAGAAATTGCTGAAGGTAAAATTTCGGTTTTAGAAAAATAGTTTTAATTTTTTATTTACAAAATAATTTTTTTAGTGTAAAGTAATATAAGTGTTTTCTTTGAGTGATCGCGGCAGTAATGCTGAGGAAAGTCCATACTCACACAGGCTGAGATGCCTGTAGTGTTCAATGCTAAACGAAAAAATAAGTTTAGGCACCTTTAGGTGACGGCAGATAATATGACCTAAGTAGGTTTCTATATGGTTATATGTCTTGAAAGTGCCACAGTGACGGAGTTCTTATAGAAATATAAGAAGTGGAACGCGGTAAACCCCTTGAGTGAGCAATTCAAATTTTGGTAGAAGCACTTATTCCACAAAAATGAATGTAGGAATAGGAAATATGTATATATTTAGACAGATGATCACAGCTATTTTTACGAGAGTAGACTAGTCTCGATTGAGTAAGGTAGATACAGAATATGGCTTATGATAAGAAAAACAACTAGTTCTAGGGGCTCTTTGGAGCCTCTTTTTTAAGGAGGAAGAAATGAATTTTAATTTAGTAGCAACAACACCTATGGGAATTGAAGCGATTGTAGCTAAAGAAGTACAGGAATTAGGTTATGAAACAAAAGTAGAAAATGGGAGAGTATATTATTCAGGGGATAAAAGAGCAATAGTACGTTCTAATTTATGGTTAAGATGTGCGGATAGAGTTAAAATTGTGGTTGCACAATTTCCTGCATATACCTTTGAGGAGCTTTTTGAGAAAACAAAAGCAATAGAATGGGATAAATATTTACCAGTTGATGCTAAATTTCCTGTAGATGGACGTAGTCATAAATCTACATTGTTTAGTGTTTCAGACTGTCAATCTATAGTAAAAAAAGCAATTGTAGAAAAAATGAAGAAAAGTTATGGCATAACAGGATGGTTAACAGAAACAGGAGCAAGATATAGATTAGAAATCATAATGCTAAATGATATTGCTACTATTTTATTAGATACATCTGGAGATGGACTTCACAAACGAGGATATCGTGCGAAGCAAGGTACTGCACCGTTAAAAGAAACATTAGCAGCTGCAATGGTTAAATTAACAAACTGGAAAGGTGAAACGCCTTTGTATGACTTGTTCTGCGGTTCTGGAACTTTATTAATAGAAGCGGCTATGGCAGCGCAAAATATGGCACCGGGTATTAATAGAAATTTTGATTTTGAAAAATGGCCATGGATGCCGAAAAGTCTAGTAGATGAAGAAAGAAATAAGGCAGAAGATCTTATTGATTATGATAAAGAATTAGAATTATATGGTTCTGATATTGATCCTAAGATGATAGCAACTGCAGAGAATAATGCCGAAGAAATTGGATTAGCAGGAGTTATTAAGTTTAAACAGATGTCAGTTTTTGATTTTGTAGCGAAGAAGGAAACTGGATGCGTAATTGCCAATCCTCCGTATGGAGAACGTTTAGGTGAGAAAAAAGAAGTGGAGGCTATGTATAAGTTTTTAGGAACTGAACTTAAAAATAAAAAACATTGGTCACTTTACCTTTTAACTTCTCATAAAATGTTTGAACATTTATATGGGAAAAAGGCAACAAAAAGAAGAAAACTTTTCAATGGTTCCATTGAATGTACCTATTATCAATACTGGGGAGAAAAATTAAAATAACATTTGACAATTATAAAAATATATCATAAAATAAGGATGTAAGTAGAGTTATATACAAAAAAGAAAAGAGGTTGAGTTTATGCATTTAACTAAAAGTACTGAACAAGCAATCTGTATTATGGTAATGTTATACCTTCAAGATAGGCATGTTTTCTTAAATTCGAAGGAAATTAGCCAACGTTTAAATATTTCTCCAACATATCTGAAAAAAATTATGAGAAAGCTAGTTGTTAATGACTTAGTGAAAGCTAATACAGGTATTGGTGGAGGATATAAGTATAAATCTAATAAAAAAGTTACACTATATGATATATATGTAGCCCTTAATGATGAGGTAGAAATTTTTGCACTAAAGACAGATTATGTTTCAAAAATTTTTGAGGGAGCTTTAGCAGTAGATAAACGTTATAGCAAATATCTGAAAAAAGTAAATACTATTAATAAGGCAATCAAATCTTCTCTAGAAGACATTACAATAGAGAATCTAGTAGAAGACATTTTAGAGGAGAATTCTAAGATTAGATTAGATTGGAATAACTGGGAAGAAGAATTTGAGAGAGTAAATGTCTTCTTTAAAGGATAAAAAAAAAGTCGATTATGAAAGTTTCATAATCGATTTTTTATATTACAAAGCACTAGAAAATGCTTCGATAAATTTTTCTATATTTTCAAAATCTTCATCAGTATCAGCTTCGATTTCAATTTTAAGATTTTCTGTTGGATTAGTAGCACCTGTTTTAGCAATTTGTTCATTAAATTGATCTACACAAACGCAGTACTCATCATAGATAGTATCACCAGTGCCAATTACACCGTATATTTTTCCTTCATAATTTTTGTCTTCAAGTGCTTCAAAAAATTCTTCCATTTCTTCAGGTAATTCACCTTCACCATATGTGTATGATGCAACTATAAAAGCATCCGCGTCATCAAGAAAATCAAAATCTACCATGTCTTCAATGAATAATTTTTCTATTTCTAAACCTTTTTCTTCTTCGAATTTTTCTATAATTAAATCAGATAACATTTCAGTATTACCAGTTAGACTCGCATAAACTAATTTAATATTCAAAAAAATCCCTCCATTCTATTTGTAAATAAATAATAACTAAAGATAATTATAACGTATTAAAAATATTAAGTAAATAAAAAAAGGCTGTAAAAGTATATTTTTTTGAGCAAAACTATTGAAAATGAATGAAAATTATAGTTTAATTGTAGTATCTTTTACATTACGGAGGTATAATATGGAAAAAGGTTTAAATCTTTTTCATTCTATCTGTAGATGGAGTAAAATTTAAGACTAAAATTTTACAAAATAAAAGAAGATGAGTAATATACTCATTTGGAGGATAGACAATGGAAAACAAATTTACATTTTTTGAGAAATTTATAATGATTTCTACAAAAGAAACTTTATTATTTTTAGTAGTACTATTTGCATTATTTTACTTAATGTATTATTTAGCAAAAAAAAGAGTTAGTTCTTCAAAAAGAACGTTATTATCTACAGCAATTGGTTTACTTTTAGGGATTGGAATTCAAGCCTACTCAGGTTTTAGCGATGAACCCATGAAGATAAAATATGTTGCTGAGACAACTACATGGTATTCATTATTTGGTAATGGATTTATTGATTTAATTAAGATGTTAATCGTACCATTAGTATTAGTTTCGATTATTAATGTCATTGTAAATATTAATGCAAACACTGATGTGAAAAAATTAACAAGACTAACATTGATTATAACGTTAGGAATGGTTGCAATAAGTTCAATTGTTGGATTTGTAGTTTCAGCAGTATTTAAACTTGGAAGTAGTTCAATCGTCTTAGGAAAAGGTGATAGTAAAATTAAAGAAGTGAAGAATGTTGTAACAATTTTACGAGAATTAATTCCTTCAAATCCGATTAAAGCAATGGTTGAATTTAATGTTATCGGTGTAGTAATCTTTGCGATGTTTATAGGATTGGCAGCAAGATATATTCAAAATAAAGATGAAAATAAAGTTAAAACATTTGTAGACTATATTTCTAGTTTACATGCAATTGTTTCTCGTATGACTGTTCTAATAATTAGACTATTACCTTACGCAGTAATACCTTTATTAGCTAACACGATTGCACAAAGAGGATTGAAATCGATTAAAGATGTTTTATTATTTATTGGTTTATTATATGTAGCAGTAGTAATTCAATTTATAATTCAAGGGTTATTTATTGCTCTTCATGGTGTTTCACCTATAACTTATTTTAAAAAAGCTAGTAAACCATTAGTCTTAGCATTTACTTCACGTTCAAGTGCAGGTACGTTACCTCTTACTATTAGTACACTTACTAAAGAAATGGGAGTTAACCAATCAACAGCTAATTTTGTAGCTTCATTCTCATCTACAGCAGGAATGCAAGGATGTGCTGGTATTTATCCAACTATGTTAGTTGTTTTCTTAGCAAATGCTAATGGAATAACAATTGATACAACATTATTTATTATGACTGTGATAGTTGTAACATTAGGGTCTGTTGGTATAGCTGGGGTACCTGGTACATCAATTACAGCAGCATCGGTATCTGTAAATGGAGTAGGTTTTGGAGCGCTATTTAATCAAATTAATCCAATTTTAGCAGTAGATCCAATTTTAGATATGGGACGTACATGCTTAAACGTAAGTGGAGGTATGACGAATTCAATTATGGTAGATAAACATTTAGGTTTATTTAATAAAGAAGAATTTAATAAGTTTGAAAAAATTTCAGAATAGATAATCTAATCGCAGTGCAAGTTGTACTGCGATTTTTTAATTAAATATAGTTTTGTGAAAATAAAATTTTTTAGAAGACAAAAATTTGTGAAGTAAGTTTTTTTACTTTCTTTTATGTATATTATTAGTGTTTTTGTTCTCAATATGATAATATTATAAAAGTAAAAATTTAGTAATCAATCAAAATTTTGGTCAAAGCATTATTTTGCAATTACGTTAAAATATATGGAGGTACTATGACTGAATTTTTAAAAGAATATGATGTTATTGTAATTGGAGGTGGGCATGCTGGTATAGAAGCAGCTCATGCATCAAGTAGAAAAGGTGTAAAAACCTTAATGATTACAATTAATTTAGATACTATTGGTTTTATGCCATGTAATCCTAGTGTTGGGGGGCCAGCAAAAGGAATTGTTGTTCGTGAGGTCGATGCATTAGGTGGACTTATGGGGCGTGTAGCTGATAAAACGAATATTCAAAGTAAGATGTTGAATACTGCAAAGGGACCAGCTGTAAGGGCGTTAAGGATGCAATCTGATAAAGTTGAATATCAACTTGAAATGAAGAGAGTTTTAGAAAACACGCCAAACTTAGATATCGAGCAAGCGATGGTACGCGAACTAATTGTTGAAAATAATAAAGTGGTTGGTTTAAGAACGATGCTTGGTACAGCTTATAAAGCTAAAGCAATTATAATTACTACAGGAACATACTTAAGGGGAGAAATAGTAATAGGTGATATTAAATATTCTTCAGGTCCAAATCATCAAATGCCATCTATTGATCTTGCTAAACAATTAGAAGAATTAGGATTTGACTTAGTTAGATTTAAAACAGGAACACCGCCAAGAGTTAACGCTGATAGTGTAGATTTTTCAAAAACATCTATACAGCCTGGTGATGATGAAGAGCATGCATTTAGTTATGAAACTACAGAATTTGTAAAAGATCAAGTTCCTTGTTGGTTAACTTATACTAATACAACAACGCATGAAATTATTGATAAAAACTTAGGTCGTTCTGCAATGTACTCTGGAGTAATAAAAGGAACAGGTCCAAGATATTGTCCAAGTATTGAAGATAAGTATGTGCGTTTTAATGATAAAGAAAGACATCAACTTTTCTTAGAACCAGAAGGTAGAAATACAAAAGAAATCTATGTACAAGGGTTATCAACTTCTTTACCAGATGATGTACAAAGAGAAATGGTTCGAAGTATTGCGGGATTAGAAAATGCAGTTATTATGCGTAATGGCTATGCTATTGAGTACGATGCTGTAAATCCAACAACACTTTGGCCAACTTTAGAGACGAAATTAATCGATGGATTATTTACTGCTGGTCAAATTAATGGTACTAGTGGTTATGAAGAAGCTGCAGGTCAAGGAATTATGGCGGGAATAAATGCTGCATGTAAAGTACTGGGTGAAGAACCGATGATACTTGGTCGAGATGAAGCATATATTGGAGTTCTTATTGATGACTTAGTAACAAAAGGAACAAACGAACCATATCGACTTCTTACTTCAAGAGCTGAACATAGATTATTATTACGTCATGATAATGCGGATATGAGATTAACAGAGAAAGCATATAACTATGGTCTTATACCAGAAGAACGCTATAATAAATTCTGTGAAAAACGTAGTATGGTTGCTGATGAAATAGAAAGATTAAAAACTTTTAGAATTACCCCTACAGCTGCAACATTAGAAAAATTAGTTGAATTAAATAGTGCTGAAATTCGTGACGGTATACTAGCAATAGATATGCTAAGACGACCAGAACTAACTCATGCTAATGTACTTTATTTGGCAAATGATGAAACTGTTCTTCCTAAAGATGTAATAGAACAAGTAGAAATTGAAGTGAAATACGAAGGGTATATAAAAAAATCTATCCAACAAGTAGAAAAACTTAAAAAAATGAATGAGATGAAAATTCCTGCTGATTTGAGTTATGATGAAGTACCAAGCTTGGCTCTTGAAGCAAGGGAGAAACTAAAAAAAGTTTTACCATTAACTATAGGTCAGGCATCTCGTATATCAGGTGTCAATCCAGCGGATATTTCTATACTTTTAGTATATTTAGAACAACAAAGAGGTATGAATAATGAATAAAGAACAATTCTATAGTGCGGTAAAAGAGAAGGTTGGTATAGAATTAACTGAACTTCAAAAAGAACAGTATAATAAATACTATAATCTAGTAGTAGAATGGAATCAAAAAATCAACCTTACTGCTATTACTGAGGAAGAAGAGTTCTATACAAAACATTTTTTTGATTCGATTTCTTTAGCATTTTATAAAGATTATTCGAATATAGAAAGTATATGTGATGTAGGAAGTGGAGCAGGATTTCCCTCTATACCATTAAAAATATTATATCCGAATTTAAAGGTTACTATTGTTGATTCGTTAAACAAACGTATAAAATTTTTAAATTTAATAAAGGATGAATTAGGTTTAACTGATTGTAATTTTGTTCATTCTAGAGCAGAAGAGTTCGGACAAAATAAAGACTATAGAGAGAGTTTTGAAATAGTTACTGCAAGAGCAGTTGCAAGATTAAATGTGTTGTCAGAACTTTGCTTACCGCTAGTAAAAAAAGATGGATATTTTTTAAGCTTGAAAGCACAAAAAGCTGAAGAGGAAACAAAAGAAGCAATAAATGCAATTAAACTTTTAGGTGGGAAATTAGAAAGAGATTTAGAATTTGATCTTGAGGGAGAGGAGCGACATATTCTAGAAATTAGAAAAGCTAAAGAAACTCCAAATAAATACCCAAGGAAAGCAGGTATACCCAATAAAAAGCCACTATAATTGAATAATAAAGGGAGAATATTGTAGTAAAATCTACGTATTCTCTTTTTGTATACACTTTATTAACGTAAAGAGAGAAAAAAACAACAAATTTTCAAAAAATTCTTTACTTTTTTTCGATTTTATATTATTATATTTATTATATTCATTAAAACATAAAAAAAGGAGGATATTTATGCCAAAATCAGTAAAGGATTTTCTTAATATAATTTTAAACGGTACGGCCCTAGGAGTTGTATCTGGATTAATTCCAAACGCTGTTTTAAGCACTTTATTTAAATATTTGGGAACAGTATTTGCACCAGGGGTATTCACAACATTAACACAAGCTATGTATTTATTACAATTTTCTATTCCGGTTTTAGTAGGAGTTATTGTTGGACAAAGTTTAAAATTTAAACCATTAGAATCAGCGGTATTAGGGGCAACAGTTCTAGCAGCTAGTGGATCATTAACATTTAATGCTCAAACTAAAGCATGGACTGGTGTTCCAATGGGAGATTTATTTAACGTAATTTTAATAACAATTGTGGGTGCTTTAGCAATTAACCTTGTTAAAGATAAATTCGGAGCAGTTACTATTATTTTCTTACCGATAACAGGTGGACTAGTAGCTGCATTAGGTCTAGTAACTTTACCTTATACAAAAAGTTTAACAAAACTTTTAGCATCAGTAATTTTTGAATTTACAAAATTACAACCAGTTTTAATGTGTGTATTGATTACAATGGCATTTTCATTCTTAATAGTTACACCTGTATCAACAGTAGCTATGGGATTAATTTTATTCACTAATGAAAACTATGTGGGAGCAGGAGCAGCTACATTAGGATTAGTATCAGCGGCTGCAGTATTAGCGATAGGTACTTATAGAGCTAATTACAAAGGTGCAAGTGCTGCAATTATATTGGGTGCTATTAAGTTAATGATGCCTAACTGTGCACGTAAACCACAGCTACTTCTTACAATTTTAACAACAGCTGCAGTAACGGGTCTTTCGGGATATTTCTTAAAAATCTTGGGAACTCATGAAAGTGCAGGATTTGGAATTATCGGTCTAATTGGACCTACTAAATCTTATGCAATGAATAATGGAAATTTACTACCAGTTTTATTAGCATTCTTTGTAATTCCATTTACTGTAGCATTTGTAGCAGATAGATTTTACTCAGGTGTGTTAAAATTATATACTAAAGATGCATATAAGCCAGAAAACTTATAAGAAATTTAAAGATATTCGAAGTATTTCGAGTATCTTTTTTTGTGTAAATTAAATAGTAGGTGACGTTGACAAAGTTTCAATATAGTTATAAAATTAGTGTAGAATAAAAAACACTAAAGGAGAAGAATTATGAAAATATTATTTGCAGGAGCAGGGGCATTAGGTTCAAGGTTTGGCTATATGTTGTTTAAAAATAACGAGGATGTTACATTTGTCGATTCTTGGGAAGAACATGTTGAAAATATAAGAAATAACGGGTTAAAAGTAATTATTGATGAAGAAGATTTAGGAAATTATTATATTCCAATATATAGACCAGACCAAGTTTCTGGTAAATATGATGTTGTTTTTGTGGCAACAAAGTCTATGCAATTAAGACCAATGTTGGAGCAAGTAAAACACCTTTTCCATAAAGATACTAAAATCATTTGTATCTTAAATGGTCTAGGACATGTTCAAACATTAAAAGACTACATAAAAGAAGAGAATATACTTATAGGTGTAACGGTGTGGACTAGTGGTCTAGCAGGACCAGGGGTGCTAAGTGCTCATGGAGTCGGCAAAATAGAGTTAAAGCAGGTTAAAGAAGATAATTTAGATAAAACTTTGGACTTGGTTAATAGATTAAATGCTTCTGGATTAAATATTAAATATTCAGAGGACACATATCAATCTATTTGGCATAAAGCTGGACTAAATTGTGTTTTAAATACATATTGTACTTTGATTGATTGCAATATTAATCAGTATGGAAGTTTTGATAAGAATATTGAATTGACTAGAGCTGTTTTAAGTGAAGTTACAGCTGTAGGAAAAGCAGAAGGAATAGAGGTGAAACAAGAGGTTATAGAAAAAAATATAGAAAATCTATTTTCTTTAGAAACTGGGGGAGCACATTATCCATCGTTATATCAAGATATGAAAAATGGAAGATTAACAGAAATCGATTATTTAAATGGAGAAGTTTCTAGGTTAGGAAAAAAACACAATATTCCAACTCCCGTCTGTGATGTTATTACATTAATGATTCATTCTAAAGAATATATTAATAAAAATAAGTAATAAATAAACTTTTTAAAAAGAGATTGCAAAAGGCTCTAAATAGAGAAATATCAATGTTTTACTTGTATTTTTTTGATAAAAAAGGTATAATAGTTCGTATGTTCATTTGACTATTTTTAATTAGGAGGAAAAGATATGTCATTAGAAATTAATAATGAATTTGGTCATGTTTCTATAAGTGATGATGTTATTGCATCAGTAGCTGGTGGTGCAGCTGTAAGTTGCTATGGAATTATAGGGATGGCTAGTAAAAATCAGGTTAAAGATGGAATTACAGAAATTTTGCGTAAAGAAAATTATGCAAAAGGTATAGTAGTAAAAAAAGACGAAGAAAGATTAGTAATTGATTTATACATTATAGTTATGTATGGAACTAAGATTTCAGAAATAGCTAACAATGTTCAATCTTCAGTAAAATATCAAATAGAAAAAACTCTTGGTGTTAAGGTAAATGAAATTAACATTTATATTCAAGGCATCAAGGTAAATAAATAGGAGGAAAGATAGTGGAGAAAATTAACGGACTCGTTTTAGCTGAAATGATCGATTTAGGATCGAAAAACTTGGCAAAGAATGCAGAAAAAATAAATTCATTAAACGTTTTCCCTGTACCAGACGGTGATACAGGAACAAATATGAACCTTTCAATGTCATCAGGTGCTAAAGAAACAGCAGCAAATGTTGTTGAGAACATCGGTGAATTAGGTAAATCTTTTTCTAAAGGATTATTAATGGGAGCACGTGGAAACTCAGGTGTTATCCTTTCTCAACTATTTAGAGGAATGTCTCAGTATATAGCTGATAAAAAAGAAATAGATGCAAAAGAATTTGCAGCAGCTATTCAAAATGGTGTTAGTATTGCTTATAAGGCTATTATTAAACCTGTAGAAGGAACAATTCTAACTGTTGCTCGTGAAGCTGCAGAAGCGGGTGTCAAAGTTGCGGAAAATACTAATAATGTAATAGAAGTTATGGAAGCAATTTATGCGGAAGCTCAAGCTTCATTAAAGAGAACTCCTGATTTACTACCTATATTAAAAGAAGTTGGTGTAGTAGACTCAGGTGGTCAAGGTCTTGTATGTGTATATCAAGGTTTTGTAGCAGCACTAAAAGGTGAAAAAATCGACGGATTGGAAGCTGTAGAAACTAATGTTGTTGACATGCAATTTGAAGATGATCATGATATGGACTTTATGAGCCCAGAAGATATCGTATATGGATTCTGTACTGAATTCACAGTTCGTCTTGACGGTGAGAAAAAAGAATTTGATGAAGATAAATTCCGTGCCGATATGAGTAAATTTGGGGATTCATTACTAGTTATTTCGGATAGCGAGTATGTAAAAATACATGTTCATACAGAAACTCCAGGAGATGTGTTCAACTATGGACAACAATACGGAGAACTAATTAAAATTAAATCTGATAATATGAGAGAACAACACCGTGAAGTACTTAGAAAACAAGAAGCAAAACAAGCAACTGTTCCAAAAGAACTTAAAGAACAAGCAATGATTTCTATTTCTATGGGAGCTGGATTAAGTAAAGTTCTAACTTCAATGGGAGTTGATTATATTGTAGAAGGGGGACAAACAATGAACCCATCTACTGAAGATATTATGAAGGCTATTAAAGAAGTTAATGCTAAAAATATCTTTATCTTCCCTAATAATAAAAATATTCAACTTGCAGCAAAACAAGCTGCAGAGTTAGCTGAAGAAAATGTCTTTGTTGTTGAAAGTAAAACGGCACCTCAAGGATTAGCAGCAGTAATGGTATTTAGTCCTCAAACGGCTCCTGAAGAAAATTTTGCAAATATGCAAGAGGTATTATCTACAGTAAGTACTTTAGAGGTAACCCATGCTGTTCGTGATACCAATATTGAAGGTGTTGAAATCAAGAAAGATGAATTTATGGGAATCAGAAATGGTAAGATTGTAGTTTCTAACCTTTCACTTAATACAGTATTAGAAGAATTATTAGAAAAATCAATCGATGAAGATACTGAAATTGTTACACTATACCTTGGTGAAGAAAGTACAGAAGAATATACTGATTTCTTAGAACAATTAATAGAAGAAAAATATCCTGATGTAGAAGTAGAACTAATTGAATCAGGACAACCGGTATATCCATATATTATCGGAGTTGAATAATAATTAAATGTTAAATAAAAAAGTAGCATTAGTCTAAAATGGATTAATGCTACTTTAAAGTTGATAAAGTAGAATATCAATATACTATTAATTTAAGTAAAATAGAATATGAATTGAAAGGAGAAAACATGGTTGATATAATTATAGCATTATTATTAGCTGCAGGTGCGTATTTAGGGTACAAACGAGGGTTGATTATGCAAATTTTTTATCTAGGAACTATTGTAATAGGTTATATAGTGTCTATGTTATTTAGTTCAAGATTGGCATATTTATTTACAAGCATGATTCCAATTCCAACTGATGTAACAGAGGGTTTAGAAGGAATTTATAAAGGTCTAAATATACCAAGTGCATATTATCGAGTGGTTTCGTTTATTGTGTTATTTATTGTAATTCGATTAATAATACAAATTCTAGCACAAACATTAGGAGTTGTAAGAAAATTACCGTTAATAAAAATAACGGATAGATATTTAGGAGCTATATTAGGGTTTGTGGAAATTTATTTAATAGTTTTTGTAGTCTTATATTTAGTTACAGTATTGCCTACTCCAGATTGGAAGATAGCTATATTTAAAGATTCGGTGTTACCTGACTATATAATACAAAACACACCAGTGTTATCAAAACAGTTTATTAATTTATTTTTTAATAAGTAATTGAGAAATTCGGAGTACGCAAGATGCTTCGAATTTTTTATATACTTAAACCAGATTATGATTTTAATCGAAAGAAATTGTTTAATACTTGTATTTAGTGTATAATAGTTTGTGTTATAAAAAGATAAAGCATGTAAATTAGATAGAAGGAGTGAGATTAGATTGAATAAAATTACTCAAAAGAAACTTAATTTAGACTTAGTTTTAAAAGATATAGAGAAATATTGTTTCTCAGAGTTATCTTATGAAAAAGTGAAAAATTTAGAATATATAACAAATTATGGTAAGTTAGTAGAAGTTCATAAAGAAAATGAAGAAGGATATGACTTACTAAGAAAATATCCAAATGAATTTAAATTAAAAATATTTGATTATAATGCTAGTGTTAAGAAAGCTAAAGTCGATAGTGTGCTTTCAGAAAAGGAACTCTTCTATATACTAAGAAATATTATTACTTATGATAGATTTTCTAGAAGATTTGAGAGTATTAAATTACAAGAACATTCTTCATATCCAAGTTTAACGAAATATGTAGTTAAACTAGACGATTTTAGTGATCTTGAAAAATATCTAGATAGAATAATAGATGAGGACGGTTATATAAGACCAGACGCTTCATTAGAACTGAAAAATATCAAAGTAAATATTTCTAAGTTAAAAAATAAAAGTGATCAAATTTTAAAAAATATCTTACGTTCAAATGTTAAAAAATTAACTGAAGCAATTGTTACAAAGAGAAATGACCGTGATGTTATTTTAGTAAAACCAGAATATAAAAATGATTTTGGTGGAATTATCCATGATGAGAGTGCTTCGGGTAATACTTTTTATGTTGAACCAAAAGAAAATGTAGAGATTAATAATGAAATCGGAATACTAAAACGTAAAGAAAAAGAAGAAATTCTTAGAATTTTAAAAGAAGCTTCAGAAGTTATTAAAGAAAATGCAGATGAACTTATAAATTCACTATGGAATTTTTCACAAATTGAATTTATCTTTTCAAAAATGAATTTTTGTACAAGAAATGGATTTAATAAACAAAATATAGTAAATTCACAAGAGCTTAATTTAAAGAAAGCATATAATCCTTTAATTGATAAGGATATTGTTGTAAAAAATGATGTTTTTCTTGATAATAAAGGTAACTCTTTAATTATTACTGGACCAAATACGGGAGGTAAAACAGTAATTTTAAAAACAGTAGGCTTATGTGTATATTTAACTCATTTAGGATTCTATATTCCTGCTTTAGAGGAATCGAAAGTTGGTTTTTTTGAAGATGTGTTTGTAGATATAGGAGATGAACAATCTATAGAGAATAACTTATCTACTTTTTCTTCACATATGACTAATATAATTGATATATTAAATAAAACAAATGATAAGAGTATTATTCTATTAGATGAATTATGTTCAGGAACTGATCCAAGCGAAGGTGCTGTTCTATCAATTGCGTTATTAGAAAAATTCAAGAATCTAAATGCAACGATGTTATGTACAACGCACTATCCAGAAATTAAAAACTACTGCTTTGAATCAGAGTATTATAAAAATTCATCTATGGAATTTGATTTTGAAAAATTAAAACCAACGTATAGATTCATAATAGGATTACCAGGGAAATCTAATGCGATAAATATTTCTGCCAAATTAGGTTTAGAGCAATCAATTATAGATGAAGCGAGTTCGTTATTAGAAGTTAATATAAAAGAGAATAATCTTTTCATAGATAAACTTTCAGAGAGTATTAGAGAATATGATTATAAATTAGAATATATAAATAAATCTATAGATGAAATTGATGAAGTTAAAGAAACTCTTGAATCTAATTTACAAAAATATGAGGAGTATAAAGAAAGTCTGTATAATGATTTAAGTATAGAGTTAAATAAAGAAATAGAAGAGAAAAAAGAAGAGATGCTTGAAATTTATAGAGAATTTAAAGATAATACTTCTTTAAAACAACATGAACTTAATGATTTACTTCATTCTATGGATAAGAGTAAGAATAACATAAAATTACAAAGAAAATTAGAGAGTGAACCTAAGTTTAATAATAGTGAAATAAAAGTTGGTGACGATGTACTTGTCTTAAGTTACAATCAAAGAGCGACTGTATTAGAAATTTCAGGAAATACCCTGCAAATTAAAATGGGTGCTATGAAACTAAGTATCAAGAAAAAAGAAGTTAGAAAAATTGATAGTGAACCAGAAGTAGCCAAACGATATGTAAGCACAAGTAGTGTAAGTAGTAAAAAAGTAGGTATTGATATCAATGTAATAGGGTTAAATACAGAAGAAGCTATAAGAGAAATTGAAAACTACATGGATAAAGTAATACTTCAAGGATATGACACATTTACTATTATTCATGGTTTAGGTTCAGGTATACTTCGTAAAAATATCGGAGAATATCTTAAAAATAATAGATATGTAGCTAGCTATAGAACCGGTGGGCAAAACGAAGGTGGAATGGGAGCTACTGTGGTTGAGATGAAATAAAAGGTTAAGTTGGATTAAATTCCAACCTAACCTTATTTTTTATATATCCAATATCTTAATGTAGTTCTAGATTTTTCTACTACTTCGTTTTCTAAAATACCGCCACATGATTCAATAGTACGTTTTGAAGCTATATTATTTTTATCGCAAGTAATTAGAATTTTCTCTAGACCGAGTGAAAATAAAAATTTAGAAGTGTAGTTTAACATTTTCTTACCATAACCTTTTCTTCGCTCTGATTTTCTAACACTATAGCCTATATGGCCACCGAAGTTTAATAAGTAGTCATTAAGTTCATGCCTTGCGTTAATAATACCGACAATCTTATCATTATCTAGTGCAAAGAAAGTATGAGCAGTAACAAATCCAGGAGTAACTGTTTCTTTATATTTAGTATTTTCTACAAATTTTACCCATTCAGGGATAGATAAAGCAGTCATATTAGCTGCACCTTGAATGATTTCATTATTAAGAACAAATTCTTCTTTGTAATCTAATATTTGTTCAAAAGTAACATCTTTAGGTTCTTTAAAAATAATCATAATAAATTCTCCTTGTACTATGTTATTTATATAATATCTCAATAAAACTTTATTGTAAATAGTAAATGGAAAGAAATAATGAAATAAAGATGAAAAAATATGAAAATAATGTTGACAAGTTCTAAAACAGATGATAAAATAGTAAAAGTCTTCTCAAGAAGAAGACGAACAATGAAACATTTATAATAATTTAAAGTTAAGAAAATAAAAAAAACTTCTTGACAAAAACTTATTGAAGTGATAGAATAATGAAAGTCTTCTGATGAAGGCAAAAAAACATTTTTAAAAAGTTTCGAAAAATACTTGACAAACTATT
>NZ_CAUPZX010000001.1:0-130122 GCF_963515875.1 uncultured Gemella sp. | reverse complement strand
TAAAAATAGGCTGTTGATTCATGCATTTTTTGCATTTGTCAACAGCCTGAAAAGAGGACATTAGTCCTCTTTTTTTTGCCTAAATTTATGGCTGAGACTAATTCCTTTATATAGTTCTTAAAAATATGTTATAATCAAACAAATAATAAAAGTTATTTATAAAGTCAGAAGGAGGAATTTTTTATGATAGCAACATCATTAAAATTCGTGGGGAATACACCCGTATATAAATTAGATAACACAAATATTTTTGTGAAACTAGAAAAATATAATCTAGGAGGAAGTGTTAAGGATAGAGCTGTACTTGGAATGTTAGAAGAAGCAATGTCACAAGGTGCAATTAATAAAGATACTATTATTGTAGAACCAACTAGTGGTAACACTGGTATAGCTGTAGCTATTTTAGCCTCTGTTTTGGGCTTGAAGGCGGTAATTATTATGCCAGAAAGTATGAGTGTAGAAAGACGTAATATTATTAAAGCATATGGAGCGCAATTAATTCTAACTCCAAAAGAATTAGGTATCAAAGGATCAATAGCGAAAGCTGCAGAAATTCGTGAAAAATACAGTAATGCCATTTCTTTAAGTCAATTTGATAATCCAGCCAACCCAGGATATCACCACAAAACAACAGGACGCGAGATATTAGAACAAGTGCCTAATATTGATGTATTTGTTGCTGGAGTAGGAACTGGAGGGACATTTACAGGAGTTGCAAAATATCTAAAAGAAAACAAACCAGAAGTATTAACGGTAGCAGTAGAACCAGCAGAATCTCCAGCTATTAGTGAAGGTCATGGTGGTGTTCATAAAATCCAAGGAATTGGAACAGGATTTATTCCAGAAAACTTCAATAAAGAATATATGGATGAAATCTACACAGTAACGAGTGAAGAAGCAATTGAAGAGACTAAAAACTTCTTACGTTCTACTGGTATTGGAATTGGTATTTCATCAGGTGCGGCAATAGTTGGAGCTAAAAAGGCTGCGGAGAAGTACCCTGATAAAAATATTGTAACAATCTTACCTGATGGTGTAGATAAGTATTTATCTGTGCTTGATTTTGAAGATGTTACACATGTAGAAGTGTAATGAATTATTTTGAGAACTTATCTTATAATTTAGATAGAGTACTTAAAGATGATCCTGCGGCAGAGTCAAAATTGATGATTTATTTAACATATCCCCATATAAAGGCGCTTAATTATCACTATTTTGCACATAAGCTATATAAGAGAGGATGGCATACTTTAGCTCGTTTATTGTCTAAAAGAGCAAGAAGGTTGACTGGTATAGAAATCCATCCCGGAGCAAAAATAGGCAAAGGTTTATTTATTGATCACGGTATGGGAGTTGTTATAGGTGAAACTGCCATAGTCGGAGATAATGTTACGATGTATCATGGTACAACGCTTGGAGGTACAACATTGAATCCGGAAAAAAGGCATCCAACGATAGGGGACAATGTTATGATAGGTGCAGGGGCAAAGGTTTTAGGAAATATAACTATAGGTAGAAATTCGAAAATAGGAGCGAATGCGGTTGTAAAACACAGTATTCCAGAGGGAACTATAGTTTATGAAGCAAGACCAGTAGTAAAATATTTAAAAGACAACAAATAATATTTTAGAAATATTTTCGTTTTTCATCTAAATAGGGTTAAATATAGTATAACAAACTATAACTTATATTTAATGGCTTATCCCAAGGGGATGACTCGATAAAATTGATTTTAAAAATCATGATGTAGAGTTATTCCCTCAATTTTTTAGCTCTAATTTTTCATAGATATTTTTAATAGGAGGTGATATTGATGACTAAGATAAAGAACCTGATTTTTGATCTGGATAATACTTTGTATGATTTTAGTAAAATCTGGAAAATTTCTAATAAGTTGGTTTTTGAGTATTTGGAATATGATAAACTGACTACTTATGAAGAATATTTTAAGTTATATAAAAGTGTTAATAATAAGTTGGTTAAAGAGGTTTTGAAGGGAAATTTAAAAATAATAGAGCTTAGAAATAAACGTCTTATGCTCACGTTGGAGCAATTTGGCTTAAATCTTACGGTAGAAGATTGTAATTTTTATTATGAAAAGCAATTTGAATATATCTTAGAATCGATAGCACCTGATGAAGAAGTGAATTTGAAGATAAGACAGTTACAAGAAAAATACAATATGATAGTTTTAACTAATGGAAAATCCTACGAACAAAGGATGAAGTTGAAGAAACTAGGATTAGAAAACATTTTTAAATTGTATATTTCAGGAGAAACACATATAAGTAAGCCTAAAGATAAGGCGTTCATCAATGTATTAGAATCAGAAGGATTATTAGCGGATGAAACAATGATGATTGGGGATTCATTACATCATGACATTCTACCTGCTAAGAAATTAGGGTTAAAAACATGTTTGGTAGAGAAAAAATGGCATTTTGATGATGAATTGCAGGCTTATTCAGGTTATAAGGTGAAAAATATAAAACAGTTTCTTGATGAATTAGAAACGAGAGTGTTGTAAAAATATTATTATTTTTCTGAACATAATAAAAGTATTAAAAAAATAAGGTTCATAATAAAAGCTATAATCATTAGTGGATTGTAGCTTTTATTGCGTTATTATGTAAATTGGAATTTGTAATAAAAGTAAAATAATTATTTGATATCTTGGGAAGTGCGGTTGATTGAATTTATTTAATTTGTTATACTATTTATGAAATTAAATATAAAGGAGATAAATTTATGAAATGCAATAAATTATTAGTTGTCAGTATGGCAGCAGTGTTATCGTTATCGTTAGCGGGGTGTTCTTCATCGTCTAATAGTACTTCTAGCAGTAGCAATAATTCAACAGTAGCTGTAAAAGAGTTAAAAGGTGAAGAATTAAATAAAATTGAAAAGGATGATAAGGAGAAAGAAAAATATCTTGTTATTGATGTAAGAGATGCTAAAGAATACAAAGAAGGACATGTAAAACACGCTATTAATATTCCGTTAGCTGACATTGAAAAACATGCAGAACACTTAAGCGCATGGAAAGACAAAGAAGTAGTAACAATCTGTAATACTGGTAAGAAAAGTAAAGAAGCTGCTGATAAACTTGTAAAAGCAGGATTCAAAAAAGTTTCTAACGCTCAAGGTGTTAAAGATTACAAAGATTATGAAATCGTTAAGTTTACTACTTTATTAGCAAATGAATTCCAAGCTGCAATCGATAAAAAAGAAGGAACGTTTATCGACGTTCGTGAAGCAAAAGATTATGAAAAAGGTCATGTAGCAGGGGCTAAAAACATTGATGTTAAGAATATAGATAAAGATCTTGAAGCATTACTACCAAACGATAAAAATACACCTATTTATACTTACTGTTATAGCGGTAACCGTTCATCAAAAGCTGCACAAAAAGCTGTCGAGTTAGGATACACAAATGTATATAATGCTTGGGATGGAGCAAAAGAACATGAATATAAGTTCTAATAAATAATATTATAAATAATGAGTAAAAATAATATTATTTATTAGAAAAAAAATTATTTTTAAGTTATACTAATAAGGGACAGGGGATACCTAAAATAATATTTAAGTGCCGCTTGTCTCTTATTAAACAAGGATAGGAAGGAACATAAATGAAATTTAATAAACTTTTAGCTGTGAGTATGTCGGCAGTATTATCATTAACTTTAGTAGGATGTTCAACTACTACATCTGCAAAAGAATTAAAAGGGGAAGAGTTGAATAAAATTCAAAAAGATGACAAAGAAAAAGAAAATTACCTAGTTATAGATATTAGAGAAGAAGCTGCTTATAAACAAGGTCATCTTAAACATGCAATAAATATTCCAGTATCAAAAATAGATAAAAGTATCGAGCAAATTCGTCTGTGGAGAGAGAAAAAAGTAGTTGTATACAGTGATAATACTAATACAACTAACAATGCTGTAGAAAAACTTACAAAACAAGGATTTAAAGATGTAACAGGCGCTCAAAACATTAAAGACTATAAGTATGATTTAGTTAAATATACATCGTTAAATGGAAGTAAATTCCAAGATGCTTTATTAGACACTACAGCAAACAATGTATTCTTGGATGTAAGAGATAAAGCTGATTTTGAAAAAGGGCACGGAGCAGGTGCAAAAAATATCGATGTTAAAAATTTAGATAATTTACAATCTGTGTTACCTGAAAATAAAGAGATTCCTATATATGTATACAGTGCGACAGGAACTAGTTCATCAGTAGTAGCTCAGAAACTAATTGATTTAGGGTACAAAAATGTATTTAATGCAATAGATGGAACTAAAGAGTTTAGCTATAAATTTGAAATTGCTGATTGTTGTAAAGATCCTAGTGATACAGTAAAAGGTTCAGAGAAGCATGAAGGTCACTGTGAACATTGTAAAGAAGGTCATGGTGAGCATAAAGGTCATGAAGGACATAATCATTCTTCAGACAAGAAAGATGAACATGCTGGACACAATCACTCTTCAGATAAGAAAGATGATCATTCAGGGCATAATCATTAACATATAGTATAGAAAGGGTGACTTAATATCGTGATTTTAGTAAGAAAATGGTTATTAAGTCACTTTTTCGCTAATAAGAATAGGTACTTATAAATATATATAATAACATTAGAGGAAGACTTTAGGGATGAAAAACAAGATAATATTTTTTACGAGAGTGCCTAAAGTAGGTACAACAAAGACAAGGTTGTATGATTTTGTTTCTCCAGAAACTGCTGTTGAAATTCAAAAAAAATTGATGAGAAAAAACTATGATATTTTGAAAAATAGTAAAGAAGAGTTAGTAGTTTACCATGATGGGCAAAGTAGTGATAATGAAATTATGAAGAATATTCTAGAAGATAGAGAATTTTCTTATCAAGTAGGAGCCACACTTGGAGACAAAATGTACAACGCTATTGAAGCAGAATTACTGGCTAGTGACAAGGTGATTTTACTAGGTTCAGATATATTTAATCTTCAAGAAAATATGATTCACACTGCGTTTGAAAAATTAGCCGAGTATGATGTCGTTATAAATCCAAGTGTTGATGGTGGGTATTTTTTAATAGGTATGAAAAAAGCTATAAAAGAAGTATTTAATCTTCCTAGCTATGGTGACAATACAGTTTTAGAGAACTTACTTGCTGTTTGCAATGTACAGAAGTTAAGTTATTATTTAGGAGAAGATGGTTTAGATATAGATACAAAAGAAGATCTTCTATCAGCAGAAACAGGTTATAGTAATATTGAATTGCTAGGTGCAGGAGAGTATAATATTAATTTTACCTTTGATGCTAAGAATATAAAAAAGGTTCTTAGAATCAATATGAAGAGTCAGATGAATCTAGAAAATCAGATAGAATATGAATATGAAACATTACAATTACTAAAAGATAGTGGTGTTACACCGAAGCTATATGATTTAATAACAGAAACAACTTTATTACCTTATAAATACTTGACTATGGAATTCTTGAAAGGAAGAGTACTTAATTACAGAACGGATATGAAGATAGCCGCGTATTTACTAAGTAAAGTTCATAATACAAAATATGATGATAATAATTTGATAAATGCTACAAATCCATTTCAACTCATGTTCGATGAATGTAAACAAATGTCTGGTGAGTATTTAGCTTGGGATAAAGCTGATGAGAAAGTTAGCAACTATATTAGAGCATTTTTAGAAAAATGTCAGAGTCTTATTCCAAAAGAATATACTATAGCTAATCCGTGTATAATTAATACAGAATTAAATTCGGGGAATTTCTTAATAGGAGAAGGAAAAGAAGACAGCTATATTATTGATTGGGAGAAGGCATTAATAGGAGAGTGTGAACAAGATTTAGCTCATTTCCTAGCTCCAACAACTACATTTTGGAAAACTTATATTATCTTATCAGAAAAAGAAATTAACGATTTCTTAGAGGAATATAGTAGTTATCGAGCCTTTGATAGAGAAAGGTTTGAAAGATATTTAGTATTTAATTGTCTAAGAGGTGTGACATGGTGTAGTATGGCATTCAGACAATATAGTGAAAATGATAAAATGTTAATGGATGATACAACGTTTAAGAAGATAGCTTCATATATTGAATTAGAGTTTTTAGAAAAAGTATCAGCATACTTTAAATAGGAGGAAGTAATGACTGAATTTATTCAAAGTTTTGGTGTACTAGCGCCGATTATTTATGTATTAATGTTTATGTTTTTACCGGTATTTTTCTTTCCGGTTCCGATACTTGCCGTTGCTGGAGGAGTAGCTTTCGGCTTTGTTGAAGGAAGCTTATTAACTTTTGTTGGGGCTTCATTAAATTGCTATATTATGTTCGTTATCTCACGTCGTTTCGGTCGTGAATGGGTGAAAAACTATCTTAAGAAAAAAATGACGCCGAAGCAGCATGATAGGATATTTAATGTTAGTGATGAAAAACTAATGATGAGCTTAGTGATATTAAGACTTATACCGTTGGTTCCATATAATATGTTAAATTACGGATATGGGTTAACAAATATTAGTTTAATAAAATATATGATAGCAAGTGTACTCGGAATAATACCAGGAACAATAGTATTTTTAAACTTCGGAGCTACTAGTACAAATATTTTCAGTAAAGAATTTTTAATAGCCTCATTATTAGTAATTTTATTAACTGTTGGTTCTATCTATTTATCTAAGTTAGTAGAAAAAAGAGAACAACAAAAGAAAGTAGGAAACAATTAAAAATAAAACTCTCAAGATTGCAAGAATTCCTGAGAGTTTTATTTTTATACATGAATTATTTCAACTTCTCCAAATGTTACTGAACCATTTAGGATAATTTTAACATCTTTACCGCTGCTATGAGAATTTTTTTGAACTTTTCCTAAAAAGTTATTTGTATTGTTTTCGATTGTCCATTCTTTCGGTACATAAACCTTTAGATTTCCGAAAGAAATCAAAACATTAAGGTCAAAGTCTTTAATAGGATAAGTATTTAATTTTTCGAAATAGATGGTAGTAGTTCCGAATGTTGTAGAAGCAGAGAATGAATCAGCTTTAGTTATGTCTATGTACTGAACATTTTCACCAAATGTTACATCAGAAAAATCATTACCATTTTTTATCTTTTGATATTTTTTTCCTTTGTAAAAACTTTTGAATTCTCTATATTTATATTTTCTAGGGACAAACATAGAAATACCTAGACTAAGGAAAACAGCAACAAAGAATATTTTTCCACCTGATATATCAGCAAAGTGATAGTTTTTATTATATATATAGAATAGTAATGCCAGTGGGAATATTGTTCCAAAAGAATCAAAATCCATTAAACCTCGAATTGCAAAAAAACCAAGAACTACTGTACATATAGCTAAAAAGATTGATCCGTTTGGGAAAATACTGAATCCGTCGAGTAGAGTAGTTACTGCAAGGACTATAAAGAATAATCCAATAAAACTTCGTCTCATTTATTTTTACCTCATTTCTTTTAATTTATCTTTTAATATTTTATAGTAATGTCTAGAAATATGAACCTGCTTCTTTGAATTAGAGAAAGAAGCGGTGCTTGAACCAGAAAAAGATTTTTCTAGTGAATAAATTGCCCTTGTATTTATTATTGAGCTCTTAGAAATTCGACAAAAGAAAAAAGGAATTGTTTGTTCTAATTCATATAATTTGAATTTGACTTCGAAAAATTCATCTCTAGTATGAGCGTATACTTTATTATCATCAGTTTCAAAAAATAAAATAGATTCTAGAGGAATGAAATACTCAGAATTACCTTTATAGAAAATTATTTTTTGAGAATCAAATAGAGCTTTTTCAACTAATTCTTTAATTAATATGACATCATTATTTAAATCTGGAGTCTTAATAACTAGTTCAATTTCTTTAAGGTTTGAGTCTAGTTCGATATTAATTTTCATATTGTCTCCTTTCTAAATGTTTATAGTTATATTATATATTATTTCAGTTTAAAAATTAATAGCTTTTAAGTAAGTGGTAAAAAACTAGCGGTGAGCGGTATTTATTATAAAGAGATGAGAGTACTTCGATGTTCTGAACACGTTAACATATAATGTTGATTTTTCTGTATTTTTATTGTATAATATAAACATACTTGGGAGTGGATGAGTTCTGGTGTGCTCTCTAGTCTTCAAAACTAGTATGAGGGGTTAAGAGCCTCTTGGGTGGGTTCGATTCCCACACATTCCCGCCAATTTTATATATATGAATATAATAAATGCCATCATGGAATTTGTTCATGATGGCATTATTCTATATGTTGAGTATTAATAAAGAAGCTGATATTAATAAGAATATTATTAATATAATAATACTTTTGTTTTTATCAACAACATATTTGTGATAATGAGTTCTTATTTTGTAGTCTTCATAAGCGTGAACCGTCATTGCTTCTGAAATTTGAGGTTGCCATGTTAGAGCAATAAAAATTGCTTTAGCGTAATAATACGGTGACCAAAATGCTAAGGAAACGCCTCTTAAACGACTAGATTTTGTAATCATCTGAGTTTCATACTGTATTCTTGGCAAGGCTTGGATAACTACTAAGAGTCCATAGACGATATTTGAGGAAAGTCCATGCTGTTCGAAGTATTTTAATAATTCTACTAGAGAAATGTATGTTGCCATGAATAAGCCTAAGGCTGCAAAACTATATGTCCTAGAAAAAATTAATAGCGCAAATTTATAATTCGAACTATGAACGACAATAGCCCAACCAGAACCTAATGCAGGTAATAGAGGTACTATAATGAAATATAGCAGTTTTTTCCAGAATCTTGATAGACAAAAATAGAGAATTGTTAGACCGATAATTATAAAATTTAGTACTAATAATTTACTAAATGAAATCCAGATAGTTAGTAATAATACAATTAATGCGAGAGTAGGACTAATTATTTTCTTTTGCATAAAACTCCTCCTTTGCATAATGGAGCGTATTATCTGAAATTTCAATATGATAATCACTTCTACCATTCAGTGGTTCTAATCTGTGGCTGACAATAATAAATGATTGTCCAGCAATTTTTTTATTTTCCTCGATCCAATCCATTATAAAAGTGCATGCTCTTTCGTCAAGATGAGTAAAAGGTTCATCTAACAGAAGTAGCTCAGTTTTTTGGCTTAATAAACACATTAGTTGGATAAGTTTTCGTTGTCCACCACTATAATAGTATAGACTTTTATCAAGTTCTTTTTCTAAATCAAATTCTTTTAGAAGTCTTTGTTGCCATGAAATAGCATGTTCCCAAATATCTTTTTGCATAGAAATTTCTTCACGAGGCATTAAGCTAATAAACTGTTGAAAGGCATCTTGTAAGCAAGTGCTTATTTTTTTGTATAGCTTCCTTGATTTCTTAACCTTCGAACCATCAAAGTATATATTCCCCTCAAACTTTTTTAATTGAGAGATAGCATGAAGTAAGGTTGTCTTTCCAGTACCGTTATCCCCAGTTAAAGTAGTAATTCCCTTATATATTTCAAAATTATTTATATTTAAAAGTTTTTTATCGCCTTGACTAATACTAACATTTTCTAGTTTTAATATTTGATCGGATTTAATATTATTACTTAATTTTACACTATTTGGAATAATATCAGGACTATTAATTAGTTTAAAATTCCCGTTTTCTAAGTAATAAAATGTGTCTGCGTAATTTAGATAAAGTTGATATTCATGATCACAAACGACTATTGTTACTCCATGATTATTTAAGTCTTTAAGTAACGTTAATAGTGAATTACGAGTCTTCTTATCGACATTTGCAAAAGGTTCATCTAAAATTAAAACTTCACTTCCCATAGCTAATGCTACTGCAAAAGCGGCTCGTTGACGTTCTCCCCCAGATAATGTATGGATATGCTTAGTAGAGATTTCATATGTGTTTGTAATAGATAAAGCATACTCTAATTTTTTATCGATAATCTGAGGCTCAAGGCATAGATTTTCTAATGCAAAGATTATTTCTTCTTTTAAAGTAGGCATAACAAACTGATTAATGGCATGTTGCATTACATATCCAATATTTTTAACATGTTCTTGCATTGGAATATCAACTATGTTTTTCTCCTTGTATCTTATAACTCCCTCGTATTCTTCTTTATACAATTTACAAATAGTGCGTAGTAGGGTAGACTTACCACTACCAATATTTCCGGTTAAAACTAACCAACTATGTTCTTTTATTTTTAAACTAACGTTATCAAATAAGACTTTATCTTTAATTTTTAGAGAAAAATTATCGATTTCTATAATATTCATTATTTATTCCCACTATTTTGAACTTTATTAACGATATTTAAAATTAATTTAACACAAATTACACCAAAGAAAAATACAGAAATAAAACGCACGATTAGAATCGCTAAAATCATACCTATTGAGAATGCTTGGTAACCAGATTGAAAGTATTTATAAGCAAAACTAAATAGTGTAATACCTACTGCAGAAAGGAATAGTGAAAATGTATCGTAGCGTTTGTATCTTGTTGCTAAGAAACCAACCTCAGAGCCGACCCCTTGTACTAAACCAGAAACAAGAACTGCAGCACCAAAGTATGATCCATATAGCATCTCAGCCAATGCACCTAGAACCTCTCCGAGTGTAGCACTTCCTGGTTTTTGAATAAGTACTGCAGCAACTGGACCAGCCATTACCCATAAACCAAATAATATAGAGTTAGCAAACGGTGCGTATCCGACTGCTCCTAGAGCAGCTTTTAACGGAACATAAACCAAACTTGTTGCAAGGAATATTCCTCCAAATAAGAAACCTATTAAAGCAATAATAATAATGTCCTTTGTAGACCATTTTTTCATAAGAAAAACCTCCTGTTATTTTAAATTCATTAAAACGACAAGAGGTACTCGTAAATTCAAAAATACAAATAAAAATTGTTAAGTTAACATTTTCCTACGGCTGTATTAACAGCATCAGGTTCTATGGGTATAATCTCAGCTTAAAAGCACCCCAAATGTTTTAATGATTAATTAAAATTATAACACTCGATGATAACGATGTCAAAAAACTAGCTTAAAAAAATAAATTACTTGATTTTTTTAGCCAACATAGTAGCAAAGCGAAGTTTAAATCTATTGCCGTTAGCATCAGTTTTATGAAGCTGTCCAAAATCTTCATTATATTTAATAAATTCCCAGTCTTTGTAATATTCTTTTAGTTCATTTTCTTTAAAAGTAAATGGGAAAGGAAGTGGACATGGTGCATCATCAGTTGACATTGCAGCAACTATTAAATTATAACCACCAAGGGTAGTCTGTTCTTGCATATTTTTAATAACCTTAGGAATAGATTGTTCTTCGATAAACATTAAAACTACTGTAGAAAGTATAAAGTCGTAAGTATTTCTAAGAGCTGCATCATTTATATCGTAACTACCAATTTTAATATCCAAATCTTCAATTCTAGATGTTTCCATTAGAAATTCTAAGGCAGGAATATTATTATCTACTGCAGTGACTTCAAAGCCAAGTTTAGAAAGAAATAAAGAATTACGCCCCTGACCAGATCCAAGGTCCAAGGTTTTACACGGTTTAATAATTTCAACGGCTTCTACTACTTCAGAGTGAGCAGGATTAATATCGTATTTGTTTTTAAAATAATTTTTGGGCTCACAGTAAAACTCTAAAAAACATTCTAAATCATCTGATAAAGGAGCAACACGATGCCATGCTTGTGGTTTAACGAAAGGAATATCACTCTCAGATGTGAAAATGTGTTCCTGTATAACTTCATTATCTTCAGTAAGTTCTGTAAACTGTAGTTTTCCGTTAAGAATAGTTAATTTTGCCCATACGTCTTTTCTAGTGTTATGTTTATGTCTGAACGGCTCGGGAAGTGTTTGAGCAGTCCAATTTGGTAATCGTTTGTAGCATACTAAGTTTTTTGTCATTTTAATCTCCTTACTAATAGCTAAATTTAAGTTAATTATATCATGTAAAACATAAAAATAAAATTAGAAGAAATATTTTATAAAATATCTTTATTATGTTGAATCCAAGTCAATGTGATATAATATAAATATTAGAAAATATTATTTAGGAGATGAAAAAATGGTAAAAGTGTTATTCGTTTGTTTAGGAAATATTTGTCGTTCACCTATGGCAGAGGCTATATTTAGAGATATGGTAGAAAAAGAAGGATTAAGCGAAAAAATTCAAATAGATTCAGCAGCGACTAGTAGTTGGGAACATGGTAATCCAGTTCACAGTGGAACTAAAAAAGAACTTGCTAAAGTAGGAATAGGCGTAGAAGGAATGTATTCTAGAATTCTAAACGATGATGATTTGGAATCTGATTATATCGTGGGAATGGATGACAGTAATATGGAAAACATCAATAAGTTTATAGCTGGAAGAAAAACAGGAGAGGTCAAAAAATTATTAGAGTATGCTGGAGAAGATAGAATTATCGATGATCCATGGTATACTGGAGACTTCAAAACAACATTTAATGATGTAACTAAGGGATGTGCGGCTTTATTAGAAAAAATCAAGAAAGAAGATCTTTAATAGGGTAAATAAATTATATAAGTGTTATTTATAAGATACTTTGTTCATATAAATAGTTACTTATGAGAAAGAAGGTTAGGAGAAATATTATGTCGATTATTAGAACGGTTGAACTAGAAGATGCTGAGAAGTTGGTAAATATTTATAGACCATATGTAGAACATACAGCCATTACCTTTGATTACACAGTACCGAGTTTACATGAGTTTGAAGAGAAAATATCTAAAACTATTCAAAGTTATCCATTTTTGGTAGTGGAAGAAGGGGATGAACTACTAGGTTATGCTTATGCTAGTGAGTTTTATCCTAAAGATGCATATAAATGGACAGCTGAGATTACGATTTATCTAGATGAAAAAGTTCGTGGTAAAGGCGTTGGAGAGAAGTTATATAATGAACTTGAAAAGCAACTTTATAACAAAGGAATATGCAGATTGACTTCGTGTATTGCTTATCCAGATGAAGGAAGTGTATCATTCCATGAAAAAAGTGGTTTTAGGAAAGTAGCTCATTTCGAGAAAGTAGGGTATAAATTTAATCGTTGGTATGATGTAGTTTGGTATCAAAAAGATATTAGAGAAAATATTGAATAATAGAATTCCCCACAAAATAACTTTTTGTGGGGATGTTTTTGTTATATTTTTTGAGCCAATATAACGGCATATGGATAAGGGGAAGCGGTAATATCTTCTTTGTATTTAATAATTTTCCAATCCTCATAGTATTCTCTAAGCTCCCCTTCAATAAAAGTAAAAGGAAATGGAGTAAGAGGACAACCATGTTTTGTAGCATTCAATGCACTTACAATAAGATTATATCCACCTTTGTTAGTTTGTTTTTTTATGTTACTTATAATGCTTTGGACTCGGGTAGGATTTAAATACATAAATACATCTGTAGAAAAGATAAAGTCATAAGTATCTTTGATATTAGCTTCAACTATATCATGTTTGAACACATTCAGATTTAGTTTCTCTTTGATGGATATATCAGCAAGATCTTGTAAGAATTTAGCATTAATATCAACAGCTGTTATATTGAAGTCAAGTGATGAAAGATATAATGAATTTTTTCCTTGACCAGCCCCTAAATCTAAAGTTTTACATGGAGTTATATAATTCATAGCCTCAACAACTTCTTTATGAGCAGGACTTAAATCATACTTATTGAAAAAATAGTCTTCAGGTGTACAATAAAACTCCAAATGGAACTGTAAATCTGTAGAATTTGGATGAATTCTAAAAATACTTTGCGGTTCTATAAGATCGATAGTACTGTTTTTATTTAAAGAAAATTGTTTGATCGGGTCATTATCTTCGTCTAAAAAATTAAATTTCATTTTTCCTTTAACGATAATCAACTTTGTCCAAACACCTTGTTTAGTGTGAAATCCTTCTCTGTATGTTTTTGGCAATGAAAGAGCAGTAAGGTTTGAAGTTCTTTTAAAACAAAGTAAGTTATTTTCCATATGCTGCTCCTTTCTCTTAATATTTACTAATATTATATCATGTGAAAAGTGTTATTTAAAATGATAACCTAAAAGAATTTATATAAATTTTGTTTTGTAAGCCTATATATCATAAGCTATATAAACTCTGAAAAAATAAATTATATGTGAAAACATACATTAGTATTTTTACAATTATTAGGAAAGGTAAAAGTTATCTATTTACAATGATTAAATTTTCCTTTATTATAGAAAACATGATATATGCGAAGAAGGTGTTTTTATGAGAACAATTGTAATTTCTGATATACATGGAAGTTATTATACTATGAAAAAACTGTTAAATGAAGTGAATTTTGAGGCTGACAAAGATAAATTGATATGCTTAGGGGATATGTGTGACAGAGGAAAAAATACAAGGTTAGTATGGAAATTTTTTTATAATCTGCAAAAAGTATATTCACATCACGTTGTATTACTAGGAAATCATGAAGATATGTTTAATTTAGCAATGAAAGAGGCCATGTATAGTGATTATTCAGTAATTAGACAAGATCATTATTTTAGAAATAGTGGATTAACAACACTACAGTCATTTTATGAAGATGCAACTGTTGAAAATAGGAGAAAATACTTTAGAAAATTTGCTAGGGACTATAGAGATTTGAGAAAATGGCTGAAAAATCTTCCAACAAGATATGAAAGTAATGAGTTTTACTTTGTTCATGCTGGGATAGATTTTGATAAATACTTTTGGAATCAAAATCATCGAGATATGATTTGGATTAGAGAACCCTTTTTAAGCAGTGAGAAAAAATATGATAAAAAAGTATTTCATGGACATAGTCCTGTAAAAGTTGAACCATATTATGAGATAAAGGATAATCGAATTAATGTTGATGGTGGTTGTGTTTATGGAGGGAAATTAAATATTATAGTAATTGAAGGTAGTAGTATAAGTATAAAACAAAGTGAGATTCTAAAAGAGGATATATATAGTAATAAATAATAAAATGGAGCTGACTAAAAAGTCCTTAATTTTTAAAAAGATATATAAAAACTCATGGTGCAGTGATTTATTGATATCTAGGTTCATTTATAGAGGCTTTTTGGACATATAATAAACATTGCGGGAGTGACTCGATAAAATCGATTTCTAAGAAATCGTGATTTTTGAGTTACTCCTATTTTTAATTTTATAATAAAAAAAACCGAGCACAATTGTCTCGGTCTCTTATAGAAAAGGAAAGTTTATGAAGTTTATAACTATTTACTAGTTATGTATCATATTATAAGACTTATACCTTAAATATACTTTAAATTTAGTTTTAACTATAATTAAATTAAAAATAGTACAAACATTGTTAAAACAATGTTTATATACATATATGAAAATGAAAATTAAAAATGATAGTTTTATATAAGTAATGAAAATAAAATAACAAAACATTTTGAAATATTTCTAAATTGTTACAAAATGTATTTTGTATTACAAAATTTAAAATCTATTGATTAGAGATGTAGGAATAGATTATAATATAGGAGAAGTAATTATTAAATTAATAATAATGAGGAGAAGAGATGTAATGAAAAAGAAGAGCTTAAAATTAACTGGTAAAGTATTAGCAGGACTGGTATTATTTTCAGGAATAACATCAGTGCCTACAAAAGCAATTGATGTTAAACCAGTTGCAGTAGATGTAAATGTAGCTAATGTGAAGGCAAATGTCTTTGAAAAAGATGGACACTTCTATGCTAAATTAGTAGCAGATAGAGAGGTAGCTAATGTTGTAGCGCGTATTACAACTGAAAGCAAAGCTGAGTTTTTAATTAAAAGAGATGTTCTTAAAGCAGGTGAAGAAGTTGTTGTTGAATTAGATTTAGCAGCGCAAGTACCTACTAGAAAATTACCTCACACTGGGGTTAAAAAAGAATCATTTACTACAGTAAATGAAGTAGGTGGTCATACGTTTAAAATCACGGTTCGTTACGAAGTAGCGACAGAAGAGGGTAAGGCTCAACAAAAATCTAACAATGACCTTAAAAACAAGGTAAAAGAAGAAAAAACGGAAACACCAACAAATGTGCCAAGTATATCTGATTTGGCTAAAAAACCTGCACCTACAGTAGCTGATCCAGCACCAGTTGCAACTCCAGCTGAACTTGAAAAACCAAAAACAGCAGATAATGTAAAACCATCTGATAAGCCAGCAGGGTTATTAAATACTCCGGTAACAACTGCTACTACAGAGCCAAAAACAATCATGACAAGTGCTCCAAAGACAGGAACAACTCAGCCAAAAGAAACAAAAGTAGAGCTTCCTAAGCAAACTACTCAAGCAACGGTTGCTTCATCTTTTGAAGAACAAATCAAACAATCATTTTTAGCTCAATTAAATCAATTACGTGCTAAAAATAATCTTGGGCCATTAACTCAAAATGCGGCCTTAAATACAGCTACTGCAAATCGTGCGAACTACGTAGCGAATAATGGTGGAGTACATGCAACAGTTCATGGAGATGGTGGAGCTTTAGAAAAAGCAGCAGCAGCTAGTGCAGGCTTCCCTGGAGCTAATAGTATTCTTTATAATGTTGTTCAAGTAGGGCAAAGTGGTACAGCTGATCAAATCGCTTATCAATTGTTATTTGAACTATTTTCAGAAAAACATAATGTTACAACTGCACACCCATATGGGCACAGAAATACACTTCTTTCTTCTACGTCAAAATTTGTGGGAGTAGGTGTTAAGATTTCAAATGGTTTAGTAACATTAGTCCAACACCAAGATAATTTTGGTGGATATAACGGATCTACACCAACTCCAGGCGTATTCTTAGATGGTAACTCTTATATTGAAAAATAATATATAGAAAGTTTTAAAAACAGCTAATTAAGTAGTCTTAGTTAGCTGTTTTTTTGCTCTTTGTCAAGTTCAGGGCATGGGGGAAAATCACTCTAGAAATCTAGGTAGCATTTTGTTGCTTAGATTTTTTATTGAAGCTTTATAATATTAGTTGTCTATTTTATATTAAAAAAACGAATAATACTTTTAAAATGTGTTGTGTAGTAGTATAATTATAGATAAGTAGTAGAGCAGGAGGTAAATATGTCAGAGAAGAAAATGAATATGATAGTTTGCGGAGGTTGAAACTCGAAAATAGGGCCGGGAGCCTTATCAGATATACTAAGAGACCTTCCTAAAAAAGAGGATAAAAACTTAATAGTTGGATATGAATCTTCAGATGATGCAGCAGTTTATAAAATATCTGAAGATAAGGCGATTATTCAAACATTAGATTTCTTTACAACAATGATAAATGATCCGTATTTATATGGACAAATCGCAGCGACTAATGCACTTAGCGATGTATATGCGATGGGAGGAGAAGTTATTTCGGCGTTGAATATAGTAGCTTTCCCAGAAAATATGGACTTAGAAATTTTGCATCAAATATTAAAAGGTGGAGCGGAAAAGGTACATGAAGCAGGCGGAGTTCTTGCTGGAGGACACTCTATTCATGATGCAACACCAAAATACGGATTATCAGTAACAGGAATAGTTCATCCTGATAAAATATTACAAAATAACAATTGTAAAGTAGGGGACTTATTAATCGTAACAAAACCTTTAGGAGTGAGTATTATTAATACAGCTCATATGGTAAAAGAGTGTTCAGAAGAAGCATTTGCTCAGAGTGTTAAACAAATGACTACACTTAATAAATATTCAGCTCAAATGATGAAAGATTTTAACGTTAATAGTTGTACAGATATTACAGGATTCGGTTTTTTAGGACACCTTGTAGAAATGTTGGATGGAAAATATTCAGCAGAAGTATATTCGAAAGATATTCCATATATCGAAGAAGCGTATAAATGTGCAAATGAGTTTATAATTACTGCAGGGGGTCAACTTAATAGAACATTTGTTGAACCAAATGTAGAATACCAAATTAAAGATTTTGCATTAGAAGAAATAATGTATGATCCACAAACATCAGGAGGACTTTTAATTAGTTTACCAGAAAGTGAAGCGTACGAATTATTAGAAAAGCTAAACACTCTTGAGATTAAGAGTGCTATAGTTGGAAAAGTTATAGAAAAACAAGAAAAAGCAGTTATTGTTAAATAATAAAAAGATAAAAGGAGAATATAAGTATGAAAAAAGAAATTTTAGATGCACAGGGTTTGGCCTGTCCACTGCCAGTTATTCAAACAAAAAAATTATTGTTGGAGAATGATGTAGTAGAAACAATCGTAGACAATGTTATAGCTACTCAAAACTTAGAAAAAATGGCTACACAATTAGGCTTCAATTTCTCAGTGAAAGAAGAAGCAAAAGATAAATATATCGTCACTATTTCTAAGGGAGAAGCGAGCGACGGTGTAGTAGTGGATACATTGTGTGATAAATGCGTTGTTCCTGTAACTCAAGCTACACGTGCACTAGAAGAAGATACAAAAGTAACTTTATTAGTAAAAGCTGAAGATAGTGTAGAAAGTCTTAGAAAATTTGCTGATAAAAATAGTTATGAGTTTAAAGTTTCTGATATTGAAGGTGGCTTCAAAGTTGAAATTACAAGAGAAGAAACTCCGCAATTAGAGGCTTTACCAGTAGTTAAAGATGACAGCTATATCGTTGTGATTAACAAAGATCAGATGGGACATGGTAGTGAAGAACTAGGTAAAAGATTAATTAAAGCATATCTTTATGCTTTAGGTGAACAAGAAGTTCTTCCTAAAAAAATTATTTTCTACAATAATGGTGGAATTTTAGTAGATAAAACTCGAAGCCACGTACTAGAAGAGCTAAAAACACTAGAAGAAGGTGGAGTAGAGATAGTTTGCTGTGGTGCATGTATTGACTACCACAATATTGATTTAGCGGTTGGAAATCCAACAAACATGTACTTCATCGTAGAAGACATGAGAAAAGCTAATAGAGTAATTCAACCGTAGGAGGAAACATGGTAGAAGAAGGATTAGTAGTTTTTAATAGTACACACGATTCAATAAAAGCTGACAACATTTGTCTAGAA
Organism: uncultured Gemella sp.; assembly: GCF_963515875.1. GTDB lineage: Bacteria > Bacillota > Bacilli > Staphylococcales > Gemellaceae > Gemella. Next base: position 111,083 of record NZ_CAUPZX010000001.1, on the reverse strand, counting down.
AGAGAAATGGGAGCGTCTCTTATTCCAACACATCCATCTATAGGTGTTGGTTGTGGATTTATGCTAAAAACAGCTTGGGATAATTTTGATAATGTTGTAAGAATGTTAGATGATGAGAAAATCGAATATCGTGGTTTGTATTATTCTAGAAAAGCTGGAATCAAAAGAATTATAACAGAATTAAAAGATTATAAATTAAAATAAAATTTTGAATAGAGGTTATTATGGAGAACGATGAAAATCTATTTAGAAAAATTCTCTCGCGTAATCTCTATTCTTAATATAATATGTAAAGGTGAATTGAATGAACAACAATGTAATTATTGGGACTGCGGGGCATATAGATCACGGAAAGACAACTTTGATAAAAGCTCTAAGTGGAATTGAAACTGATACTACGCAAGAAGAAAAAGATAGAGGAATGTCGATAAATCTTGGATTTGCTTATTTTGACCTACCAAGTGGAAAAAGATGTGGTGTAGTTGACGTTCCAGGGCATGAAAAATTTATTAAAAATATGTTAGCTGGAGTTAGTGGAATAAACTTAGTATTATTACTAGTTGATTCAAGAGAAGGTATAATGCCTCAGACGAAAGAGCATATTGATATATTAACGTTACTAGGAATTGAGAATTACATTATTGTAATGACGAAGATAGACTTAATTGAAGAAGAGTATCGTGAACTTGTAAAAGAAGATATACGAGAATTTATCGCTGGAACAGTTCTTGAGAACTCACCTATTATAGAAGTAGATTCAATTAGTAAAAAAGGTTTAGACAATCTGTTAGAAACAATTGATAAGAAAACAGAAGATATTGAAGCTAAAAATGTAGAGAAAAATGCTAGATTAAATATCGACCGTTCATTCCAGGTAAAAGGATTTGGAACAGTTGTTACAGGAACGCTTACAGAAGGTGTAGTGAATGTAGGAGATGAGCTAGTTATTTATCCAAAAGGAATTAAAACAAAAGTTAGAAATATTCAAGTCCACGCAAAAGATGTAGATAAGGCTTATGCAGGGCAAAGGACAGCAATAAACTTAGCGAATATAAAATTTGATGATGTAAAACGTGGAGATACTCTTGCAACAGTAGATTCGTTAACGAAGACTTATATGTTAGATAGTGAGATTAAATTAATCAATGATGAGAGAGCTAATCTTGAACTATGGGATAGGGTGCGTGTATATATAGGTACTGAAGAAGTTATGGCAAGGGTTGTACCACTTGGAACAGACTTATTAAAAGCTGGAGAGAGTAGTTTTGCACAACTTAGATTAGAAGATGAAATAGCGGTTAAAAATTATGACAAGTTCATCATTCGTACTTATTCACCGATGATCACAATTGGTGGAGGAGTGATTTTAGATGCTAGTCCTAACAAACATAGAAGATTTAATGAAGAAATTCTTGAAAAACTAAAAGTACAACTTGAAGGAAATTCGACAGATTTAATAGCTAATTATATACTATCTCACAATAACTATTTGGTTTCAAAAGACAGTATCATAAAAGATTTACAACTTCCAGAAGAAGAGATAGTGGAATCAATAGCACAACTAATAGAAACAGCTATAGTTTATGAGACAAAGTTAGGTTATATTCATAAGAAAAAATACGAAGAAGTATTAGAAAAACTGAAAAAATTATTAGTAGAATATCACAATAAATTTAAATTAAAAGTTGGTATTCCTAAGATTGAAGTACTTTCTAAGTTTAAACTTTCTCAAAAAGAAACATTAGAGTTGCTCGATTTATTTATAGCAAATAACGAGATTCGATTAGAAGGTAACTTAATAGCCGAAAAAGATTTCGTAGTTAATTACGATAAGAAACAGTTAGCAGAAAAAGAAAGAATAGAGAAGGCCTTATTAGAAGGAGGATTTACACCACCGACTATTAAAGATTTAACAAACGGAGAAAAACCGAAGGTTGAAATACTAGAATCTCTAATCGACAATACAATAGTCAGATTAGATGCTGATTTAGTATTACATGCTAATGTATTAAAAGAAGCTATTCAAAAAGTAGAAGAACATTTTAAAACAAATGATCAAATGGGCTTAGCGGAATTTAGAGATATGTCTGGTTCTAGCAGAAAATATTCAATGGCAATTTTAGAGTATTTAGACAAACTAGGTATTACTCGACGTGTAGAAAATTATCGAGTATTATCGAAAAATAATTATGAAGGGAGTTAAGTCAATAAAAAAAGTGACTTAGATAAGGTAAGGGGTATGAGTTATTATTTTGACTATGGTGCAACATCACTAAAAAAACCAAAAGAAGTTGCTGACAAAGTATATGAAGTGTTATCATCGGCAAGATACGCTAATGCTTCAAGAGGTAGTTATTATGAAGCAAATAATGCATTTCGTGAAGTGTTTGAAGCAAGAAGTGATATTGCGAAATTTTTTGGTATGAAAGATGAAGATAGAGTAGTATTTACAAGTAATTCTACAGAGAGTCTAAATATTGCTATATTAGGATTATTAGAAAAAGAAGATCATGTAATTACGACTTCTATGGAACATAATTCAGTATTAAGACCAATTTATTTAGCTCATGAAACAATTGGATGTGACTATACGGTTGTTCGAGCTGGTAAAACAGGATTAATCGACTATGAAGAACTAGAAAAAGCCATCAAACCTAATACAAAAATGATTGCTATCACTCATGGTTCAAATGTTACAGGCAATATAGTAGATTTGAAAAAAGTTGCTGCTATCTGTAAAAAACACAATATTATTTCAGTTGTGGATGCCTCGCAAACAGCAGGAGTAGTACCTATTAATATGGATGAATTAGGCATAGACGTACTATGTTTTACTGGGCATAAAAGTTTATATGGACCACAAGGTATTGGTGGATTATGTGTAAGGCTTAGAGAACCTGAAATCAAGAGATTTAAAGTTGGTGGGAGTGGAGTTAGAACTTTCGATGAGAAGCATCCGGGAGAATATCCATTGCGCTTAGAAGCGGGAACACTGAACACTGCGGGAATCTTAGGTTTACATGAGGGAATAAAATATATAAATAAACAGGGAATAGAAAATCTTTATAAAAAACAGATGAACTTTGCAAATAAATTTTATAATGAATTAAAAGACTTAGACTGTTTAGAGTTTTATGGAGATTTTACGAAAGAACGTACGGCAGTAGTTTCGTTGAATTTCAAAGGTATTTCAGCTTCGGATGTTGCAGATGTTCTTGCTGAAGAATATGATATTGCAGTTAGACCTGGAGCACATTGTGCCCCGTTGATGCATGAGGTATTGGGAACGAAACAACAAGGTATAGTAAGATTTTCTTTTTCTAGTATGAATACAGAAGAAGAGGTAGACTATGCTATCAACGCTATTAGAACATTAGCAAAAGAAATTTAGGAGAATTATTATGTCAAAACAATTGTTATCACAAATTCCCGCAATAAATAAGATTTTATTATTAGATGAAGTAAAAGAACTGATAAATGAATATGCAGAAGTTGCGGTGAAATCAGCGATAAAAGACTATATTGATAGAATTAAACAAGAAATACTAAATGAAGAATTATTCGAAGTTCCAAGTTTAGAGAAAATAGTCGCAGAAGTTACACAAATAGTGAAAAAAGAAGATAGAAATTCTTTACGCCGAGTTATAAATGCAACTGGGACAATATTACATACAAACCTAGGCCGTAGTTTATTAAGTCAGAAGATTAAAGAAAATATTGAGAGTGTAGCATTTAACTATTCTAATCTTGAGTTCGATATAGACAATAAGAAACGAGGAAGTCGTTATGTTCACCTTATTGATATTATCAAAAAATTAACAGGTGCAGAAGACGTACTTGTAGTTAACAACAACGCTGCAGCAGTATTATTAACATTAAATACGTTAGTTAAAGATAAAGAAATAGTGGTTTCTCGTGGAGAATTGGTAGAAATCGGTGGAGCATTCAGAATTCCTGAGATTATTAAACTAAGTGGTGGAACACCTATCGAAGTAGGGACTACGAATAAAACACACTTAAAAGACTATGAGAACGCGATTAATGACAATACAGGAGCGTTGTTAAAAGTTCATACTAGTAACTATAAGATTGTAGGATTTACTAAAGAAGTATCTAATGAAGAGATATCTTACCTTGCACGTGAGAACGAATTAGTGTCTATAAATGACTTAGGAAGCGGTCAGTTCGTTGATTTTTCTAAATATGGATTACCTTATGAGCCAACTGTAAAAGAAGTGCTTGATAGTGGTATTGATATAGTAACTTTCAGCGGTGATAAACTGCTAGGAGGACCACAAGCAGGTATTATCGTTGGTAAGAAAGAATATATAGAAAAAATGAAAAAGAACCAACTTACTCGTACGTTACGTGTAGATAAGATGACTTTAGCTGCATTAGAAGCTACATTAAAACTATACTTAGATGAAAAAGAGGCATTAGAACACATTCCTACATTACATATGATTTCATTATCAAAAGAACGTTTATTTGGTAAAGCAGAGGATCTAAAAACAAGACTTAGTGACTTAGACTTCAAGATTACAATAGCTGAAGATAAAGCAGAAGTCGGTGGCGGAAGCTATCCAGCAAGTTACTTAGAAAGTGTTGTGGTAAAATTAGAACATCCAAGACTAAGTGCTACAGAATTAGAACGTCGACTTTTAGAAGTAGAAATACCTATTATTACACGTATTAAAGACAACGAATTAATATTTGATATGAGAACACTTCGTACAAGAGAATTCGATTTAGTTAAACAAGCTTTAATAGAAGTTGCGAAGTAGATTAGAATTTAAGTTGCAGTAAGTTGCATGTTAAAATAAAAATGCAGCTGTAAAAAAGTGAAAAGCTTGATGTATCAATGTTTTTAGCAGATAAAACAGAATAATTTAAGTTGCAGTAAGTTGCACGTTAAAGTAAAAAATTAGCTGTAAAAAAATTAAAAGCTTGATATATCAATGTTTTTAGATGATGAAATAGAATAATTTAAGTTGCAGTAAGTTGCACTTTGAAGTGGAAATCTAGCTGTGAAAAAATCAAAAGCTTGATATATCAATGTTTTTAGATGATGAAATAGAATAATTTAAGTTGCAGTAAATTGCATGTTAAAGTAAAAAATCAGCTGTAAAAAAATTAAAAGCTTGATATATCAATGTTTTTAGGTGATAAAATAGAATAATTTAAGTTGCACATTAAATATTTGATGAAATTAGAAGGTGAGTATATGTTTAGGGAAATAAATATAGAAGATACACAAGAAGTAGCAGAAATTTGCAAAGTAGCATTAGGTTACGATGTAGATATTGAAAATGTAAAAATACAGATAGAAAAATTAACTAATGATAAAAATCAACATATTATTATCGGTTATGAAGATGAAAGCACAAGGAAGATTATTGGTTTTGTTCATGCTCAAATGTATGAAAGCTTTTATAGCGATTTAGGATTAAATATTCTAGGGCTCGCTGTTAACCCTGATTTTCAAGGTAGGGGAATAGGTAGAAAACTTATGAGTAAGTTAGAAAACTATGCCGTAGACAATAATATTAGTTTTATTAGGTTAAATTCTGCCTTGAAACGTGAAGAAGCACATAAATTCTATGAACATATTGGATATACCTGTGATAAAGTTCAAAAAAGATTTATAAAGGTATTTGAGTAAGGATGTTGAAACAGAAGTTTTGATGTTTTAGCTTACCTTTAGAAATATTAAAATAAGATTTATATAATCAAGTGCAAAGTGTTTGATTATGTAAATCTTTTTTGTTTATTTTTTGTTTTATAGAGAAAATAGGTAAATGTAAAATACTGCACGAGGATCACATGAATTCGCACGAGAATTATATTAATAAGCTTTTTTTGTAAGTATGAATAAAATAAATTTTTATAAAAAACACACGAGAATCACACGAGATTGTAAAAAATCGCACGAGAATTATTTTAAGTGTTGTGATGGAGAATGTTGATTTAAAGCTATTTTCTATATGAGGAAACAAAATAAAACCTTATGAAAAACACACGAGAATCGTACGAGATTGTAAAAAATCACACGAGAATTTTGTTAGAGATGAAGCTTTATGAAAATAATATTTGTTTTAATAATAAAATATTCACTCTTTTGTAATATTAGGTTATAATAGTAAAATATTAGAATTTAAATTGTTGATTTATATAAAATAGGAAGATGTGATATAATTAAATTATGAATGATAAATTAGAAAAATTACAACCATTTACAAAATGGACAGGAGGGAAACGAAAGTTACTTCCTAAACTAAAAGAGTTATTACCGGTAGATTATAATAATTATTACGAACCTTTTATAGGAGGAGGAGCTCTATTTTTTGAATTAGCTCCTAAAAATGCGACTATTAACGATTTTAATGAAGAGTTAATTAATTGTTATATTCAAATAAAAAATAATCCTAAGGAATTAATTGAGGTTCTAAGGAAGCATAAAGAAAGAAATAGTAAAGAGTATTATTTAGAGATAAGAGGATTAGATAGATTAGATACTTTTAGTAATCTATCAGATATAGAGCGAGCAGCTCGAATAATGTACATGTTGAGAGTTGATTTTAATGGATTATACAGAGTTAATTCAAAAAATCAATTTAATGTTCCATATGGGAATTATTCTAATCCTAAAATTGTAGATGAAGAATTAATCAACAGTATTAGTGATTACTTAAATCTAAATGAAATTAAAATTTTAAGTGGAGATTTTGAAGATAGTTTAAATACAGTAAGAGAAGGAGATTTTGTTTATTTTGATCCACCGTATATTCCTTTAAATGAAACTAGCTCGTTTACATCATATACTCATGAAGGATTTTCTTATGAAGATCAAGTTCGCTTACGAGATACAGTTAAAAAATTAACAGAAAAAGGTGTAAAGGTTATGGTGTCAAATTCTTCGAGTGAGTTAACGATAGAATTGTATAGAGAATTTAATATACATTATGTAGATGTAACTAGAACCAATGGAGGGAAATCTAGTAGTAGAGGGATAGTAAAAGAAGTCATAATTACAAATTATTAAGGGAGGATAATTATGGATATATATTATAAAAAAGATAACTGTACACTTGCTTTAGGTGATACGTTTGAGGTTATCGAAAAAATTAAAAGTGAAAGTATCGATATGATTTTTGCTGATCCACCATATTTTTTAAGTAATGATGGATTTTCTAATTCTGGAGGTAAAGTAGTCTCTGTTAATAAAGGTGATTGGGATAAAATCTCATCTTTTGAAGAAAAGCACAACTTTAATAGAGAATGGATAAGAAAAGCTAAGAGGGTTTTAAAACCAAATGGAACGATTTGGATTTCAGGGACATTACACAATATTTATTCAGTGGGAATGGCTTTAGAGCAAGAAGGATTTAAAATTTTAAATAATATAACATGGCAAAAAACTAATCCTGCACCAAATTTATCCTGCAGATATTTTACACATTCTACAGAGACTATATTATGGGCTAGGAAATCTGATAAGAAATCTAGACATTACTATAATTATGATTTGATGAGAAAAATAAATAATGGGAAGCAAATGAAAGACGTTTGGACAGGGTCTTTGACAAAAATTAGTGAAAAATGGGCGGGAAAACATCCTACTCAAAAACCTGAGTACTTATTAGAAAGAATTATTTTAGCCAGTACAGAAAAAGGGGATTACGTTTTAGATCCTTTTGTAGGGAGTGGAACAACAGGAGTTGTAGCTAAAAGATTAGGTCGTAAATTTGTAGGAATAGATTTTAAAGAAGAATATTTAGATATTGCTAAAAGAAGATTGGAGGCAGTAAAATGATTAAAGACGGAATAGGTGGAGTAAATACGAAGACTGGTTTGGAATTTGAGCTGCAGACAGATTTAAAAGAAATTATTTCTAAATTAAAGAATTACGAAGTGAGAAATTGTGATTTTGATACTTCTAGAAAAAAAGGAAAAGTCGTAATAGGGAAAAAGCTACGTTCAGAAGAAAAATCAGCTAGATGGATAGTATTATATAAACAAGAAGAAGTAGCTAGAATTTACAGAAAAGAAGGTTTATATAGGTATTTTGATGAAATTGATGGTTACGACTATACTGAAATAATATCTAGTAAATTATTGCCAGATGATGCAATTTTTGTGATAGAAAAAAATACAGTATTTATAATAGAGAAGAAAACTCAAAGTGGGAGTGGTAGTGTAGATGAGAAATTACAAACTTGTGATTTTAAATTAAAACAATATAGAAAGCTATTTTCTCCATTAAATAAAGAAGTTAAATACTATTATTTATTAGAGAAAGAATGGTTTTCACAACGAAAATACAAGGATGTATTAGATTATGTTATTTTAGTAGGTTGTGGATATTATTTCAACTATATACCATTAAGTGCGCTGGGATTGCCGATAGAGGAGGAATGTATAGATGAAGTTTAGTGAATATTTATCTAGTCACGTTAATGACAAATTAGATTATTTCTTTTCCACATTATCAGTCACTAATAGAACCCCAGAATATTATGTGAATTGGGATAAAGTAAGAAGAGAAACAAAAGCATTTGAATTAGAGTTACACACTTTAAATTATTTAATAGGAAAAGAAAGTATTTATAGTGAGGCTTTAAGGTTATTTCAAAAGCAACCACAGCTTTTGAAAGCTATTCCTAGTTTAATAGCCAGTAGAGAAAAAGTTTTAGATATATTATTCTTTGATGTAGATGATATTATGAATTTTTACCAACTAGATTTCAAAAATATTGATAATAGTCAATTAGAAAAGTATGTAGATTTCATGAAAGATGCAGGTCTTTTAGAATTTTTACAAAAAGATGCGAATCGTTCATTAGTTGATTATGTTTATGGTGTAGAAGCTGGTTTAGATAGTAATGCGAGAAAAAATCGTAGTGGTACGACAATGGAGAATATATTAGAGCGTAATGTAGAAAAAATTTGTATTGAACAAAATCTAGTTTATAAGGCTCAAGCAACAGCAAATTATATAAGAAGCTCTTGGGGAATTGAAGTACCCGTAGATAAATCGGAACGTCGTTTCGATATTGCAGTATTTTCAAAAGAAAAAAATAAAGTATGGCTTATTGAAACTAACTACTATGGCGGAGGTGGAAGTAAACTGAAATCTGTCTCTGGAGAATTTACAGAACTAAGCAAATTAATTCAAACAGCTAAAGATGATGTAAGTTTTTCATGGGTAACTGATGGACAAGGCTGGCATACAGCACGTTATCCTCTATCTGAAGCTTTTGGACATATAGACAATATTTTTAATTTAGAAATATTAAAACAAGGGTATTTATTTGACTTGTTTAAAAAATAATATATAGGAGGAACCATGTCAGATTTAGAAAAATTATTTTTTAAGATAGATAAACAGGTAGAAGAGAACAAAGGCGAAGGGTTGTATTTTGACTCTTTAGTGAATTACTTAGCTTTGGAGAATGATGAAGATTATTTTGATATTGTAGACAATTTCTCTAAAGAAGACATTAAGAAAGCCTATCAGTTTTTACTTTTAAAAGCTCTTAAAGAGTTGAATAACCCAAGTTATGACATCACACCAGAAGTTATAACGATGTATGTATCTCATATTTTAGAGTGTTTATACAATAATGAGAGAATTTCTGTAGCTGATTTTGCTAGTGGAAGTGGAAACTTCTTAATTAATTTATCGGCTTTATCAAAAGGAGAGTATGAACTAACTTCTGTAGATGTTGATAATAATTATGCAAAATTACAACAAAATATTTTCAATTTATTAGAAACTAATGTTGAGATCATTAACCAAGATGCTCTTAAGCCTTTAAATATTAAAAAACAAGATGTAATTATCAGTGATGTGCCTTTTGGCTACTATGCTGATGAAGATAATAGCTTAAATTATAAACTTTGCAGTGCTGAAGGATATAGCTTAAATGCCTTATTATTCATCGAGCAAGCTGCGAATTACTTGAATAATAATGGGGTAGGGGTATTAGTAGTACCTAAAAAGGTTCTAGAACTTGAAGATAATTTTAAGAAATTCTTAGAAGAAGAAATTAACTTAAATGCGGTAATTACTCTACCTGATGAGATGTTTAAAAATGCGTCTCAGCAAAAAGCTATTATTCTTATAACTAAAAAAGGTCAAACAAAATTGCCAAATCAAGTATTCTTAGCTCAAGTGCCAAGTCACAATAATAAAGAAGGATATGCTAATTTTATTGAAGAATTTAAAAAGTGGTTATCTGAAAAGTAGTATCATCAATGAACAAATGAAAAGGTTATTTTCGTAGAAATATGTTAATAAATTGCTATTAAAGGTTGACAAGAACGTAAGAATATAATACAATATGTAAGTAGATTGCTTAAAAGCAGTCTTATTGATTAAATGTTTTGTATTTATTTTATATCTTAAACATTTAATTAAGTATTAAATTAAGATTTTGTAGTATCGGAGGGAGGGAAATCCAATGTCAAAAACTGTAGTTCGTAAAAATGAATCACTAGAAGATGCACTACGTCGTTTCAAACGTGCTGTTTCTAAAAACGGAACTATCCAAGAAGTTCGTAAACGTGAGTTTTATGAAAAACCAAGCGTTCGTCGTAAGAAAAAATCTGAAGCGGCTAGAAAACGTAAATATTAATAATTGATAATAAAAACGCAATTTATTAATAAAATCTAAAAACTTTCCCTCTTTTAGATTTATTTAGAAATAATGACCTCATCTTAAGATGAGGTTTTTTTATATAGGGAATATGACTGCTCTTGTTAAAAGAGAGAAATTGTGTTATTCTTATTTTAATTATAATTACTAGGAGAATAGTATGTTTGCAATTATCTGTTTAAATATTATGTTATTAATTTCATGTTGGTATCTAATTGCTGAGAATCAAAAAAATAAAACAAAAATCAATAGTATACAAGACGATTTAAATAAAGCAATTAAAAGAATAGCAACATTAGAAGAAAAAGAAGAGACTCAAAATTAGAATTGTTGAGTAAAAAAATACAGATTAAACTTAAAAAAGATTCCACCCTAAATGGATGGAATCTTTTTTTAAAATTCTACTTTTCTTATTTTCTTATCTAATTCAGCTATATTTTTAGCATTCATTAAAATCATTAAGAATTTAACTTCTTTTTTCCATTTTTCAATCTCTTGAATCAGAGCATCTTTTCCTTCGTTCACAAGAATTTCTAAGAATATTTTAGAAACACCAACTGCTTTAGCACCTAAAGCTAGACATTTCACAACATCAAGAGGATTACGAATACCACCGCTTGCGATAATATCAATTTTATCTTTATAAGCATAGGCTATCTCTAGGCTTTCTGCGGTAGTATATCCTATTGCTTCTAGATAAGTTGATTTATCAGTTCTTCGTCCATTTTCGATTCTTGCGAAGTTTGTTCCACCCATTCCACTGATATCAACTGCAGGGATATTTAAGTCGATAGCTAGTTTAATAGTAGCTTCATTCATACCAAAGCCTGTTTCCTTTAAAATTACAGGAATCGGAGACTTAGAGCTAACTTCTTTTAGGTTAGAGTACCAACTTTCGAAATTATGATCTCCTTCTGGCATTATGATTTCTTGAAGAGGATTAGTATGAAGTTGAATGTATTTTGCTTGTGATTTTTCAATTGCTTTTAAAACAAGTTTTGGGTCTTTATCCAAGCCTAAGTTTACTGAATAGCCTTTTGGATAAGCTTCTTCGTCCTCTTTACTCTTAAGAGCAGGAGAGTATGATCCTGGGAAAAATTTAATTCCACATTTTTCACTAACTTCCATAAAGTCTTGATTGATTTTATTACAATCTTCTCCACCAGCAGTTATAGCATTGATGAAGAATGGATATCCCCAACGATCCCCACAAACTGATGTAGAAGTATCCACATCATCTAATCCGAAAAGGGGGATACTGTTGTAATCAATTGCGTATGAGTCTAAGCTAGTTACTTTTGTTTTATCAGCAAGTGCTAATCTAATATGATCTTTTTTTCTCATAATTAATCCTTTCGTAGTATACTATAGTTTTTCTAAGTTCAGCTGTAGCTGATACTTATCGTTATTTTTCTCGAATCCTAATACAATATCACCACTACCAGAACCACTCTGTTTACCAGCAGAATGACTTTCTATATAGTTTTTCATTGCTTTTGTTTCCATTGGTATTTTAGAGAAACTTTCTAAATATAATAGATTTTCTCTAAGTTTATTTATCGTATTAAGAGCATTTGATGCATCTGTTTCTGCTAAATTCTCTTTTAAAGTTTTAACTAAAGTATTAGAAGTCTCTACAAAAACTTTAAATTCTTCTTTGTAATTATCTTTATGTTTTTTCCACAGTTTTACGTGTTCTTTCGTATCTACAGCTTCACCCGTCCAACGTGCTAGTATGCTTAAATCAGCTTTTGTATGAACTTTCTCAATACGAAGTCCATCCCAATCTGAGTTTATTATTTCTTTAATAGATTTGTCTTGACGTATCATATTATTAACGAATTCGGCATTGAATTTCTCGTAATATGTAATACCATCATTAATACTCGCAGCAACGTCTCCCATAGATCCACTTAGATTGTGTTTGATATTGAATAGGGCAACTAATTTGAAAATAGTTTGATCCCTATAACCTATATTTTCAAATGATAATATAGCGCGAGCTATAGCTACAAGAACAGCTCCAGACGAACCTAAACCGTATTTTTTATCGTCATTGTGAAGTTCATTGTAAATAGTAAGAGCAAAAGTCTTTTTACTATTTGTATATTCTGTTAAAAATAGAATAAATTGTTGAACTAGTGTGAAGTTACTATTATCTTCAAGAAGACCAACAGAAGTTTTATTGATTGTGTCAAAGATAGTAGTTTCATCACTTTCTTCTACAAATACTGTAATTTTTTTAGGAACACTTGTTATTAGTGCAGAAGCGTAATCTTCTAAAATCGCATATTCACCAGCGAGATAGAGCTTACCGTAGGCTACTCCATGCACAAAATTATTTTTTTCTTCCATAATTTTGAAATTTCCTCATGTAATTTATCTTGATCTTCCTTTAAGTAAAGTACTTTCACATTTGGGCCAGCATCCATAGTGAAGTAACATCTATAGCCTTTAGAACGCAGTTCTTTAACAATATTCATCGCTATATGACTCTCTTCGGTTAAGAATGAAAAGCTAGGAGTTGATGTAGATGTAGTAGCATGCATAGCTAAAGCATTATTTTCTGTAATTTCTCCAATTTTTTCGAAATCAGCTTCTTTTAAAGCTTTTTTCATTAATACGAAATCACTTTTTGCTTTTTCAACCCAAGCATCGAATGTTGTTGATGTTTGAACACAGCGCTCCATAGCTACACGACTAGAAATTTTCTTTCTATCTTCATTAACTACAAGAACCATCATTCCAAAATCTAAAGAACACTCTAATTCTTCAACATTCCCATCTTCAAGCCATGCAGCAAGTTTATAAAAACTTCGACAAGAAGAACCAGATCCTTCTTTAGCTATCTCGACTAATTCTTTAGTAGTTTTGTTTAATTTGAAATATTCATTACAAGCAAGAACTAAAGCCATAGTACCACTAGAACTTGAAGAAAGTCCTGCAGCAGTAGGCACTGTATTATAACTTCTTATAGTTATAGCTTCACGATTAGTTGGTGTGAATTTAGAGATGAATTTAATCATTTTATCTACTTCTTCTTGACTTTGTTTTTCGTCATTAATATAAAATTCATCAATATTATTATCGTTTTTTTCGATTTTTGTTTTTGATAAAAGATTGTCTAATCTTAAAGAAATATTAGGATTATAAGGTAAGACAGGATCTTTAGATTTTTTCCCCCAGTACTTAACTAAGGCAATGTTAGCATAACCTAAACTGTAACTATCCATGATGAATATCCTTTCTCTTTTAATACATTTTGAATTTCTAATGCATTTTCTTTTGTTTTACTAAGACTAATGCAGCAACCACCAGCGCCACCACCAGTTAGTTTGGCACCGACTGCATTGTTATTTTTACAAATTTCCACAACCTCATCGTTACTAGCGTGACTAACTCCAAGTTTGCGCAGTAAATCATGAGCTTTGTACATATATTGTCCAACAAGATCGATATTTTTATTTTTTAACGGTTCGATTACTAAATCAGTGATTCCACCTAATTCAGCAATATATCCTTCATATTTATCATAATTATCCGCTATATGTTTTAGAGTTTCTTTAGTAATTCCAACAACTCCTGTATCGATAATTAGTAAATAACTATTTAGATCAAAATCCAATTCACTAGCTCCCTCTTTTTTTGAAAATAAAAGGGGAGTATCACTAAGTACTTGATTAACATCTATACCACTTGGATTGCCGTGAATAAATTTTTCGCATTTATTTGCAATTTCTCTTACATTTGGGAGTTTTTTGGCACGTGCAATAGCTATGCTCAGCGCAGCAGAAGATCCTAGCCCACGGCCCACAGGAATGGTACTAGTAATATTAATTTTTGTTTTCTTATCAATTCCACATGTATCAGCGATAAAACTTAAAATTTTATCACGTTGTTGAATTGTCTCTGTGTCTTCTAATATAACTTCGACGTTCATCTGTGGAAGAGGAATAGTTATACCTTTATATCCATAAACGACGGCATGTTCGCCGAAGAATATTGCTTTTGCGTGTGTCATAAATTTAAAACTCCAATTTTATATTTAAGTATATTTTAAGCTATTTAATTAAAAGATAATTAATAGTGGTAAATACTTTTATATGTACAATAATTATACTTTTAGTATTTGTTTTTGTCAAACATCGCTATAGTAAAAAAGATGAAATTATACTAGAAATAACCTTGGTTAAAAGAAGTATAATTCCATCTAGAAATATTTTAATGTGAGTGACAAGTAATACCATGTGGTTCTAAGTGTACTAAAGTTTCACAATAATAAAATTCTTTAGATAATGCCTTTTCGATTTTTACGGTAATGTCGTGACTTTGTTTAACATTTAGTGACGGTTCGACAGTAACGGTGATATCGATAAAGTATAGTAAGCCATGAGTTCTACCTTTCGTATCGACTATCGAAGTAACGCCATTAATATCATTTACAATATCGTTAACTTTATCTATTACCTCTGTATCTACTCCATCTGTAAGAACATGTGTAGATTCCTTGAAAATACTAATTGCTGTGTAAATAATAAGTAATCCAACTATAATTGCGACTACTGAATCAGCGATAGGAAGACCAAAATATGTAGCGATGATTCCGACTAGTGTTCCGATAGAAACAAAAGCATCGCTTAGATTATCAAGAGCTGCAGCTTTTAGGGATTTACTCCCGATTTTCTTAGCTAGACGAATATTATAGAAATATACCCCAAGCATAATTACACTAGCTATAAATGCTACAACTGCAGATAGTATGCTAGGTTTTTCAATTGTTCCTGAGATGATTTTTTTTATCGCGTACATTACTACTTCAATTCCAGCGTATAGCATAATAAATGAAGCTATTAATGTAGATATAAGCTCGGCTCTAAAGTGACCGTAAAGGTGATCTTCATCTGCTGGTTTTCTAGAAATTTTCAAACCGATAAGAACACAAACTGATGAGATTACATCGGTAGCATTGTTAATACCGTCAGCAACAAGAGCCGATGATTTAAAGAATATACCCGCTCCAAGTTTTAAAACAGTCAACAACAAATATGATAGAATACTAAGTTTTGCGCCTTGCTCGGCACGTTTTAATTTATCAAAAATTGAGTTATTCATGGCTTCTCTCCTAAAATAATGTTTTATTATTATAACAGGTTTAAAAAAATTATTCAAGAGAAAATTTGTTATTCATTAAGTAAAATTATTTCTACAAGGTGAACTTTTATAAAAACTAGCTCGACCAATTGAATAATCGAGCTAGTTTACTATATCTTTTTAGAATAGTATTTTTTGAAAGTTAAAAAAATGTATATGCACGAAAGTGCACTAAAAATTCCATAGAGGTATAAGATGTTAGTTGATACTGTTACTTCTAGAGAAAGAAAGTCTGGAATTATTTTCAATTTATCTAGAATAGGTATTAGGACAAATGATAATTCAAAGATAATTAGTGATGATATATAAATAAACCATTTATTTTTCTCTGTTTTTTTATAAATTAGTATGTATAAACAAATCAATGAACCTAATACCCATAAGATTATAGATAATATTGTTAAAATTGGTTTGATAGTTTTAGTAAATATAAAAGGAGCCAAAGAACTAATAATTAAAATTAAAAGATAAACTAGAGAAAATCTAAATATTTTCATTTTGTTTTCTTTTGGGAGTTCAGCGATTATTGATGAAGATAATTTGTTTATATCATTTCCAAAAACATCGGTAAAGTTTTTTCCTTGTTTTTGATATAGAATCAAATCTTGTAATATTTCTAGCAATTGAATTTCTAGAGCAGATTCATTTTTTGTATTATTTTTCATTCGACAAGCGACTAAAAGCTCTTCATAATATTTCTTATTATTTTTATTAAGTTGAGATCTAAGTTCGTTATTTTGTTTTATTAAATCAGCGATGTTCATAATAATTTCTCCCTGTGGACGTTATTTATTTTCTAAAATTTTTGTTATTGTAGTACTTATATTCCCCCATACATTTTTAAATGAGGTTATATACTCTTCACCATTTTTTGTAATTGAATAATATTTTCTAGGAGGTCCAGAGTTACTTTCCTTTAAATAGCTAGTGACCATATTTTCCTTTTCTAATTTTAAAAGAAGAGGATAGATAGTACCTTGCGCAACCATATCTAGACCGTAATTGGAAAGTTGCTCAGTAATTTCGTAACCATACATCTCATTGTTTTTTATTAATTGTAAAATACATGCTTCTAATGTACCTTTTAGTATTTGAGAAGTGTTAATTTCCATTTTTATCCTCCTTTCCTGAGCTTTTATTATTAATATAAAAATTATAAATTTACACTATCTTGTTATACATAATAGTATCATAGTAAAAGTATCTTGTAAAGCAAAATAGTGGGTGAAAATATTAAAATTATATTAATAAAATGCTATAAGATAAAGGATGAAATAAAAAAAAAAGACAAGGCCTAAAAACCTTGTCTTAACTATTATACCAGCAGCCGGGGTCGAACCGGCACGATGTTGCCATCGCTAGATTTTGAGTCTAACATTATTAGTTTTAAATCTCAGAAATATTGATTTTATAAGCTTTTTTTCTATGATATGTTTTTAAACTTAGTATCACTTCTAAATTTTAGATACTTTTTAGTAACTATAAAATGCTAGAAAGCATACTCCTTATAAAAAAGAGTTTTGGCCTAGTTTTGTGCGATTTTATTATCCATATCTGTAATAAGAGAGGCTAAATTAATTGCCTTTAATGATTGTAGAAATTGGTTGTGAATATCATTTAGACGGGGGTCAAGAATAGCGTGAACAACACGCCCAACTTCGCAATTTGGATTGGTATCATCATGTGGTTTAAAAATAGTTTTATGAGGATCTTCAACAGCTAAAAAAATATCCCAGAGAGTAAGTTCCTCTGGCTTTTTCGCTAAATGAGCTCCACCTACTCCAGTTTCAACTTTTACCAATCCAGATTTTTGTAATTTTCCTAATAAATTGCGGACAATTACAGGGTTCGTTTGAATACTATCAGCAAGAAAAGTAGAAGTTACCTTCTCTTTATTTTCAAAATGATATATAGCTAGTAGGATATGAACTGAAGTAGCTAATCGTGTAGAATATGACATCTTTTCTTCCTTCTTTAATTTTCTTATACTAATTATATCACATTTCCGGTAACAAAAAAAGTTACAACTTTTTTGTTGTAACTATTGACATTACATCTAAAACTTGCTATACTGTAATTGTGAGTTGTAATAATAGAGGTTACAACTAATAGATGAATTTTTGGAGGAAAAATAATGTTAAAAGAGGAAAAAATAATGTCAAAAGTTGCAGTAATTAGTTCAAATGGTCGTGTAGCTCGTCTTATCGTAGAAGAGCTTGTAGGTCGTGGATACGATGTCACAGGTTTTAGTCGTGGAGAAACAAATGCTTCAAAAGCGCAAACATATATTCAAAAAGATATATTTGACATCACAAAGGAAGATGTAGCTGATTTTGAAGTTGTAGTTAGTGCATTCGGAACATGGGCTTCTGAAACTCTTCATCTGCATGTTGGAGTGATTAATCACTTATCAGATATCATGGCTAATTCAGATGCTCGTCTTGTAGTTGTTGGTGGAGCGGGTAGCTTATATGTCGATCCAGAGCTAACAGTTCAATTGGTAGAGACTCCGGATTTTCCGAAAGAATACTATGCACTTGCTAAAGCACAAACGGATGCACTTGATGTTCTTCGAAAACGTAATGATGTCAAATGGACATTTGTTAGTCCAGCAGCTGATTTCCAAGCAGATGGTGAACGCACAGGGGAATATATTCTTGGTGGAGAACAATTAACGCTAAATAGTCGTGGTGAAAGTATCATTAGTTATGCTGACTATGCTCTTGGTTTTGCAGACGAAATTGAAAAAGGAAATCATATTCAAGAATGCATCAGTTTAGTTTGTAAATAATCAATAAAAGCATAATATTTTGTAAATAAAAAAACGAGGTTGAGATTTTTCTCAATCTCGTTTTGGTAGGGAAATGATTTTGTTATCTATAAGGAGAAACTAATGAATCAAGAAGAAAGAAGATTGTATTTAATAAAGGTGCTCTTATCAGAAAGAGCAGAGTATGCAGATATTATAATTCCTGATAAAGTTGAACAGCAAAAAGTACTTTTACGAGCTTTGTTTAATGTTCGTACACCAGAAACTGTGTCAGCTGAGTTTTTAGATATTCAAAATGCATACCTTCAAGAAGAGTTAACACAAAAAACAGTAACAAAATTGGCTGATTTGACTCCGGTTTCTGGTCAATTATACCTATGGAAAGGTGATATTACGACATTAAAAGTAGGTGGTATTGTTAATGCTGCTAATAGTCAACTTTTAGGTTGTTTTTACCCCAATCACAAGTGTATTGATAATGCTATTCATACTTTTGCAGGTGTTCAATTACGGCAAGAATGTCATAGGCTGATGAAAGAGCAGGTGCACTTAGAAAAGACGGGCGAGGCTAAAATAACCCCTGCTTATAATTTGCCAAGTAAATATGTTTTACATACAGTTGGGCCTATTGTTGAGGGTGAATTACTATCTAATCATGAAAAAGATTTAATTAGTAGTTATCGCTCTTGTTTAGAATTAGCGGATGCTAATGGTTTAAAAAGTTTAGCATTTTGCTGTATTTCAACAGGAGAATTTCATTTTCCACATGAGAGAGCAGCAGAGCTGGCAGTAGCAACTGTTCAAGAATATTTAAAAGAGACAGATAGCAAGATGGAGGTAATATTCAATGTTTTTAAAGAAGACGATGAAAGAATATACAAAAGATTACTTGGAGCAGATTAATGACATCATAAAGAAATTAGAAAAAGCAGATGCTGTTCTAATTGGTATTGGCGCAGGATTATCAGCTTCTGCAGGTCTAACTTATTATGGTGAACGTTTTGATAACTATTTTTCTGATTTTAAAGAGAAGTATGGTATTGAAGACATGTATTCTGGTGGCTTTTATCCTTTTGCTACAAAGGAAGAATATTGGGCATGGTGGAGTCGTCATATTTTTATTAATCGCTATGAAGCACCAGTTGGTCAACCCTATATCGATTTATTAGACATTGTTAAACATAAGGATTATTTTATTTTATCAACTAATGTCGACCATCAAGTACAGAAAGCGGGACTTGATAAAAAAAGGCTTTTTTATACACAAGGGGATTATGGTTTAATGCAATGTTCGGTTCCTTGTCATTATACCAACTATGATAACAAAGATTTGATTTATCAGATGGTTGAATTTGAAAAGGAAATGAAAATCCCATCTAATCTTATACCAACTTGTCCTAGGTGTGGTGCTCTTATGACTAATAATCTAAGGATAGACAATCGTTTTGTTGAAGATGAAGGATGGCATAAAGCACAAAAAAGGTATAGCGAATTTTTGGAAGAAAATAGCAAAAAAGAAATCATTTATTTAGAACTTGGTGTAGGTATGAATACACCAGGTATTATTAAATATCCTTTCATGCAAATGACTTATGCTAATCCCAAAGCAACCTTTATTACATTAAATCAAGAAACGTTTAAATATCCTGATGAACTTTCAAAGCAATTAATACAACTTGATGGTGATATTGGTAAAAATTTACAAGCAATTCGCCAAAGAATAGAATCAAAATCTATAAGTAATTAAGTAAACTAAAAAGAGTTTGGGACATTTTTCCCATGCCCCGGATTTAGTATACAACCATAAAAAAAGACAAGGCCTAAAAACCTTGTCTTAATCATTATACCAGCAGCCGGGGTCGAACCGGCACGATGTTGCCATCGCTGGATTTTGAGTCCAGTGCGTCTGCCAATTCCGCCATGCTGGCATATGTATATAATAACACACAAAAAATACTTTGTCAATTTCAGTACAAGGTATGGAGTAAGAGCTCTAGGTAATAATTTTAGATAAATAACAGAGATTTTAAATAATTTTACTTATATTTTAGTTTTAAGTTGTATAATATGATAGTAAAACTATGTAAAGAAATATTTTTCGAGTATATTATTATATAATTTATTTTAACTAATCAAATAAAAAATGTAAGGGTAAAGCAAATGAGTTATATCTACAGAAGTAGTCATTTGTGAAAAATATTATAAACAAGTGTTTTCAGTTGACAAACTAAAATATTTTTTTCAATAGTATATTGTAAAACGACAATATATGTAGTATAATAATATAGTATATAGAATTATAAAAATATTAATGTTATTTTTATAAAGGAGTGTGAGTGCTGGTGGTAGTTACATTGTTTACATCGCCAAGTTGTACTTCTTGTAGAAAAGCTAAAGCTTGGCTTATAGAAAATGATATAGACTTTGTGGAAAGAAATATCTTTTCAGAAGCTCTAACAACGGATGAAATTAAGGATATTTTATCTATTACGGAGCATGGAACTGAAGATATTATTTCGTTTAGATCAAAAACTTTTCAAAAATTGAATTTGGATATTGAAAGCATGTCGATTCAAGAATTGTATAAAGTTATTCAAGATAATCCAGGAATGCTTAGAAGACCTATCATTGTTGATGATAAGAGATTACAAGTAGGGTATAATGAAGATGAAATAAGAAGATTTCTTCCAAAGGAAATAAGAGTAAATCAATTAAAACAAATAAAAAATATGGTTAAGTAAGTACATCCTGATACTACTTTTACCGATTAATTTAAAGGTTGATATTAGGTATCAGCCTTTTTTTATGAGATGATACTTAGTAACAATACTGTAAGGTGTTAGATAAAATGAAAGAAAGAGGTACTTGATGGAAAGAGAAGATATTAAATTTATTACTGGAGAAATTCATTTCTTAGAGTTAGTAGAAAAGAAAAGTTCATCATTAGTGTTCAAAGGACCAAATGATGAGGAAATTAGTTGTAACGAGTCGGACGTTGAGAGTTTAGATGATTACGAAATTGGAGAAGAGTATTCGATGTTCGTATATCCTTCACGAAGTGGGAAATTATTTGCTACACCAAATATTCCAGAAGTAACGTATGGTGACTATGCTTTTAGTAAGGTAGTAAAAGTTGAAGAAGATAGGGTAGGTCTTGATATTGGATTTTCTCGTGAAATTCCACTTCTTGGAGAGGATTTGCCAAAGTTGAAAAGTGTTTGGCCTAAAGAAGGTGACGAGTTATTTATTACCCTGCGTCGTGATTTTAGTGGGCAACTTTTTGCGCGTTTAGCTACTGAAACTATCGTAGCATCACTTTACTCTAAAGCTACTAAGAGTATGAAAAACAAGGATATCGAAGCATATCCATATCGTTTGATGAGAGTTGGAACTTTTTTATTAACGAAAGATGGATATAAAGTTTTTGTTCATGAAAGTGAACGTGAGAAAGAGCCACGTTTAGGCGAAAAAGTTACACTACGTGTTATAGGGGTTAAAGATAATGGAGAGATTAATGGTTCATTTTTACCACGCGCACACGAGAGAATGGATAGCGATGGTCAAGCTATAATGGACTATATCGAAAACAATGGTTATTGCGAATTTACTGATAAATCAGACCCAGAAGAGATTAAAGCTGTATTTGGAATGAGTAAAGGAAGCTTTAAACGTGCTGTAGGAAGATTATTCAAGAATAAACTGATTATGATTGAAGAAGACGGATTATATAAACGTAAAGGAAGATAAGACTATGAAAAAAATAAAATTAGATAAAAATGCATTATTAGGTGGAATTGTTTTAGAAAATAATAGATATCAAGTTGTACATATGAATTTAAAAACTGGAAATCAAACAGATTCGTATAGTAATGATAAAAACATTTTATTATTAAATATCAGTGGAAAAATTACAGTTTCTTTTGAAGAACAAGTAGAACCTGTAAATGAATTTGAACTATTAGAAATTCCAGCAGGAGTAGAGCATGTTATTACATGTTTACAAGATGCACAGATTTTTGTAGTAAAACTATAATTTACATGAGTGGCTTAAATGAAATATCTTTTTAGGCCACTATTATTATTAATTATTGAGTAGAGGAATAACATGGAAGTACAATTTTTAGGAACAGGAGCTGGGCTTCCTGCAAAGTTTAGGAATACACAGAGTTTTGTGTTTAATTTCATGCAAGAATTAAAAGAATGTTGGATGTTTGATTGCGGGGAAGCTACTCAACACCAGATTTTAAGAACAACTATTAAGCCGACTAAAATAACTAGAATCTTTATAAGTCATCTTCATGCCGATCACGTTCTAGGATTAATAGGATTCTTATCATCTAGGAGCTTTCTCTTGGATACAAATGCTTCAAAAATTACTATATATGGGCCAGTTGGAATAAAGGAATTTATAGAGAAAAACTTAATGTTCACACATTGTTCACTTTCTTATAGCATGGAATATGTTGAAATTTCTAGTGAACAGTGTATAATAGATAATAAAACTGTAACTGTTTTTAGCTATCCGTTAACTCATAATGTGGAATGTTTTGGATATAAAATAATATTCAAAAAACAAAAAGGTAGTCTAGATGTAGATAAATTGAGGGAATTAGGTATTATGCCTGGTCCATTTTATAGAGAAATAAAAGAATCAGATACTTTTGAATTTAATGGAACAGCCTATAATTCTAGTGATTTTTTATCTGAAGATAAACCGGAAAAAGAGATCGTGGTTATACCAGATACTAGGTACTTTAACGAATTGGCAGATTTTGTTAAAAACAGTAATATCATTATTACAGAGTGCACATATTTGCTTAAGGAAGATGCACATCACGCAAGAAAAAATTATCACTTGAGTATAGTAGATATTGAAAAGATGATTGCAGAAAGCAAAGTTGAAAGTTTATTCTTGACACATATTAGTGCTAGATATGATAAAAATATAGAAAATGGTGTTATAGAGACGCTAAGCGGTATATGTAATGTAAGAATTGCACATGATTTAGAAGAATTTAGTTTGTAAAAATTTGGAGGGAATTATGAAAAAAGATTTAGAAGAAAAAACTATTGAAGTTGAAAAAATATTCAAAGGAAAAGTATTAGATGTTGAAGTACACACTGTAACTTTACCTAATGGAGAAACTTCAAAACGTGAACTGATAAATCATAGAGGTGCAGTAGCAATACTTGCGATAACAAAAGATAACGAAGTAGTTTTTGTAGAACAATACCGAAAAGCGATAGAGGCAGTAACTTTAGAAATTCCTGCAGGTAAATTAGAACCTGGAGAAGATAATAAAAAATTATCTGCTGTAAGAGAATTACAAGAAGAAACAGGGTACGTTGTAGAAGAAGATAGACTGGAGAAATTATGTGATGTTCACGTTGCGTTAGGATACAGTTCTGAGCTAATTACAGTTTATTATGTAGATAATTTAGAATATCCGGGTAAACAAAATCCAGATGAAGATGAGTTTATTAATTTAAAAAAATACAAAATTGAAGATGCATTTAAGCTTCTAGATGATAATGTTATAACTGATAGTAAGACTATGCTTGCATTAGCTTACTTAAAAAATAGGAAAGGCGCGAAATAGTATATGAATATTTATGATGAAATAATTAAAATAATTCAAAAATCTCCTTATAAGTTGACACCACAAAGGGAGAAAATTGTTGAAATATTAGTAGATAACGATGATCAGCACCTTAGTGCAGAGGAATTATATTTTATTTTAAAAGAAAAAACACCTGATATTGGTATAGCTACCGTTTATAGAACGTTAGATATTTTTTATGAATTAAAGATTTTAGAAAAAATCTCTTTCAGCAATGGTGTTTCTAAATATCATTTAAGACAATCTGTAGATGACGAACTTCATCATCATTTAATATGCACTAATTGTAATAACATAGAGAAAGTATCTAATCCTATATTTAATAAACTTATTGAATATATGAAAAAAGAATACTCATTTGAGGTTCAAGATAACTCTTTATCATTTTATGGAACGTGTGCTAAGTGCAAGGATAAAGGTGAAAATTAATGCTTTTTGATAAATTAGAGAAGATATTATTACTAATCTCTAGTGTTGTTTACATAGTTTATATAGGTTTTGTTGGTGGAATGATAAACTTATTTAGGGAGTACGTCGGAAATGAGTACTTAAGAAATAAGATAGTGGATCAAATCCGTGAACAAACACGTTTAACTCAAGACAGCGCAAACGTATCAACAAAGGATATGCACTTTGTTTTCCAAGTAATGGGTCAACTAGCGTGGTTGTATTTCGCACTATTAGTGATATTGTTTTTATTGTTACTATTTGTAATATTTAAAAAAGGGATTAACCATAACATAGTTGCATTTCTATTTTTAGTTTATAGTATTTTGCTATTGATCTTTAGCTTAGGAATATTATTTATTAGCTGTATAATATACTTCTTCCTAGGTATAAGAATAATATTAATTAGGAATTCAGAAAAGTATAAAATTTAGTTTTCGGAGAAATTTAGTTTCTTCGAAAACTTTTTTATAAAATTTTTATAAAAATATCATTATGTTGAAGTAATCGAATAGTAAAATATTAGAATACATAAAAATATTAAGTCTATTAAATGATAATCTAAAAATAAGGTTATATATAGTTAAAGTATAAATTGAATATAATCTATGGCGATACTACATATCTATCATATAATAATTAATAATTATAAGCGAAAAAAATTCTACACTTATTTAGAGTTTTCTTAATAAATATTAGTTTGCAAAAAATAGGTAAAGCTAATATAATTCTTAGTATAGTTTATTTTTTAGGAGGTCTTATGAAAAATAAAGTTATTAAGATATTAAAGAGATTAATGATAGTAATAGTGTCTATTCTCTTATTAGTAGGAGGATATGGTTATTATTTTGTTCATAAATCTTTACCGACAGTTGAAGGAAAGGCAGAATTAAATATTTTAGAAAAAAATGTAAAAGTGTCACGAGATAAAAATGGAATTCCAACTGTGGAAGCAGAAAATGATAGTGATTTATATAAAGCTCAGGGTTATATTCATGCTCAAGATAGATTATTTCAAATGGATTTAGCACGTAGACAGGCAAGTGGAAGATTATCGGAAGTTGTTGGAGAAGCAGCACTAGAAAATGATAAAAAGTTTTTAGTATTTTCTTTAAGAAAAGCAGCAGAAGCCTCTTATAATGATTACTCAGAGGAAGCTAAGAAAATATTAGAAAGTTATGCTCAAGGTGTTAATGCCTATATCGAAGAAGCTAAGAAAGAAAGTAAATTACCTTATGAATTTTCTTTATTAGGATATTCTCCTGAGAACTGGTCACCTATTGATTCGTTAACGGTAGGTAAATATATGGCATATGACTTAGGTGGACACTGGGATCACTTAGGCTTTAATAACTGGCTTTTAAATAATTTGGGGGAAGAAAATCTAAAACAGTTACTTCCTGATAGTTTTTCAAAAAATAAAGATAATGAAGAAATTATAAAAGCGAATCAAGGTATAGATGTGAGTATAGATAAGAATACAGCTAAAACTGAGCGACCGCCTATGGAAAATGGTAGTAATGACTGGGTTGTTTCTGGCAAGAAAACTAAGTCAGGTAAACCGTTGTTGGCAGATGATCCACACTTAGGGTTAGGTACTCCATCAGTTTGGTATCAGATGTCACTTTCAACACCAAATAACAAAGTTTCAGGGGTGATTTTCCCAGGGGTACCGGGTATCATACTTGGTCATAATGAACATATAGCGTGGGGAGTAACTAACTTTGGACCAGATGTTCAAGATTTATATATAGAAAAAAGGCAAGAGAATAATCCATATAAATTTAAATATGATAATGAGTACTATGATGCAAAGGTTGATAAGTATTCAATAAAAGTAAAAGGAAAAGACGCTGTCGATTTTGAGGTTGTTAATACGAAACATGGACCAATAATTGATCAACTGCTGAAACCATTAGGAAATAAGGATGTGAGTTTTTCAATGCAGTGGACAGCATTAGAATCAACACAGGAGCTGGAAGCTATTTTAAATATTGATAAAGCTAAAAATTGGCAAGAATTTGAAAAATCATTAGAAAAATTCAAAGCACCAGCTCAAAACTTTGTTTTTGCGGATAATGAAGGAAATATATCTTATAAATCAAATGGTAATGTACCTATTAGGAAAAAAGGTGATGGGAATCTTCCTGTTCCAGGTTATAGTAGCGATTATGGATGGAGTGGTTATGTTTCTTATGATAAATTACCGAAACTTGTTAATCCGGAAGAAGGATTTATAGCGACAGCGAATACTGAAACTGTGAAAACTGATTATCACACATCTAATGTTTGGGCACAACCATACAGAAAAGCTCGTATAGATGAAGTATTATCAAAAAGAAATAACTTGACTGCTGATGATATGAAGAATCTTCAAATGGATACGAAAAATCTTTATGCACAAGAATTTTTACCTAACTTTTTGAAAAATATAAGCGTAGATAAGATTTCTAAAAAAGAGGTCTATGATAAACTGAAATCGTGGAATAATGTAGATGATAAAGATGAGGCAGCACCGTTAATTTTTGACTTATGGATGAAAAAAATTCAATCGCACATACTAAAAGATAAGATGAATGCAGATGTTCACAAATTCATGCCTCATAAAGAGAGTTATGTAGATAAGATACTTAGAGATAGTTTAAATGGTAAAAAAGTAAATCTTATTGAGGAGAAAAATGGACTACAAGAAGTATTAACAAATAGTTTAAATGAAACTATAACTGAATTAGAAGGTAAATATGGGAATGATGTATCTAAATGGAAGTGGGGAACAGCTCATACATTAGGATTTAGACATCCATTATCTAAATCATCAGCGTTGTTAGCATATTTCTTAAATCCGAAAGAATATCCTATTTCAGGTTCTAAAGTTACGGTTCAAGCAGCTAGACAAAATGATGAGGGATTAGTTAATCATGGAGCATCATGGAGATTTGTTTATGACTTTTCTACAAAAATGGGGTATCATGTTGTAGGTCCTGGACAAAGCGGACACTTCTTAAGTGATAATTATGATGATCAAATTGAAAAATGGGTAAAAGGAGAGTATACTAGCGAATCTATAGGAAATATTCCTAAAGATAAAGTATTGGAACTTGTACCTAAAAAATAAGAAAAAGTGACTTGAAAGTTAAGATCTTTAGAGAATCTTAATTTTCAAGTCACTCCCTTTATATTTAATTAATAACAAAATAATAAACATCATGTTATAATTAGAATATAGTACTAAATATGTAGAGTAAGTAGGAGAAAAAATGAACGTTAGAGAAAATTTTGAGAAAATAACAAAAGAAATAGTTGAAACTTGTGAAAAAGTAGGTAGAAATCTAGAGGAAGTGAATTTAGTCGCTGTAACTAAATATGTTAGTGATGCTAGAGTTGAAGAAGCGATAGAAGCTGGAATTACTGATTTTGCTGAGAATCGCCCGCAAAATTATGTTGAAAGAAAGGATAAGTATTCTAATAAGACGTGGCATCTAATTGGAAGTTTACAAACTAGAAAAGTACGTGATGTGATTAATGATGTTGATTTCTTTCACGCATTGGATAGAGATAGCTTAGCTAAAGAAATCGAAAAACGTGCAGAAAAAGAAATTAAATGTTTCGTACAGGTGAATGTTTCTGGAGAGGAGAGTAAACATGGTTTAACTTCAGAAGAAGCCATTGACTTTATTAGATCATTGGAACAATATTCAAAAATAAAAGTTGTCGGACTTATGACGATGGCACCTTTTGTTGAAGATGAAGAAATCCTACGTAATTGCTTTAGAAAATTAAGAGAGTTACGTGATGAAGTAAAAGGGCTGGATTTATCATATGCACCATGTGAATTTTTATCGATGGGTATGAGTAATGATTATAAAATTGCAATTGAAGAAGGTGCGACTCACATAAGGGTTGGTACAGCTTTAGTGGGTTGTGAATTAAAATAACAATTGAAGGAGGGGGGAGTATGCAAAGAGTAATAAATATAGGTGATTTAGTCGTTATGATTAAGTACAGAAGAAAAATGAAAAACATTTATTTAAAAGTTGAAAGAAACGCTGATGTAGTAGTGAGTGCCCCTCCAAGAACTCCTAACTATATCATAAAAAAAATGGTTCAAGAAAATATTGATGAGATAAGAGAAAGAAGAAACAATATATTAAAAAATGGCCATACTATAAAGTACTTTGTGACTGGTGAAAAACACTTTATCTTCGGAAGAGAGTTTGAATTAGAGATAAGGCTAGGAATTAAGAATGAAGTGATTTTTTCTAATGAAAAGATAGTTTTAGTTATTAAGAATAAGGAACAAAATAGAGAACAGATTGTTACAAATTATTTAAGAAAAGTTCTTTATAACAAGGCTTTAGAGTTTATTAATAAATATGAAGAAAATATGGGTGTTCACGCAGAACAGCTTAGGATTAAAAAGATGAAAACACGTTGGGGAACATGTAATATCAAAGCTAAAAGAATCTGGATAAACTATGAATTAGTAAAATATCCAATTGAATGTTTAGAACATATCGTGGTTCACGAACTTACTCATCTTCTAGAAACAAATCATACACCTAGATTCTATGAATTATTAGGGAAATATTATCCTAACTATATAGGAAATGATAAACTCATAAAAGAATTTAGTAAAAAATTAGTTGGTAGATAGATAAAAGGGATAAGTATTACAATTTTTTTAAATTTTAACATTAATTTGTAAGAGTTTAAATAATTATTAGAAGCTATTTTACTTACTCTTAAAAACAATAATTTAAATATGTAACGATTGACTTTTTACGCTATTTACTATATAATTAATCAAGAGTTTTTAGTATTTTTATACTAACATTTTTGATGATACTTAAAAGTATTTTTGGAGGAAAAATAAATGTCACAAATTTTAAATAAAGAAGATGGAAAAGTAGTTATCTCTTTTTCAGCAACAAAAGAAGAATTTGCGAAAGGATTAGACCAAGCATTCAAACGTGCAGTTAAACGTGTTAATGCACCTGGATTCAGAAAAGGTAAATTACCAAGAGCCGTATTCAACAAAATGTATGGTGAAGAAGCATTATATCAAGACGCAATTGATTATGTATTACCAAGAGCTTATACAAAAGCTATTGACGAATTAGAAGTTTCACCATTAGCTATGCCTGATATCGATGTTAAAGAAATCAGCAAAGAAGAAGGTGTTAAATTCGAAGCAGTTGTTACTGTTAAACCAAACGTTGAATTAGGTGAATATAAAAACCTTGGATTAGAAAAAGACTCAGTAGAAGTAACTGATGCTGATGTAGAAGAAAGATTAGATAGTTTATTAAGCCGTCAAGCTGAATGGCAAATCAAAGAAGGAGAATCTAAAAAAGGTGATATCGTAGTTATCGACTTTAAAGGATTCATCGGAGACGAAGCTTTTGATGGTGGAGAAGCTAAAGGTTACGAATTAGAATTAGGATCAGGATCATTCATCCCTGGATTCGAAGAACAATTAGAAGGAAAAGTTGCACCAGTTGACACAGAAGTTAACGTAACATTCCCAGAAAACTACCAAGTAGCTGACCTTGCTGGTAAAGAAGCTAGATTCGAAGTTACAGTTCACGATGTAAAAGAAAAAGTTTTACCAGAATTAACTGATGAATTCGTTAAGGAATTCTCTAAAGAAGCAGCTTCAACTGTAGCTGAATACAAAGAAAAATTAAAAGAAGAAATCAAATTAGAAAAAGAAAACTTAGCAGAAAAATCTTATTCTGATAAAGTAATTTCTACAGCTGTAGAAAATGCAAAACTTTCTGTACCAGAAAAATTAGTAGAACAAGAAGTTGATTCTATGTTTGAACAGTTCACTGGAAACTTATCTCGTCAAGGATTATCATTTGATTTATACCAACAATTCACTGGAAAAGGTGAAGTTGAACTTAAAGCTGAAATGAAATCTGACGCAGAAAACAAAATCAAAACTTCATTCGTATTAGGTGAAATCGCTAAAGTAGAAAAAGTTGAAGTAACAGAAGCTGACATCGATGCAGAAGTTAAAGAACTTGCTACTATGTACAACATGACTGAAGAAGGAATCAAACAACGTATTAGTGTTGAAGACTTACGTGGTGAGTTAGTAATCCAAAAAACAGTTGATTTCTTAAAAGCTAACAACTAATTTTAGCAAATCATCCTTAAGCATATAGAGTGTCTAACATTCTATATGCTTTTTTTAGAGAAAATAATAAGGCGGTGATTTTATTTGAACGAATATATTAAAAAACTAGAACAAGAGTTCTCATTAATAAAGAGTGGGTTTAAGGAAGAAGAGAAAAGAGCGTTAGCTAATTATAAATCTAATGATAAAGAGTATGTTAAAAGATTAGCTTTTTTATCCTATGAATCAAAAGTATATCAAGTTCGAATGTACGGAGTATTTCTTTTCGGATATTTATCAGATGATAGTGATATTCTAACTTTTATGAGAGATGAAGTATCCAAAGATGATAATTGGAGAGTGCAAGAGGTACTTGCAAAAGCGTTTGATGAATACTGTAAAAACACTGGTTATGAAAGTGCAATACCTGTAATAGATGAGTGGCTAAGGTCTGATAATCCAAATACTAGAAGGGCTGTTACAGAAGGGTTACGAATATGGACTAGTAGACCGTATTTTAAAGTGAATCCACAAGAAGCAATAAAAAGAATATCGTCATTAAAAGAAGATGCTAGTGAATATG
The DNA here is from genome assembly GCF_963515875.1 of uncultured Gemella sp. Classification (GTDB taxonomy): domain Bacteria; phylum Bacillota; class Bacilli; order Staphylococcales; family Gemellaceae; genus Gemella. The sequence goes on along the minus strand of NZ_CAUPZX010000001.1, from coordinate 79,732 downwards.
TAAGAAAATCAGTAGGAAATGCACTAAGAGATATAAGTAGAAAATTTCCAGAATTAATAAAAGAAGAATTAAAAACTTGGAATCTAGAAACTAAGGAAATCAAACAAGTATACAAACTAGCGAGTAGGTTTGTAATAGAGTAAGTATAATGAAATAAAGAAGTAAAAGGGTACTGTACTCAAAAAGTTAGACAAAATTTTGTTCTTAGTCAAATTCGGTTAATTACAAATGGTTGTTTTTCAGATGAAAACTAGTTTCAGGTTAAATTCCAGTTTTTTATTTAAAACTGGAATTTACTTTTGGAATTAACATGTAATAATTTTACTATATCCTATCCTTCAAATAAATTGACAAGAAGAAAATGAATATGTTAAAATGTAATTAAGTGAATTGGATGAATATATTCACATATAAACACGAAAAGCAACTGAAATTCCGCTTCAGTTGCTTTTTTATATGTACTAGCACACTCATTTTAGTAAGCTAATATATATTCATACATGAAGTGATACATGCACGTCGTGCCTAAATAGAGCTACTTCTTCTTGTTGTTTTTATCATTTAGGAAATAAAAATATTCTATAAATAGGAGAATAACTCCTACAAATAGCCCAACAAGGATTTGGATGAATATATCAACCATATAAACACCTCCCTTCCGGGCAAGTAGCCTACTTTTATTATAGCACTATAAATCTCATCAGAAAAGATATTTTTATGATATTTAGAATTAAAATTATTTTTTTAAGGTTATGTAAATAAAAGATAAAAGGTGATTCAAAATCCTAGAATTTTAAACAATTATATGAGAGTTCATAGATGCAGTGTTTATTGATATTTAAATTCTTTAAAAATCATGATTTTGGAGTTAACTATCCTTCAAATTAATTGACAAGAAGAAAAGGGATGTGTTAGAATGAAAATAAGTGAATTGGATGAATATATTCACATATAAACACGAAAAGCAACTGAACCGGAATTTCAGTTGCTTTTTTATATGTATTAGCGTACTCACTTTAGTAGGCTAATATATATTCATACATGAAGTGATACATGTACGTCGTGCCTAAATAGAGCTACTTCTTCTTGTTGTTTTTATCATTTAGGAAATAAAAATATTCTATAAATAGGAGAATAACTCCTACAAATAGCCCAACAAGGATTTGGATGAATATATCAACCATATAAACACCTCCCTTCTGGGCAAGTAGCCTACTTTTATTATAACACTACAAATCTCTTCAGAAAAGATGTTTTAATAATATTTAAAATTAAAATTACATTTTTAAGATTATGTAAATAAATGATGCAATTTAATCTAAAGGTTTAAATTTTATAGATTTTTATAATATAATGAAAGTAATAAGAGATGTCTATCCTCCTCCCCCGTTGTTATTTTTTTTTGGGGGGGTCGATATCTCTTTTTTGTGTTACTATTTTATTTGACTCATAGTACAATGATAACAGATAAGAAGTTGGTGCATTCCGTAGGGACTAGGTGATTTCTTATCTTCCTTTTTTATTTCATTTGTTCACTCACACTACTTACTTTTTCTAGTATTTCATCTAGGCTGAAGTAGCCGCTTTTTTGAATAGATAGTCTTCCTTCAATATAAACTTCTACAGTTGGTGCTGAAAGAATGCCTCGTTGAGCAGCAATCTCCATATTTTCTTCTAATGAAACGTAGTATGCTGGAATATCTTTGTGATCTTCTTGCCACGTAGTAATTCTGTTTTTTATTGAGTGACATGGCATACATGTGGGTGTTCCGTATTGAATAATCGCTATGTCATTGTCATTGATAATTTTATTTAAGTCGTCATTTTTTGTGAAGTCAATCATATTTTATAATCCTTTATTTTTATATAAGAAGCAGTGTAGTATGCTGTCTTTCTTTTAATATTTGTATATTATAGTTGTTTTAAAGGGAAATTTCAACTATCATTAATTGTGCATATACATGGTTCAAAAATAGGGTATTATAAAAATTTTCTGAAAACTATTGACAATAATTTTAAACCATGATATTATTTATACAACGTAAATAGATAAGTATTATAAAAAGAGGCCGCGATGACTAATTTAAAAGGTAGCATCGCCGAAGTGATTTATTTCACTGGGGTTATGTCGAATAGGCATAGCACTGTCATTAGAAAATGCCCATTTTCTTCATGGTGAGCTTTTTATAATAAGGGCAAGAGGAATAGGATAGAATTATAAGCTAGACTACAAGGACCTTTTGTTCTTGTAGTCTATTTTTTATAACTTATTTGAAGGAGAAAGTAATGAGATTATTTGATGGTATGACGATAGAAGATGGTGAACTGAATATTTCGGGAGTTGGAGTAAGTGAGTTAAAATCTCAATACGGGACCCCCCTTTATGTTTATGACGAGAATATGTTAGTGAACCAATGTAGAACTTTTATTAATAATTTCAAAAGTTCAAGGTTTAGTACAGAAGTTCTTTTTGCATCGAAAGCTTTTAGCTGTTTAGAGGTATTAAGAATTGCGAATAGAGAAGGCTTAGGCGTAGATGTGGTTTCACTTGGTGAAATTCATACAGCATATAAAGCTGGATATGATATGAGACGAGCTTATTTCCACGGGAATAATAAAACTCGCGAGGAACTACAATATGCATTAGAAGTTGGTGTAGGAACTATCGTCATAGATAATGACTACGAATATGAAATGATTAATGAAATCGTAAGAGAGAGTGGGAATACTGTAGATGTGCTTCTAAGAATTAATACTGGTATCGATGCTCATACTCATGAATACATAAAAACTGCAAAAGATGATTCGAAATTTGGTTATTCAGTATATGATGAAACAATTTATGATTTAATCACAGATATTAATAATCAAAGTAACCTTAACTTCGTAGGATTTCATTCACACATCGGATCACAAATTTTTGAAAAAACTTCATTTTTCGAAGCTGTAAAAGTGGTTATGGAATTTACGAGAAGAGTTCAAGAAAGATTAGGTTTAACTATAAGTGTTCTTAATCTAGGTGGAGGTTTCGGAGTTTATTATACTGAAGAAGATAGACCCTTTGAACTTGCTGAATTTTTAAGAGAGTACATCGAAGTAGTTGAACGTGAAAGTGATAATTTTGGTTTAGATTTAACTAAGGTAGTTATTGAGCCAGGTAGAAGTTTAACATGTAATGCTGGTAGTACATTATACAGTGTTGGTGGAGTTAAGAAGACTTTTGCAGGTCGTGAATATGTGTTTGTTGATGGTGGAATGGCAGATAATCCCCGTTATGCATTATATAAAGCAAAATACGAGGCTATGTTAGCTAACAAGATGAACGAACAAGCCACTACAACTTATACAGTTGCTGGTAAATGCTGTGAGTCCGGGGATATGTTAGTAATGGATGCGAAATTACCAAAAGCTGATCAAGGTGATTTATTATTAGTATCATCGACTGGGGCGTATAACTATAGTATGAGTAGTAACTACAATAGATTACCGAAATTACCAGTTGTATTTGTAAAAGACGGAACTAGTCGCCTAGTAGTTAAAGGTGAGACTTTAGAAGATTTAATTAGACAAGATATTTAATTCAAAAAATAACATAAAAAATATTATTAAAAATATAAAAAAACAACATAGATATAAGGAGAACAAGATTATGACAATTTATACAGGAAGCGGAGTAGCAATAGTAACACCATTTTTTGAGGATGGAAGTGTAGATTATGAGACATTTGGAGAGTTAATCGAATTCCAAATTAGTGAAGGTACAGATGCGATTATCGTAGCTGGAACTACTGGGGAGAGTTCAACAATGCCTGACGATGAGCAAGTAGCGGTTGTTAAATTTGCGATTGATAGAGTAGCAGGCCGTGTACCGGTTATCGCAGGTAGTGGAGTTAACGATACAGCTCACTCAATTAGATTAAGCCAAGAAATTGAAAAATTAGGACCGGATGCATTATTAGTAGTAACACCGTACTACATCAAAACTAGCCAACAAGGTTTAATCGAACACTTTGAAGCGATTGCTAATAGTGTTGATTTACCGATCGTACTTTACAATGTACCAGGAAGAACAGGGCAAGTTATGGCGCCTGAGACTATTTTACACTTATCTCAGCACAAAAACATCGTAGCATATAAAGATGCTGTAGGGGACATCGCTCATACTTTAGCAGTTAGAAACTTAGTAGGGGATAAAATTGATATTTATTCAGGAAATGATGACATTAATGTACCGATTATTTTAGCAGGTGGTAAAGGAACAATTTCTGTTTTAGCTAACGTTTATCCAAAAGCTACGCATTTAATGTGTAAATATGCTTTAGAAAGACAAGTGGATAAAGCATTCGATCTTCAACTTAAATATTTAGACTTCATCCACATGTTATTCGCTGAGCCAAACCCAATGCCAGTTAAAAAATGTGTAGAATTAATCGGAAAATCAGCTTGTCACTACCGTCTACCGATGACACATGTTGCACCAACGTTAGCGACAAAATTAGAGCAAGAGATTGCAAGACTTAATTCATTACAAGGAGAGTAAAAATGAGAGTTTTATTAAGTGGTTATAATGGAACGATGGGACAAGTTCTAAAAAACTATATTCAAGATAGTACTGATTTAGAAATTGTTGCAGGAGTAGGGCGAGAATTATTAGAAGAGAAATTTGCAACTTATACTTCATATGAAAGTTTAGAAAAGGTTGCTGATGTGATTATTGATTTTTCTCATCACGCAGGGACTGCTGAATTAGTGGAGTATGCTAAACGTACAAGAACGAAAGTTGTAATAGCGACAACTGGTCACACTACAGAAGAATTAGAATTAATCGATGAACTAGCAACTCATGTTGGAGTAGTTTATGCTGGGAATTATAGTTTAGGAGTAAATGTCTTAGTCGAGTTAGTGAAAAAAGCTAGTGAATTGTTACTAGGATATGATATCGAAGTTATTGAAAAACACCATAATAAAAAAGTCGATGCACCTAGTGGAACTGCAAAAATGTTAGTTGATGCGGTTAAAGACGTGGAAGATTACAATAGAGTCTATGGTCGTCACGGAGATATGAAACGCCAAGAAAAAGAGATTGGAATTCATGCAGTTCGTGGTGGAACTATAGTAGGTGAACATGAAGTGATTTTTGCTGGTGAGGATGAAGTAATCGAGATTAAACATACAGCTCTTAGTAAAAAAATGTTTGCAAAAGGATCTGTTACAGCTGCACAGTGGCTTAACAGTGTTGAAGAACCTAGATTATATTCTATGAAAGATGTACTAGGTATAGAATAATAAAGTTAGAAGCGACTTAAATGAGTCTATAGAGGTGATAACAGAATCATCTCTAAGTAGTTTATAACTAGATAAATGAAGAAAGTAATCTAGTATAACACTTAAACAAAGAATATTATAATAAAGTTAGTTTGACATATGTAAAAATTAGATATAAAATAGAAAAAAATCATATAGATAATAGGAGAAAGAAATGAAATCAACAGAAGAGATTATTAAATTTATAGCAACATCTAAAAAGAAAACACCGGTTAAAGTTTACGTTAATTTTAATGCTGAAGTAGAATTTCCAGAAACTTTAGAAGTTTATGGTGAAGGAAACTCAAAAGTTATTTTTGCGGACTTCGCTGATTGGGTGGAATTTTACGAAGCTAATAAAACTGTGGTAGTAAATCACCGTGTTGAAAATGATCGCCGTAATAGTGGTGTACCGATGATCGATTTGACTCAGTTTAATGCTCGTATCGAACCAGGGTGTTCAATTCGTGAACACGTTAGTATCGGAGATAACGCGGTTATCATGATGGGAGCTGTTATCAACATCGGGGCTAAAATCGGAAAAAACACTATGATCGATATGAATGCTATTTTAGGTGGACGTGCTGAAGTTGGAGAAAATTCTCATGTTGGTGCTGGATCTGTATTATCAGGTGTTATTGAACCAGCTAATGCAACACCAGTTCGTGTAGGAAACAATGTTCTTATCGGGGCTAATGCTGTTATCTTAGAAGGGGTTCAAATCGGAGATAATGCCGTTGTTGCAGCTGGAAGTGTAGTAACAAAAGATGTAGCAAGTGGTGATGTAGTTGCGGGTGTTCCAGCACGAGTTATTAAAACACGTAGTGAAGTTGCAGAAGAAAAAGTAGATATTATTGCAGAATTAAGAAACTTATAATAAAGTAGGTAAAGAAGATGAAAGTAATTACTGAAGAGAATTTAACATCATGGCGTAGACATCTGCACCAAAATCCAGAGTTATCTTTGGAAGAACATAAAACTAAAGAATTTATCGCAAGTGTCTTAAAAGAATATGGTATAGAATATCAAGAAACTCTTGAGACAGGGTTGGTAGTGATTTTTAAAGCAAGCGTAGAAACTAATGATACGATATTATTTAGAGCTGATATTGACGCACTTCCTATTTCAGAGGAAAATGATGTCGATTTCAAATCAAAAAATGATGGAGTAATGCATGCATGTGGTCATGATGGACATACTACTATGCTTTTGGGAAGTGTTATTGAAGCGGCTGATTATTATAATAATAATGCTACGAAGGTGAACAGTATCTTTGTATTTCAACCTGCTGAAGAAACTTTTGGTGGTGGGAATTTATTAATCAATGATTTTGATTTTTCACCGTATAATGTTTTAGCAAGTTATGCATTACATATGAATCCAGATTATCCAGAAGGTCATATTGTTTCTAAACCAAAAGAAATTATGGCTAGTGCAAATGAATATAGAATTTATATTAAAGGGCGTGCAGCTCACGTTGGTTTAAAAAATACTGGAATCGATGCTCTTAACGTGGCTACAATGTTCTTCCAGGAGATGCTAAAACTTAATGCGTTGCACACTAAAGCACGTAATACTAATATTATTCATATTGGTAAAATGTACGGTGGAGATGCGATGAATGTCGTTGCGGAGAATGCATATTTAGAAGGAACGATTAGAACGTATAGCATGGAAGATTTAGCGACGATTAAAGCTGCGATTGAAAATACGTGTGTAGGACTTGAGCATCTTACTGGCGTAAGTATCCGCGTTGATTTTGCTGAAGGGTATCCTGCGGTAATTAATGATGAAGTTCCTTATCAAGTAATTAGAGAAGTCATAGAAAAAGAAAGTATCGACTATATTGAGTTGGAAGAAGCTTATCTGTATGGAGAAGACTTTTCATTCTTTAGTAGATTGTCTCCTATAAACTATAGTTTTTTAGGTCTAAGAAACGAAGAGAAAAACTATGTTTCAGGATTACATACACCAACTTTCAACTTCGATGAAAAAATACTAAAAGTAGGCGTTCAATATTACCTTGGTATATTGAAATATTATAATGAGTAAATCTTATTGATTTTGAGTAGAAAGTAGGGGGCGACTCAATAACATTGATTCTATAGAATCAGGAGTTTTGAGTTGCCCTCATTTATTAAAGAAAGGATTTTTTATGGCAACGATTGAGTTAAATTACAATAATATACGACAAAATGCTATTAATTTAAAAGAACGAGCACAAGATATAATAGCCGTGGTTAAAAATAATGCGTATAATTTAAATTTAAGAGAATGTGTAAAATTATACTCAGAAGCAGGGATAAATTACTTTGCAACGACAAAAGAAGAGGAGTGCAAAGTAATAAGAGAAACACTTGGTGAGGATGCTAATATTTTTCTTTTAAATCCAACGTATGATTTTGATTTAGTTAGACAATATAATATCGAGATAAATATAGCGAGCTTTGAATATTTAAAAGAAAACCTTGAAAGTGTAAGAGGTTTAACATTACAGTTGGAATTTGCTGGTAGTATGAGACGAGCTGGAGCGAAAAATTTTGAAGAAGTATTAGAAATTATAGAATTTTGTAAAAAAAATAATTTAAAATTAAAAGGATTTTGGTCTCATTTTTCTTTTGCGGATGAGTTTGATAGTTTCTACGAAAAAGAAAAAGAGCTGGTCTTGAAGGTTCTTGAAGAAGCACAGAAAAATTATGATTTTGAAGTAGTTCATTTGCAAAATAGTGCTTCATTTTTACGTGATGGTGCGTTTGAGAAAACAACCCACCAGAGATTAGGGATTATTCTTTATGGAGCTATGCCTTATAATGTGAAGGAAAATCCAGTTGCTCTAAAAAATCTAGTTATCAGGAACCCGATAACTGTTTATGGTGAAATAATTAATATAGTAACCTTGAATAAAGGTGAGTGCATAGGGTATTCTAATTCTTATATAGCTGATGTTGATAAAAAAGTAGGAGTTGTTAATATTGGCTATGGTGATGGGATACTACGAGATAGATTAAAAGGAAAAACCTGTATAATTAAAGGCAAAGAGAGAAATATTTACTCGACGATGATGAGTCACTTAGTAGTAGAAATAGGTGAAGAAGAAAGTATCGGAGATAGGGTTTATATTTATGACGATAAGCAGCAACTTCATGATTATACTAAGTATTTTGGACCGAATTCTGTGCAACTTGCAGCCTTAAATTATGATAGTTTAATAGTAAAAAAAATATATTAAATGTTATAGGTAGTGCTTCAAAAATCGTAATTTCAAAGAAATCGATTTTTGAAGCACTCTCATTTTTTATATTACAAATATAAAAAAAGAAGCAACTCAGGATATTCCATGTGTTGCTTCTTTTAAAAAAGGAAAAATTTTAAATGAATTTAAATTAACAAGTACTAATTTAAATATTTTAGAAATCTTATTTATCTTGTTCCTCTTGGAATTTTTTAGCAATAGTTGCTTCAAAATCCGCAGGGATAGAACGTTGTTTAATGATGATAACGTCAGATTTAGCATATCTAACGATACCTTCAGACACTGATCCCATAAGCATACGTTTGAAACCAGTTAAACCAGAAGATCCACAAACTACAAGGTCAATACCTTTTTCATCAACGATATCTTCACTTAGAACAATTTTAGGAATCCCCTGTTCTACAATACCGAATACTTTAGTTAGTCCATCTTCTTTAGCAGATTCAACATAGCTATCAACTAATTCTTTAGTACGTTTATAGAATGAATTGAAAATATATGGATCTGATAAACCAGAAGTTGCGATTGTTGCATCAATTACAGAAGCGATATATAATTCTGCATCTTCATTTCTCTGAGCAATAGCTACAGCATTTTTAAATGCCCACTCAGCTTGTTTAGAACCGTCAACTGCGACTAAAATTTTAGAATATTTATTTTCCATGATCAAAACCTCCGACTTCTATGTCTTTACTTATATTATAACACATTTACAAAAAAAGTAAACGCTATTTTATAAAAAACTAGCATTAATTTTATTTTATAAAAATAAAGAAAAACCTATAGGAGGATACTATATAGCTCTTTTCCTATAGGTCTAAATGATTTTATTTTTTATTATTTTCTTTTTATTTTCATGAATATAGATTACACGTTTTCATCAATTACAGTAATAGTTCTTTTGCGCTTATGTTCTTTATTATCGATTGTCACTCTGTATACTAATTCATAAGTACCTGGTGTAGAAGTATCAACTTCTCCTTCAATAATCAGATCATCCAGATATGATTGTCCAGCTTTACGTGCAATGACTCCTTCGGAACTGATATCTATTTGTTCACCAACTTTAATTGTAGCATTTTCAGGAATGATAAAGTAGAAAGTACGTTCAAGACGACGTTCAAGACGCTTTCTATATTTTTCTTCATCTTCGGCACTCATACGATCTCGAAGTTTTTCATCTACTAAAGGCATTAATTCTACTTCAGTATCAGCAATACAGATTCTACTATTTACTAGCGTGAATGTTTGAGTTCGCCCAGGTCCACAGTAAGATTGACATCCTATGATAAATTCAGCATTTGGAGCTTTCTTTTTTAATTTTGGAATTAAAGTTTTAAGATTAACACCAAGACAATCATCACATAATCTAAATGTTACTTTATCTTCAGTAACAATATTTTTATCATTTTGAGTCATATTGTATCCTTTCATAATTTATTTATTTATTTGAAACTAAAATTTATTATATCACATAATTGTAATAAATAAAATTTTTAATACATTTTAAATAGAAATGTTTTTAGCTTTCTTCTTTATAACAAAATTTATTATAAATAGTGATATAAATAATATAAAGATGTGAATTATTATTTTTGTAATAAGACTTATGAAGAACTCTTCTGGAACCATTTGAATTAGATTTGATTCATCAGGGCTTAATAACCATAGGTCATTAGAAAATAGAAGTTGATGAAACTTAATCCAGAAAGAATTGAAATTATATGAAATTATACAAGCTAATCCTCCGATAACCACAAAAAATGATAGTAGTACTTTATTAAATGTTTTAGAAATATAGTATATTGTATTTCTTTTACAGAGTATTACTAATAATATAGTAGAAATAATGAATATTATTAAAAAAATTATCATTATTTTATGGCTAATATTGTATAGTGTTCTTACATCTACCATATGCAGTATATCTTTAGGCGTATACCATGAAGTATTTAGTTCTGCATTATAGTTGAGGTAATCTAGAAGATTAGAAGTATTATCTATTAATTTATCATATGTTGTTCCTATATTAGGGGCTAAATTTTCTTGTGTATAGAAGTTTTTATAAAAATCTAAATTAAAACAATTGTAAAATATTAGAGCAAGAATCGCACTAATAAATAGTGAAAAATTTTCAATAATAATGAGTAGTTGTACTATATATTTTTTCATTTAAGCACCTCCACTTTATATTATATCACATAAATATTATTGAAGAAATAAAGCTTTCGTAAAATTAGGTTTACATATTTACACAAATTAACAAAAAAATCTAAATTATAAAAGTTTTTGAGTAAAAAAAGTTTAATATTTGCATAAATTATGGTAAAATATATATATATAGTTATTTGTTTTGGGGGAAATCATGAATAAGTTTTTTAAGATCTATTTAGAGTTAAGAGAAAAAATAGAAAATAGGCAATACAGGTCTAATTCGCTTTTACCAAGTGAGAATGAGCTTGCAAAGGAATATGATGTTTCTAGGGAAACTATAAGAAAAGCATTATTGTTATTATTAGAAAATGGATATATTCATAAAATACAAGGCAAGGGATCTATTGTTCTTGATGTACATAGATATCGTTTGCCGGTGACGGGTCTTTTAAGTTTTAAAGAACGTCGTCAATTTCAAGATGTAGAAGCTATCACAAAGGTATTAGTTAACGAAGAAGTTGAAGCACCAGAATTTTTAGTAAGACTGGGTCTTGTTAAGAAAGGTGAAAAATTAATTTATCTTGTTCGCCAAAGAATAGTTGATGGTGAAGCTATTATATTAGATAAAGATTATATTAGAAAAAATGTAATAGAGAATATACCAACAGAACGTGTAGAAGAATCTCTATACGAGTACTTGGAGAAAGATTTAGGTATTAAAATTTCTTATGGAAATAAAGACTTTAAAATCGAACCAGTCAGCGAAGAAGATTTAACATATATTGATTTGAATGGTCATAAACATATAGCAGTATTAAGAAGCGATGTTTATACTGAGGGTACTGATTTCCTTCATTACACAGAAAGCCGTCATAGGGTGGATAAGTTTCATTTCTCTGAATTTGCTAGAAGAAGAGGAAGTAAATCAAACTAATATTATTGTAGAAAGAAGGACTGATATAAAAGTCCAAAATTTAAAAATAGTTTATATGCGAATTTATAGACGTAATTGTTTGTTGATATCCAAATTTGCTTTATAAAAGCTTTTTAGATAGTTAATAAACTTAGCAGGAGTGACTTAATAAAATCGATTTCTCTGAAATCATGATGTTGAGTCACTCCTTTTTTGTTGAAATTTTAAAGGAAAAATTTTTAAATAAAATTTTTTTATATGGTATTTTTACTATTTATTTATCTGTCTATCTGTCAGGAATAAACTTTATAAATATTAAATAAATATACAAATTTCGAAAAAAAAATACAAGCGTTTCCAGTCGAAAAATAATCATTGAAAAATACCAAAATAAAGTGTATAATAAGTATAACATTTAAATTTCCGGGAAATAATTTTCGGAAATATTTTGTGGGAGTGTGAAGTAAAATGAAGATAATTGTGTTTTCATTGACAGGTAATTGTAAGAGATTTGTAGACATGTGTAAGATTCCTGAAGAAGATGTTATTGACTTGTGGGATATTGATTATGAAGTGGATTTCGACTATATTTTGATTACTCCTACTATAGGTTTTGGAGATGTTCCTGAAGCTGTAGCGGAGTTTTTGAAAATAAATCACAAACATTTAAAAGGTGTAGTGGGTAGTGGAAATAAGAACTGGGGTAAAAGATTCGCCAATGCTTCAGAGACAATTAGTAAAGAGTATAACGTACCGTTATTAATGAAGATAGAACTACACGGGAATACAAAAGACTTAATAAAATTTAAAAAAATATATTTGGAGAGTGTAGAGAATGGAGAAATTTAATCACATTGAACTAAATAATGAAGTAACTAAAAGAGGTGACAATGGCTTTTTTAAATTAGAAAAGGATATAGAGGCTATTGAAGAATTTCTTCGTGAAGTAGACTTTCGTACTGTTAAATTTAGTTCAGAAATGAAGAGACTGAGATACTTAGTAGAGGAGAATTTTTACTACAATATCTTTGAAAAGTATATTGAAGATGAGATTTTGGAATGTTTAGAGCTTGCTGCTAACTTTAAGTTTGAATTCAAAAGTTACATGGCAGCAAGTAAATTCTATAAAGACTATGCATTAAAAACTAATGATAAAAAACAATATCTAGAAAACTTTAATCAACATGTATTTATTGTAGCGATGTATTTAGGGGATGGTGATGTAGAGTTAGCTAAGGAACTTATGGTTTCTATGCTTGAACAAAGATTACAACCTGCAACACCAACATTCTTAAATTCTGGAAGAAGTCGTCGTGGTGAGCTAGTATCTTGTTTCTTATTAGAAGTGGGAGATTCACTTAATTCAATCAATTACATCGACTCAACAGCAAAACAACTTTCGAAAATCGGTGGTGGGGTTGCGATTAACTTATCAAAATTACGTGCACGTGGAGAGAGTATTAAAGGTATAAAAGGCGTAGCTAAAGGTGTTATACCTGTTGCTAAGTCTCTAGAGCAAGGTTTTTCATATGCTGATCAACTTGGACAACGTCCAGGAGCTGGTGCTGTATACTTAAATATTTTCCACTATGATGTGTTAGAGTTTCTAGACACAAAAAAAGTTAATGCCGATGAAGAATTACGTCTTCCAACGATTTCAACAGGAGTTATCGTACCGTCACTATTCTTCGATTTAGCTCGTGAAAATAAAGACTTTTATATGTTTGGACCACATTCTATCTATGAAGAATATGGTTTAGTGTTAGATGATATTGATATAGCTAAATACTATGATGATTTTGTAGCTAATGAAAATATTATGAAGCGTAAATTCGATGCTCGTGATATGCTTAACCTAATTGCTCAAACTCAACTACAATCAGGTTATCCATACTTAATGTTTAAAGATAATGCTAATAAAAATCATGCACTTCGTGAAGTTGGACAAGTTAAGATGAGTAACTTATGTACTGAGATTTTCCAATTACAAGAAACTTCAGTAATTAAAGATTACGGTGAAGGAGACATTATTAAGCGTGATATTTCTTGTAACTTAGCTTCATTAAATATCGTAAATGTAATGGAAAGTAAAAAAATTAAAGAATCTATTTATTCAGGTATGGATTCACTAACATTTGTAAGTAATTCTACTAAGATTAAAAATGCTCCTGGGGTTGTAAAAGCCAATGATGAGTTCCACTCTGTTGGACTTGGAGCAATGAACCTAAATGGATATTTAGCTAAAAATTGTATAGCTTATGAAAGTGAAGAAGCAAAAGATTTTGCGAATGTATTCTTCATGATGATGAACTACTATACATTAGAACGTTCAATGCAAATTGCTAAAAAACGTAAAGAAACATTTAAAGACTTCGAAAAATCTGATTATTACAATGGAAGTTACTTTACTAAATATATTGAAAATGACTATTTACCAGTAACAGATAAAGTAAAAGAGTTATTTGAAGGAATCTATGTTCCGACAAAAGAAGACTGGAAGAGTTTAAAAAATAGAGTAAAAGAAAATGGTTTATATCATGCTTATAGAATGGCTATAGCACCGACTCAAAGTATCTCTTATGTTCAAAATTCAACATCAAGTGTACTGCCAATTGTTGATAAAATTGAACGTAGAAGTTATGGGAATGCTGAAACATTTTATCCAATGCCGTACTTAAGTCCAAAAACTCAATGGTACTATAAATCAGCGTTTACTATAGATCAAATGAAACTTATTGACTTAATGTCAGTTATTCAAGAACACGTAGACCAAGGTATTTCTGTGATTTTATTCGTAAATTCTGATATTACAACAAGAGAACTTGCTAGATATTATATTTACGCACATCACAAAGGATTGAAATCACTATATTATACAAGAAATAAATTACTTTCTGTAGAAGAATGTACGTCTTGTTCTATATAGAAAAGAGAGGATAAATTACTAATTATGAAAGCTGTAAACTGGAATAAACAAGATGACTTAACATTTATGTATTGGCGTCAAAATATTGCTCAATTTTGGGTTGATACTGAGTTTAAAGTATCAAAAGATATCAAGAGTTGGAACGAAGATTTAAATGATAAAGAACGTGAAGCTTATAAAAAAGTATTAGCTGGTTTAACTGGTCTTGATACTCAGCAAGGTGATAAAGGTATGCCTCTTGTATCTCTACATACAGAAGATATGAGAAAACAAGCTGTATACAGCTTTATGGGAATGATGGAGCAGATTCACGCGAAAAGTTATTCAACAATATTTACATCTTTAATCCCTTCACAAGAAACAGACTACTTATTAGATGAATGGGTTCCTAGTAATCCAGAACTTCAATATAAAGCGAAATTAATTGAAGACTACTATATGAAACTGTTTAAGCCAGAAGTTCCTAAATATGACTTATATATGGCTCGTGTTGCTTCAGTATTTTTGGAAAGTTATATTTTCTATAGTGGATTCTTCTATCCATTATATTTAGCTGGACAAGGAAAGGTAACAACTTCTGGAGAGGTTATTCGTAAAATTTTATTAGATGAAACTATCCACGGAAGTTTCACAGGATTTGATGCTCAAGAATTATTCAAAACTCTTACTCCAGAGGAGCAAGAACGTGCTGAAAAAGAAATGTATAAATTATTATTAGATTTATATGAAAATGAATTAAAGTACACTAAAGATATATATGATGAAATTGGATTATATGAAGAAGTAAAAGATTATGTAGAGTATAATGCTAATCGTGCTTTAGCAAACTTAGGATATCCAGGATATTTTGAAGATAAAGAGATTAATCCAATTATCGAAAATGCAATGAATACAAATACTAAAAACCATGATTTCTTTAGTGTTAAAGGTGATGGATATGTAGTTAGTATGAATATAGAATCAATTGAAGATGAGGATTTTATTTTTGAATAGGTAAAAATCATGAAAATATTATTAGTAAGACATGGTGAGACAGATTATAATAAAAATAGATTGATTCAAGGTCATAGTGATATTGAATTAAATGAAACTGGAAGAAATCAAGCGACAGAAGCAGGAAAAAAGCTAACTGAACATAATATAGATTATGCTTTTAGCAGTCCATTAAAACGCGCTGTTGAAACAACTAGACTTATGCTTGATAACTCTAATAATAATCAAAATATTTCCAAAGAGATAATTACTGATGAACGTTTAATTGAGAAATTTTTTGGGGTTTTTGAAGGTAGTACATTTGAAGAATATTTTTCTGCATTAGATGCACAAGAAGGTTTGGAATCAATCGAAAAAGATGAAGATGTATATGAGAGAGTTAATTCATTTTTCAATGAACAATATTTAAAATATAAAGATGAAACAATTTTAGTTGTTTGTCATGGTGCATTAATCCGTATATTTTTAACTGTAGTAGGAGTATATCCAAATACGACTACATTGGTGGATAATACTGGATTAAATATCTTAAACTATGATGGACAAGAATTTATATTAGAGAAATTTAATATTTAGATAACTAGGGAACGACTCAAAATTCTGATTTTGAAGAAATCATTTTTAAGAGTCGTTCCCTAATTTTTCAAGTAAAGGAGATGGAAATATGCGAATAATTTTAGCAAGACATGGAGAAACTGATTATAATAAAAATAAAATGGTTCAAGGTCACACTGACATACCGCTAAATGAAGAAGGTATTCGTCAAGGAATAGCAGCGGGTAAAAAAATCGAAGGATATAAGATTGATATAGCATATAGTAGTAATTTAGTAAGAGCGTATGATACTGCAAGATATATGCTGGATAATTCAAATAGTGAAGATAACAAAAAGCTACCTGTAATAAAGGATAAAAGATTAATTGAAAAATCATATGGAGGATATGAAGGTGTTTCTTTTGCTGAATATGGAGCAGGGATGAAGGCTGGAGAAACAAGAGGAATGGAATTAGATACAGAAGCAGCAGATAGAATAGAAGCATTTTTCAAAGCAAAATATCAAGAACATCCAGATAAAACTATGTTAGCTGTGTGTCATGGTGGAATAATACGTTCTTTCTTAACACAAAAAGGTATCAAAGAAGTGTCGAGAGGAGTAATAGTAAATACTTCAGTTAGTGTTCTTGAATATGATGGGAATAAGTTTGAACTCATAGAGTTTAATAAGTAAGTAGTTAATAGGAATTTTTGCTAATGTATTGCAAGAGGATAATTTTTTAAAATTGAGTTATTTAAAACTTTGATTTTGAAAGTTATCCTTATTTTTATTTAGAATTTAATAGTTGTTAAGATTACAACGTAAGATAAGTTTTTAAAAAATAATTTAGTTAATTTTTTTTATGTATCCTAATATTTATAGTAACATATGAGGTTGTTTCTGCAAACCTTGTAAATTGAAAATATTATGGAAGAAAATTTATCTATATATCTTTTCATATAAAAATTAAAAAGTCTAATTATTTTATATAAAATGTTGACTGGTTATATTAAATAGTATATAATTCTATATGAAAGATGATTTTAAAAGGAGTGTTATTATGAGATTGAATAAAAATACACCGTATGAGAAATATAATACATTTAGTATTAAAAAATTTAAAGTAGGTGTAGTATCTGTTCTAGTTGGTTCTACATTTTTTGTTGCTGGAGGAGTGGCTTTAGCAAATACTTCAAGTGAGAATACAAATAATGGAGCAGCTGTATCTACTGAGAATAATGTTGGAAACTCTCTTCAAGGAGTACCTCGTACAGCGGGAGTAAGAAATGAAAATGGTGTACCGGGAACAACATTAGGAAGTGATAGAGCAGCATCAACAGAAAATGGGTCTATTAAGCCAGAAGAAAATACTGAAACAAGCAACAATAATGAGAACTCTAGAGGGATTGCTAGTGCTACAGTACCAGCAAATTATGCTGGGAAAGTAAGTCTTATCGGTCAATGGACAGGTGAATCACACGAAAAAAAAGATACTGAAAATGCATATAAGAATGCTACAGATAAATTAGGTAATCCATTGCCTAATACCGGTCTTTTCCGTAGTGTCGCAAAAACTTTTCTTGGTTGGTCTGACAAACCACCTGTAGATGGAAAAATTGCAGATGGTGCAAGACTGTTCTCCCCAGAAGACACTTTAGCTACAGCCTTTCCAGATGGATTGAAAGCTGATTCCAAGCTATACGGTGTATATGCCAGTTTAAATGACCAGGATGAGCCTTTCCCTACAGATAAATTTTCTATGGGATTTGCGATTATAGGTGGAATGAATAAATTTAAAATTAACGATAATAAGGTTAATATTGATACAAATGTAAAATCGGATGATGTATTACCCAATACTAAGTTAAACAAAGACACAGAAGATAAAGAAAAAAATACACGTCGTATCATCGATGAGTATAAACCGGACAATAATGATACTACAAAAGTGAATGAAGTGGTTTTAAAAGCTGAGTTTGAAATGGATAAAACTACAGCGATGACTGTGTATAGAAATCCTCATATAGGATATGTTGGTCCTGTTTTATCTAATTCATATAAAGGGAATCAATTTGAATTGGGCGAAAGGAGAAAAACTTACACATATGTAGACTTAAATGTGAATTTAGACAAAGATTTAGTTGTTCCGGAAAAATTATATGCAGAGTTTAATGGTTACTCATGGAGACCTTTATATGCTCTTGGAATTAAGGAAGATGGAACGAAGGAAATCTTAAATGTGTATTCAAAAGATGGAACAGCGTTAGGAAATACAAAAGATAGCTTTAATTCAATCGTTAGTAATACGGACCCTAGAGTCACATTTGGTGTTGAAACTAAAGGTAACCATAATATAACATTTAGAATGATTCTTAGATCGTTAAATGATAAGGATAGTGATCGCCCGGAAAATGAACGTAATGAGCGTATAGCTGAGAGTGTAGTAAAACCGGATGAAGGCAAGTCTATTGCTGAAACAATTTTGCGCAATATGACACTTCGATCTCTTACATCAACAGAACTTAAAGCATTATTCCCTAATAAGAGTGATGAAGAAATCAATCAGATGGTTATTCGTATTAATCAAGAAAAAGCCAAAGGGTTAGCAGATACAAATGGTGAAACAGTTCTAAGAGTAACAGGTTCTGTTGAGGGTAATGTTCATCCAAATGCAGGGAAAATAGGTTGGTTTAATTCAGCCACAAATTTACCTATTAATAAAGTAGAAGCTAATATTTTAGAACTAGGTTATGTTACATTTTATAATGTATCTTATAAATTCGTAAGTGGAACGCCAGATAAGACATTGCCAGCAGCAATAGAAGGTTATAAACCAATAGACCAAAACCGTTATGCAAATCAGGCAGAAATAAATGCGACTCAACCGACAACTAGAGAGTATGTAGATGTAGAAAACGATGGTAAATGGGTATTCAAGAGCTACGATGCAGAAAGCAAAGCAGTAAATAAAGCAGATGTAGAGTTTATAGGAACATGGGAATTCGAAGCTAATAAGTACGGTGTAATATACAGATTCCAAAGTGGAACGCCAGGTAAGACATTGCCAGCAGCAATAGAAGGTTATAAACCAACAGACCAAAACCGTTATGCAGATAAAGCTAATGTAAATGCGACTCAACCGACAAAAACAGAGTACGTAGATGCAGAAAACGATGGAAAATGGGTATTCAAGAGCTACGATGCTGAAAATAAACAAGTAGATAAAGCAAATGTAGAGTTCATTGGAAAATGGGAATTTACAGCTAATAAATACGGTGTAACATACAAATTTGAAAGTGGAACGCCAGATAAGACATTGCCAGCAGTAATAGAAGGCTATAAACCAACAGACCAAAACCATTATGCAAATCAGGCAGAAATACATGCGACTCAACCGACAAAAACAGAGTACGTAGATGCAGAAAACGATGGAAAATGGGTATTTAAGAGTTATGATGCTGAAAATAAAGCAGTAAATAAAAAAGATGTAGAGTTTGTAGGAACATGGTTATTTGAAGCTAATAAATACGGTGTAACATACAGATTCGAAAGCGGAACTCCAGGTAAGACATTGCCGCAAGCGATAGAAGGCTATAAACCAATAGACCAAAATCGTTATGTAGATAAAGCTAATGTAGGTGCGACTCAACCGACAACTAGAGAGTATGTAGATGCAGAAAACGATGGGAAATGGGTATTCAAGAGCTACGATGCTGAAAATAAAGCAGTAAATAAAGCAGATGTAGAGTTTATAGGTAAATGGGAATTCGAAGCTAACAAATACGGTGTAACATACAAATTCCAAAGTGGAACAGAAGGAAAAGATCTGCCAGCAGCGATAGAAGGCTATAAACCAACAGACCAAAACCGTTATGCAGATAAAGCTAATGTAAATGCGACTCAACCGACAACTAGAGAGTATGTAGATGCAGAAAACGATGGGAAATGGGTATTCAAGAGCTACGATGCTGAAAATAAAGCAGTAAATAAAGCAGATGTAGAGTTTTTAGGAACATGGTTATTTGAAGCTAATAAATACGGTGTAACATACAGATTCGAAAGTGGAACGCAAGGTAAGACATTGCCACAAGCAATAGAAGGCTATAAGCCAGCAGACCAAAATCGTTATGCAAATCAGGCAGAAATAAATGCAACTCAACCAACATCTACAGAGTATGTAGATACAGTAAATGATGGTAAATGGGTCTTCAAAGGTTATGATGCAACTAAAAAACAAGTAAACAAAGCAGATGTAGAGTTTTTAGGAACATGGGTATTCGAAGCTAACAAATACGGTGTAACATACAAATTCCAAAGTGGAACTAAAGGGAAAGAATTACCTAAGAATATAATCGAATTAACTCCTACAGATAAAAATGAGTATATTAATGGAAAGGAAGTTAAAGCAGAATCTCCAGCAAAAACAGATGTGAATGATGGAAAAGGAAGTTGGGTATTTAAAGGTTATAAAGAGGATAAAAAAGTAATAAATAAAGAAAATGTTCAGTTCGTAGGAACATGGGAATATGAAGAAAAAGCTCCAGAGCCAAAGCCGGAACCTAAGCCAGAACCAAAACCAGAGCCAAAGCCGGAGCCAAAACCAGAGCCGAAGCCGGAACCAAAACCAGAGCTAAAGCCGGAACCAAAACCAGAACCAAAGCAGGAGCCAAAACCAGAGCCAAAACCGGAGCCAAAACCAGAGCCAAAACCAGAGCCAAAGCCGGAACCAAAACCAGAGATACAATCTAAAAAGATTGGCGTATTACCAAATACTGGTGAAAAACAGTCTAATGTTGAAATTTTCGGTGTGTTAGTAGCAGCTGGTGCAATAATGATGAGACGTAAAAGAAATGCTAAGTAGTAGATTGATGATCACTATTGAGGTAATTTAAATTCGAAAAAGATATGAACAGCAATTTCATAAAACTTCTTAGAATTGTCTAAGCTAATTCTATTGACAAACAGTGTTAAATTCTTTATACTATTAAGTAAATTAATATGTAAAACATTGAAGAGATAAGTAGGTTAAATTTGATTCATAACAGAGAGCTTTCGGTAGGTGTAAGAGAGCAAGAGGAGATATAATTGAAAATGGTCTCGGAGTAATAGTTATCTAATAGGTAATTACGAAGGTGCGCGATATAGCACGACGGTATGAACACGTACCGAGTAAGGTGAATATTTATATTCATAAACATGGGTGGTAACACGATAGACTCGTCCCTATTACATTAATTTGTAATAGTGGCGAGTTTTTTTATTTAAGATAGAACAATTAAGGAGAAAAAAATAATGCCAATATGTATACAAAACGAATTGCCGGTGAAAAATAAATTATTAGAAGAGGGAGTTGTTGTAATAGAAGAGAATAGGGCGAAAAATCAAGATATTAGACCTTTAAGGATACTAATTTTAAATTTAATGCCGAAGAAAGAAGAAACTGAACGCCAGTTGCTAAGACTTCTAGGAAATTCACCCCTTCAAATAACAGTGGAGTTCTTACATATGACAAGTCATATTGCGAAAAACACAGCACAATCTTACTTAGAGAAATTCTATAAAACATTTGATGAAGTGGAAAATAAGTATTATGACGGTCTTATTATTACAGGTGCACCGATAGAACATCTAGAATTTGAAGATGTTAATTATTGGGGAGAGTTGAATGATATTTTTGAATGGAGTAAAACGCACGTATTTTCAACATTAAACATTTGTTGGGCTGCACAGGCTAGTTTATATTATCACTATGGAGTGAAAAAAGAGCAGGTTAGCGATAAAGTATTTGGAGTTTTTGAACATGATGTTCTTATCGAAAATCATACTTTAACGCGTGGATTTACAGATACTTTCTTAGCTCCTCATTCTAGGCATACAAAAATAGAGGAGGAGAAACTTCCTACTATTTCTGATTTGGATATTCTTGCTAAGTCAGAAGATGTTGGAACGCTTCTTGTAGCGACTAAAGATTTAAGAAAGATTTTTATAACAGGACACATCGAATATGATGCAGATACTCTTCATAATGAGTATGTTCGTGATAAAAATAGTAATCTACCGATAGATATTCCTGTAAATTATTACCCAGGAAATAATGATGAAAAAGTACCTAAAAATAGATGGAGAGGAGTTGCCTATCTATTCTATCACAACTGGTTAAACCAGGTATATCAATTAACTCCATATGATTTAACAGAGTTAGGAAAATAAGGTGAAAACAATAGACTTTACAGATATGCTTTAAACATATTGTAAAGTCTATTTTTAGTTATCTTTATTTTCGTCCTTTTTATCTGAGTTTTCTTCTTCAGTTAATCCTGAAATTGATTTTTTAAATGATGTGAACATTTTTCCGATTGATTCTCCAAGTTCAGGCAGACGTTTAGGACCGAAGATAATTAGAGCAGCTATAATAAGAACTATAACTCCTGGGGCTCCTATATCACGTAAAAATCCCATTATTTTTCACCTCTTTTGTTGTAAATATACTTACTAATAATTATGCTAATCTCATAAATTAAAATTAATGGTATAGACATGACGATATCACTAATTAAATCAGCAGGTGTAATAACTACTGCTATTACAATTAATATAAAATATGCGTATCTTCTATTTTTAATAAGGAAGCTTGGTGTTAGTATACCTAATGATATTAGGAATGCAACAATAACAGGAAATTCAAAAAGTATTGCTATCGGTATTGTTGTATTAATAACAAATGATAGATAGTTTTGAGCTGTTAATTGAGTGTTGAATAAATTATCTCCAATAGAAAGTAGCACGTTTAAAATAGCAGGGGTCACTATAAAGAACCCGAAAGCTAATCCTATTGAAAAGCAAATGAATACCGCTGGTATATAAGCAAGTAATGCACGAGCTTCTTTTTCTTCTAATGCAGGTTTAATGAATGCCCAGATTTGATAACAAATAAATGGTATCGAAAAAGTGAAGGCACAAATACCTGCGAGTGTTAGATATATCCATAGTATATCATTAGGCCCAAGAACAATCAATTTATTATTAAAATTACTCGTTAAAAATTTATAAATATCTGAAGACCATAATAAACTTATTATGAAAGAGACAATAAAAAACACAAGGCTTAGTATCAATCTCTTTCTAAGTTCAGTTAGATGATCCACGGTAGAAATTTTATCTCCATATTTCATCATAAATTTTTCCTATTTATCTTTAGATTTTTCATAGAATATGCTAATAGCTATGACAATTATATAGATAACTTGAGTTATTACTACTTCAGAACTAGGATAGATTCCTAGAGTTTCAATAGTAGGTAGATAATCTATAATATGATTTGATAGAATGTTAGTAATTTGTAAGGCGTGTATGCTTACACCTAGCATTTTGAATCCTAGAATATATATTAGCCAAGATAATACTAGGAATACCTTACTGATAGGAAGTTTCCCTGAGGCTTTAACCATTATTAAACCGATAATTATTAAGGCAATAATAGCAAGAGCTATTCCGATTAGGAGATTTGTTGTTGAAATTAACGGCATGATTCCAGCATAGAATAAAATAGTCTCAGCACCTTCACGGAATACTGCCAAAAAGCTAAGTGTGAACATAGATATAAAGCTTCCGGTTGAAAGTACTAGATTTAGTTTAGTATCCATATATTTTTTCCATGCCTTAACAGAACTCTTACTATGTAACCAGATCCCGATACCTATCATCATTACTACTGCGAAGATACCAACCACACCTTCGATAATCTCTCGGTTAGTACCTGACGCAAGAGCAGGGAATGAGTATTTTAAAATAACGGCTGCTAGTATACTAGAAAGAATACCTACTAAGGCACCCGCATAAATCCAGATTAACCCTTTTTTCTGTTTAGCAGCTTTTAATGCACTTGCTAAAGATAAGACGATAATTAGTGCTTCTACACCTTCACGCAGTAAAATTAGCATAGAATCTACAGCGGTATAGTTAGATTTTGTATCTATTTTAGAAAGCTCTGAAATCAAGTTTTTAAGTTGATCTTGATATTTTTGTTCGCTACCTTTGACCATAATTATAGGAGTTTCGCTTTCTACTTTAGTATATAAAGAAGCGTTACGTGTGCGTACTTCTCCTTCGATAACAGGCCAAACTTCTATGAATTTCTTCATTTTTTGTGAACCTTGAGCGTTGTTTCCATCTTTAAAGGCTGAAAGACTATCTTCAAGAAGTCTTATTCCTTGTTCAAGTGTTTTAACATCTGTATTTTGTTCTAGTTTTTTACCTGCTAGAAAATCGTCTAGGTAATTTTTTAAATCTGTTAGATATAATTTTGTAGTTTGATAGTCATATGGTTCTATCTCCATAGAACTTCGTAGAAATGACATAGTTGTTTCTATTTTTCCATAGTAAGTAGGTTCTAGTGTTCTTACGATACCTTCATTTCGTACCCAAGCAGCATTATATTTAACGTATTCTGCTTTCATTGTTTCTATATTTTTAGTATTAATAGCTTTTTCTAATTTATCGAATGCAGGATAAAGTTTTGCTTTAAAAGCTTTTTTCTCGGCATCAACGTCTAAAGGATTTTGTTCATTTTCAAAAGCGAGTAGTGCTGTTGATAATTCCCTAAGTTGTTCTTCATTAATATCATTTGATTTTAATGTTTGTTTAACTTTTTTTCCAGCTTCAGAATCTGAATTTTTCGTTATTTCAAATTCTGTTTTAAATTCTTCTATTAGTTTTTTAGCTTTTTCGTGCTCATTATTTTTTAATGCAGTATTAGCGTCAGTAATTTTTATAAAAAGATTACTATATGATTCTTTAGCTACTATAGTTTTTAAATATGTTGAACTAAAGCTAAATAGCACGATGAAAGCTAAAATAATTTTAGTCAAAAAGTTTTTGCCCAATATATTCTCCCTCCTTAATTCCTCCAAAACATGCGAATAAACCACTACCTATGTGAGTTATGTATTCATTCATTTTATCTTCATTTCCAAGACTATTTTGGATTGTAATAAATTGTTTTGGATCTTTTTGGAATGAAATAAATAGTAATCCAGAATCAAATTGTCCAGTAGTTTCATTTATTCCATCTGAGTAAGAGTAAGAACGTCGTAATAGTTCTACACCCGGTTTATGTGCTAAATGAACATGGGAAGTAACGGGGATTAGTGGTTTTCCATCTGGCCCTTTTTTATTAAGGTCAATTGGTGCAAATTCATCAGTTTCTCCGAAAGGAGCACCACTATCTTTATATCTTCCAAATGTATTTTCTTGTTCATTTAGACTGGTTCTATCCCATGTTTCAAGATGCATTTGAATACGCCTAACAGCCATATAACTTCCATCTTTCATCCAGTTATTATTATCACACCAAACGATTTTATTAAACTGGTCTTCTTTAGTTGCATTAGCAGTACCATCCTTAAATCCAAAAAGATTACGTGGTGTTTCAATACGGTTTCCAATTGCAGCAAAACCAGATTGACTCCATTTCATAGTGACTGTAGAACGAGCTTTTCTAACTAAGTTACGAACAGCGTGAAATGCTACTTGTTCATCATCTGCACATGCTTGAATGCAAATATCTCCACCTGTGTATTTTTCTTTTAGTTGTTCACGAGCGAATGGAGGTAAGTCTTTAAATTCTTCAAGACTTTTATTCTCTAATTTCATTTTTTTTAGGAAACTTGGACTAACTCCAAATGTCAGAGTTAAACGATAGGGATTTAACCCTACCGTTTCTCCAGTATCTTTTGGTGGTAAATAATGGTTTTTAAGAGCAGGTTCAACAAGTTCACCATTCATTAATTTTTCACTATATTTAGTCCATTCTTTAAACATATTAATAACATCGTCACGTTTATTTGAGTGTAAATCTAATACGACAAAATAAACGCATTTTTGCATTAGTGTAGTAATACCAGCTTGGTGTTTACCATAGAAACTGATTTTTTCTTCACCATCAGCAATGACTCTATTGTTTTCAGCTTTATTTGCGAAAAAACCACCAAGAGCTGAGGCACCAACAACCGCACCGGCTCCAGTCATCCCTGCTTTTTTTAGGAAATCACGTCTTGTTATTTTTTTGTCAATCCATTTTTTACCAGATTCTTCCATATTACTTAGCCTCTTCGTCTAATATTACACCAATTTGTGAAAGTGGTTCACCTAATTTTGTTACTGCTTCAGAAAGTTCTTTAGTATTTTCTTTAGTTAAGTCAGTATATAGTTTATAGTGTTTGTCATCAGTTTTATACTTATCTAATAGTTTATTAATTGTAGCAAATTTCTCAACTAAATCACTAGCTAATTTGCTATCTTTTTTCTCGATTAATGGTTTAAAGATTTTGAAGATTTCTTCAGCACCTTCGATATTAGCTTTAAAGTCGTATAGGTCAGTGTGAGAGTAAATTTCTTCTTCTCCTGTGATTTTTTGTGTTGCAACTTCGTTAAGTAGGTCAACAGCTCCAGTTACCATTAAATCAGGAGTAACTTCAACAGTAGCAACTTTAGCTTTTAATTCTTTAATATCTTTTACTAGCTGTTCAGCGTATTGTTCAGTACCTTTTGTAGTATTTTGTTCCCACATAATTTTTTCAATTCTGTGGAATCCACGCCATCCTTCTTCTGTTTTGTTTTCTTCTAAGTAGTCAGCAAGACGAAAGTCGATATTTACATCTAATTCTCCAAAACTTTCAGCAATTGGCTCTGAACGTTCATAAGCCATACGAATAACTGGGTATTGTTTCTTAGCTTCTTCAAGATTCCCTGCTTTAATAGTTTCAGCAAACTTTTCAGTATCTTTAAGTAGAGTATCTACTTGGTTTTCTACGAATTTTTTATAAAGGTCAGTAGCTTGTTTAAGTTGCTCTTTTGTACCTTTAGAAGTGTCAACTTGAGCAGTTTTGTTTTCTTCTTTCTTGTCAGTTTTAGCAGAACATCCGCTAATTACGATAGTACCAGCCATTAGTGCTAAAAATAATTTATTTTTCTTCATTTATAATTATACTCACTTTCAATTTAATCTACTATAAATTATAATCATTATCAGTTAGAAAGTAAAGTGATAAGAAACAAATTTTTTCAAAAAGAAAAGTTTTATTCATTTATTAAAAAAATTAATGATTTATTAGGTAGATTTTCTAGTGAAATAATCAAGAACTTAGTGTATACTATAGGTATAAATGTTTAAATAAAAATGATAAAGTAGGAGGGAAAATATGAGAAAAGGTATTGCTATATTTTCTAGTATTATTGTTGCCATACTAATTTGCGCCACAGCTTATTATTTTATGTTTGGTGGTGGAAAGGATAACAAAGTAAAAGAGGAATATCAAAAATATGTTGATATGATTAATATTAAACATGATTTTGAAGGTGGATCTAAAGGCTTAGATACATTAACAACTGATGTTGCACAAAAAGTTATACCAACTATTAAAACAGATATAAAAGTTGCAAAGGAAATCAGAAATACAGCCATAAGTCTTGAAGATAAAAAAATTGATGATGCTAAGGAAAGCATAGAAAAAGCTAAGAAACTAGATACTAACTCTAATTTTTCACCAGCAATTAATTGGTTAAATTCGGATATTGATAATTATAAAAGAGCAGAAGATGAAATAAAAAATCTTAAAATAGATTCTAACTTTAATAAAAA
The DNA here is from genome assembly GCF_963515875.1 of uncultured Gemella sp. Classification (GTDB taxonomy): domain Bacteria; phylum Bacillota; class Bacilli; order Staphylococcales; family Gemellaceae; genus Gemella. Next base: position 52,016 of record NZ_CAUPZX010000001.1, on the reverse strand, counting down.
TCTTTCTCAAGTTTTAGAAAAATATAAATTTAATAATAATAGTTTGAAACAATTATTAAATGATGCGGGAAATAAAATTTTAGAGAAGGCTGAAGAGACAGCGAAAAAAGAAAAAGAACTTGCTGAAAAAAGAGAACAAGAACGTAAAAAGAAAAGATCGGATGTTGATTTAGGTGGACCTAATCCAGCTTTATTAAATGATAGCAATTCATTGCCAGCAGACGCAAAAGGTATAGGTGGTGCAATGGATGAAGAAGGGGCAAGAAAAATGAGCTCTGAGCTTGTTAATAGATATAAAGGATATCTTCTTAAAAAGTATGATGGTGAATCAATAGAATGGTCTACAAATGGTAAGAGCTTTAAAATTATTAAAGAAGATGGAAGTAAACTTACTTTTACCACTAAGGCTCAGCTTTATAAAAAAGTTGGAAACAGACTGGTTTCTGGAGTGAATCTTAATAGTGAAGAAGGTTCTGAATTCTTATATAGAACTTAATAATTTAATCTTAGATAATAAAACTCAAGGTAGGACGTATTTGTCTATTACCTTGAGTTTTATTTTATATTTCTACTATATCTATATCTGCTCGTGTTTTATAAATAACGTCTTTACGTTCAATAAGAATAGTAGCTTTTTCTAATAATTCTTTATTTTCTTTGATTTTACTTAGTAATTCACGGCTTGGATTCATGGCAACTGGGTTTCCTACACGTCTTAACATGTTATAGTCTCCGTTAGTGTCACCATAGGCGTATGATTCATTAAGATCGATATTATATTCTTCTACTAATTTATCAATCATTTTATTTTTACTGTCGGCATCCCACATAGGAATAACTTCCCCAGTGAATTTATCGTCTTCCATTATGTATTTACTACCAATTGCTAGAAATGCATGGTGTTTTTTCCCCATTGCTTCAACTAAATAATCTGGACTACCTGATATAAAAATAATTAAGTGACCATTTTTTTTATGTTGTTCTATGATATTTCTAGTAAATTTATATACACGATCTGCTTTTAATTTTATTACTTGTTCAGTTGCGAAATCAATATATTTTTTATGAAGTCCTGTTATTGCATTTACATAGGCTTCAGAAACGCCAAATAGATAGTTATCGTAGTCTTCAAATCTTTTATCCCAGTTTATATAGCTATCTTTAACACCGTTTAACCAATATTTTTCATCTACAACTTCGTATTTTATTAATTTTTTAAAATGCTCTGTCATTAAAGAATCCCTATAGAGAGTCCCATCAATATCAAAAAATGCAGCTATCTTTTTATCTTTCATATTTTATCCTCCTGGTTTTAAAATAATTACAATTATTTATAATTAAAGGCGAGAATCACTCGCCTTTAAAGTTCTAGAATTTAGTTGTATCAACAGAATTGATATATTTTTTAAGTTCTGGTACGATATTAGAAATAGTTCCGTCTTTGAATGGATTTTCTAAGTTAGCTTCTTTTACTAATTCTAAGAATGGTTTAGTTCCTCCAAGTTTACATAAATGTAGGTATTCTTTCCATGCTTTTTCTCTATTTTCGTTAGCTTTTTTCCAGAATTGGAATGCGCAAACTTGAGCTAGAGTGTAGTCGATGTAGTAGAAAGGTGCACCGAATAAATGACCTTGTCTATAGAAGAATAATCCTTCATCAAGTTCAGGAATATCTTCGTAGTAACGAGATGGTAAGTATTTTCTTTCAATTTCTAACCATTTCATTCTACGCTCTTTTGGAGTTAGTTCTGGATTTTCATATACTTCGTGTTGGAATTCATCTACAGTAACACCGTACGGTAAGAATTTAATAGCTGTTGCCATGTGATAGTATTTGAATTTTTCAGTTTCTTCTTTAAAGAATAGGTTCATCCAAGGCCATGTTAAGAATTCCATACTCATTGAGTGAATTTCGCAAGCTTCGTATGTCGGCCAAACATAATCTGGCATGTGATGTCTACTTTCAAAAACTTGGAAAGCATGTCCAGCTTCGTGAGTTAACACTGTGACATCATGAGGTGTTTGATTGAAGTTAGCGAAAATAAATGGAGCTTTGTAGTTTGGAATAAATGTACAGTATCCACCACCAGCTTTTCCTGGTTTTGTATCTAAGTCTAGTAAATTGTTTTCAGTCATAAATGTAAAGAATTCATTAGTTTCTGGTGATAATTCTTTATACATTGTTTTAGCATAGTCAACAAGTGTTGGACGATCTCCTTTAGGAGTAGGGTTACCTGATTTAAATGTTACACCTTCATCGTGGAATGAAAGTTTTTCAAGACCTAGACGATTAGCTTGCGTTTTTTTAAGTTCTTCAACTACTGGTACGATTTCTTCAAAAATTTGTTTTCTGTAGTTTGCTACGTCTTTTGCATTGTAATCAGTTCTACGTAAACGTAGGTAAGCAACTTCTACAAAGTTTTTAAAGCCAAGTTTTTTCGCAATACGTGTACGTACTTTAATCATACGATCATAGATACTATCGTATTGTTCTAAGTTTTCTTTGAAGAATTTAGCTACAGCTTTACTTGCTAATAAACGAGTTTCACGATTAGCATCTTGTGTATATTTAGCCATACCGCTTAAGTTATGTTCTCCACCATCGAATGGTATTTTAGCACTTGAAGTTAATTTAGTGTATTCTGAAGAGAGTTTATTTTCTTCTTTTAAGTCTTCGATAATTTCATCGCTGAATACTTTTAGAGAAGTTTCTATTAGATTGAAGTAATGTTCTCCAATTTCTTTTTTTAGTTCTTCTTTAAATTTTGAATTAAACATCGCTTCATCGAATTTGCTGTAAAGGGAATCTAATTCAGGACCGAATTCATCCCAAAATTCTTGTTCAGCTTCATAAAATTGATCTGTAGTATCAATTGTTACACGAATTTCTGCTAATTGTGACATTGTACTCACATCATCACGAAGTTTGTTGTATTCGTTGAAAATTTCTACAACTTCCTCAGCGCTGTTTGATGTATTTAATTTTTCTCTTAATGTTTCTAATTGTTCTTTTAATTGTTCTGTATTTGGTCTTGTATATTGGTAATTTTCAAAAGTCATAATTTATCCTCCTAAAAATTTTTAAAATTATCAATACCATTATCATAACATGAAATTAATAAAAACACAAAAGTAAATTTCAGAAAATTCAAAAATAAAAATAGAAAATTGCGGTTATATTTCGTGTAAAATAATACTACAAAAAAATTGTCGTATAGGAAACTTAGACCTTTGACATTCTGCTGTATTTATGAAATAATAGATAAGGAAGAAATACTGATATAAAAAATAAAGGAGAAAAATTTTGATTACAACTAAAGATATAATTATAGATCCTCATACGACTCTTAGAGCGAGAGCTGAGGAAGTGAAAAGCCCAATTTCGGATGAAGATAAAGCAACATTACGAGGATTATTAGAATATGTTATTGCTTCTCAAGATGACGAAAAAGCTGAAAAATTAGGATTAAAACCTGGAATAGGGTTAGCTGCACCACAAATCAATGTTTCAAAAAGAATGATTGCAGTGCATATTCCAGATGAAGAATATCCGGAAAATACGGTTTCTTATGCATTATATAATCCAAAAATCATCTCAAACTCAGCTGCAAAATGTTACTTAGCAGGTGGAGAGGGATGTCTATCTGTAGATAAAGAAATTAAAGGGTATGTTCCACGTTATTCAAAAATTAAAGTAGTTGGTTATAACGAAAATGATGAAAAAGTTACTTTAACTTTAACTGATTTACCAGCTATTTGTTTCCAACATGAGATTGATCATTTAAATGGAGTTATGTTCTACGATCATATTAATAAAGAAAATCCATTTGATGTTCCGGCAGAGTATGAAAAACTATAATATATAGAAGAAAATACACGGGAGTGACTCAAAAATCATGATTTCTAAGAAATCAATTTTATCGAGTCACCCTCGTGTATTTGATTATGATATTTCTTTTTCTTTCATATTAAAGTGAAGATAAGCGTCGATAAAGTCGATTATTTCACCATCCATTACTCTATCTACAGTAGAGACTTCATAGTTTGTTCTATGGTCTTTGACCATTGTGTATGGAGTAAATACATATGAACGAATTTGTGAACCCCAACCAATGTCTTTTTGTTCTCCACGAATAGCGGCTAGTTCTCTTTCTTTTTCTTCTATTTCAAGCTGATACAGTTTAGATTTCAAGTTTTTCATTGCTGCATCTTTATTTTTTATTTGGCTACGTTCGGCTTGTGATTGCACAACAATACCAGTCGGTAGGTGAGTAATACGAACTGCAGAGTCAGTAGTGTTAATATGTTGTCCACCTGCTCCTTGAGCACGATAAGTGTCTATTTTCAAATCTTCATTATTTATTTCTATATTAATTTCATCATCATTAAATTCTGGGATTACATCGATTGAAGAGAATGATGTATGTCTTTTTCCAGAGGGATCAAAAGGTGAGATACGAACAACACGGTGTACTCCTTTTTCTCCTTTTAATAAACCATAAGCAAAATCACCTTCGATTTTTATGGTCGCAGACTTGACACCTGTAATATCGCCAGATTGGTAATTTAAGTAGCTGTATTTTAATCCTTGTTTTGTGAAGAATCTTTCATACATACGAAGCATTAGCTCTGACCAGTCTGTAGCATCAGTACCACCAGCACCTGCATGTATTTCTAGTATAGCATTATTATTATCATATTCTTCAGAGAATAACAATCTAAAACTAAAATCTTCAACACTTGATTTAAGATTCACTACTGTTTCTAGTAAATCTTGATAAATTTCTTCGTCATCTTCATCTTTTAAAAATTCAATCATTTCTTCAGAGTGTTCAAGATAATCTACCATTTCGCTAAATTCATCAAGTTCTTTTTTTATACTTTTAGATTCGGTAACTAGTAAACTGGCAGCCTCACTATCATTCCAAAAATTAGCATAAAGCATCATATTTTCTATTTCAGCAACACGTTCAGTTTTATCTTCTATCTTTAATGAAGTTTTAAATTCAGTTATTCTTTTGTTAATTTCTTCGAGTTCTTTTCTAAGTTCAATAAGTTCCAAAATTTTTACCTCTATTAACTTCTTTCGCTTATTTATTATACAAGAATTTCGCTCAAGATACAAGATTAGAATAGAGTACGCAATAAATTAAACTAATAAAATAGAGTAGAAATAACATGAAAAATTAATATAAGGAATAAAGGTCAAAAAAAGTCAAAAAAATTTCAAAAAAGGTATTGACTTACTTTGACCTTAATGATATTATTATATATGTAATTAGCAGTCGAACTCTTAGAGTGCTAAATTACAAAATTGGAGAATAGGTGATGACGATGTTAATAGATAGACAAGTACTCATTCTTCAATCTATAGTCGAAAATTTTATTACAACCAATCAACCTGTTGGTTCTAAACAAATTGCTCAAAATATAGATTTCAGTTCGGCAACGATAAGGAATGACATGAGTAAATTAGAAAAAGAAGGTTTGATTAAAAAGACACATATTTCATCAGGTCGAGTACCTTCGGAAAAAGGTTATCGCTATTATGTAGATTATATAAAAAAAGATTATGAACTATCGAATAGTGAGAATGAAAAACTTAAACAGCTCGTTAATGGTGATATAGTTTCGGAAAATAACTTCTTAGAAAAAAATGCTATAGTATTATCGGACTTAACTGATTGTACAGCGGTAATATTAGCTCCGACAAAAACGGATAGGCGTATTAATAAAATAGAGGTTATTCTTCTAAGTAGTCGTAGTATTCTTGTTATATTAGTAACAAACATAGGAGAGGTATTCCAACAAAACTATAAACTTGATGCGGATTTTACTGCAGAGGATATAGTGGAAATTAATAAACTTCTTCAGAGTTATTTCTATGATGTGGATATGGCAACAGCTCACGTAATAATCCATGGTGAGTTAGAAAAATATCTTAAAAATAAAGTTAATAACTACGATATGATAGTAGTTGCTTTAAATAGATTGTTGCAAAATAAAATTAAGAAGACTGTAGCATTAGGGGGTAAGTACAATTTACTTAAACAACCCGATATAGATAATGTAGAAAAATTAAAAGAAGTAGTATCGCTCTTAGAAGATGATAAGATAGTCGAGCTTCTAGATAATAATGAAGTAACAGACCAACCATCTATTAAAATAGGAACAGAGCTTAACCTTGGAAATATAGATGATCTTTCATTAGTTTCTAGTAGTTATAATACATCTAATGGTCAAGGTGTAATCGCCGTTTTTGGACCGAAGAGAATGGACTATTCAAAAATCATGACACTTATAGCTTGTGTACGTGATAATTTAAATAATAATTTAAAATAATTAGGAGGTAGAGATGGCTACTGAAGAACAAAAAGAAACTCTACAAGAAGAAGTAACAGCAGAAGAAATTCTACAAGAAGATACGACAGATTCAGAGGAAGTAGTAGAGAAATCTGCAGAAGAGTTATTACAAGAACAAATTGAAAAACTGCAAGAAGAAGTAAAAGCGTCAGAAGATAAGTATTTACGACTTTATGCAGAGTTTGAAAACTTTAAACGACGTAAAAATCAAGAAATTGACACTATAAATGCTTATAAGAGTCAAAAAGTCATAACAGAAATCTTACCAAGTTTAGATAATCTTGAACGTGCTTTACAAGTTGAATCAACTAATGAAGAAGTACAAACAATTCTAAAAGGTGTTCAAATGGTGTATGAAGGATTACAAGCAGCGCTTAAATTAGAAGGTGTAGAATTAGTAGAAACTGAAAATGCTCAGTTCGACCCAAACTTCCACCACGCAGTAATGCAAGGGGAAGAAAGTGACAAAGAAAGTGGAGTAATCTTAGATACATTCCAAAAAGGTTACAAATTAAAAGATAGAGTAATCAGACCAGCAATGGTTAAAGTTAATTCTTAAAGGTTACATCGTTAGCATTTCAAGTATTGTAAATACGAAGAAATGGTTACGAGGAAGCTTCTCAAAGATACTCAAAGAATAAGGAACGAAGTGACGGAATGATTTGAAAGTATCGACTGAGCCTTAGTTTTTTCGAACCTAGAAGGTGAAGAAAAAAGTTAGGAGTAAGAATCGCACAGCTACACCAAGAATGAGGAGCGTAGCAATGAAATGATTGGTATGTAGCCACTGCGTAGATGAAATAAGTAATATTAGATTTTGTTAGAGTGAAAAATCATTTTAACAAACGAATTATAAAATATAGTTATTATAAATTTAAGGAGGACAAAAAAATGTCAAAAATTATAGGTATAGACTTAGGAACAACAAACTCATGTGTATCAGTATTAGAAGGTGGAGAAGCTAAAGTAATCCCTAATCCAGAAGGTAACAGAACTACTCCTTCTGTAGTAGCATTCAAAGGTGAGGAGATTCAAGTAGGAGAAGTAGCAAAACGTCAAGCAATTACTAACCCCAACACAGTAATTTCTATCAAACGTCACATGGGTACAGATTACAAAGAAGAAGTAAATGGTAAAAAATACTCACCACAAGAAATTTCAGCAATGATTTTACAAAACTTAAAAGCAACTGCTGAAGCTTACCTTGGTGAAAAAGTAACTAAAGCAGTTATTACAGTACCAGCATACTTCAACGATGCTCAACGTCAAGCAACAAAAGACGCAGGTAAAATCGCAGGATTAGAAGTAGAACGTATTATTAATGAACCTACAGCAGCAGCATTAGCATATGGATTAGAAAAAACAGATGTAGATCAAAAAGTATTAGTATTTGACCTTGGTGGTGGTACGTTCGACGTATCTATCTTAGAACTAGGAGATGGAGTATTCGAAGTATTAGCTACATCTGGAGATAACTTACTAGGTGGAGATGACTTTGACCAAGCTATTATTGACTACCTTGTAGATGAATTCAAAAAAGAACAAGCTATCGATTTGTCACAAGATAAAATGGCAATGCAACGTCTAAAAGATGCAGCAGAGAAAGCTAAAAAAGATTTATCTGGTGTAACTTCAACTCAAATTTCATTACCATTCATCTCAGCTGGAGCTAATGGACCAGTTCACTTAGAAAACACATTAACTCGTGCTAAATTCGATGAGCTTACTCACAACTTAGTTGAAAGAACATTAGTACCAACTCGCCAAGCTCTTAAAGATGCAGGATTAACACCAAGTGAAATCGATCAAGTAATCCTAGTTGGTGGATCAACTCGTATTCCAGCAGTTCAAGAAGCTGTTAAAAAAGAAATGGGCAAAGAGCCTCATAAAGGAGTAAATCCTGATGAAGTAGTAGCTATGGGGGCTGCTATTCAAGGTGGAGTAATCACAGGAGATGTTAAAGACATCGTGTTACTAGATGTAACTCCATTATCACTAGGTATTGAAACAATGGGATCAGTTATGACAGTATTAATCCCAAGAAATACTACAATTCCAACATCTAAATCACAAGTATTCTCTACAGCTGCAGATAACCAACCAGCAGTAGATATCCACGTATTACAAGGTGAACGTCCAATGGCATCTGATAACAAAACTCTTGGAAGATTCCAACTTTCAGATATACCACCAGCACCACGAGGAGTACCTCAAATCGAAGTTACATTCGATATTGATAAAAACGGTATTGTAAATGTTACTGCTAAAGACCTTGGAACTCAAAAACAACAAAAAATTACTATTGAATCTAGTAGCTCATTAACTGATGCTGATATTGATAGAATGGTTAAAGAAGCAGAAGCTAATGCAGAAGCAGACGCTAAACGTAAAGAAGAAGCAGATGTACGTAACGAAGCTGACCAACTTTCATTCCAAGCTGATAAAGCATTAGAAGAAGCTAAAGATAAAGTTGATCAAAGCTTATTAGATAACATTAAAGCTAAAAATGATACATTAAAAGAAGCTATTAAAAATAATAACTTAGAAGAAATTAAAGCAGCTAAAGACGAATTGAACAAAGCTGTTCAAGAAATGACTATGAAACTTTACGAGCAAGCTAATGCAGCAGCTGGAGCTCAAGGTGCAGATGCTGGAGCAACTTCATCTAAAAATGATGATGATACAATTGATGCAGACTTCACTGAGAAAAAATAATTAAATAAAAAGTTGAAGGGCTGGTAGCGTTAAGCGCTAGCCCTTCGTTAAATAATTATAGGAGAGATTAAGATGGCTAAAAGAGATTATTATGAGGTACTTGGCGTTAGTAAAAGTGCCAGTGCAGCCGAAATAAAAAAAGCATATCGTAAATTATCAAAACAATATCACCCAGATATCAACAAAGAGCCAGGAGCTGAAGATAAATTTAAAGAAATTACAGAAGCTTACGAAGTTCTAAGTGACGATACTAAAAAATCTCAATATGATCAATTTGGTCATGCTGCGTTTGAAGGTGGAGCAGGTCAAGGTGGATTTGGTGGCTTCGGTGGAGGATTCTCTGGATTCTCAGGTGGTTTTGATGACCTTGGAGATATTTTTTCAAGTTTCTTTGGAGGTGGTGGATCACGTCGTAATCCGAATGCACCACGTCAAGGAGAAGACTTATTACACCGCATTCGTATAAGTTTTGAAGATGCCGTATTCGGTACTAAAAAAACTATTAAAATCCGAAAAGATGTAGAATGCGATCACTGTCATGGAAGTGGAGCGAAAGATTCTTCATCTGTGAATACTTGTCATAGATGTAATGGTAGTGGACAAGAAGCGGTAATTCAAGATACTCCATTTGGACGTATGCAAAGTCAGCGTACATGTTCAGAATGCCAAGGACGCGGAAAAATTATTAAAGATAAATGTGCTCACTGTTTCGGTAAAGGATATAATAACCGTGAAGTAGAATATGAAGTAGAGATTCCAGAAGGAATTAGTTCAGGTCAACGTGTTCGTCTTCGTGGTAAAGGTGGAGCAGGTGAAAATGGTGGTCCAGCAGGTGATTTATTCATAGAAGTAATCGTTGCTGAGGATTCATACTTCCACAGAGAAGATGATGATATTTATACTGAATTAAGACTTTCACCAGCACAGGCAGCGCTAGGTACAAAACTTGATGTACGTACATTAACAGGAGAGATTGAATTAAATGTTCCTGCAGGAACACAACATGGCCGTAAGTTCCGTCTAGCAGGTAAAGGGGTTAAGAGTGTAATGGGATATGGACAAGGAGATCACTATATCGTGGTATCTATTGAAATTCCTAAAAACTTATCAACAAAAGAACGTGAGCTATACCTTGAACTTGCTAAATTAAATAATGAAAAAATTGAAGAAGATGAGAGCTTCTTAGATAAAGTAAGTAGAAAAGCGAAAGACCTATTTGACTAATAAAATTAAAAGATATTGGATTAAAAGTCTCATAAAATATTTTTAGATATAGCAATTTATTGATTTTATAAAAGCACTTTTGAGATCTAATAAATTATGCGAGGGTGATTCAACAAAACGATTTCAGAGAAATTATGATTGTTGAGTCACTCTTTTTTGTTATTTTGAAGAGTATGCTACTGTATTTATTTGAATTTTTTTGTAATACAAAGTAAAATATAATATGGATATAAAATATACAAAAGAAGGAGTGAGGAAATGTTCATAAGCGATTTTAAGACCGATCAAGAGATTGGTATGTTTTTATTGTTAGATAATGTAATTCGTGGAATTGCAACAAGTGGAAAAGCATATTTAACACTTTATCTTAAAGATAAAACAGGAAGTATTGATGGTAAAATTTGGGAAGTTAAAGAAGAAGATAGTGAAAATTTAAAAGCTGGTAAGATGATTTATGTTGAGGGAACTGTTTTAGACTATCGTGGGAAGCTTCAGTTAAAAATAAAGAACTATAGAATGGCAACTGATAGTGATAATATAGATATTCAAGATTATATTCAAACAGCACCAGTTCCAAAAGATGTAATGATAAATGAATTAAATTACTTCTTAAAAGAAATAGGAAATGATAATTTAAGAAATGTAACTATTGAATTGTTAAATAAATATAAAAAACAATTTATTAGTTATCCTGCAGCTAAATCAATGCATCATGATTTCTATTCGGGATTGATTTATCACACAACAACAATGCTGAAAATAGCGAAAGCTCTAGTAGCTATTTATCCATCACTAAATAAAGATTTATTATATAGCGGAATCATTTTGCATGATTTAGGAAAAACTGTAGAACTTAGTGGACCTGTAGGAACCTCTTATACATTAGAGGGAGAACTTTTAGGCCATATTGTTATTATGAGTGATGAAGTAGCTCGTATGGCAGATAAATTAGGAATTGAAGCTGAAGAGATTACACTTTTAAGACATATGATTCTTGCTCATCATGGTAAATATGAATTTGGTTCACCAAAATTACCAATGATAAAAGAAGCAGAAATTATTCATTTCATAGACAACATTGATGCTAGAATGATGATGTTTGAGAAAAATTTAGCGAATGTGGAACCTGGTACATTTAGTGATAAGTTGTTTGGACTAGAAGGGAGACATTTCTATGTTCCTACATTTGATAGAGAAAACAATTAAGGAAAAGAGAAAAGATATGAATAAAGGAATGAAATATTTATTAGGTTTTGTTACGATATTTATTGCAGCTATAATTTGTGTATTTGGTATTATTAAATATGAAGAAATGCAAGATGGTTCAGCTACAAACAATAGTGCGAACTTAGGAAGTGTAGATGGGAAGCAGCTTAGTAAAGAAACAACAATTATTATTGAAAAAATTTCAACATTAAATGATATCGATGCTCTTAACTCTGAATTACATTTATCACAATCTGTAATTGATATCTTGAAAAAATATGCACCAACTGTAAGTTACGCGGTAGATAACAGTGAAGGATATGATGTAATCTACTTCCGTTTAGGTGGATATTATGCTGATTTTAAAATTAATGATGTAAATAAAATTATCGGTTCTTATAAAGTTGATGGTGGAAAATTAACACCAACAGGGGATGATTTGAATAAGATTGGTACTAAAGTTAATGGTAATGATAAATTAAAATGGACTGATTTAAATCTAAAGAATACTGACCATAATAAATCTGCAGCAAAAGAAATTCTTAAAAAATATTTCTTTGTAACTCATGGAGGAAGAAAGTTAGAGCCAGTAGCATTATTTGGTTATTTAGTTGATATAGATAAAAATATCACTGTCAGTGGTAAGGATTATCATGTAACTAAAATGTCATTGGCTGAATTAACGGATGTTTATAATACAGCTTACAAGGATACATACAGTGCAGAAGATGTTTATAAAGATGTACTATCACTGAAAAATATAAAATATAGAGAAGTAGATGATAGTTATTCAGGTAATGAAGATAAGTATAATAATTCTCTTGTGTTAGGAGAGACAGTATTCTTTAAAAAAGATAAAGTTTATATAACAGGAATGGGAGGAATTGGTGGTGCAACTCAATTTACTCCAACTGATGAAAGTAGTTGGACTACTGAAGGGGATAGATTAATAGTTCCAATTAAAAATTCATCTTTAAATAGTGTTGCAGGTAAATATATACTGCGATTAAACGATAAGCAATATAAGGGTGGAGAATCTCGCTCTAAATACTATATAGAGAGTATAGAACTAAACTAATATGTTAGAGATAAATAATAAAGTAGCTTTAGTAGTTTGTTCTAACGGCAAAGCTAGGGAAGATAAAATTAAATTAGATAAATTAGAAGAAATATTAAAAAGTCTAGGCTTAGTTCCTGTTTATAGTAACTATTTATATAAAGATAAATTTGGAAAAAGTGCTAGTGCAGAAATACGTAGTGAAGAGCTAATGAATTTTTTTAGTGATAAAAGTATAAAGGCAATTTTTGATATTTCTGGTGGAGATCTTTCTAATGAAATATTAGATTATCTAGACTATGATATTATTAAAAAGAATATTAAACTATTTTTTGGATATAGTGATTTAAGTGTAGTATTAAATGCAATAACGGTTAAAACAGAGAACCTACATATTTATACCAAGTATTGAATATTATTGGAAATGAAAATATAAGAGATAGTTTTAAGAAAACAGTGATGTATAATGAACCAGATTTAACAAATATATCATGGAATTTTTTTCAAGGTGAAGAAATTAGTGGAATAGTTGCAGGTGGAAATATTAGGTGTTTTCTTAAACTAGCAGGCACTCAGTATTTTCCAGATTTAGAAAATAGAGTATTATTTTTAGAAGGACTAGGTACAACAGTAGAATCATTAATTACTCATCTAACTCAATTAAAACAAATGGGTGTTTTTGATAAAATTTCAGGTTTATTACTTGGAACTTTTACTAATATCGAAAAAATATATAATAAAAATGATATTTATAGTATAGTCAAAGATTTTATAGATAAAGATTTACCCGTAGCTAAGACAAGTGAAGTAGGGCATGATATAAATTCTAAAATGATTACTATAGGTGGCAGAATAAATATAAAAAAACTTTCAGAGTAGATAAATTACTCTGAAAGTTTTTCTATTAATTATAGGTTATACCATTTAGAAATAGCTTGAGTACCATTAGTATTTCTTACTTCTTCTTCTAATTCGTTATAAATTTTGTACGCTGTCTCAAGCCCAGGAAGTTTGATATTCATTTTTTCACATTCTTCTAAAGCAAGTTTCATATCTTTAATAAAGTGGTGAGTGAAAAATCCTGGTTTAAAATCACCGTTTAAGATACGAGGCCCATATGAAGTCATTGAAAAGCTACCACCTGATCCAGTAGATACTGTTTTGAAGAACGAGTCTAAGTCTAAACCAACTTCTTTAGCGAATTTAAAGCTTTCTGCAACAGAAATCATAGTAGTAGCTATTGCTATTTGATTAGCCAGTTTTGTATATTGCCCTTTACCAGCTTCACCGAAATATGTGATGTTTTTACCTAGTTTTTCAACTAATGGAAGAACAATTTCTTCAAATACTTTCTTGTCCCCACCAGCCATAATTGATAATGTAGCATTTTTAGCTCCAACATCTCCTCCTGTAACAGGAAGATCAAGTGCATATGCGCCAACTTTTAAAAACTCATTACTAATTTTTTCCGCTAGACTTGGAGAAGAAGTAGTCATATCGACAAATACTTGTCCTTTTTTAGCGGTTGTAATAAGTCCATTTTCTCCTAAATAAACTTCTTCAACATCTTTTGGATAACCTACAATGGTAAAGATTACGTCTGCAAATTTAGGGGCATCTTTTACTTCGCTAAGAAGTTTAGCTCCGCGACTTACTAAGTTGTCAGTTTTACTCTTTGTTCTGTTGTAAACGTAAAGTTCATGACCAGCATCCATAAGATGACTTGCCATGCTTTCACCCATAACTCCTGTTCCAATCCATGCAATTTTCATTGGGGAAACCTCCAAATAATATAATTTTCTGTACAATTATTATAACATAAAATACTGAAAACGCTATATTATGTATTTGTGAATAAATTAGAAATTTTAATATCAATGCTTTGTAAAAATATGATATAATAGTCAAGAAAAAAGTTAACTTGGAGGATGTTGTGAATAAAAGTAAATTAATAGAGTTTTTTATGTGTACAAGACCACATAGTTATCCGGCATCGATAGCACCAGTGTTATTTGGAGCAACATATGCTTTAGGATACGAGAGTAACTTCTCAATTTTAAAATTTATGTTGTTTTTACTTGCTTGTCTGTTGATTCAAGCGGCAACTAATTTATTTAATGAGTATTATGACTACAAACATGGGTTAGATAAGGTCGATTCAGAAGGAATTTCTGGTTCGATAGTTAAAGGGAATTTAAGTCCAAAAGAGGTTATGGTAGGAGCCTTGGTATTGTATGCACTAGTATTTGTACTTGGATTAATTTTAACATTCATGACTAGTGTCTATGTACTATTAGTCGGTTTAGTGTGTATGCTTGCTGGGTATTTCTATACAGGTGGAACGTATCCTATAGCTTATTCCCCATTTGGAGAAGTTGTTTCTGGTTTCTTTATGGGAACAATAATTATTGCTTTATCATTTTATTTTCAAACTGGCTATGTTAATACCGATATTATTGTCGTTTCACTGCCGTTATTTATCATGATTGGAGCAATTTTATTAGCGAATAATATCCGTGATTTAGATAATGATAAAGAATCAGGAAGAAGAACATATGCAATATTAGTAGGAAGAAATAATGCGATAAAAACTTTGGCAAGCAGTTTTGTAGTAGTGTATTTGCTAAACATAGTATTCGCTGTTATAAAATATGTTTCATGGTATAATTTATTAGTATTAGTTACTATTCCTTTAGCGATAAAAATAATTAAAGGTTTTAGTGCAAATAATCACAAAAAAACAATGGCGCCATTTATGGTGTTAACAGCTAAGTTAACAATTTTTGTAGGATTTATAATGTCGTTATCGAATATACTAAAATATTTAATGAACTAAAAAAATATAAAAAGAGTCAACTTTTTTTGTTGACATCTTAAACTAAAAGATATATAATAAATAATGTGTTTATGAGGTGATATTTAATGAAATGGTTAAGATCTTCGTTATTCAAAAATAATAGTGATACTTTTGTTTTTGAAGAAAATATAAATGTTAAAGTAGCACACTATGATAGCTCTTTAAAAGATATTAGAGACGTTGTTGTTAGTGGAAAATTAACTCGAGGTGGACAAGATAAAATCTATGCTGATCTATTAATTAAAGGTAACTTCGAAATGATTTCAGGAAAAACACTAAAAGAAGTTGTTGTTCCATTTGAAATCGAAGAGAGAGAAGAATACGTTGATAAATCTGTATTTGCAGGTGAAGAGGTATTCGATGTTAATTTAATGGATATGTATATTGATTTAACACCTTTAGTAAATGAGCTTATAATTTTAAATATTCCAATAACTACTTCTGATGAAGAAGAGTTAGAAATGGTTTCTGGTAATGACTGGGAAGTGGTTTCTGAAGAGTCTTTAACTGATGTTAAAGAAAAGAAAGAATCACCATTTGCGGCTCTTAATGGATTATTTAAAGAACAATAAGAATTATTTAAAATAATTGGAGGAAATTAACTATGGCAGTTCCTTTTAGAAGAACATCAAAAACAGCTAAAAGAAAAAGAAGAACTCACAAAAAACTATCTGCACCATCAATTACTATCGATGCAACAACTGGTAACTACGTAATGGGTCACCGTGTTGATAGAAAAACTGGTATGTACAAAGGTAGACAAGTTCTAGACGTTAAATAATTTAAATATTACCAAACCCTAAGGAGGTGTCCTTAGGGTTTTTTTATGTTTAAAATTAAGTTAGTAAATGAAATATATTAGATTTGCATTTAAAGATCTAAATTTATATTAAAATGAACAGAAAATAAATCTTTAAATTTGTATTAGTAAGTTGTATAATAAATATAAGGGAATAGAATATTATTTCTTAATTGTTTAGGAATATGAAAAGAGGATTTTATTATGACAAATTATGGAATTGTTGGATCAGGTTATTTCGGAGCAGATTTAGCTCGTTCATTAGAAAAAATAAAAGATGCGAAGGTGACTGCAGTTTTTGATCCGGAAAATGGAGAAAAAGTTTCTAAGGAGCTTAATACAAAAAATTGTTTGTCGTTGGAAGAGTTGGTTGGTCTAGATGAGGTAGATTGTGTTATCGTCGCAACACCGAGTAATTTACATCGTGAGCCAGTATTATTAGCCGCTAAGAATGGTAAACATGTATTCTGTGAAAAACCAATCGCTTTATCTTATGAAGATTGTAAGGTTATGGTTGAAACTTGTCGAGAAAATAATGTGATTTTTATGGCAGGTCATATTATGAACTTTTTTAATGGAGTACGTCACGCAAAAGAATTGATTAAGCAAGGAAAAATAGGAGATGTAATATTTTGTCATGCTGCAAGAACAGGATGGGAAGAAAAACAAGAAACTGTTTCTTGGAAAAAAATTCGATTACAGTCTGGAGGACACTTATACCATCACATTCATGAACTTGATTGTATTCAATTTATTATGGATGGTCTACCGGAGCAAGTAACTATGATAGGCGGAAATGTATGTCATGTCGGTGAAAATTTTGGTGATGAAGATGATTTCTTAATAGTTAATCTGGAATTTTCTAATAAACGATATGCAGTACTTGAATATGGGAATGCATTTAGATGGGGTGAACATTATGTCCTTATAGAAGGTACAAAAGGAGCTATAAAATTAGATTTATATAATACTAAAGGTACTTTAAGAGTAGTAGGAGAAAAAGAGAGTTATTTCTTAATCCATGAATCAAAAGAAGAAGATGATGACAGAACGGCTATTTATACAGGTAGAGGAATGGACGGAGGAATAGCTTATGGAAATCCTAATATACGTTGTCCACTTTGGTTACAAAGCTGTATAGATAAAGAAATGTTGTATTTGCATAACATTTTGAATGGAGAAAAAGTATCAAAAGAATATGAAAAACTATTAAATGGTGTCGCAGCTCTAGAGTCAATTGCGACTGCTGATGCATGCACATTGTCTTTAAAAGAAAATAGAAAAGTAGAGTTGAGAGAAATAGTGAAATAGAAAATAAGAGACTAATAAAAACAATACTCCAAGAGAAATTCTCTTGGAGTATTATTTTATAATATTAATCTAAGTAGCCTAATTTTTTAATTAGTTCTGCAGTTAAAACAGCTCCACCAGCTGCTCCACGTAATGTATTATGAGAAAGTCCTACGAATTTGTAGTCAAATAGGTTATCTTCACGAAGACGACCTACAGTAATTTGCATACCTTTTTCGTTGTCACGATCAAGCACTGGTTGTGGACGATCATTTTCTTCATAATATTTAATGAATGGAGTTGGCGCTAATGGTAAATCATGTTTAGCAATTTCAGGAACATGATTTTTAATTTTTTCAACTAAAGTTTCTAATCCTGGATCATTTTCTAAATTAAATGATACACAAGCAAGGTGACCATCAAGAACTGGAACACGAATACATTGAGCTGATAGTTTCATAGAGTTATCTGGAACGATTTTTCCATCAACTACTTTACCAAAGATTTTAAGTGGTTCTTTTTCACTTTTCTCTTCTTCTCCTCCAATGTAAGGAATGATGTTTTCAATCATTTCAGGCCACTCATTGAAAGTTTTTCCGCTTCCAGAGATAGCTTGATAAGTACAGATAGAAGCTTCTTTAACACCGTACTCTTTAATTGCTTCAAAGATAGGTACATAACTTTGAATTGAACAGTTAGGTTTTGTAACGATGAATCCTTTTTTAGTTCCAAGACGTTCTCTTTGTGCAGGAAGAACATCTAGGTGCGCTGAGTTAATCTCTGGAATAATCATTGGTACATCATCTTTGTTACGGTTAGCAGAGTTGTTAGAAACAACTACTACTTCACGTTTAGCATAGTCTTCTTCAAGTTTGATTAAAGCTTCTTTATCAAGGTTGATTGCACAAAATACCATGTCAATTCCCTCAGAAACTTCATCAATTTTATATAAGTCTTCAACAACTAACTCTTTAGTATATTCAGGAAGCGCTTGGTCTAACTTCCAACGACTTTCCATAAGTTCTCCATATTTTTTACCAGCAGAACGAGGTGATGCTGCTAATTTGACTACGTCAAAGTATGGGTGATTTTCTAATAATACTAATAGGCGTTGACCTACCATTCCTGTTGCCCCAAGTACGGCTACTCTTGATTTTTGCATAATAAATTTCTCCTTTATTTGTAAAAAATTATTTTAAAAAGAACTTCCTCTTTGAGTAAAGAAGAAGTTCAAAAATTATTAACATATTAATTTAGAACTACTGTTCCTTCTTTATCAACTTTTAATAAGATTGCTTGCCAGTTGTATTTTAATTTAGCAAGTTCAGTTTTTATTTTTTCTATATTGTTAGTATCGCTAACGATATTCATTAATGTAGAACCACTTCCAGAAATGAAAAATGCTGAACTATCAATTTTTTCACAAATTTCTCTAACTTCGTGATATTCATGTATTATTTCTTTTCTGTAAGGTTCATGGATTTTATCTCCCATAACCTTATTAAGAAGTTCTAAGTCATAAGTTTCAAATGCTTTAATAACTGATCCTATACGTGATAATGAGTAGATTGCATCTTGAAGTTTAATTTCTTTTGGCATTACTTTTCTAGCTTCTTCAGTAGAAGTTTCGAAGTTTGGAATTAAAGCTAAGAAGTTAAATCTCTCATCTACCTCGTATCTTACAGTTATCGCTTCTTTACTATCGGTAGTACAAGATGAACTTAAGCTTCCGAAGATAGCAGGTGAAACATTATCAGGATGCCCTTCAATTTCATTAGCTATAGTAAAGATTTTTTGTTTATCAATAGGTGTATCGGTTAATAAGTAAGCACCATATATTCCAGCTACTACACATGTAGAACTACTACCTAAACCGCGGCTAATTGGTACATCATTATCGATTGATATTCTAACACCTGAAATTTCCTTGTTTAATTTTTTTAGTGTAGTTAGTAATGTTTGATATACTAGATTGTTTTCATTTGAAAAACGTTCTTCAAATCCCACGAATTCTAGACCGCTGTCTAATTTTTCGAATTTAAAAGTAGTGTAAAGTGTTAAAGCAACACCAAGGCTATCAAATCCACATCCAACATTCGCAGAAGTGGCAGGTACACGAACACTTACCATTATAAATCACCTAGTTTCTCTAAGATGTATTTTTTCATGTCTTCTTTATTAATTACATCTTTATGTCGAATTTCTTTTTTATCAAGATCTCTTAAGTTTTCAGGAATAACAACTTTTGTTTGTTCATGAAGTTTATTCATAAGAGTAAACTCATCTTCACCTTGAGTTTCGAATAGAGAAGAGTAGACACTTTCAGTAAATTTGTATGGAGATGCTGTTGATAATAGGATACTAGCATGTTCACTATCTAAATTATCAAGAAGAACTTTATAAGCCACAGCAGTATGAGTATCTAATAGGTAGTTATCTTTCTCGTAGATAGCTTTAATAGTTTCTTTAGTTTGTTCATCGTCAGCAAATCCAGCTTGGAATTTTTCTTTAATCTTAGCAAGTACTTCACCTGTAACTTCGAAACGACCAGTTTCTTTTAAGTCTTTCATAAGCTTAGCGATATATGCATTGTCACAATCGCTAATGTAGTAAAGTAGACGCTCTAAATTACTAGAAATTAGAATATCCATACTAGGTGATACTGTTTTTAAGAAGTCTCTATTTTTATCATAAACACCAGTTGTTAAGAAATCATAAAGTACATTGTTGTTATTACTTGCACAGATTAGTTTGTTTACTGGTAAACCAATTTGTTCAGCATAGTAACCAGCAAGAATATTACCAAAATTACCTGTAGGTACAACAAAGTTAACTTTATCATTTAATTTAATTTTGTTTGTATTTACTAAGTCTAGGTATGAAACAACGTAGTAAACTACTTGTGGAATAAGGCGTCCGATATTGATTGAGTTTGCACTTGATAACTTAATATTTTTAGAAAGTAATTCTTTTTTGAATTCTTCATCTACAAATAGTTCTTTAATTCCACTTTGAGCATCATCAAAGTTTCCGTGAATTGCACAAACTTTTGTATTCTTACCTTCTTGAGTTTGCATTTGTGTTTTTTGTACAGTACTTACACCATCATTTGGATAAAATACCATTATCTTAGTTCTATCTACATCTTTAAAACCTTCTAAGGCGGCTTTACCAGTATCTCCACTAGTTGCAGTTAAAATAAGAATATCATTTTTGTCTTCTACTTTTGTAAGTGCTGTTTTTGTAAGTTGTGGAAGAAGTGATAGCCCAACATCTTTAAATGCACTAGTAGGTCCGTTGAATAGTTCAAGAACATAACTGTCTTTTAATCCTACTAGAGGAGTAATATTTTCATGAGAGAATTTACCTTTGTATGCCTCTTTAACACATTTTTTTATTTCTTCATCACTAAAGTCAACAAAAAGTCGTAGCACTGCTTCAGCTACTTCATAATAATTTTTTCCTTTTAGATTTTCTAAATCTAATTTATTTTTTCCTAAATCTCTTAAAACGAAAAGTCCACCTTCTTCACTTAAACCTTGAAGAATAGCTTCACTAGGATTTAATTTTCTATTAATATCTCTTGTACTTTCGTAAATCATTTAAAATCTCCTTGCTTTATCGTTGTATATATGATACAATGTTCTCTATAAAAATACAAGTGTTTTTTACAAAAAGAACCTGATTAATTTTTATAACTTTAATTTTACACTAAAAATGGTTATAAAAACAGTCAAAAATTGAAAAAAGTTGAAATTGATTGAAAATTATAAGTGTTAAATTATTGACATCGAAAAAATACTTGTTAAACTTTTAATTATGTAAGAAAAAATACTTTCAAGGAGGAAATAAATTTTATGAAAGTTGCTATTTTGGGATATGGAACTGTTGGTAGTGGAGTATACGATATAATAACAAATGGAAATACAGACGAATTAAAGAAAATTGAAGTGAAAAGTGTTTTTGCGAGAAGTCGTGACAAAATGCATTTAGCTACAGATGATATTAATGAAATTATTAACGATAAGGAAATCTCAGTAGTTGTTGAGTGTCTTGGAGGAATTAATCCTGCGTACGAATTTATAAAAAGATCTTTGGAGAGCGGAAAGCATGTTGTTACAGCGAATAAGGCAGTAGCAGCTAAATATTTAGATGAGTTTATAGAATTAGCAGAGAAAAACGAAGTGAAGTTTATTTTTGAAGCTAGTGTAGGTGGTGGAATACCTTGGCTTGTAAACTTAGAAAGAACTAGACGTGTTGATGAAGTAAAACGTGTTTATGGTATATTTAATGGAACAAGTAATTTTATTCTAGATAATATGTATAGAAATAATCAAGAATTTGAATCTACATTAAAAACTGCACAAGATCTAGGTTATGCTGAAGCAAATCCTAGTGCTGACGTTGATGGTGGGGATGTAGTTAATAAAATTATTTTAAGTAATGCACTTGCATTTGACATTCACGTTGATCCAAACTTTCCTACATACTCTATGAGAAATATTACAAAAAATGATATTGACTATTTAAAACAATATGATTTAGCTGTTAAGTATATAGGAGAGACTAATGTAGAAGGCGGAAAGTATGAGACTTCAGTAATGCTTTCTATTTTTGGAAAAGAATCTCAAGAAGCGGCTGTTCCTTTAAATAATAACATCATTACCTTAGATGGATCATTTATTGGTGAACTTAAATTTTATGGTCAAGGAGCAGGGAAATTACCTACAGGAAACGCTATTGTTCAGGATATTGTAGATATTAATGAAGGGGCAGCTAGAGTTGATGTAGTAATAAATAATGACTTAACTTATTCTGAGGAATTAACTAGAAGAAATTATTTAATACGTTCGTCGGTTGAATTATTTGGTGGATTAGTAGAGAGTGTTGAGGAATATAAAGATAACTACTATATAAAAACAAAAGAAATTTCATTAAAACAGCTATCTGATTTAGTTGCTGAGGTAAAAGATAAAGATAGTAAGTTTGTTGTTGCCAAGTTTCACAAATAATTGTTATAAAGAATAAAATGATTATTAAAAATTAATTTTAGATTTTTCAGAAAATTTATTGATTTTTTTACGGATAGTTATATAATATATTATAGATATAAAATACAAATAACAAGTTAGAAAAAGGAGTTAAGATGGTTAGAGTAGCAAAATTTGGAGGAAGCTCGGTAGCGAGTGCGGAACAATTTAAAAAAGTTAAAAGTATTGTAGAGCTTGATGATGCACGTCGTTTTGTTGTAGTTAGTGCTGTAGGGAAAGCGAATAAAGAAGATAATAAGGTAACAGACTTACTTTATTTATGCTATGCACATACTAAATACAATATTAACTTTGACAATATCTTTAAAATGATTGAAGATAAGTTTATTGCTATAAAAAATGAATTAAACTTAAAATTTGATATCGAAGGAGAACTTGCTAAATTAAAAGCAGAGATTAGTAAAGGAATCGATGAGGAATATTTAGTAAGCCGTGGAGAATATTTAACAGCTTTATTGATGGCTGAGTATTTAGGGTATCATTTTGTGGATGCTAAAGATTTAATTTTTTACAATTATCAAGGTGAAATTGATTTTGAAAGAACTCAGGCAGCTTTTGATGCTGTAGTGAAAGAATATGATCGTCTACTTATTCCTGGATTTTATGGAAGTCGTCCTAATGGTGAAATAAAAATTATGACTCGTGGAGGAGGAGATGTTAGTGGTGCGATAGTTGCTAATATTGCAGATGCTAGTGTTTATGAAAACTGGACGGATGTATCAGGTATTTTAATGGCAGACCCACGTATTATTGAAAATCCACATGAAATTAAAGTTATAAGCTACACAGAACTTCGTGAACTTTCATATATGGGTGCTAGCGTTCTTCATGAGGAGGCTATTTTCCCAGTTCGTGATAAAGACATTCCAATTCAAATTCGTAATACAAATGATCCAACAGCAGAAGGAACTATTATTTCTGATAATAAGCACCTTGATGCAAAACAAATAGTAACTGGTATTGCAGGGAAAAAAGATTTCTCAATTATTACAATTAAAAAACGTCATATGGCAAATGAGGTTGGATTAATAGGTAAAGCACTTAAAATATTTGAAGATTTTAATGTTAGTATCGAACATATTCCAAGTGGAATAGACTCATTTTCTGTAGTTGTAGAAACAGGTAATGTTAGACCATTTATTCATGAGTTAGTTGCTAAAATTAAAGCAGTTTTAGAAGCTGATGAGGTTAATGTTACTCATGAAATTTCACTTATTGCTACAGTAGGAGAAAAAATGAAAAATACAAAAGGCTTATCAGGCAGATTATTCAAAGCTTTAGGGGAAGCAGGGGTAAATATTGCATTAATTTCACAGACTAATGATGAAATTAATATTATTGTAGGTGTTCATAATAATGATTATGAAAAAACTATAAACACAATTTACAACGAGTTTAAATAAAATCACAACTTCCCAATTACTTTATAGTTGGGAAGTTTTTTTATGATTGGTAATTACTATTTAGAGGTGAGTTATGAAAATTTTACAGATTATGTGTCATCCAGACTATGATGGAAAACATCGTATATCAAATATCTTAGCTAATGTAGGAAAAGATAAATTAAGAGAAGAAGGGTTCAAAAATATAGAAAACCTTAATTTATACGACCCAAGTTTACATATTCCAGTAATGGATAAGTTTATGTTTAACTATGAAGGAGTACATTTATCAGAAAAAGAACAACATGATAAACTTAGACAAAAAGAGTTATTAGCACAATGGAAAAGCGCTGAAGCAGTGTTTATTTATATGCCACTTCATAATTTTAATGTAGTGTCAAAATTTAAAGATTACATAGATAATATTGTAATTGTGAATGAGACATTTAAATGTGAAGTAGAATCTTTAATAGGATTGGATAATTCTGATAAACAAATAACATTTGTTATAACTAGTGGAGGGGAATTTGATAAGCATATTCAATATACAAATTTAGACTTTGCGGTTCAGTATGTTAGAGGTATATTTGGTGTGCTAGGAATAGATAAAATTAAAGTTTTACGAGTAGAAGGACTAGATTTAGAATTTAATGATAAAGAACAAATTGTAAAAGAGGCGATAGTTGATTTGAAAGCATGGATAGAAGAATTTTCAAGAAAGAATAAAAAATAAACTAAGAAGGAATAAGAGACCGTTTAATTTGGTTTCTGCTTCCTTCTTATCTTTATTTTATATCAAATTCGAGTTGTTTTTCTTTAGAAGATATAATTTTAAATTGACCATTTGTTAGATTAGAAATCCAATTTTCAAAGTTATCATAATCTTCTTGCATAACATAGATTGTATAAACAATTTTGTCGGTATATTCTAGGTTGTTTACGATAAAATTAGTTTTTCCAATCTCATATTCTATTTTTCCGTTAAGGCTGTAGTCTAACTCTAGTCTAACTTCAAAAGCATTTTTTCTTTCTACTAATGTTGCATTTTTTAAGGCATTAATAACTCCGCCACCATATGCACGGACTAAACCGCCAGTTCCTAGTTTAGTTCCACCGAAATAACGTATTACGGTAGCACAAACATTTTTTATTTCATTTTTTACTAGTACATCTAACATCGGAGCTCCAGCAGTTCCACTCGGTTCACCATCATCGTTAGCTCGAGTAATTTCGTTATTGTCACCATATACATAACAAGAACATACGTGTGTAGCATCGTAATGTTTCTTTTTCATTTTTTGAATAAACTCTCTAGCTTCTTCTTCGCTATTGATTCTTATAAGATGAGTAATAAATGTAGATTTTTTTTCAATGAATTCATCGTATGAGTCTTCTTTAATTGTAATAAATTTCTTCGCCATAGTACCTCCTTTGTAATTTATAATTTGCTGAATTTACTATATTAATTATGATGTATTATAAATAAAATGTCAATAATTAGAATATATTTCTCATTATACTACTTGACAAATTATACTATGCAATGTATAGTATTATGTGAAAGGAGATATTTGTATGGAAGCTCAATTAAAAAGAGGTTTATTGGAAATATGTGTTCTTGCTACTTTACGTAATTCTGAATCATATGGGTATAAAATTATAAAAGATGTTTCAAATGTAATTCCTATATCGGAATCAACGTTATATCCAATCTTAAAACGCTTGGAAGCAAACGATTGTGTTACCTCATATTCGGTAGAACATAATAGTAGACTAAGAAAATATTATAAAATTACAGATGTTGGTCTCAATAAAATTCAGGAATTTCTTATCGACTGGAAAGTAATAAGTAATGCACATAAATATATATTAGGAGATGAAAAATATGAATAAGACACAGTTTTGCGCTCTTTTGGGAAATAAATTAAAACTATATTTATCGCCAAAAGAGATATATAAAACACTCAATTTTTTCGAAGAAATGATTGATGATCGTATTGATGAGGGCTTAAGTGAAGAAGAAGCTGTATCGCAATTAGGGGATATTAATATCATCGTTGATCAAATTTTAGATGAACATAATATTGGAAAAAAACAAACAAAACTAGTATGGAGGTTTATACCACGAGAGCTCGGCTTTATTAATATCGTATTATTATTTCCTGCTTGGATAATTATATTTTCTCTAGTCGCTAGTCTTTTTATAGTTATTCTATCTATAATATTTAGTATTGTATTTTCTATTATAGCTATTTTCATTGGTGGAATCTTATTAATATTAAAATCCCCATTTTATCTTATTTACGAAAGAAATATTTCGTATTTCTTAGATACTTTAGGATTTGGATTTGTTATTTCAGGGGCTGGTTTAATTGGTATTGACTGGTTGATAAAAATATATAAAAAATCACGTCAAAATGGTATAAACATCAGAACAATTTTTGTGAAGATTTTCAAAAAAGAGGTGTATATAAATGAATAAATTTATAAAAATTTCTATTAGTTTTATAATTTTTGGACTAGTATTGATAGGATTAGCAACTTACTTAAATAATGGTCATATACCTAGATTTTCTTCTAATTTCGAGAAAAAGAATTATACTGTCTCAATTGATGATGTTAAAAATTTAGATTTAGATATTATTGATTCTGATGTAACCATAGAAGAGAATACTACTTCTAAAAATATGGAAATAGAATACTATACTGCTCTAGAACGTAAAGTTAATATAGAGCACATAGGAAATAAGTTATCTATAAAAGAAAATAAAAATATTGTGAGTATTAATTTTAATTTCTTTACTGAAAAAAGAAAACTTATTATAAAAATACCTAAATCTTCTAATATCGATATCAATTCAGTTAATAAATTAGGAGATTATTTTATCAAGAATCTAGATATTAAATCTCTTATAATTAATAGTGAACTAGGTGATGTATA
This sequence comes from uncultured Gemella sp., assembly GCF_963515875.1. Taxonomy (GTDB): domain Bacteria; phylum Bacillota; class Bacilli; order Staphylococcales; family Gemellaceae; genus Gemella. Next base: position 25,131 of record NZ_CAUPZX010000001.1, on the reverse strand, counting down.
TATAACTAATATTTCAGCTTCAGATGTTGATATTAAATTAGCAACTGGAAATTTAAATATAGATAACTTAAATAGTAAAAATAATTCTCTAAAAATTAATGTTGCTACAGGAGATGTTAAATTAAATAATATTAATGATTTAAAAGATATTAGTGTTGATAATGAAACAGGAGATACAGAGTTGTCATCATCAACAATAAAAGATATTAATATAACTAATGAACTAGGAAATATTAAGGTAAGTAATCTTCCTAGTAAAAGTTCAGATAATATTAACTTAAAAACAACTACTGGTAATATTATTCTAAGTAATCTTACTGCAAATAATTTTATTACTCTTAAGTCAACAGAAGGTGATATTATAGCTGAATTAAGTGATGAAGAATCAAATTTTACAAATAGCTCAAATAAAAAGAAACAATTATTCACATCTTCAAATACTGGAACTGTAAATGTAAAATTTTCAAATAAATAATTAATATCCCATCAAAACTAGTTTTTGATGGGATATTAATTATTCTTGATTATTATTAACTTCAGTATTTTGATTATCTATTGTTTTTTGTATTGCTAGCAGAGTTATTGTTTATATTATTGCTGCCATTGTTAGTATTATTAGTTGTCTCATCTGGACGATTTTCGTTACTAACAGTAATGTCATTTTTCAAATCTTCTGATGTAAGTCGTTCAGGAAGATTTAATAATGAATCTTCTGGTGACATAACCGTAAGATTAGAAATTGGATAATTTTGCACTAAACGTAAATTATTAATTCTATATTGTTTAAGTCCTATAGAGATATGACCTTGATAGTAGATGTTTAATAAATCTGTAGCCTTTTGTAAAGGTAAATCTAGATTATTTCTTAATGCAGAAGATGCATAAAGTAAAGACAGTGGTCTTGGATAGTAGTAGTAGACACCACCATAATAAATGTCATAACCTTCAATTCTATGAGATACGATTTTCATATCCTCATTAAGGAACATTTTAATTGCTGTAGAGATTTGAGTTGTTGATAAATTATGCTCTACATTATCTCCAGCTATATTAATAACTTCATTGATTTTTGCTAAGGCATTTAAGCTCTTCGCTTTATCAATAAGAGAATGAATAGCTTGAAGTTGACGTTGACCACGTTCAATATCACTATCGTAATATCTACTACGAGCAAAGGCAAGGGCTTGTTCACCACTTAAAGTATGCCACCCTTTTTTCAGTTTAATCGTATTTTCTTCACCATTAGCATTTTGCTCATCCATATCGAAAGGAACGTATAAATCAATACCACCAAAGGCATCAACAGTTTGAACAAATGCTTTAAAGTTAATTAATACATAGAAGTTAATTGGAGTATTTAGCAAGTTTTCTACTGCATTAGTCGTTCCTTTGACATCATTATACGCATGTGCATGGGTAATTTTGTCGTAGAAATAAGCACTATTGTTGTTTTCATCATCTTTTTCTCTCATTAAACTAAGAGAGTCACGAGGGATACTAACCATATCCATACGTTTTTTATCTTTATTGATAGTTGCTAAAATCATAGAGTCTGTTCTACTGTCTTCACGAGTTTGACCTTGTGCTTTACGATCATCATTCATATCAATACCTAAAATTAAAACTGAGAATTTTTTAAAGTTAGGATCAACTTCTTTTAGATAGTCTACATTTTTATAACCTTTTTTAGCAGAATTTGAGAAGTTATGGAATGTATAAGCAGCAAACGCTCCAGTTCCAACTAAGAATAATGCTAAAATTGTAAATAATATTTTTTTAAAACCTCTTTTTTTAGGAGAGCGTCCTCCTCTTTTATATGAGGCTGAACTAATTCTTTTTCGTCTAGATTCTCTTTCTTCCATTTAATAACGGCCCCTTTTTATATTTAACTTTATTATTATACTACATATTTTGTTCTAACGCTATAATAAAGCGAAAAAAACAAAGAAATTAGGTGTAATATAAAGTTAAGTAAAAATGAAATCTTTGAATTTTTCAAATATTTGTATTACAATTAAAAAGTAAGTATAAAAATAGGAGTACATTATGCCAGAGTTACCAGAGGTTGAAAATATAAAATTTGGATTAGAAGAAGTAGTAATAGATAAACAAATTCTAGATGTAAAATATTCAAATACTGTAAAAGAAAGTCATACACTAAATAAAATGGCAATTGTGAAGCAAGATATTTGTTGCTTTTCTGAGAATGTTAAAGGAAAAACAATAGAAAAATTATCACGTAGAGGAAAATATCTATATTTCACATTAAATGAGGGATATATAATTACTCATTTTGGAATGACAGGAGCATTTTTTCTAGTTAAAGATATAGCAGAAATTACTAATAAAAATTATTTTAAGCATCAACATGTAATTTTTGAATTATCAACTGGAGAAAAACTGGTTTACAGCGATATTAGAAGATTTGGAGAACTTAGATATATTGAAGATATAACGAAGTTTAAACCTTTTATTAATCTTGCTCCAGAACCTTTTGATAAAAATTCTAAAAAATATTTTTTAGAAAAATTAGACGAAAATAAATATAAAGATCAACCTATAAAAGCACTACTTTTAGAAGGAAATGTATTTTGTGGATGTGGTAACATTTATGATTGTGAAGTATTATATCGCCAAAAAATTCATCCATTAACAAAGGCGAGTGAACTTTCTAAAAAGAAAAAGGAGAGTTTATTTAAAGAATTAGTAGATATTTTAGAGTTGGCAATAAAAGAGGGTGGATCTACAATCTCTGATTATGTTCATACTGATGGAGGAGAAGGGAATATGCAAAATTTCCACCAAATATATGGGAAAAAAACCTGTCCCCAAGGTCATGATGTGGAAAATGTTACGATAAAAGGTCGTTCGAGTCATTTTTGTCCTATTTGTCAAAAAAATAAATAAAAAGGAGAATCAATGGAGAGTAGAATAGATTTTTTGAAGAAATATATAAGTATAATTATTGGATCATTAATTTTTGCAGCAGGATTAGAATTTTTCTTAATTCCTAATAATATATTAGATGGTGGAGTGATTGGGGTGTCGATTATTGCCCGTCATTACTTAGGATTACCACTTGGGGTTTTCATTTTAATTTTTAATATTCCATTTTTGTATTTAGGATATAAGCAAATAGGTAGAGGTTTTTCTATAGCATCTATTTTTGGAATTATTATTTTATCTTTTGCAACATCTTATTTTCATAGTTTTCCTCCGCTAGTTACTGATCCATTCTTAGCCTGTATCTTTGGTGGGATAATATTAGGAATAGGAGTTGGATTAGTTATTAGAAATGGTGGAACATTGGATGGAAGTGAGATGTTTTCAATCTATGCTACTAAAAAGCTACCGATTTCTGTAGGTGAGATGGTTCTTGGAATAAATGTTGTGATTTTTATAGCTTCTGGATTTGTATTCACATGGGAAGCAGCGTTATATTCTATGATAAGTTATTTCGTAGCTTCTAAAGTTATGGATATAGTTATTGAGGGACTAAATGATTCTAAATCTGTAATGGTTATTACAAGTAATTACCAAGTAATTAGTCAAGAAATTCAAGATCGATTAGGTCGTGGAGTAACTTTATTACATGGAGAAGGTGGCTATTCTGGACAGGAAACAAAAATCATCTTTTGTGTAATTACTCGTATTGAAGAATCAAAACTAAAAAAAATAGTCTTTAGAAATGACAAAAATGCCTTTCTATCGATTGGAACAGTTAGTGAAGTAAGTGGAGCTAACTTTAAGAAAAAAGATATACATTAACAAATTTTCCTTTGCAGGTTGTTCTGTAGAGGATTTTTTGTGTTATAATGAGTATAAAGAGGTGAGAGGTATGGAAGAATTATATAATTATCTTATTAAGAGTGAGAAGGTTTATTTGTTAGAAAGAAGAAAAACAGTAAAATGGTGGCATATACTATTAGACCTTGTTGGACTGTTATATTTTGCTGGAGCATATGGGGAAGATAAAATCCATGATTGTTATCTGGTTAAGTTTGAAAAATATTGGGAAATACTAGTGTGTAAAAAAGGGAAAGCACTAGAAAAAATTAAGCTTAAAGATAAATTTGAATTAAAAAAGAATTTTCTTTGTGATGGTTATAAGTATAAAGTTCACAATGAAATTACACATGAACTATACAACTATTTGAAATATTCATGCTAGTATGAGCAAAATTTGTCTAAATATGTTATAATAGACTGATGAATTTTTTAAAGGATAATAAAATGAAAATCAAAGAAATAATAGTAGTAGAGGGAAGAGATGACACCAATAGGGTCAAAGAAGCAATAGATTGTGATACATTTGAAACTAATGGCTCTGCCCTAACTAAGAAAAAAATAGAACGTTTAATCTTTCTAGAAAAAACAAGAGGACTAATAGTTCTAACCGATCCTGATTATGCTGGAAAAAGAATTAGAAGTATTATAGAAAAAAATATCCCTACGGCAAAACATGCATATATTTCAAATAAAAAAGCAGTGGATAGCAAAGGGAAGATTGGAATAGAAGCTGCGAGTAAAGAAGATATTATTGCGGCCATAAAAAATCATTATACACCGATGGATGAGGTGAAAAATGATATAAGTAATGAAATATTGATAGAGTTAGGTTTAGTAGGAGGCACTACTTCAAAAGTTTTAAGAGAAGAACTTTGTGAAAGATTAAATATAGGATATACTAATGCAAAACAATTACTAAACAAACTTAATATGTATAACATTTCTAAAGAACGATTATTAGAAGAAATGGAAAAAATAAGTAAAGGAATAAAATAATGATAGGAACACCTAAGAAAACTTTTGAAATACTAAAAAAACACGGTTTTACATTTAAAAAGAGTTTAGGACAGAACTTTTTAATAGATGCAAATATCTTAAATAGAATCGTTGATGGAGCTGGAGTAAATGAAAATGTAGGAGTAATAGAAATTGGACCTGGTATTGGTTCTCTTACAGAGGCGTTAGCTAAAAAAGCTAAAAAAGTAATTTCATTTGAAATTGATGGTAGACTTTTACCGATTTTATCAGAGACACTTGCTGATTATTCTAATGTTGAGATTATTAATAATGATATCTTAAAAGCTGATGTTGACAAAATAATCGCTGAGAAGATGTCAGATTGTGAAAAAATTATGGTAGTAGCAAACTTACCCTACTACATTACAACGCCAATTTTAACTCATTTAATAGAAAATACTGAGAAAATTGATGGTTATGTAGTTATGATGCAAAAAGAAGTTGCTAATAGATTAAATGCTAAGGTAGGAACAAAAGATTATAACTCACTAACAATTTTATTAAATTATTATACAGATGTTGAGTATTTATTTACCGTACCGAAAAAAGTTTTTGTACCAGCACCGAATGTTGAAAGTGCAGTTGTGAAAATTATGACAAAAGAAAGTCACGAATTTGAAACTGATGCTAAATTCTTTAAATTTGTTCGTTCATGTTTTGTTCAACGAAGAAAAACTTTATTAAATAACTTAATTTCAAGTTATGGTAAAGACAAAAAGCAAGATTTACAAAATGCTTGTGTAGATAGCGATATTGAACCAGCTAGACGAAGTGAAACTTTAACTCTAGCAGAATTCTACAATCTATATAATAATTTAACAAATAACAACTTAATCTAAAGGAAAAAATATGGAAGAATTAAAAACTATAATAACAGAGTTTAGAGAAAAAAGAGGTTGGGAAAAATATGATACTTTGGAAAGATTTTCTAAAAGTATTTCTATAGAAGCGGCAGAGTTATTAGAACATTTTCAATGGGACGAAAAAGGTGATAATATACAAGAGATAAAGGATGAGCTAGCAGACGTTCTAATCTATTCTTTAGCAATGTGTTATCATCTTAATGAGAATCCTAAAAAGATTATAGAAGATAAATTAATAGATGTTGCAAGACGTTACCCAGAAAAATAAAATAAAAAGAGGAATGATAATGTATCGCTCCTCTTTTATTATTAATGATGATTATTAAATACATAAAAGGGAGTGACTCAAAAATCGTGATTTATTTCTGAAAAGTCGATTAGGTCACTCCCTTATTTAAAAGTTTTTAATGTTACTATCGACTAGTTTTTGTTTTTAGCACGGGTACTTCTTTACCTTTGTAGAACATTGCATAAAGAACTGTTACACCAATTGTAATTACTGCACAAAGAATATATATCCCTCTATAAGATAGAATGCCGTGAACAGTACCTAAAACATAAGGTCCAAATCCAAGACCAAGATCTAATCCTATGAAGTAAGTAGAAAGTGCGATACCTACTTTAGTAGAGTTAACGAGTTTTAGACAAACCGCTTGACCATTAGACATGAATGTTCCGTAACCTAAACCAATTAATGCACCTGAGAATAATAACATAAAGCTACCATTAGTAAAACTTAACATTAATAAACCTAAAGTTAAAAATACAAAACTTGGGTACATAACTGCATTCTCACCACGAGCATCGAATACGCGTCCTGCGAATGGACGAGTAGCAGTGATAATAAGAGCGTAAACTACAAAGAAGAATGCTCCAGCTGTTGATAAATTTAAACTATCAGCATAAATAGACAAGAAGCCTAATACGCTAGAGTATGCTAAACCTATTAAAAATGCTACTGTTGAGATGAATAATACTTTATATTCGATAAAAGTATTTAGTGCCCAACTATTTAAAAGTTGTTTTTGTTTGCTATCTAATTCGATATTTTTAACAGGGAATAAGAAACAAGCTACAGTTACAGCAATAGATAGAATAATTGCTAGAATTATTACCGCATTAAATCCTGTAATAGGAAGTAGTAACATACCGATAAATGGTCCAATTGCAGCAGCTAAACTTGTACTTAATCCATAGTAGTTAATACCTTCCCCATTACGAGTTTTAGGAATATAAGCTGTAACGATTGCGTTAGCAGCAGTAGAAATAGTTCCGTAAGCAAAACCATTTAGAAAACGAACAGTATCTAAGATAATAATGTTTGATGAAATTAAGTAAGCTGCTGTTGTGATTAAGTAAATTAAAGCTCCAAAACGTAAAATTTGTTTGCGACCAACAATTTCTAATTTCTTACCAATATAAAGACGAGCGACAAGTGTTCCGATAATATAAATACCTGCGGCAAATCCCGCCTGAGCTGCAGTAGCTCCTAATTGAGATGTTGCATATTTTGCTGTAATAACTACAAAACAATAATAAATTAAAAATACAATAAAATTAATTGTAGTTATTGTGATGAATCCTTTGTTAAATAATTTTTCTTTTTCTATAGCTATCTTGCTATCCATAAAAATTCTCCTAACTTCATTTTAAGTAACATATATCTATCATACTCCTATGAAAATAGATTTTCAAGTGAAAATTTTCATAAAAATGATATATTTTCAATTTTATTTTCATAAGAAACCCGATATTTTATAAAATATAATTCACCCATATATAGTAGTGAAATCAATGAATCAACTACTGTACTATTATAAAAATCTCTATATTTCAATTATGAAAACGACTTATTTTCATTGTTTTCATAATGAGCTATTTTTTCATAGGATAATTTATAGTACAGAAAAAATTGATAAAATGGGGCTAATATATTTTTAATATTTTTTTAAAATAATTACTTCGAGGTAGTGATAGTGAGTTTCAATAAAAATAATAAACAAAATTTTATTGAAATAGATAGAAATTATATGGAATTGTCAGAATTTTATATATTTTTTTAAAAAAATATATTGACAATTAAAAAAACAGTTGATATAATGTAATTAAGAATTAAACGTAAAGGAGAAAAGAGATATATGAAACTGTATCAAGTTGACACGCTACAATTAAATATTCGTTGGCAAAGCCACTAGATACTGAGTCGATCTTGTTTCTTTTTAACATAGATACGGCTCTCAGATGAGAAGTAAGTATCTATGTGGATTATTTGTGATGGGAAAATCGAGACCACATAGAAATATCTAGGTGGCTTTTTATATTATAAAAATTATAGTTAAAGGACCACTAGATATTATGCTAGTGGTCTTTTTGTATAGATACGCTTCTAAAATTTTTATTACAAAAAAATTTTTATTACAAAAAATATTATTAAATTTAAAGGAGATTATTAAAATGAAAGTAAATAAAATTTTTGTAGCATTTGCGGTATTATTAGTTTGTGTATTAGGTTATGGGTTCTTCTCTAGTAAAAAAGGTGAAGAAACTAAAAAAGTTGATAATAAAGAGGTTAAAGTAGGGGTGCTTCAATTACTTAGTCATCCAGCTCTTGACCAAATCTATAAAGGTTTAGAAGATGGACTGAAAAAAGAAGGATATGAAGTAGGTAAGAATTTAAAAATTGATCTTCAAAATGCTCAAGGTGATCAAAGTAACTTAGCAAGTATGGGTCAAAAATTAGTTACAGATAACAACGATATTTTAGTAGGTATTACAACACCAGCTACTTTATCATTATCAAATGCAACAAAAGACAAACCAATTATCATGGGTGGTATTACATATCCAGTTGAAGCAGGATTAATTAAAGCTGAAAATAAACCAGGAAATAACATTACTGGTGTTAGTGATAGAACCCCAATTAAACAACAACTTGAAATCATGAAAAAAGTATTACCTAATATGAAAAAGGTTGGTATTCTTTACACAGCTAGTGAAGATAACTCTGTAAAACAAGCTCAAGAAGCAGAAAAATTAGCTAAAGAATTAGGATTAGAAGTTAAAGTATCAACAGTAGCGAACACAAATGATATTCAACAAGTAACAGAAAGCCTTGCTTCACAAACTGATGCAATCTTCGTACCAATTGATAACACAATTGCAAGTGCGATGGCAACAGTTGTAAAAGTCACTGATGCTAAGAAAATTCCTGTCTTCCCATCTGCAGACACTATGGTAGCTGATGGAGGACTATTAGGAATAGGTGTTGATCAATATCAAATCGGTATTGAAACAGCAAAAGTAGTTGCTAAAGTATTAAAAGGTGCGGATACTAAAGATATGCCAATCGTTCTTGCTAATGAAGGTGTAATTTACTTAAATGAAGCAAAAGCAAAACAATTAGGAATAGAAATTCCAAAAGAAATTAAAGATAAAGCAAAAGTAGTGGATAAAAAATAATATTATTGATATTATATTATTAACAAACTATTTTAGGCAATAAATATATTAAAGGAGCGGCTCATAAAATCGATATTATAAATAGTTGTTTATGAGTCGCTCTAAATTATATAATATTAATTTAGGAAAAAAAGAGGTGTAAAATGGATTTATTTATTTCAGCGATTTCACAAGGAATGCTGTGGGGAATATTATCGCTTGGATTATTTATTAGTTTTAGAGTATTGAATATTGCGGATATGACTACAGAAGGTGCGTATCCATTAGGAGCTGCGGTATGCGTAATCTGTATACATAATGGAATTAATCCCATTATTGCTACACTGATTTCTATAGTAGCAGGAATGTTAGCGGGACTTGTGACAGGATTTTTAATTACTGTTTGTAAAATACCAAGTTTACTTGCAGGGATTCTAACAATGACTGCATTATTATCAGTGAATCTTAGAATTATGGGAAGACCAAATTTAAGTTTAATCAATAAAGATACGATTTTTAGTAAAATCCAGGGGTTAAACTTACCAACTCATTATGATACTGTACTTGTTGGAATTATTCTTTCTGGATTAATTATCTTAGCTATGTCTTTATTCTTTTCAACAGAATTAGGTCAGAGTTTAATTGCAACAGGAGATAATGAGAAGATGGCAACAGCGTTAGGTATTTCTACAAAAACAATGACGATTTTAGGATTGATGCTTGCCAATGGGATTATTTCTTTAGCTGGTGCAATTTTAGCTCAAAATAATGGATATTCAGATGTTAATAGTGGTATTGGGGTAATAGTAGTAGCTTTAGCAGCAATTATTATAGGAGAAGTAATTTTCAAAGATGTCACTTTTACTACAAGACTAATTTGTGTAATCTGTGGTGCTATAATCTATAGATTGTTGTTAGTTGGAGTATTGAAATTAAATATTATTGGTGCTAATGACTTTAAACTAGTTTCAGCTCTAGTAATTGCTATATTCTTAACTTTACCTCAATTAAAATTAAAAACTAAGAGAAAGGATGCGTAGAATATGTCATTTATAAAAATAAATAAAATAGATAAAACATTCTTTCCTGGAACTATTAGAGAACAACATGCATTAAAAAATGTTAGTCTTGAAATTAAAGATGGAGATTTTATTACTATTCTTGGAGGAAACGGAGCAGGAAAATCAACTTTTCTTAATGCCCTAGCAGGTTCTTTCTCGTTAGATGGTGGAGAAATTTTAATCGAGGGAAAAGATGTAAGTAATATTGTAGAACATAAAAGAGCTGGATTTATTAGTAGAGTTTTCCAAAATCCACTTGATGGAACAGCTCCTCGTATGACTGTTGCGCAAAATATGTCATTAGCGCTTCGACGTGGTAAGGTTAGAGGTTTTAAACCGGGGACTACTAAAGAAGATAGAAAACTTTTTAAAGAGTTACTAGCAACTTTAGACTTAGGACTTGAAGATAGATTAGATAGTGAGATGGGGCTATTATCAGGAGGTCAACGTCAAGCTATTGCACTTTTAATGGCTACTATGACAACACCTAAACTTTTGCTTCTTGATGAACACACGGCAGCGTTAGATCCTAAAACACAGAAGAAGATAATGGAACTTACTCGACAAAAGATTGAAGAGAAAAACTTAACAGCTTTAATGATAACTCACAATATTCAAGATGCGGTGAAATACGGAAACAGAATAATTGTATTGCACCGTGGAGAGTTGGTTCAAGATATTAGTAAAGAAGAAAAAGAAAAATTAGATGCAAAAGCATTGTATGAGTTACTTTATAACCTTGAAGAAAGTGAATAGGAGTAATGAGAACGACTTAGATATGTGATTTTATAAATTACTATTTTAGGTCGTTTTTTCATTTTAAATTCATTTATATAATATATACTGACTTTATTAATAAATGTAAATCTAAAATTCTATAGAATTTGATAACTATTGTTTTACATTTCTAAATGAATTAAGTAAAATATAGTAGAAATTTGGTATGAGGAGATTGTTATGAAGATTCTTGTTGTAGAAGATGAACGCGATTTGAATAGAATAATTACTAAACATTTAAAAAAGAATAATTATAGTGTAGATAGTTGTTTCGATGGTGGAGAAGCATTAGATTTTGTTAGTTATAGTGAGTATGATTTGATTATTACTGATATAATGATGCCAAAAGTTAATGGTTATGAGTTTATCGAAAGGCTTCGTGAGAGTAAAAATAATACCCCAGTAATTATGTTGACGGCAAAAGATACTTTAGAGGATAAAATTGTTGGACTAGATAGTGGAGCTGATGATTATATCGTTAAGCCGTTTGAATTTGATGAACTACTTGCTAGAATAAGAGTTTTAATGAGGAGAAATTATGGGCTAGCAACTAATGTTATACAAATTGATGATGTTATACTTGATATCTCAAAAAAACAAGTTACAAGAAATGGTGAGAATATAGGATTAACTGGTAAAGAATATGAGGTATTAGAGTATCTTATGAAGAATAAAGAGAGTATTCTAAGTCGTGATCAAATTCTTAATCATGTCTGGGATTATGATTATGATGGAGCTTCGAATATAGTAGATGTAATTATAAAAAATATTAGGAAAAAACTAGATAATGGAACGGATAAAACCATTATTTATACTAAAAGGGGGCTAGGATACTTTGTTAAATAAAAATAAGAAACTATTATTCTTTCCATTTAAAAAGGTATCTTTAACTTTTAAAATAACATTATGGTATACGACATTTATAGTTTTACTAATAGGATCGTTAATAATTGGGACATTTTTTGTTAGTGATAGTGTTGTAGAGAGTGAGGCAAAAAAAAGGTTAATAGATGAAGTTGTAGAAATCTCAAGTGGAGCAGATAAATTTACACCGTATGAAGATGGAGTGACCTTATCTGTTTACGATAAAGATGGTAATCTTGTCGCGGGATCTGTTCCTAGAAATTTTAAAGTTAATGATTTTAGTCTTGGAGCTATTTCTGAGTATAAAGATGTGAATCATAATAAATATTTATATTATGATTCAGAGACTAGCTCTGCTAGATTAGGTAATGGAAAATATGTGAGAGGTATTGTTCAAGTTACCAATAATATTAATGGCTGGATATTGCCAATAATAATTAGTATTGGTAGTCCGTTTATTATAATGATAATAATGTATGGTGGTTACTTGATAATAAAAAGCTCATTAAAACCCGTAAGAGATATGACAAAAACAGCTGAAGCTATTGCAAATAGTAATGATTTAAGTAAGAGAATTTATATAGAGGAAGGAAACGATGAGGTTCACAAGTTAGGTAAAGTTTTTAATGAAATGTTAGAAACACTAGAAAATTCATCAAAAAGAGAACGTCAATTTAGTTCTGACGTATCACATGAGCTTAGAACTCCAATTTCTGTGATAATGGCAGAAAGTGAATATGGATCTAAATATATAGATTCTATAGAAGAAGCGAAAGAATCGTTCTCTGCAATTGAAAGACAGAGTAAGAGAATGACATCTATGATAAATCAAATTTTAGAATTAGCTAGACTAGATAGTAGATTAGAAATACCAAAACAAAAATTTCAATTATCTGATAAGATTAAACATACATTAGAAGACTATAAAATTTTATTTGATAACAAAAATATAAAATTATCAATAACAATAGAAGAAAATATATCAATCTATGCCAATGAAGCTTTGATTATGCGTATGATAGATAATTTATTGTCAAATGCTTTGAAATATGCTGAAACTGAAGTTACGGTATGTTTAGCTAAAAGAAATAGAATAATTTTCGAGGTAGCTGATGATGGTATTGGAATAAATGATGAAGAAAAAATAAACATATGGAATAGATTTTATAAAGTAGATAAATCACGAACTACAACAGAAGATAATTCATCTGGATTAGGATTATCTATTACAAAAAAAATTGTAGAATTACATAATGGTAAAATAGCAATTATAGATAATAAACCTAATGGAACTAGATTTGTAGTTAATTTATAAAATATGAACACACCTTTAAATTATGAAGGTGTGTTTATTTTGTATAATATTTACAGAGATCCTCATTTAGCATTCATAAAAATGGAATACAATAAAAATATAAAAAGAGATGAAAAAATGAAATCTTCATTTGACGTTCATAAAATAAAGATATAATAAAAATATCAAAAGAGACGAATAAAAATGAAATCTTCATTTAGGATTCATAAAAGAATAATAAAATAAAAGTATAAAGAAAAAGAGGTAAAAGAAAAATGACAAAAAATATTAATAATAATGAAATTGAAACTATAGAAGGAACATATACAGAAACTATAAATACTGATAGTCAATTTAATGAACAACCCCAAAAAGCTAAAAGAAACTTTTTAAAACCATTAATTATTGGAGCATTAGCAGTAGTAGTAACAGGAGGGGTAGGAGCGTATGCATACGATAAGTATGAAACAGCACAAAGAGCTAAAATTCTAGATGCTTATTCAAATGTGAAGATGAAGGTAGAATCACAGTCAAATTCTAATAATAACAGTAACAATAATGGAGATAATAATTCGAATAATAACGTTCAAAATAATATTAATAATAATACGCAGCAAAACACACAAAACGCAAAATCACAACAAGAGATTCGCTCAATTGTTTCAGGGGCAATATCAGTGCCGGAACAAAATATAAACTTTATAAAAATTAAACCTAAATATGAGGATGATTATGCACCTCAAAATAATGGAGTATCTTTATATGTTTATAAAGTAGAGGCACGTGCTAACGGATTAGAGTATGATGTAGTAATAGATGCCATTTCAGGAAAAGTATTAAAAGTTGAGATAGATAAGTAAAAAATATAAAAAGTTAGAATGTTTGGGTCAACCTTTCATTTAAGATTTATAAAACAAAGATATAATAAAAATATCAAAAGAGACGAATAAAATCTTCATTTAACGTTCATAAAACAAAGATATAATAAATATATCAGAAAAAGAAAAATACATAAAATATAATAATAAAGAAAAAGAGGTAAAAGAAAAATGACTAAAAATATTAATAATAACGAAATCGAAACATTAGAAGGAACATATACAGAAACTATTAACAATAATAATCAATTTAACCAAGAACCAAGAGGACCAAAAAGAAACTTCTTAAAACCACTTATAATTGGAGCATTAGCAGTAGTAGTAACAGGCTCAGTAGGCGCATATGCATATGATAGATATGAAGAGGCACAAAGAGTTAAAGTTCAAGAAGCTTATTCAAATGTTAAGATGAATGTAGGACCGCAAACAAATCCAAATAACAACAACAATAATAATAATAGCGGAGATAGCAACTCAAATAATAATTCACAAACTAATAATCAAAACTCAAACAATAATAACAATAATAACTCAGCTCCAGTTGTTCAAAACAACAATAATGTTCAACAAAATACACAAAATGCAAAATCTCCACAAGAAATACGTTCATTAGTAGCAGCCGCAATCTCAACTCCAGAGCAAAATATCAATTTTGTAAAAATTAGACCAGAATATGAAGATGATTATGCACCTCAAAACAATGGAGTACCATTATACATCTATGAAGTAGAAGCTCGTGCAAATGGATTAGAATATGATGTGAAAGTTGATGCTGTATCAGGAAAAATCTTAAAAGTAGAAATAGATAACTAATAAAAAATAAACTGATAATCTAGAAATAAAGACTAGGTTATCAGTTTTTTTATATCTACAATAAAAATAAATTAAATCTATTGTTATTTTTTATTGTTATAAATATAGTATCCAATAAAAATAGCAATTGTTAAATATAGGTTAATATTAGGATTAGTGACGTAAAAGAGCATAGCCTTGTATGATAAGCGCATCAATAATCCTTGGATAATAGATGGGGCAAAAAGCAAAATTAAGATTATAGAGTTATCCATTTTTCTTGCTAATAAAATAATAAACAATAATATAAGAAGAAGTAGGATAATAGCTATATATTTATTTATTACTACATTAAATACAATCGGGAATTGAATAGGATTGAAAAATATTAATAACGCTATTAACAACACGCAACTTGTAATAATTGTACTCTTGGTGCGTTCATTAAGAGTACTTCTACTTGTATATGTGAAAATGTAATTTAAGTAAGAAACACCGAATACTAATATCCCTATTAAAAATGCTTCCAATAAATTTAATGCAGTAAATGGATTAGCTATAATAGGAGCTAAATAAAAAAGTATGTAAATACCAGTTGCTATAATTAAATTTCGTTTTAAAATTGTCATTTTTTCTCCTTTTTTTTATTTTAGTAATGCTGTTAAAAAATAACCTAAAAAAGAAAATACTATTATTATAAGTATTATCACCAGTGCGCTAGAATTAAAAATGAAAAATAACGGCAATGCTAGCATACTACTTAGTAACGGTGTGAATATAGTTCTTTCCATAAAATAAGAAATTAGTACTGTTATTGAAAATGAAAAGAAACCATACGCTAATATTAGAATAAAACCAGCTTTATCAGTTGTACCGTTATAAAATTTTAAAAAAGTCAGTGGAAGAACATAGTAAAAAATACTAGTTAATAAAAATATCCCTAAAAAGATTCTTTTGTTCATGTTAATGTCTCCATATATTGTTTTTATTATTGTAATATTTTCTATGAGTGAAGTCTAGTAATATAGTAAAATTAATAAAAAAATATTTTCTTGAATGGAGTAAAATATTTTTGGATATCCCTTGTTAAAATGAAATAATTAGAGTAAAATAAATATAATAACATTACAAAGGAGAACTATAATTATGTCAAAAGTTCATGTATTTGATCATCCATTGATCCAACATAAATTATCTTTTATAAGAGATAAAAGAACGGGTTCTAAGGACTTTAGACAACTTACTAATGAAGTAGGGTCTTTAATGGCTTATGAAATCACTCGTGACCTTCCATTGGAGGATGTAGAAGTAGAAACACCAATCCAAAAAACTACTTGTAAACGTCTTTCAGGTAAAAAGATAGTATTTGTTCCAATTCTACGTGCAGGATTAGGAATGGTTGATGGATTAATGAATCTAATTCCATCAGCAAGAGTAGGACATGTAGGATTATATCGTGACCCAGAAACTCTTCAACCACATGAGTATTTTGTTAAAATACCAAGTAATCCAGAAGAACGTCATTTCATCGTTGTTGATCCGATGTTAGCAACAGGAGGTTCTGCCATTGCTGCAATAGATTCATTAAAACAACGTGGAGTTACGGATATTAAATTTATGTGTCTTATAGCTGCACCAGAAGGAGTAGAAGCGTTGCATAAAGCTCACCCAGATGTAGATATTTTTATCGCTGGATTAGACGAAAAATTAAATGATCATGGATACATTGTACCAGGGTTAGGAGACGCTGGAGATAGGATCTTCGGAACGAAATAATAATTGATTTTTTTTAATCAATTTATATAAAATTTAAGAAATCGCTAGCAAATCTTATAAAATAATATTATAATAGATATTAAGTATTTCTAAATTTTATATTACAACAGATTTAGAAATATAAAAGATACTTTAAGAAAAGAGGTGAGGGGAATATATGGAAAAACACACATATCTTATTACCAAATTATTTGGCTATGATATAACGGTTAATATTCCTAGTGTAATCACAACTTTAATAACAGTTTTACTTACCTTTATTATAGTGATGTTTCTAACTAGTAGAATAAAATTAAGACCAGATAGTAAACGTCAAAATGCGGTTGAATTACTTGCGTATTTCGTTAGTGATAACGTAATAAAAGGAAATGTTAACTGGAAAAAATATGGTAAGGGATTATGGGCGACAGCGCTAACAATTATTTCACTTGTTGCAGTAGCAAATACTATTGGTGTATTAATAGAGGTTAGTTATGATGAAGTAATCTATGTAAACTCTGTTACAGCAGATCCAACATTTACTTTCTCTCTTGCATTATTGATTATTGTATTTACTCATTTTGCAGGAATTAAGTATAAAGGTGTTAAACATTATTTTAGTACTTATACTTCTTCAGGTATTGGTATTACACCATTTAAAGTTATTGAAGAGTTTACAAACTTAATGACTTTCTCAATGCGTTTGTTCGGTAACATTTATGCAGGTGAAATATTATTAGCCTTATTAGCAACTCTTACAACCGTAGGGTTCTTTGGAGCTATCGCCGGGATGGTAGGTTTAGTAGTATGGAAAGGATTCTCTCTATTCATTGGGTTTATCCAAGCGTACATCTTTACTGTCTTAACATTTATTTATTTATCACATAAAATTAGTGATGAACACTAATTTTAAAATGCACTAAAAGTGCAAAAATCTAATAATTAATAAAATTCATTTATTATCCAAGGAGGAAAATATAATTATGGTAGAATTAATTGGAGCAGGTTTAGCAGCAGGTTTAGCAGCAGTTGGTGCTGGTATCGGTAACGGATTTTTATTCGGTAAATTCATCGAAGGTGTATCTCGCCAACCAGAATTAGAGTCAAGATTAAAATCAAATGCTTTCGTATTATTCGCACTTGTTGAAGCAGTACCTATCTTAGCTATCGTTATTTCATTCGTTATCTTAGCTAAATAATTTAGTATAATACTGTAAACAAAAGAACTATGAAGAATAGGAGCATTTAGTAAATGGAAAATTTAGTATTTTTAGCTACTGAACACTCTTCTCATCAAGGTTTTAATCTAGGAAATATGGCTATTAACATTGTAGCTGTATTGATCCTTTTAGTATTACTGAAAAAATTTGCTTGGGATAAACTTATTGACATGTTAGATGAGCGTCAAAAATTAGTTGAAGGTCAACTTGATGATGCCGCTAAAAATCAAAAAGAAGCATTAGTTTTACTTGAAGAAAATCAAGAAAAATTAAGAAATGCTCAAAAAGAAATCAAAGTTATGATGGAAGATGCTCGTGAACAATCTAAGGTTGAAAAACAAGCTATTCTTGAAGAAGCTCGTAAACAAGCAGAACAATTAAAAGTAAATGCTCAAAGAGATATTGAGGATGAGAAGACAAGAGCACTTGAAGAAATTAACAAACAAATTGCTGAATTATCAGTGCTTGTAGCTTCGAAAATTTTAGAAAAAGAATTAGATGACTCAACACAAAGTGAATATGTTGATAAAGTCATTAAAGAGGTAGGGGTGAAATAATGAGTAAGTCAGTATTAGCTAATAAAATTGGATATTCATTATTTGAAGTTGCAAAAGAAAATAACACTTTAGAAGAAGTTTCTTATGAGTTAAAGGAAGTTGCAAAAGTTGTTAATGAATCTTCAGATTTTGTTACATTGATGAACAACCCTAATATAGAAAAAATTAAAAAAATTAATCTGATTGATGCTTCATTTACAGGTGTTAATACATATGTTGTAAATGTAGTGAAAATCTTAGCAGGTAATCTGCAAATCTCATTAATAAATTTTGTTTTAGAGCAATTTACAGAATTGTTTAATAAACATTCAAAAAGCGTTGTTGTGAAAGTTGAATCAGCTTCGCTACTAACTGACGTACAGTTAGAGAATCTAAAAGAAAAAATTAAAAATGAGTTACAACTAGAAAATGTAGAAATTAATAATTTTGTAGACGAAAGTCTTCTAGGTGGTTTAAAACTTACTTATAATAATAAAGTAGTTGACGCTAGTATTAAGGCAAAATTAAATGCTATAAAATCAAAAATTTCTACAATCTAGAAGAAGTTGAAACAAGGAGGGACATAAATGGCTATTAAAGCTGAAGAAATTAGTTCATTACTAAAATCACAAATAGAAAATTATCAGTTTGAAGTTAAGTCAACAGATGTCGGTACAGTTATAGAAGTAGGGGACGGTATTGCTCGTGTATACGGTCTTAATGAAATAATGAGTGGTGAGCTTGTAGAGTTCACTAAAACAGGAGTTATGGGTCTTGCCCAAAACCTTGAAGACACAAATGTTGGTATCGTAATCTTAGGTCCAACAACTGATATAAAAGAAGGAGACGAAGTTCGTCGTACAGGTCGTGTTATGGACGTACCTGTTGGTGAAGAACTTATCGGGCGTGTAGTAGATCCATTAGGACAACCAGTTGATGGTCGTGGACCAGTAAATACTACAAAACGTCGTCCAATTGAATCTCCAGCTGTTGGGGTTATGGGACGTAAATCAGTATCAGTTCCATTCCAAACAGGTATCAAGGCAATTGATGCATTAGTACCAATCGGACGTGGACAACGTGAGCTTATTATCGGAGATAGACAAACAGGTAAAACTGCAGTAGCTATCGACTCAATTTTAGCTCAAAAAGGACAAAATGTTATTTGTATCTATGTTGCTATCGGACAAAAAGAATCTACAGTACGTAGTGTTGTAGAAACTCTTAAAGAACACGGTGCATTAGATTACACTATTGTAGTAACAGCGTCAGCATCTCAACCAGCACCACTTCTATACATTGCACCTTATGCTGGGGTTGCTATGGCAGAAGAGTTCATGTTTAATGGTAAAGATGTAGTAATCGTGTATGATGACTTATCAAAACAAGCAGCAGCTTACCGTGAGTTATCATTACTATTAAAACGACCACCAGGTCGTGAAGCATATCCAGGGGACGTATTCTACTTACACTCACGTCTTCTTGAACGTGCAGCTCGTGTAAATGAAGATTTTGGTGGAGGAAGTATCACTGCGCTACCATTCGTAGAAACACAAGCAGGTGACATTTCTGCATATATTCCAACAAACGTAATTTCAATTACAGATGGACAAATCTTCTTACAATCAGATCTATTCTTCTCAGGAATTAGACCAGCGATTAACGCGGGGCTTTCAGTATCTAGGGTAGGAGGATCTGCACAAATTAAAGCAATGAAAAAAGTATCAGGAACACTACGTCTTGACTTAGCATCTTACCGTGAGTTAGAAAGCTTTGCTCAATTCGGTTCTGATTTAGATCCAGCAACTCGTGAAAAACTAGAACGTGGTAAACGTACAGTTGAAGTATTAAAACAAGACTTACACAAACCAATTCCAGTAGAAAAACAAGTTATGATTCTTTATGCTTTAACACACGGTTTCTTAGATGATGTTGAAGTTAAAGATATTCACAGATTTGAACAAGAATTATATGCATACTTAGATGCTCATGAGAATGAAGCAGTTAAGCATATTATTGAAACAAAAGACTTACCATCAACAGAAGTTATGGATGGAGTAATCGCTGCATTCAAAAAAACTTTTGCCTAAGATGATAAGTAGTAGAGTAAAGGTGGTGAACTAATTGGCGTCACTAAGAGATATTAAAAACAAAATCAATTCTACGAAAAAAACTAGTCATATTACAAAAGCAATGGAGATGGTTTCAACATCGAAACTATTAAAAGCACAATCAAACGCACAGAGATTTAATCCATATATGCAAAAAATGCAAGAGGTAATGGGGACAATTTTTGGTAAAGGTGCTAATATTAAACACCCTATGTTAGAAAAAAGAGAAGCTAAGAAAACTCTTTATGTTGTAATTACTAGTGATAGTGGTTTATGTGGAGGATTCAACTCGAACGTTATTAGAAATTTTGTTAACACTGTTAAAGAAAGACATAATAATGAAGGGTATGGTATCGTAGCTATAGGAAACTATGGTGCTGAATTCTTTAGAAAAAATGGCTATAATGTAGTTGATAGTTACAGAGATATACCAGATGAGCCAAGTTTCACTCAGGTTAAAGAAATTACTAATAAAGTGGTAGGTTACTTTATTGATAAAGAATATGATGAAATATACATACACTTTAATCACTTTGTTAGTATGATTCAACAGGTTGTAACTGAAAGTAAAGTTCTTCCTATTGAAAATACAGATCAATTTACAAATTCAAATGATCAAATTACTGGTGCATATGAATTTGAACCTGGTGAGGCAGCAGTACTAGATGTAATACTACCGCAATATGCTGAAAGTATGATTTATGGAAGTATATTAGATAGTAAAGCTAGTGAACATTCTGCAAGAAAAACAGCAATGAAAAATTCAACTGATAATGCAGGAAATATTATTGATACACTTACGATTAAATATAATCGTGCAAGACAAGCTGCTATTACACAAGAAATCACAGAGATTGTAAGTGGAGCAGCAGCAACAAAATAGTAATGAGAAAGGAGAAGCTATTAAGTTAGCATACAACATATGAATAAAGGTTATATTCTCCAAGTTATGGGACCTGTAGTAGATGTTAAATTCGAATCAGGGCATATGCCGAATCTATTAAACGCTTTAGAAGTTTATATAGAAAAAGGCGATGGGAAAAAAGAAAAATTAGTTCTTGAAGTTTCTCTAGAAGTTGGTGACAATGTAGTTAGAACAATTGCGATGTCATCTACAGATGGATTAAATAGGGGAGCAGAAGTAGTAGATACAGGAGCACCGATTACAGTTCCTGTAGGTAGCTACACATTAGGTCGTGTGTTCAACGTACTAGGTGAAGCAGTTGACCACGGTGCAGAAGCAGGAGAAGAAGTTCGTAAAGATTCAATTCACAAAGAAGCTCCTACTTTTGATGAATTATCAACACACGTTGAAGTTTTAGAAACAGGTATTAAAGTTATTGACTTACTAGCACCATATATTAAAGGTGGAAAAATCGGTCTTTTCGGTGGTGCGGGAGTTGGTAAAACAGTTCTTATCCAAGAACTTATCAATAACGTAGCACAACAACACGGTGGTCTTTCAGTATTCACAGGTGTAGGTGAGCGTACTCGTGAAGGAAATGACTTATACTATGAAATGAAAGATTCTGGTGTTATTAATAAAACAGCCATGGTATTCGGGCAAATGAACGAACCACCAGGAGCTCGTATGCGTGTAGCATTAACAGGATTAACTATGGCGGAATACTTCCGTGATGAAGAAGGACAAGACGTACTTCTATTCATCGATAACATTTTCCGTTTTACACAAGCAGGTTCTGAGGTTTCTGCGTTATTAGGACGTATGCCTTCAGCCGTTGGTTACCAACCAACACTTGCTACAGAGATGGGACGTTTACAAGAACGTATCACATCAACTAAGAAAGGTTCTGTAACATCTATTCAAGCGATTTATGTACCAGCCGATGACTATACTGACCCGGCACCAGCTACAACATTCGCCCACTTAGATGCGACAACAAACCTTGAACGTGCGTTAACAGAGATGGGTATCTACCCAGCTGTTGACCCACTAGCTTCTACATCAAGAGCATTAGCTCCTGAAATCGTAGGAGAAGAACACTACCAAGTAGCGACAACAATTCAAAGAACACTTCAAAAATATCGTGAATTACAAGATATTATTGCCATCTTAGGTATGGATGAATTAAGTGATGAAGATAAGAAAACAGTTGATAGAGCACGTCGTGTACAATTCTTCTTATCTCAAAACTTCCACGTTGCAGAGCAATTCACAGGTCAACCTGGATCATATGTTCCAGTATCTGAATCTGTTCAAGCATTCAAAGGAATACTAGAAGGTAAATACGACCACATTCCAGAAGATTGCTTCCGTCTTGTAGGTGGAATTGAAGATGTATTAGAAAAAGCTCGCAAACTAGGAGTAGAAGTATAATACAAATAGGAGGTAAATAAATGAATACTTTAAGTGTAAGCATTGTTACTCCTAATGGAGAA
Source organism: uncultured Gemella sp. (assembly GCF_963515875.1). Taxonomy (GTDB): domain Bacteria; phylum Bacillota; class Bacilli; order Staphylococcales; family Gemellaceae; genus Gemella. The sequence continues at coordinate 2,336 of NZ_CAUPZX010000001.1, read as the reverse complement.
GCTTATAGTGCTAAAGAAGCTTCTATGGTTGTATTGGGAACTACTACTGGACAAGTTGGGATAATGGCAAACCATGTTCCTATGGTAGCGTCATTAAAAATTGGTCCGTTAAAAGTGATTTTTCCTGATGGACGAGAAGAATTTCTAGCTGTAAGTGAAGGATTTGTGGAAACACATAAAGGCGAAGTAACTATTATAGTTCAAACAGCAGAATTAGACAAAGATATTGACGTTGAACGTGCCCAAAGAGCATTAGAACGTGCAGAAGAGCGTCTTGCTAAAAAAGAAGATGGTCTTGATGTAAGACGTGCAGAACTAGCTTTAGCTAAAGCTTGTGCCCGTCTAAAAGTATCTGGAAAGTAAAATAAGAAAAGATATTAGTTGAATCTATTTGACTTTAAAAGTCAAGATTATATAAATAGCGTAGCAGTCATAAAGACAGTTACGCTATTTATTTTGATTTAAATATATATTCCTGTTAGATTTTAGATGTTTGCTATTTTATTAAAGTCATCAGTAAAATACATATATATATATATATATTAATATATTATTCTTTTAATGTAATATATTTACCAATAAGATAATTATATAAATAAAAAAATATTTTAACTTGTTGTTTTTTTAAGTATATTTTAAGTAAAATTTTAACTATATTTAAGGTGAAATAGAAAAGGTTTTAAAGTTGTATTTTATGGTTTTTTAAAATATATTAATTGATAAAAAATAATAAATTTGATATAATATGAAGGAAATAATTTATAATTCACATTAACTAAAATAATATAATAATAATTAGGTGATAAATGTAATGTGTAAATAATTGTTATTATAGAAAGGAACATGTAATCATATGGAAAGAAAGGAAATATTTTCGATAAAAAAATTAAAAGTTGGTGCAGCGTCAGTTTTAATAGGTACTGGTATTGTATTTTTAGGTAGTGAAGCATCTGTAGTTTTAGCTAATGAGTCTGTTGTTGAAACTACTGTCAATAGAACAAATAGTGACGATGTGGATGATAATTCTGTAAGCCCCAAAAATATTCTTAATAGTGATAAAATGGGGGTAAATTCTAGTACAACACCCCAACAAGTGGATACTAATTCTATAAAATCTACTGAAAATAATAGTAATTCATCTAATGTTAATACTACAAGTGAGGTTAGTGATTTAGAAAATAAAACTGATATTGTAGATAAAAAAGATATGGATATTGTTACTAATAAAAATAGGAAGAAAATTAGTAAACGATCTAAAAGAGAATTAACAGATTCGGAAACAATTGATTATAGTGGTGCTAAGATATCTGGACGATTAAATGACGGAAAAACACAATATGCAGTTGGTGACCAAATCTTAGGTTCTTATAATTTAGATGTTTCGTCACCAACAAAAATTGAAGAAGGAGGATATATTTTAATTACTGCCTCTGATAATGAACCATTAGATACTTTTGAAATCGGATCAAGTTTAAGATCTGAAAAAGTTAATAATAATCAGTATAAATTATATACTGGAGAATTATCAGGTGGAGCATATGCTAATATTAACGTTAGTTATAAATTGAAAAAATTTGAAACAGGTAAAGATTCAAATACAACTATAAAGGCTGAATTATTTGATAAAAATAATACTTTAATTAAATCTACTAATTTTTCTAACACGAATACAACTGGTACGCCATATGTTTCAGTTGATACTAGAAATGGTATTCGTAGACAAACATTATTAGAAACAAATCAACCAGAAACAGAAATTGATGTTTCTAAGAGTAAAGATTTACAATTAAGTTTAAAATCTACTAATAAAGAGGCAGCTGCAATTACAAAAATTGATCATGCTGTTGAATTGCCGGCAGGTGTTACTATTGCGCAAACTTCCCTAGATGCGGGATGGAGATTAGAAAATGGTGTTGCAAAATATACAAGACTAGTCCCTTCTTCAACAACGATGTTTGCTAGTGGTGATAATACACAAAATGAACTGTTGTATTTAAATGTAAGTAATGGTGGAACGCCAGCAGAATTTTTAACAGGTAAAAAGTTAACATTTAAAGATAATGCAACTTATACTGATAAATCTGGATTTACGAATACAACTTCAGACGATGTTACAGTAACAGTTCGTGCTGTAAATCCTAAAAAATCTATTGGTGGTTCTAACTCTGGAAGTGGTTCAAACCCGAATAATGATCAGACTAATCCAAGTGACAATAACAGTGGAACTGGTGGTAGCACAGTACCTACTAAGAGTGATGTTCAGGTAGCAATTTTTAATGAAACGATGGAGAAGAATAATTCTCGTGTTGTTAATATTGCAATGCCTTATATTAATA